>JAEUPJ010000069.1 GCA_016790285.1 Roseateles sp. | reverse complement strand
AGCAGGCGTGCCAGCAGCAGCGGACCCATGTCGGAGACGGTGGCCCGCACCGGGTGGCCGGCCTCGCCGAACGGGTCCCACAGGGTGACGGGATAGCCCTGGTGCGCAAAGCCCTCGAGCTTCAGCAGCGCCACCCGCTCGGCCACCTTGGCGTTGCCGCCGCCGGGCTGGGAGATGCCGGAGAGATCGCCCTTGACGTCCGACATGAAGCAGGGCACGCCGAGGTTAGAAAAGTGCTCCGCCAGCGTCTGCAGGGTGACGGTCTTGCCGGTGCCGGTGGCGCCGGTGATGAGGCCATGGCGGTTGGCCATCTGCGGCAGCAGGGCCAGATCGAGTTCGCCGGATTTCGCAATGACGAGCGGCTGGGCCATCGGCAGGCTCCCTGTGAGTGTAAAATCGCATTTTATCAGCAGCACTTCGACGAGAGGTTCCACATGGCCGGCCACTCCAAATGGGCCAACATCCAGCACCGCAAGGGGCGCCAGGACGCCAAGCGCGGCAAGGTCTTCACCAAGCTCATCAAGGAAATCACCGTCGCCGCCAAGATGGGCGGCAGCGACGCAGACAGCAACCCGCGCCTGCGCCTGGCGATGGACAAGGCCTTCGACAACAACATGTCGAAGGACACCGTCGAGCGCGCCATCAAGCGCGGCGCCGGCGAACTGGACGGCGCCAGCTACGAGGAAATCCGCTACGAGGGCTACGGCATCGGCGGCGCCGCGGTGATGGTGGACTGCCTCACCGACAACAAGACGCGCACCGTCGCCGACGTGCGCCACGCCTTCGCCAAGAACGGCGGCAACATGGGCACCGAAGGCTCGGTGTCTTTCCAGTTCAAGCACTGCGGCCAGTTCCTCTTCGCCCCCGGCACCAGCGAGGACAAGGTGATGGAGGCGGCGCTGGAAGCCGGCGCCGAGGACGTGGTGGCCAACGAGGACGGCAGCATCGAGGTGCTCTGCGCGCCGGCCGACTTTCATGCCGTCAAGGCCGGGCTGGAACAGGCCGGCCTCAAGGCGGAGGTGGCCGACGTGACGCTCAAGCCGCTCAACGAGACCGAACTGACCGGCGAGGACGCGACGAAAATGCAGAAGCTGCTCGACGCCCTCGACGCCCTCGACGACGTCCAGGAGGTCTACAGCACCGCCGTCATGGACGAGGCCTGAGGGCCGTGGGGGACGCCGCGGCGCCCATCCGCATCCTCGGCGTCGACCCCGGCCTGCGGGTCACCGGCTTCGGCATCATCGAGAAACACGGCACCCGGCTCGCCTACGTCACCAGCGGTTGCGTCAAGACGCCCGATGACGGCGCCCTGCCGCTGCGCCTGAAGACCATCCTCGGCGGCCTGCGCGAAGTGATTGCCGAGCACCGCCCGCAGCAAGTCGCCGTCGAGATCGTCTTCGTCAACGTCAATCCGAAGTCCACCCTGCTGCTCGGCCAGGCGCGCGGCGCCGCCATCTGCGCCGCGGTCGATGCCGAGCTGCCCGTCGCCGAATACACCGCCCTGCAGGTCAAGCAGTCGGTGGTCGGCAACGGCCACGCCGCCAAGGAGCAGGTGCAGCACATGGTGCGGCGCCTGCTGGCCCTGCCGGGGGACCCCAGCCCGGACGCCGCCGACGCCCTGGCCTGCGCCATCTGCCACGCCCACGGCGGCCAGGGCCTGGGCGCCCTGTCCACCGCCGGGCTGCGCGTGCGGCGCGGCCGGCTCGGTTAGGCCATTCGCCTAACTCCTTGTCATTACAGGCGTATTACTTTCGGTATCACCCGATTGGATGATGCGGACGGGTCCCGGGTTGGAGTCTAATACGCTTGCAGGTAAGCACTTCCTCCCCTGCAAGTTTTACACACGCCGTCCGTGTGCCCAGCGCCCTCGTTGCAGGGCGCTTTTTTTTTGCACTCCCGCTACAATCGCCAGCTCACCAGGGAGCACCCCATGATCGGCCGCCTGACCGGCATACTCGTCGAAAAGAATCCGCCGCAGATCACGCTCGAGGTCGCCGGCGTCGGCTACGAGGTGGACGTGCCGATGAGCACCTTCTACAACCTGCCCGCCGCCGGCGAGAGCGTCACCCTGCACACCCACCTGGCGGTGCGCGAGGACGCCCACCAGCTGTTCGGCTTCGCCAGCGAGGCCGAGCGCGCCGCCTTCCGCCAGCTGCTGAAGATCTCCGGCATCGGCGCTCGCACCGCCCTGGCGGTGCTCTCCGGCCTCTCGGTGGCCGAGCTCGCCCAGGCGGTGGCGGCGCAGGAGGCCGGCCGCCTGACGAAGATCCCCGGCATCGGTAAGAAGACGGCGGAACGCCTGCTGCTGGAACTGCGCGACCGCATGAAGGGCATCGTTGCCGTGGCGCCGGCGGCGGCCGTCTCGTCGACCAACGACATCCTCAACGCGCTGCTCGCCCTGGGCTACAACGAGCGCGAGGCACAGACTGCGCTGAAGGCCCTGCCCGCCGAGGTGTCGGTGTCCGACGGTATCCGTCAGGCGCTGAAGACCCTCTCGAAAACCTGAACAGGCCATCGCGCGGGTACAATTTCCTGCCCATGGACTACAAGAATCTCGCCCGCATCGTCCTCGTCACCCTGCTGGCGCTCGGCTGCTTCCTGATCCTGCAGCCCTTCATCGCGGCCATCCTCTTCGCCGCCATCGTCTGCGTCACCACCTGGCCGCTGCATGCCTGGCTGCTCGAGCGCCTCGGCGGCCGGCCGGCCCTCACCGCCACGCTGATGACCCTGCTGCTGATGCTGGTCGTGCTGCTGCCGATGGTGTTCCTCGCCCTCGGCGTCGCCGACGCAGTGCCGCCGCTCACGGAAAAGCTGCGCGGGGTGATCGAGCGCGCCCTGCACGGCCCGCCCGAATGGCTCGCCCGCATCCCGCTCGTCGGCGACCAGCTCGTCGCCTACTGGCAGAGCCTGGCCGAGAGCCGCGAGGAGTTCAACAAGCTGCTCAAGCAGCTCTACGATCCGGCGCGCACGGTGCTGCTGAAGACCGTGGCGCTCACCGGCGAGGGCCTGCTGCAGCTGGTGCTGGTGCTGTTCATCGGCTTCTTCTTCTACCGCGACGGCGCGGCGCTGGTCGCGCGCCTGCAAAGCGGCAGCCGCCGGCTCGGCGGCGCGCTGGGGGAACAGATGCTGGGGCTGGCCCGCAACACGGTGATGGGGGTGATGGTCGGCATCGTCGGCACCGCCGCCGCGCAGGCGCTGGTGGCGCTGATCGGCTTCCTGATTGCCGGCGTGCCCGGTGCCATGCTGCTCGCCGCGGCGATCTTCTTCCTCTCGATGGTGCCGGTCGGGCCGCCGCTGATCTGGGGCGGCGCCGCCTTCTGGCTCTACGACCAGGGCCAGACCGGCTGGGCCATCTTCATGGCGGTGTGGGGCGTGGCCGTGATCAGCAGCGTGGACAACTTCGTCAAGCCGCTGCTGATCAGCCGCACCGCCAGCCTGCCGATCCTGCTGATCGCCCTGGGGGTCTTCGGCGGGGTGCTGGCCTTCGGCTTCATCGGCATCTTCCTCGGCCCGGTGCTGCTGGCGCTCGGCCACGTTCTCGCCGAGAAGTGGACCGCGTCGCAGCCATGATCGAGACCGACCGCCTGATTTCCGCCGCGCCCGAGTCCTCGCAGGAAGCGCAGATCGAGCGTGCGCTGCGCCCGCGCCGGCTGGAGGAATACGTCGGCCAGCAGAAGATCCGCGACCAGCTGTCGATCTTCATCGAGGCGGCACGCAAGCGAAAGGAAGCGCTCGACCATGTCCTGCTGTTCGGCCCGCCGGGCCTGGGCAAGACGACGCTGGCGCACATCATCGCCCACGAAATGGGCGTCAACCTGCGCCACACCTCCGGGCCGGTGCTGGAACGCGCCGGCGACCTGGCGGCGATCCTCACCAACCTCGAACCTCACGACGTGCTGTTCATCGACGAGATCCACCGCCTCTCGCCGGTGGTGGAGGAGATCCTCTACCCGGCGCTGGAGGACTTCCAGATCGACATCATGATCGGCGAGGGCCCGGCGGCGCGCTCGGTCAAGCTCGACCTGCCCCCCTTCACGCTGGTCGGCGCCACCACCCGCGCCGGCATGCTGACCAACCCGCGGCGCGACCGCTTCGGCATCGTGGCGCGGCTGGAGTTCTACACACCGGCCGAGCTGCAGCGCATCGTGACCCGCTCGGCGGGGCTGCTCGGCGCCCCCATCGACGCCGACGGCGCGCTGGAGATTGCCCGCCGCTCCCGCGGCACGCCACGCATCGCCAACCGGCTGCTGCGCCGCGTGCGCGACTACGCCGAGGTCAAGGCTGACGGCCGGATCGTCGCGGGCATCGCCGACAAGGCGCTCGCCATGCTGGACGTCGACCCCCAGGGTTTCGACCTCATGGACCGCAAGTTCCTGGAGGCCATCGTGCACCGCTTCGACGGCGGCCCCGTGGGCCTGGAGAACGTGGCAGCCGCCATCGGCGAGGAGGCAGGCACGATCGAAGACGTCATCGAGCCCTACCTCATCCAGCAGGGGTTCCTCCAGCGCACGCCGCGCGGCCGCGTGGCCACGCTGGCGGCCTGGCGCCACCTGGGGCTGGCGCCACCCAGCCGCACCGACCTCTTCTCCGAGTAGCGCCTGCCGGGCGCCGCGCCGCACGGCGCCCACCCGACAGCGAACGCCCATGAAAAAAGCGCCCCGCGGGGCGCTTTGTCTCTTCGGATCGCGAGGATCAGAAGTTGTGGCGGATACCAGCAGCCAGCGACGAGAAGTCCTGGCCGGCAGCGCCCGTGGCGTAGGTGCCCTTGGACTGGTTGTCGGTCTTCGTCCAGAAGCCGTACACCTTGGTGCGCTTGCTCAGGTTGTAGTTGTAGCCGAGGGTCAGCTGCTTGGCGCCGTCGTCGACGAGGATGTTGTCTGCCTTGCCGAAGTTCACGTGGAACTCGGACTGACCAACGACGTACATGCCGGAGGCGCGCCAGACGTTCCAGTTCTTCTTGCCGGCGGCGCCGAAGCTGTTCTCGGCGCGCTGGATGTAGCCACCGACGATCAGGGGGCCAAATTCGTACAGGCCGCGCACGGCGAACTGGGTGAAGTCACCCTTCTTCTCGTAGCCGAAACCGGCGTGGGCGGGGCCCATGTCGTAGTTGATGGCAACGTCGGTCGCGCGGGTCGTGGCGCCTTCGCCAGCGCTCACGGACAGCTCAGCGGAGAAGCCGCCAGCGGTCGGGGTGAAGTACGAGACCTTGTTGTTGGTCTGGAACTGCGTGGCGTACAGGTTGTCGGCAGAGGTGCCGGTGTCGTGATTGTGGTTGCTGACGTAGTCAGCGGTCGCGAAGTACGAACCCGGGAACCACTTGCCCAGACGGACGCCGCCGAAGCTGCCTTCCAGTTGGACCCACGAAGCGCGGTTCCAGAAGGTGGTGCCGCCGGTGGCAGCGCCGGTGTCGCTGTTCAGGCCGTGCTCCAGGGAGAACGAGGCCTTCAGGCCGCCGCCGAGGTCTTCCGTGCCCTTGAAGCCAAGGCGCGAAGAGTTGTTCTGGACCACGGTCTTGCGGTCTTGCGAGCCGATCTTCTGGCTTTCGACGGTGGTGTTCAGGCGGCCCCACAGGGTGACGCTTTGAGCGAATGCCGGAGCGGCGGCGGTGGCGGCCAGAGCGGCGACGAGCGCAATCTTCTTCATCGTTTGCCTTTTCAGAAAGGTTGGGCGGGGCGGTAAACCCTGCCTGAAGGACAGTGACAGCCAGTATAGGAGCGGCTCTTGCCGGACCCGACATGAGCGACGCGTGGATGCAACAGTGCCTTTTGGGGAGGAATGGAACGCCGTCCCGCTTCAGGCCGCGATGTCGTCGGCGCTCAGGCCCGCCAAATGTTGGTCGTCATTCCAGCCGACGAGGGTGAAGCCCTCGGGCGTGGCCAGCAGCCGGTTGATGGTGGCGTTGCCCAGCTGCCAGCTGCGCGGCGCGTCCAACGCGACACGGGTGGCGGCGCGGTACAGGCAGTCGAGCACGCCCCCATGCGCCACGAGCGCGATGGTCTGGCCCGGATGGGCCGCCGCCGCGCGACGCGCGGCGTCCAGGCAGCGGGCGCTGAACGCCAGCAGGCTCTCGCCCCCGCCCACTGGGAAATCGGGCTCACGCCGCCGCCAACGGGCGGCATCCTCGGGGTAACCCTGGTCGATCTCCTGCCAACTCAGGCCCTCGAAACGCCCGAAGGCCCGCTCGCGCAGGCCGCTGTCCTGGCGCACGGGCAGGCCATGCGGTGCGGCGACCGCCTCGGCAGTCTGGCGTGCACGGCTGAGGTCGCTGGCGTAGATGGCCGCAAGCGGCTCGTCGGCCAAGGCCTGTGCGAGCCGTTCGGCCTGGGCCAGGCCCAGGGCGCTGAGGGAGATGTCGGTGTGGCCCTGGATGCGCGTGGCGCGGTTCCAGAGCGTTTCGCCGTGCCGGATGACGACGAGCCGGGTCGCCTGCTCCAGCACTACACGCCCCAGACGACGTCGGCGCCTTCCTTGGCGCTGCGCTGCATCAGCTCGCGCAGCGGCCAGGCGCGCTGACGCAGGGACACGCCCTGGCGGCGCGGTGCCGGCTGCCCGGCGGCCTTGGCCTCGTCGACGGCGCGCTGGAACTGCGTCTCGTCGGCGGCCACGCCAGCCTCGAGCTGCTGGATATAGCCCGGCAACGCGGCAGCTTCGAAGATGCCCTGCGGCGCAGGGTCTCGTCCCATCAGGCGAAAGACGGGGTCTGCGGCGTCGGCCATCATGATGACGTCCGCACCCGCCTTGGATTTGAAGCGGTAGAGCATGGCCGCATTGTGCGCGCCCGGCCCGCCCGCGGGTGGCTCAACCGTTGGCCAGGCCCAGCCACCCGGAGACGGGCGAGTCCACGACGTGGCGGCGTGGTCGCACGCGCTGCTCGAACTCGTCGGGCCGCAGCGGCCGCGCGAAGAGATAGCCCTGGAACTCGTGGCAGCCCGCCTGGGCGAGGAAGTCACGCTGGGCTTCGGTCTCGACGCCCTCGGCGATGACTTGCAGGCCCAGGGCCCGGCCCATCTGGACGATGGCGTTGGCAATGCCGACGTCGCTGGCATCGCCCGGCAGCCCCTGCACGAAGCTGCGGTCGATCTTGAGCCGCTGGATGGGGAAGCTCTTGAGGTAGGCCAGGGACGAATAGCCCGTGCCGAAGTCGTCGATGGACAGGGTCACGCCCAGCGCGGCGAGCGCCTGCATGCGCTTCAGGGCCTCGTCCACGTCGCCCAGCAGCACGCCTTCGGTCAGCTCCAGCTCGAGCATGCTGGCCGGCAGCATCGAGTCGCGCAGCGCGTCGGCGACCGTCTCGACGAAGTGCGCCTGCTGGAACTGCAGCGCCGACACATTGACGGCCACGGGCATGCGCAGGCCGCGGCTGAGCCAGTGGGCGGCCTGGGCCACCGCTTCGCGCAGCACCCATTCGCCGATGGCGACGACGAAGCCGCTCTCCTCGGCCAGCGGAATGAACTCCGCGGGCGAGATGTCGCCGCGCTGCGGGTCGCGCCAGCGGATGAGGGCTTCGGCGCCGATGACGCGGTCGCTGCCGAGTTCGACTTGTGGCTGGTAGTGCAGACGGAAGCGCCCTTCGGCGAGCGCCTGGCGCATGTCGTGGTCCAGCCGCATGCGGTAGAGCAGGTCCACCTCCTTGCGCGGCACATGGAACCGGAAGCCCGCGCGGCCGCCCTCCTTCACCCAGTGCATGGCCCGCTCGGCGCTGGCCATGAGCTCGTCCGGCGTGTTGCCATCGCCCGGGTAGAGCGCGATGCCGCAGCTGGCGGTGACGGTGAAGCTCAGCGTGTCGAAGGTGAAGGGCTGGGCCAGGACCTGCTGCACCCGACGCGCCGCTGCCTCGGCCTCGAACATCTGGGCCCCGTCCACCAGCAGCGCGAACTCGTCGCCACCCAGGCGGGCCAGGGTGTCGTTGGCACCTGCCGCGCTGCGCAGCCGCTCGACGACCTCGCGCAGCACGCGGTCGCCGTAGCTGTGGCCCAGGGTGTCGTTGATCTGCTTGAAGCGGTCCAGGTCCAGGTGCAGCAGCGCGAAGACGGGCGACGGCTCGCCGGTCTCGACGGCCGCCATCTGCTGCACGATGCGGTCAGCCAGTGCGCGGCGGTTGGGCGCGCCGGTGAGCACGTCGGAGCGGCCGAGTTCCTCGATGCGCTGGTGGGCGGCGAGCTTCTCGCTGAGGTCGCGGAAGGAGAACACGCGGCCGATGGGCTCGCCGCGGCTCATCTGCGGCAGCGACACCTGTTCCAGCACGCGGCCATCGGCCAGGCGGAGCACGTCGCTGGAGCGCATCAGCGGCGCATCCAGCAAAGCCTCGATGCGCTGCCGGTATTGCTCGCCGTCGCGCATGACGCGCTGCAGGCTGAGCCACAGGCCCGCATCGCCGGGTTCGTGCAACAGGCCGCCGGGCAGGCCCCAGAGCTTGGCGAAGCGGCGGTTGAAGCTGCGCACGCGGCCCCCGAGGTCCACCACGAGGATGCCGTCCGCGGTGGATTCGAGGGTGGCGCGCAGTTCGGCCAGCAGCGTCTCGCGCTCGGCCTCGGCGCGCCGGCGGCGGGTCTGGTCGTGCAGCAGCACCAGCCAGTAGCGGGCACCCTCGGGCGTGTGGACGGGGCTGATGCTGCGGCTCACCCAGCGTGGCTGGCCGTCGCTGTGCGTGAGGACGGTGTCGGAGCGGATGCGCGCGAAGGGGTCGCGGGCTGCGCCCTGCCAGAAGGCTTCGTCTTCGAGCGAGCCGCACAGCAGCGCCGGCGACTGGCCGATGGCGCGCTCGGGCTTCAGGCCGAGCAGGCGCAGCGCCGCACGGTTGATGACGCTGACCGTGAGGCTCTGGCCGTCTACCAGCCAGGCCGGTTCGGGCAGGCCTTCGAGGAGGGCGCCGATCAAGGACGGCGCCTCGGGCGTGCGAGGCAGTTCAGGACCTGCCTCGCGGCTGGGGTTCACGTCGAAAGCTCCCCGGGGCCGGTGTTCACGGAGTCGAAGAAGTAGGCGATGCGCGCCCGCGGGCTGAGGTAGTCGAGCGAGGCGCGCGGCAGGAACTGGGGCTTGAGGCTGCGCCGGATGCCGAGGTCGGGCATCTCTTCCAGGTTGAGGATGAGCGCTTCTTCCTTGGGCACCTTGGGGTCGTGCACCATGACGCGCGGCTTGAGCGGCCGCGCGGAGTTGACCGAAACGACCAGCGCGTAGCGATCGTCGGTCAGTTGCACCGTGGAGCCCGGCGGGTAGACGCCCATCATGCGGATGAAGGCATTGAGCATGGTCGCGTCGAAGCGGTTGCGCCCCTGCGCGAACATCAGCGAGAGCGCCTCGTGCGGCGTCATCGCCTTGGACGTGATGAGCGGGTTGCACAGCCCGTCGAAGCGGTTGACCAAGGCGACGATGCGCGCGCCGGTGCTCATGCGGTCCATGTTGATGCGCTGCGGGAAGCCGCTGCCGTCCGCATGTTCGTGGTGCTGGGCCACGATGAGCAGCGGGCCCGGCGCCAGGCCCATGGTCTGCGCAATCGCCACGCCCTTGACGACGTGCTGCTGGTAGGCCTGCGTCTCGGCGGCCGTGAAGCTCTCGTCGCGGTGGCGCAGCCGGGCGGCGACTTCGAGCTTGCCGACGTCGTGCAGCAGCGAGCCCACGCCGAGGTCCATCATCTCGTCGCGGCCCAGCCCGAAGGCGCGGCCGAGCAGCAGCGCGATGATGCAGACGTTCAGCGCATGCGCGGTGCTGCGGTCGCCCGCGGCCTCGTTGAGCAGGCGCATGTTGAGATCACCCTCGACAAGCATCTTGTCGAGCAGCGCTGCGGTGAGGCTCTCGGCCTGCGTGCGTGCCTGCTGCGGGTCGGACTGGACCTTGTCCATGACGCTGCGAAAGCCTTCGGCGGCCTCGCCGTACTGCTCCTCGCACAGGCGCAGCGTTTCGCGCTGGGCGGC
The DNA here is from genome assembly GCA_016790285.1 of Roseateles sp. Lineage (GTDB taxonomy): Bacteria > Pseudomonadota > Gammaproteobacteria > Burkholderiales > Burkholderiaceae_C > Pelomonas. Next base: position 105,568 of record JAEUPJ010000069.1, on the reverse strand, counting down.
GAGCGCGCGGCGGTGGGCCTCGCGGGCGAGCTCTTCGGGGGTGGGTTCGGTGGCCAGGGCGCTCGCCTGCGGCGCGGCGGCATCGGCCGCGTCTGCCGCTGCGGCAGCCGGTGGCGCTTCAGGCTGGGCCTGCAGGTTCAGGTCGCTCTTGGCGGGGCTCCAGCGGACTTGCGTCAGGCCCAGGCGACGCAGGATGAGGAGCTGATCGGCGGACGCGATCTTGAAGCTCGACAGCGGAAACGGATGCGACATCCAGCCGAGGTCGAGATGAATGAACATCCCGACGGTCAACTGGCTGACATCAATCAGCGGATCGCTTGTTCTATCCTGCATTCACTCAGAACCCGTGGACCGGGCGCTCCTGAACTTCACCCAGCCTGCAGCAGACGCACCGCAGGGCCTGGGCTGGTCTCCAGCTATACGTCAAATCGACAGACTGCGCCCACCGACGCCGGGGAAAAATCCCGCGGCTCAGCGCAACTCGGAGCTTAGCGCCTGATCGTTACCGAAATTCCGAGCCTTTCTCGGGGCAAACGCGGAGGAATGCATGACCTGAGCCCCCGAGGGCCCCTCTGGCGTGCCGATGTGCACACGCAGCACGGGCTCGCTCAGCGGCGTGCGTGGTGCAAGGCAACGAAGTCGCGGTACCAGTGCGCACTGTCCTTGAGCACCCGGGCCTGGGTGGCGTAGTCCACGTGCACGAGGCCGAAGCGCTTGTCATAGCCCGAGTTCCACTCGAAGTTGTCGAGCAGGCTCCAGTAGAAGTAGCCGCGCACGTCGGCGCCCAGGCTCATCGCCGTTGACAGCGCTTGCAGGTGACTGGACAGGTAGGCAATGCGCGCCTCGTCGGGCACGCGCCCGCCCACGAGGTGGTCCGGGTTGGCCATGCCGTTCTCGGTGATGACCATCGGCGGCGGGTTGTATTCGCGTGCAAGGCGCACCAGGTGCTGCGCGAACACCTCGGGCACGATCTCCCAACCCATGTCGGTGAAGCCGCGCTTGCCGGGGCCGGGCACCGTCTTGCCGTCGGCGCCGAAGAGGCTGCGGGTGTAGAAGTTGATGCCGAGGAAATCCAGCGGCTGTCGGATCAGGTCGAGGTCGCCGGGGTGGACCTGGGGAGCGTCGGCACCCACGTGGGCCAGCGCGTCCGCCGGATAGGCGCCGCGGAAGATCGGGTCCATGTACCAGCGCACGTTCAGGCCGTCATCGATGCGCGCGGCGCGCCGGTCCGCCTCGTTGGGCGTGGCGGGGAAGGACGGCGTGTGGTTGAGCACGATGCCCAGCCGGGTGCGGGTCACCGCACGCATCGCCTGCACGGCCGCACCGTGGGACATCATCAGGTGGTGGGCCACCTGCAGGCTCTCGGCGCGGCTGGTGTGGCCGGGCGCGAACTGCGCCGTCTCATAACCGAGCGTTGCCGTGCACCAGGGTTCGTTGTGGGTGGCGATGCTCGCCAGCCGGTCGCCGAAACGGCGCGCCACCTCGGCCGCGTAGTCGGCAAAGTGGCTGACCACGTCGCGCGAGAGCCAGCCGCCGATCGATTCGTCCAGCGCCTGCGGCAGGTCCCAGTGGTAGAGCGTCGCGTGCGGCTGGATGCCCGCCTCGAGCAGGCTGTCGATGAGGCGGTCGTAGAAGGCGAAGCCGGGCTCGTTCCAGGCGCCACGGCCCAGCGGCTGCACGCGCGGCCATGCAAAGCTGAAGCGGTAGCAGTCCAGGCCCAGGCCCTTCATCAGGGCCACGTCCTCGCGGAAGCGGTGGTAGTGGTCGCAGGCGACGTCGATGTTGGAGGCGTCCTTGATGCGCCCCGGCTGGCGGCAGAACGCATCCCAGATGGAGGCGCCCTTGCCGTCTTCGAACGCTGCGCCTTCGATCTGCGCCGCGCTGGTGGCCACGCCCCAGACGAAATCGGGCGGGAAGACCGCGGCGAGCTCGGCCGGGTCGATGCGGGTGGTGTCGGAGAGGTTCATGGCAGAGAGGCGGGCCGCACGGCGGCCGGGGCGGATGTCGGAGATAAGGCGCGGACGTGACCCCGGCGCCGGGATGGCGGCGAGCCCCTCGCGGTGCCCGGCCGTTGGCGCCGGTGCACTGCATCTGCCGAGCCAATCCGGCCATCTTGCCGGCAATAGACAACGCTGTCAATTGCCTCTCAACGGGTGAGCCGCTCAGGGTCGACAGGGCCCTGTCGGTCGCGAGGCGGGCGGGGCAGCGCTCAGCGAGCGCGTGTGGAGTCGCGCACGACGAGTTCGTGGGGCAGGACCTTGTGCAGGTCGGCCTCGTCCTCGGGCGCCGTCATGTCGGGGCGCTGGACGGAGACGAGCATCTCCACGGCCGCGCGGGCCATCTCGGCGACGGGCTGGCGCACGGTGGTGAGCGGCGGCCAGACGAGGGCCGCGGTGGGCGAATCGTCGAAACCGGCCACCGACAGCTCGTTCGGCACGGCCAGCCCGAGGCGCTGCGCGGCAGCCAGCACGCCCAGGGCCATGTCGTCGTTGCTGGCGAAGACGGCGGTCGGCCGCTGGCGGCGGCTGAGCAGCTGGTGGGCGGCGTCGCGGCCGCTGGCAAAGGTGAACTGGCCCGGCTGGATCAGCTCAGGGTCGGGCTGCAGGCCGTGGGCGCGCAGCGCATTGACAAAGCCCTGGTAGCGCAAGCCGCTGGCGGACTGGTCCGGCGGCCCCTTGATGAAAGCGATGCGCTGATGGCCCAGGCTCAGCAACAGGTTGGTGATCTCTTCGGCGGCGTGCACGTCGTCCATGCGCACGGACGGCACACCCACCAGGTCGCGCTCGGGCGACATCAACACGCACGGGGTGCCGCTTTCGCGCAGGGCGGCGAGCACCTCGGGGTTGTCGCACAGCGGCGGCGTGAGGATCATGCCGTCGGGCCGCAACGCGAGCACCATGCGGTCGATCTGCTGGCGCAGGTCGGGCGCGTCGTTGTGCAGCGACTCGACGACCAGGTGGTAGCCCAGCTCGCGGCATCGCAGCGTGGCGCCTTGCTGGACGCTGCCGACGAAGATCGCGCTGGGGTCGTAATAGAGCAGGCCGATCAGGAAGGAGCGCCCGCCTGCGAGGCTGCGCGCCGACTGCTTGGGCCGGTAGCGCAAGGCCTCCACGACCTTGAGCACCTGCTCCCGGGTGCTTTCATGCACACCGGGCTCATGGTTGAGCACACGCGAGACGGTCTTGATCGAGACGCCCGCCTCACGGGCAACGTCGACGATGGTGGGACTGCCGCCGCGCGCGCTCATGGCAGCGAAGAATTACTTCTTCTTGGCCTTGGCGGCCGGCTTGGCGGCGGGCTTGGCAGCCGCCTTCTTGGCAGCGGCCTTGGGGTCGACGGCGGCCTTGAAGCCAGCGCCCGGGGTGAACTTGGGCAGCTTGGCGGCAGCGATCTTGATCTTGGCGCCGGTGCTGGGGTTCACGCCGTTGCGGGCGGCACGGGCGTGCTGCTTGAAGGAGCCGAAGCCCGGGATCGACACGGCACCACCCTTTTTCACGGTGGTGACGACGGCGTCCAGCAGGGTTTCGAGGATGCGGCCGGCTTCGGCCTTGCTCAGCTCGTGCTTGGCGGCCAGGTGTTCGATCAGATCGGTCTTGTTCATGCGGGGGGTCTCGCGAAATTACGCGCCCGAACGGCTCGGGCGGGCGCGATTGTGGCTTATTGCGAGAGGCATACAGTCCCGCACAGTCCCCTATCCATCGTTGATGCCCGAGCCTGTGCAGTTTTCCTCTTTGCTCGACGCACTCCCCCAGCAGGTCTGGAAGGCCGATGCCCACGGCCGGCTGCTGTGGATGAACGCGCGCCTGGCCGAGGCGCTGAACCGCCCCGCCCTGCCCTCCGCGCTGGTGGGCTGGCTGCACGCGGACGACCGCGAGGCCTTCACGCAGCGCTGGGCCGAGGCACAGCACGGCGGCCGCTTCGAGATGGAGTACCGGCTCGGCACGCACTGGGTGCTCGCCCAGGCCCAGCGCCTGCCGGATTCGCCACTGTGGCTGGGCACGCACGTGGACATCAGCGCGCGCCGCGCGGCCGAGGCTCGGCTTCGCGACGTCGATGAGGTCTGGAAGCTGGCGCTGGAGTGCAGCGGCGACGGCGTGTGGGACTGGCATGTGCAGCAGGGCACCGAGTACTTCTCCGAGCGCTACTTGCGCCTGTACGGCTTCGCGCCCGGCGACGTGGATGCCACGCCCGAGGCCTTCGACACGCGCACCCACCCCGACGACGTCGCGCAGATGGCGCGCGACCGCGAGGACCACTTCGCCGGCCGCACGCCGATCTATCGCAACGAACACCGCGTACTCGCCAAGGACGGCAGCTGGAAGTGGGTGCTGAGCCGCGGCATGGTGATTGCGCGCGATGCCGCAGGGCAGCCGCTGCGCATGGTCGGTACGCACACCGACATCACCGACCGCAAGCGCCAGGAAGCCATCGTTTGGCAGCAGGCGCGCGTGGACTCCCTCACCGGCCTGCCCAACCGCCGCGCCATGCGCGAGCGCATCGAGCGGGCCCTGGCGCAGCGGGCCGTGCGGGGCGAAGAGCTGGCCGTGATGTTCGTGGACCTCGACCACTTCAAGGAAGTCAACGACGCCCTCGGCCACGACGTGGGCGATGCGCTGCTCGGCCGCGTGGCGCAGCGTCTGCAGGCGTGCATGCCTGCTGGCGGCGCGGTCTCGGGCGTGGTCGCGCGCATGGGGGGCGACGAGTTCACGGTGATGCTGGAGGCCCCGGACGCGGCGGCGGCCGCCGGGCAGGTCGGCCGAGAACTGTTGGACGCGCTCTCGACCGCCTTCGACGTGAGCGGCGAGCGCGTCTACGTGGCCGCCAGCATCGGCGTGAGCCTGGCGCCGCGCGACGGCAGCGAGATCGAAGCCCTCTTCAAGCACGCCGACCAGGCTCTTTATGAAGCCAAGGGCGCCGGGCGCAACCGCATGCGCTTCTTCACGCCGGAGTTGCATGAGGCCGCGCAGCGGCGCGCTCGGCTCGCGGCGGAGCTGCGCGAGGCGCTGCCCGCGCGGCAGTTCAGCCTCGTCTACCAGCCCATCCTGTCACTGCGCGACCCGGCCGCCCCGCCGCGCAAGGCCGAGGCCCTGCTGCGCTGGACCCACCCCAGGCTCGGCGAGGTGAGCCCGGCGCAGTTCATTCCGCTGGCCGAGACGAGCGGCCTCATCGTGGACATTGGCGACTGGGTCTTTCGCGAGGCTGCCGCGCAGGTCAAGGCTTGGCGTGAGGCGGGGCACACCGGCTTTCAGGTCGGCATCAACAAGTCGCCCGTGCAGTTCCTGAGCGAACGCAGCCATCGCGTGCAACCCGACTGGGTGCAGCACCTGCGCGAACTCGGCCTGGACGGCGACGCGCTCGCGGTCGAGATCACCGAGGGCCTGCTGCTGGAACGCGACGAAGCCGTGGCGCAGCGCCTGCGCGCGCTGCGGGCGGCGGGGCTGTCGATCTCGCTGGACGACTTCGGCACGGGCTACTCGTCGCTGAGCTACCTGCAGCACCACGAGATCGACACGGTCAAGATCGACCGCAGCTTCGTCGCTGGCCTGGAGGCCGGCGGCAAGGCGCTGGCGCTGTGCCGGGCCATCGTGACGATGGCGCACGAGCTCGGCATGGAGGTGGTGGCCGAAGGCATCGAGACAGAGGCGCAGATGCGGGCGCTGCAGGCGATGGGGTGCGACTGGGGGCAGGGGTGGTGGTTTGGGAGGGGGGTTGCGGCGGGGGTGTTTGAGGAGAGGTGGTTGTCCGGCGCGGCCCAAGGCTTGGTGACTGGCACGCCGCGCTGAAGCGCCCATCGAGGGCGCCTCAGCGGGGACTCGGTCACCTTCGGCGACCCCGGCAGCCCCTGCCTTTGCCGCGCTGCGCGCGTCCCACCGGGAGCGAGCTCCCAGTGGTCGAGTCCTCTCCTGGCCCCCAAAACGCAAAAGGCCAGCACTTGCGTGCTGGCCTTTTTTGTTTGGTGCCCAGGAGAGGACTCGAACCTCCACGGAGTTACCCGCTAGTACCTGAAACTAGTGCGTCTACCAATTCCGCCACCTGGGCTTTCAGGAGCCGCGCACTATAACCCAGTTTTCGCGGCCGTCATCCGAGATGCTCAGATGTCGAACTTGACGCCCTGCGCCAAAGGCAGCTCGCTCGAGTAGTTCACGGTGTTGGTGGTGCGGCGCATGTAGGCCTTCCACGCATCAGACCCGCTCTCGCGGCCGCCGCCGGTTTCCTTCTCGCCACCGAACGCGCCGCCGATCTCCGCGCCCGAGGTGCCGATGTTGACGTTGGCAATGCCGCAGTCGCTGCCAGACGCGCTCATGAAGGCCTCGGCCTCACGCAGGTCGGTCGTGAAGATGGCGCTCGACAGGCCCTGGGGCACGCCGTTCTGCAGCGCGATCGCTTCCTCCAAGGTCTTGTACTTGAGCGTGTACAGGATGGGCGCGAAGGTCTCGTGGCAGACGACCTCGGTCTGCGCCGGCATGCGCACCAGAGCGGGCGTGGCGTAGTAGGCCTCGGGGAAGCGGTCGGCCAGCGCCCGCTCGCCGCCACTCACCTGCCCACCCTGCTCCCGCGCGGCGCTGAGCGCGAACTGCATGGCATCGAAAGCCTGCGCGTCGATCAGCGGGCCGATCAGCGTGCCGGCTTCCACCGGCGAGCCGATGGGCAGCTGGGCGCGGGCGCGGTCCAGCCGCTCGACCAGGGCGTCATGGATGCTCTCGTGGGCGATGACGCGGCGCGTGGTCGTGCAGCGTTGGCCCGCCGTGCCGTAGGCGCCGAACAGGATGCCGCGCACGGCCAGCTCCAGGTCGGCGCTGGGCGTCACGATGATGGCGTTGTTGCCGCCCAGCTCCAGCAGGCAGCGGCCGAAGCGCGCCGCCACGCGCGGGCCCACCGCTCGGCCCATGCGGGTGGAGCCCGTGGCCGACACGAGCGCCACGCGGGCGTCGTCCACCAGGGCCTCGCCCACATCGGCGCGGCCGATGATCAGCTCGGACAGGCCGTCAGGCGCAGCATGGCCGGCGGCGCGGTAGGCCTTGAGCGCGCGCTCGAACAGGGCTTGCGTGGCCAGCGCCGTCAGCGGCGTCTTCTCGGAGGGCTTCCAGACGCAGGCGTCGCCACAGACCAGGGCCAGCGCCGAGTTCCAGGCCCACACGGCGACGGGGAAGTTGAAGGCCGAGATGATGCCCACCACGCCCAGCGGCAGCCACTGCTCCATCATGCGGTGGCCCGGGCGCTCGCTGGCGATCGTCAGGCCATGCAGCTGGCGCGACAGGCCGACGGCGAACTCGCAGATGTCGATCATTTCCTGGACTTCGCCCAGGCCCTCGCTCGTGACCTTGCCGGCCTCGATCGAGACCAGTTGCGCGAGCTGGGCCTTGTGGGCGCGCAGCTCTTCGCCGAAGAGGCGCACGAGCTCGCCGCGCTTCGGGGCGGGCACCACGCGCCAGGCCTTGAAGGCTTCGTGCGCGCGGCCGATGGCAGCCTGCATGTCGCCGCGCGAGGCGGTCGGGAGCTGGGCCAGCACGCCGCCATCGATGGGCGAGCGAACGGTGAGGTCGCCGGCTGTCGTTCCAGCGGGCAGGTGGACGCCCAGGGCGTCAAGAAGGGAATGGATGGAATTCGTCATGGCGTGATCATCTCGCGATCGAAGAACACAGCCACAGAGACACAGAGGCCCAGAGAAGCGGCACCGCGCTCTCCGTGTCTCTGTGCCTCTGTGGCTTGGCCGGGATTCAACAAATGGCGAATCAGGAGATCGATTCCACCTGGCGGCTTTGCTGGTAGGCCGAGCCGAAGCGGTTGGCCAGGAAGTCCGGCAGCGCGACTTCCTCCTGGCGCACGAAGCCCTTCTGCGGCAGCTTGCCTTCACGGAAGAGGTCCACGGCCGCGCAGATGCCCGCGGCGGTCGTGATCTGGATGGCCGACAGCGGCTGGGCGCCGTCGCGCGTGGCGAAGATCTTGCGCGCGAACACTTCCTGCAGCAGCACGCCGTTCTTCATGCCGGAGACGGTCACGAACACCAGCACCACGTCCTGCATCGTGGCCGGCATGCTCTTGCGCATGATGGCCTTGAGGTTCTCCTGGTCGCCCTTGAGGCCCAGGTCGCCGAGCAGGAACTGCATCAGGTCGCGGTGGCCCGGGTAGCGCACGGTCTTGTAGTCGAGGTTGCGCACCTTGCCCGCCCAGGTCTCGCACAGGGTGCCCAGGCCCCCGGAGGTGTTGAAGGCCTCGTACTCGGTGCCGTCCAGGCTGAAGTGCTCCAGGCCCTCCAGCGGCAGCGCCGCGATGGTGTCGCCCTCGTGGATGGCTTCGCAGGGGTGGCAGTACTCGTTGATGAGGCCGTCGACCGACCAGGTCAGGTTGTACTTGAGCGCGTTGGTGGGGAAGGCGGGCAGCGCGCCGACGCGCATCTGCACGTCGCGCACGCTGTCGAAGCCGCTGGCCAGGTGGTGGGCCACGATGCCGATGAAACCGGGGGCCAGGCCGCACTGCGGCATGAAGGCGGTGCGGGCGCCCTCGGCCATCTTCTTGATGGCCTTGGTGGCGGCCACGTCCTCGGTCAGGTCGAAGTAGTGGCAGCCGCATTCCAGCGCCAGCTCGGCCGCCGTGATGGCCAGGTGGTAGGGCAGCGCGTTGACGACGGCGTCCTTGCCGCGCAGTTGGGCGGCCAGCGCACCGCGGTTGTCGCTGTCGACCTCGGCGGTGGCGATGCCCTCGGCGGCCAGCACCTGGAGGTAGGCGGGGTTCTTGTCCAGCACGGTGACCTGGTAGTCGCCCGTGGCGTGCAGCAGGCGGGCGATGGTCTGGCCGATGTGGCCGGCGCCAAGGAGGGCGATCTTCATGGAGGGCTCCGTCGAGGGATGGTGGTCATTGGGGCGCACTCTAGGCAGGTGCCGTGACGAAAGAAAGCGCGGTTTCGACGAAACCAATTGCTGTTTCGACGATTCGTCGCGATGATTCGCCGTTATGGATGAACCCAGGGTAAACACCGGCGCAGCGCCGGACGACCTCGACCGCCGGCTGATCCTGCTGCTGCAGGCCAACGCCCGCGAAAGCACGGCCACCCTCGCGCGCAAGCTCGGCGTGGCGCGCACCACCGTCGTGGCGCGGCTCGCGCGGTTGGAGGCCAGCGGCCGCATCGTGGGCTACACGGCGCGCCTGGGCGGCACGGAGGCCGGCCGCAGCGTGCAGGCCTTCGTCGGCATCACGGTCAGCCCCAAGGCGGGGCGCGAGGTGGTCAAGCGCCTGTCAGAACTGCCGGAGCTGCGCCAGTTGGCTTCCGTGAGTGGTGAGTTCGATTACATGGCGCTGCTGCGCGCTGACACTACGGCACGCCTGGACGCGCTGCTCGACGAGATCGGCGAGATCGACGGCGTGCTGCGCACCAACAGCTCCGTCGTGCTCGCGCTACGGGTCGACCGTCAAACCTAGGCCGTAGCAGCACAACCAGACCTGCGCCAACGGGTCACCAGCGCCCGTTTGGGGGGGCGCAGGGGCCCACTCCTCTCTCTAGACTGCCGGCTATTGCGCATCGCCTGGAACCACATGGCTCACAACTTGGCGGTCCTTGCACTCTCGGCGGCGTGCATCGCCTTGCTCATCGCCGGCTGGGCACTGAAGGTCAGGGTGCAGCGCCGGCACGCCGCGGAGCTGGCTGCCCTCGATGCGCGGATCGTGGCGGCCGAAGAGAAGAGTGCGTCGCGGCTGCAATTGCTCGCAGCGGCCTGCCACGACTTGAGGCAGCCGGCCCACGCGCTGGGCCTGATCGTCGAGCTCGGTCGCGACCTCCAGCCTGCCCCTTCGCACCTGGAAACCTGGATGGGCCAGGTGCGCGATTGCACGCGCTCGCTCACCGAGATGCTGGATGAACTGATGGACGTCAGTCGCCTGGACGGGGGTGTCTACACGCCGCTGCAAGCGCCGTTGTCCATCGCCGAGCTGCTGCAGGACATCGAATCGAACTTCACCGACGCCGCCGAAGCCAAGGGACTGGAGCTGGAGATCCAGCCAGCCGACCTGCATGTGCTGTCCGACCGGCACCTGCTACGGCGCATCGTCTTCAACCTCGTGTCCAACGCGGTCAAGTACAGCGAGTTCGGCTGTGTCGCCATCAATGCCACCGTGCGCGGCGAAGAAGTGGTCCTCACAGTGGATGACAACGGCCCGGGCATTCCCAAGGCGAAACTCGAAGACGTATTCACCGAGTACGTCCGGCTGGACCCGGGCCACCGTGCAGCCGGCCTGGGCATCGGGCTGGCCACGGTGCGCCGTGCAGCCGCCGTGCTGTCACATCCGGTCAAGATCGTGTCCAACCCGGGCTTCGGGACCAGCATATCGATCCGGCTGCCGCGGCACCAGCCAGCAGGCCCGGCCGGCGCACCGGACCGACCCGCTGCCGATCTCGCCGGCTGCGCCGTCGGACTGATCGAGGACGACGCGGCGGTGCGACATGCGATGCACGAGCTGCTCACGCGCTGGGGCTTCAGGGCCTTCTCGGCGGCGCAGGCGGTGGCGCTGCTGCGCGAGCTCGAGAAAGAGCAGGTGCAGCTCGACCTCGTCGTGGCCGACTATCACCTGTCCGACACCGATGGGCTGAGCGCCATCGCCACGGTTCGACAAGCGATGCACGACCCGGCCCTACCCGCGCTGCTGATCACCGGCGACCCCCACGAGGCACTCGCGTCCGAGGCCGGCCGCGCCGTGGTGCGGCTGGCCGCCAAGCCCGTGGCACCCGCGCGCCTGGAGGCCCTCGTGCGGCAGTTCGCCCGGCACCGCGGGCAGGACCCGGTTCTCCCTGGCGCCAGCGGGGCGAGCCCACGCCCACCAGGCGAACCGGGCAGGGCACACTAGCGACCGCTCTCATCCCGGGCCCGCGGCACGTCGGCGAGCCCGCCCGCGCCCACCCGATTCGCACCTCACCTAGGAACACGTCCATGACCTGGTTGGCTCTCGGCCTCGCCCTATTCCTCGGCATCCACATGACCCGTGCCGTCGCTCCACGCGGGCGCGAGGCCCTGATCGCCCGGCTGGGCGAGAAGGGCTGGAAGGGTCTCTATACCGTGGTGTCGCTGGTCGGCTTCGCGCTGATCCTGTGGGGCTATTCGCTGGCACGCCAGCAGCCCGTGGTGCTGTGGCCCGCGATCCGAGGCATGAACCACGGCGCCGCCGCGCTGATGCTGGTGGCCATGGTGCTGCTGGCCGCGGCCTACGTGCCGCGCAACCATTTCAAGGCCAAGCTCCAGCACCCGATGACGCTGGCGGTGAAGGTCTGGGCCTTCGCCCACCTGATCGCCAACAACACGCTCGCCGACGTGATGCTGTTCGGCAGCTTCCTGGTGTGGGCCATCCTCGTGTTCCGCGCCGCGCGCCGCCGCCCGGCGCCCGCCATCCCGCCCGGCACCGCAGCCGGCACGGCGGCCACGGTGGTGGTCGGCGTCGCGTTCTGGGCCTTCTTCGCGTTCTGGGCGCATGCGGCCTGGCTGGGCATCGCGCCACTGGGCCGTTGAGCGTGTTGATCCGGCCCGTCACGGCGGCTGACGCGCCGGCCTTCATCGCTGCCGCGCGTGCCAGCCGGGCCCTGCACCGGCCGTGGGTGACAGCGCCCTGCGACGCCGACGCCTTCGCCCGCCACCTCGCGCGCTTCGACAGCCAGGCCCACCACGGCTTCGTGGTCGAGGCCGACGGCGAACTCGCCGGCGCCATCCACCTCACCAACATCGTGATGGGCGCGTTTCGCAGTGGCTACCTCGGCTACTACGCCTTCGCCGGTTTCGCGGGTCGCGGCCTGATGACGGCGGGGCTGAACGCCGTCGTGCGCCATGCGTTCACGAGCCTGGCCCTGCACCGCGTGGAGGCCAACATCCAGCCGGGCAACGTCGCGTCCATCGCGCTGGCGCGGCGCTGCGGTTTCGTGCTGGAAGGCTACTCGCCCCGCTACCTGAAGATCGGCGGCCGCTGGCGCGACCACGAGCGCTGGGCGCGCCTCAAGCGCTGACGCGGCAGGCGTCCATCAACCGGGTCAGGCCCAGCAGCGCGTCCAGCATGGGCGTGGCCACGCCCAGTTGCTGCGCCAGCTCGCGCGGCGCGGCCAGCAGGGCATCGGTCTCGATGGCGCGGCCGGCCTCGATGTCCTGCAGCATCGACGTCTTGAAGGCCCCGAGCGAGCGCGTGATGGCATGGCGGTCCTGCGGCGTCTGGGTGATGGGGCAGCCCATCTTCTCGCCGACGTCGGCGGCCTCGCGCATGATGGCCGTGGTGAACTCGCGCACCAGGTCGTCGGCCAGGATGAGGTCGGTCGTCGCCCGCGTGAGGGCCGACACCGGGTTGGTCGTCATGTTGCCCCAGAGCTTGTACCAGGCGTCGCGCTGAATGCTCTCCGCGGCCTTGGCCGCAAAGCCCGCCTGCGTGAGCAGCGTGGCCAGCGCGTCGACCGCCGGGCTGTTGCCGCCCAGTGCCTCGCCGATCAGCAGGCCGTTGCCCATCACGTGGCGCACCCAGCCCGGCTCGCGCAGCGCGCAGCTCGCATGCACCACGCAGCCGATCACGCGCTGAGGCGGCAGCAGCGCGGCGATGCGCCCGCCGGGGTCCACGCTCTCGAGTGACAGGCCCTGCACCGGCAGCCCGGCCGTGAACCACCAGGGCAGGCCGTTGAGCGCGGTCAGCACGCGCGTGTCCGGCCCGCACAACTGCGCCACCTGGGCCGCCACGCCCGCCACGGCCGGGCCCTTCACCGCGAGGATGACAAGGTCCTGCGCGCCGAGGGACGCCGCGTCGTCGCTGACGGGCAGTGGCGCGCTCCAGGTGTCCCCGCCAATGTCCAGCCGCAGGCCATGCGTGCGCACGGCGGCGAGCGTGTCGCCCCGCGCCAGCGCGCTCACGTGCACGCCGTCCACACGCTGCAGATGCGCGGCCAACCAGCCGCCGATGGCCCCCAGGCCGACGATGCAAACCTTAAACATGAGGATCAGTCTCGCACGCGCGCTTGTCGCCGCGCAGGGGGCCGGCCATCATCTGGCGTTCGCCCCGAGGAGACCGCCATGGCCAGCAAGACAGCCAAGTCCACCAAGAAGACCGCGCCGCCCACCACCCCGGTACCCAAGCTGGACGCCCGCCCCGACCGGCTCGACCTGCGCGACCTCGTCTACCGCTCGCCGCTGCGCTCGCTGCCACCGCGCTGGCCGCAGGACAGCGACCTCAAGCGCCTGCTGCCCGCCTACGTGAAGGCCGGTCGCATCCTCAACCAGGGCAACGAAGGCGCCTGCACGGGCTTCGGCCTGGCCTGCGTCACCAACTACCTCTACTGGCTGCGCCACCTGGCCGCGCCGCGCAGCCGCAGCCTGCCGCCGCTCGTGAGCCCGCGCATGTTCTACGAGCTGGCCAAGCTCTACGACGAGTGGCCCGGGCAGGACTACGAAGGCTCATCCTGCCGCGGCGCCCTCAAGGGCTGGCACAAGCACGGCATCTGCTCGGCCGACCTCTGGCCCTACCCGCTGGACCGCGACGGCAACGGCGTCTTCGAGCGCCCCGCCCCCGGCTGGGACGACGACGCCACGACCCGCGCCCTGGGCGTGTACTACCGCGTCGACAAGCGCAGCGTCGTCGACATGCAGGCCGCCATCTACGAGATCGGCGCCATCTACGTGTCGGCCGACGTGCACGACGGCTGGACGCTGGAGGCCTCGCCCATGCCGGCCAGCCACGACAAGCTGCCCCGCATCGAGCGCGTTGCCGAGAAGAGCGGCGGCCACGCCTTCGCGCTGGTGGGCTACAACGAGCGCGGCTTCGTCGTGCAGAACAGCTGGGGCACGGACTGGGGCGCCAGCGGCTTCGCCATCCTGAGCTACGAAGACTGGGTCACCAACGGCACCGACGCCTGGGCCGTGGCGCTGGGCGTGCCGCAGGACCTGTCGGACATCAAGGGCCGGCAGCCCCCGGCCAAGACGGCCAAGGCGGGCAAGTCCGCCGCACCCGCGGCCAGCGGCTTTCGCGTCATGGCCGGCCGCGGCTTGTCCGACGTGGGCGCGACGCTGCGCGTGGAGGACAACCCGCGCGACGACCCCTGGCCGTTCAACCACGTCTTCGCACACGCGCCCTACCAGCCGCTGCGCACCGACGCGGCCTACACCCACACCCTCGTCTCGGGCAACGACGGCCAGCTCATGGCCACCGACTTCACCCGCGCCCGCCACGACCGCGAAGGCCTGGCGCGCGAGATCGTCGTCGAGCGCCCCATTGCCTGGTTCAAGGGCAGCAAGGGCAAGACGGTCAAACTTGCTGTCTACGCGCACGGCGGGCTGAACAACGAACTCGAGTCGGTGCGGCGCATCCGCGTGCTGGCGCCCTACTTCCTCGCCAACGGCATCTACCCGCTCTTCCTGACCTGGAAGACAGGCCCCGGCGAGACGCTCAAGGACATGGTCGAAGACCTGGCCCACCGCGTCATCGAGGGCGACCGCAGTGCCGGCTGGCTCGACAAGCTGCGTGAAGCGGCGGGCGAGGCTAAGGACCGCGCCATCGAAGCCGTGGGCCGCCAGTTCGCCCGTGGTATCTGGAGCGAGATGCGCGAAAACGCCGCTGGCGGCGCCACGCCCGACCACGTGCTGGACCTGGCCGCCCGCCTGCTGCGCGAGTTGCGCGAGGGCCTGGCCAAGTCGGGCAAGACACTGGAGCTGCACCTCGTGGGCCACTCCGCCGGCTCCATCCTGCTGGGCCACCTGCTCGGGCGCCTGGGCGACGGCGACCCGCTGCCCGTGGCCAGTTGCGAGCTGTACGCGGCGGCCTGCTCCAGCGGCTTTGCCGTGCAGCACTACGGCGCGGCGCACCAGGCCGGCGTGCTGTCGCTGGACCGCCTGCGCCTGCACGTGCTCACCGACGCCAACGAGCGCTGCGACGGGCTGCCCGACGCCCGGCGCGACATCTACGGCAAGTCGCTGCTCTACCTCGTCTCCCGCGCGCTGGACGATGTGCGCAAGCAGCCGCTGCTGGGCATGGAGCGCGCGCTGGTCAAACCCGACCCGGCCTGGATCGACGACCAGTGGGCCGCTGCGCCCAACGCCGACGTCGCCGCCTGGCTCAAGCTGTGGCCCGGGGGCGAGCTGCTGCACCGCGTGACGTCGCCCAAGGTGCGCATCACCAAGGCCGGCGACCAGATCGACGCCGGCCACGGCAGCTTCGACAACAACATCGACGTGCTGACCGGCACGCTCGAGCGCATCCGCGGGGGAGCACTCGTCTCCCCAATGGAGTGGCTGGACTACTAGCCCACCCCCTACCGGCTTCGCCGGCCCCCTCAAGGGGGCACTCCCTACGGCCCGGCCAAGCCGGTTCCGTGGGAGTCGCTGGAGGGGCGGCGGCGCTCGCGCGCGCCTTGGCCGGCTTGGACGGCGACCCTACGTAGCCAACGGGGAGCCTTGGACGGCGAGAATCCGGGCCATGAAATACCTGCACACCATGGTCCGCGTCCACGACCTCGACGCGTCGATGAAGTTCTACCGTGATGCCCTGGGCCTCGTGGAGGTCAAGCGCTCCGAGCACGAGGCCGGCCGCTTCACGCTCGTCTACCTCGCCGCCCTCGGCGATGAAGACGCCCAGGTCGAGCTGACCTACAACTGGCCCGGCGCCGACGGCCAGGCCGAGGTCTACACGGGCGGCCGCAACTTCGGCCACCTCGCCTACGCGGTGGAGGACATCTACGCCGCCTGCCAGCGCTTCGTCGAGCACGGCGTGACGATCAACCGCCCGCCGCGCGACGGCCGCATGGCCTTCGTGCGTTCGCCCGACGGCATCTCCATCGAGCTGCTGCAGGCCGGCCCCGCACTGCCGCCGGCCGAACCCTGGGCCTCGATGCCCAACACCGGCGCCTGGTAAGGCCTGCCGATGGCGACGGCTGACGCGGCCGACGCCACGCTGACCGGGCGGCGGCTCGGGCCCTGGGTGCTGTACCGGCGCATCGGCCGCGGTGGGCTGGGCGAGGTCTGGCACGGCCAGCGCGACGACGGGCTGTTCGACGGCCACGTGGCCATCAAGCTGCTGCACGGCGACGGCGCCTCGCCCGCCGTGGCCCGGCGCTTCCTGCGCGAGCGCACCGCCCTCGGGCGGCTGACGCACAGCCGCATCGCCGCGCTGCTGGACGCCGGTGTGCAGGGCCCGCACGCCTACCTCGTGCTGGAGCTGGTGGACGGGCAACCCCTCTCGGCCTACGTGCGCGAGCGCCGCCTCGACGTGGGCGCGCGCGTGGCCCTGCTGCTGGACGTGGCCGAGGCCGTTGCCTACGCCCACGGGCGGCTGGTCGTGCACCGCGACCTCAAGCCCGCCAACGTGATGGTCACGCCCGCCGGCGTACCCAAGCTGCTGGACTTCGGCCTGGCGGCATCGCCGGGCGAGGACCTGCGCGACACCCGCGCCGGCCTCACGCCGGGCTATGCGGCGCCGGAGCTCATCGCGGACGACGACACCGGCGTGGCGGTGGACGTGTACGCGCTGGGCGCCCTGCTCTTCGAGCTGCTGACCGGCCACCTGCCGTTCGGCCAGCGCAGCGACAGTGCCGCGGCGATGACGCATGCGGTGCTGCACACGCCGCCCCACCGGGTCGCCGACCTGCTCAAGCGTGCCGACGACCCGACAGGCCCGGGCCGGCCGCCGGACGCCCGCCGCGCGCTGGGCGACCTGGAAGCCATCGCCCGCCAGGCGCTCGCGCGGCAACGCGAGGACCGTTATGTCAGCGTGCACGCCTTCACCGAGGACCTGCGCCGCTGGCAGCAGCAGCGCCCCGTCGCGGCCCGTGGCGCAACCGGCTGGCGCCGCTGGCGGCACGATGCCGCGCTGCTGCTGCACCGCCACGCGCTCGGGCTGGGTACCGGTGCCGTCGTGCTGGCCTGCCTCACGGGCGGGATCGCGGCCACCGCCACGCAGTGGCAGACCGCCGAGGCGGCGCGCCAGCGCAGCGACACCGTCAGCGGCTTCCTGACCGAGCTGCTGGCCGAGGGCAGCGTGCCGCGGGATGGGCGCCCGCCCACGGTGCTGGAGTTGCTGGACGACAGCCGCGACCGCCTGGCCACCTTCAGCGACGACCCCGCCACGCGCGCCCGGCTGCTGGAGGTGCTGTCGCGCACCTACATGGCCCTGAACAGGTTCGACGACGCCCTCCCGCTGGGCGAGCAGTGGCTCGCCCTGGCACGCCAGCAGCACGGCGAGGACGAGGCCCCCGTGCTGCTCGCGCGGCTGAGCCTCGGCCAGATCCACCAGATCATCGGCAACGACCGCGAGGCCATCGCGCTGCTGGAGCCCATCGGCGAGGCGCTGGCGCGTCGTTTCGGCCCCGCCAGCGAGCCCGTGCGGCTGCAGCTCTTCAGCCTGGCGGCCGACTACATGCACTCGCGCCGCCTGGCCGAGGCCGACCGGGCGCTGGAGCGGGTGCGCGTGCTGACCGAGCTGCTGCACCCGGGCGACGAGTACGAACTGGCCGACTACCTGCAGAACCTCAGCGTGCTGCGCCAGCGCCAGGGCCGCCTGGCCGAGGCCCTGGCGGTGCTGCGCCAGACACGGCCGATGTGGTCCAGCACCAACCCCAAGCTGGGCCTGCAGTTGCTGGTGCTGCGCCAGTCCGAGATCTCGCTGATGGGCGAGAACGCGCAGTTCGAGGGCGTGGACGAGCGCGCCGAGCCGCTGCTGGCCGACATCCAGCGCGCGCTCGGCCCAGGCAACGACCTCTCGCTGCAGGTGTTCAGCGCCTATGCCACCGTGCTGCGGCTGCAGGGCCGCCACGCCGAGGCGCTGCGCACCACCGAGCGGCTGCTGGCCCAGGCGCGGGCGGACGGCCGCCCGCCCGCGGCCCTCCTGTTCCACCGGGGCGAATGGTTGCTGGCCCAGGCCACACGCGGCCGGCTGGACCACGCCCAGGCACGTGCCGTGCTGACCGAAGCCGCCGCCCTGCCCGGCGACAACCGACGCGGGCGCAGCCTGCTGCTGGTGGCCGAGGCCGCCATCGCCGACGGTGACACCGCGCTGGCCGTGCAGGCCCTGCGACGCGTGCGCGAACTGCCCTTGCCCGCGTCACTCACGAGCGGCGGCAACCGGCTCGCGCGCGCCGAGGGGCGGCTGGCCCGGGCACAGGGCGACCTCGCGCGCAGCGCCGAACTCCTCACGCAACGCCTGGCCCAGGTGCGGGCCACACCGGACACCGGCTTCGTGCAGGTGTGGTCCGCCCACCTGGACATCGCCATCACCGCCGTGCTGCAGGGGGCGGCCGGCGCGGCCCAACGGCTGGCCGAAGCACGCGCGGCGCGCCCAGGCGGCCTGGCGCCCGGCCACCCGCTGGACACCGTGAGCCGCTGGGTGGAAGCACGCCACGAGGCAGGGCGCGACGACGCGCCGGCCGTGCGCGAGGCCTGGGCGGCCCTCGCGGCCCTGCGCGGCGGCCCGGTGACGGTGGGCAGCCTGGGCGGCCTGCTACCTTGACCCGAGCGCCAGGCTGTCGGCCCAGATGTTCTCGGCCCAACCCGCGGCGATCGCCGCCTCGGCCGCGCTGGCCGCGGGCGACACCCCGCCCGCGCCCGGCACCGCCTTCATCGTGCGCTCGGCGGCGTCGTACTGGTGCACCGAGGCCACGTGCATGGCCTGCTCGGGCGTGACGAAGCTGTAGCAGGTGTTCATCACCACCGGCGCCGGGTTCACCGGCTCGCCCTGCAGCAGCGAGAGCACGGCCGCCGCCGCCACCTTGGCCTGCTGGTTGGCCAGGTGGGCGGATTTGGGCATGCCCGGCGCCGAGAAGATCGCGTCACCCACCACGTGCACGCCCGGCGCGGCCTGGGCCTGCATGGTGAGCCAGTCCACCCCCACCCAGCGGCCGTTGATGTTGGCGAGGTCGCGCGCCAGCGCGCCGGCGCGCTGCGGCGGGATGAGGTTCATCACGTCGGCCCGCACGTCCTCGAACTCGAAGCGGGCCACGTCACCCTCCACCGCCTGCAGCTCGGCATTGGGCCGGTACTCCAGCACGCCGGCATGGTGCTCGCGGAAGGCGCGCTCGAACAGCGCCTTCTTGCTCTGGATCTCGGGGTTGGCGTCCAGCACCAGCAGCTTGGCGCGCGGCCGGTGCTGGCGCAGCCACCAGGCCACCAGGCAGGCCCGCTCGTAGGGGCCGGGCGGGCAGCGGTAGGGGGCCTTGGGGATGCTGATGAGCACGACGCCGCCGTCCGGCAACGCCTGCAGCTGGCGGCGCAGCGCCATCGTCTGCGCACCGGCCTTCCAGGCGTGCACCGCGCGGCCGCTGTCCAGCGCCTGCGCGAGGCCCGGCGTGGCGTCGAGCTGGAAATCGATGCCGGGCGCCAGCACGAGGCGGTCCCAGCGCAAGGAACCCCCGTCGGCCAGGCGCAGCGTGCGCGCGGCCGGGTCGATGCCCTGCACCTCGGCGTGAACCCGCGACACGCCCTGCCATTGCAGCGCGCTGTAACCATGGGCGATGCTCAGCGGCTCGCGCGCACCGGCGATGACGAGGTTGGACATCGGGCAGGAGATGAACCCGTCGTTGCGCTCCACGAGCGTCACGTCCACCGCCGCCCCGCCCCAGAGCTTGAGGTAGCGCGCCGCCGTCGCCCCGCCGAAGCCGCCGCCCACCACGACCACGTGCGGCCGCGCGCGCGCACTCGTCGCGCAGCCCGCCAGCGCCAGGCCCGCAGCACCGATCAGTTCGCGCCGCGCGATCATGGCCGGGCCCGGGGCGCAGACGGCTGTGCCGCGAAGTAGGCCGCCACCAGGCGCAGCTGCTCCTCGGTGTAGCCCTTGACGATCTGCGGCATGACCGTGCCGGCCTGGCGCCCGCTGCGGTAGTCGGCCAGCAAGGCGAGCATCACCTCGGCCTTGGTGCCCGCCAGCGGCGGCAGGGTGTCGCCCACCGCGCGGCCCTGGGTGCCATGGCAGTTGGCACAGGTGGCGGCCAGCGCACGCCCGGCGTTCGGGTCCTGCGCCCAAGCCGGCGCACAGAGCAACAGCAACAGCCAGGCCTTCATCGCGCCCCCTTTCAGAGCTTGTGCGAGCGGTCTCCGCGTTCGAACCCGAGGGCGTCGAAGGGCGCCAGCAGCGGCGCGAAGCCGATCACCTTGAACAACTCGCCCATCTCGTGCTCGGCCAGCAGGCGGTGGGCCATGGCCCGCTCGCCCAGCGACGCGCCGTGCAGCAGGTCGGCGATGCCGCAGTTGAGCAGAAAGTTGGCCTGGCTGGTGTAGCCGAGCACGACGAGCCCGGCGTCCTGCCCGGCCAGCGCGATGCCGGTGAAGTTGACGTGGGCGGTGATGTCCTTGTCGCCCACCGCCACCAGCGGGTCGGCGTCGGCCTGGTGGGCCTGGTGGCACATCAGCGTGCCGCCGCGGCGCTGCGGGTGGTAGTACTCGCCCTCGGGGAAGCCGTAATCGATGAAGAAAGCCGCGCCGCGCTTGAGCGTGCGCGCCAGCGTCGCGACGAAGGCCTCGGCCTGGGGGTGGATCTCGGTGACCGTGCCGGGCACGATGCCCGTCTCCAGCGGCGGGCGCAGGCGTGTGTCGCGGTCCTCGAACACGAAACCCTCGCCCGACGACGCCACGCCCCGCTCGTGCCAGGCGTGGCCGTCAAAGGCGAGCAGCTGCACCGGCATGGCGTCCAGCACCTCGTTGCCGATGACGACGGCCTCCAGCACCTCGGGCAGGGCGTCGAGCCATTCGACGCGGTCGCCCCAGTGGGCCAGGCGCTGGCGCTGGCGCTCGCGCAGGTCGGCCGACAGCTCGACGATGCGGTAGCGCGCCAGGCCCGCGCCCAGGGCGTCGAGCTCGGCGATGAGCTGGGCCGCCAGCGCGCCGGAGCCGGCACCGAACTCGACGACGTCGCTGCAGCCGCTGGCCTGGAGCGCCTGCGCGAGCTGGCGCGCCAGCGCGCGGCCGAACAGCGGCGACATCTCGGGCGCGGTGACGAAGTCGGAGCCCTCCGACGGCATCTGCCCGAACTTGCGCCGGCCGCCGCTGTAGTAGCCCAGGCCCGGCTCGTACAGGGCCAGGCTCATGAAGCGGTCGAAGGGCAGCCAGCCGCCGGCTGCGGCGATCTCCGCGTGGATCCTGTCGGTCAAGGTCATCGCGTTCACCGGGCCTTGACCCAGGCCTCGAAATCGGCGGCGGACATCGGCGCGCCCACCAGCTCGCCCTGGAACTGCTGGCAGCCCCAGCTCGCCAGCAGCTGCCACTGCGCGGCGCTGCGCACACCCTCGGCCGTGACGGTCAGGCCCAGGCCCACGGCCATCTGCACGATGGCCCGCGTGATGGCCTGCGCGCCGACGTCGTCCGGCAGCCGGGCGACGAAGCTCTGGTCGATCTTGAGCTTGTCCAGCGGCAGCTCGGTCAGGTGGGCCAGCGACGTGTAGCCGGTGCCGAAGTCGTCCACCGAGACCGTCAGCCCCTGCGCGCGCAGCGCGGCCAGCGTGGTGGGCGCGTGCTCGATGTCGTCGATCAGCATGCGCTCGGTCAGCTCCAGCTCCAGCCACTGGCCCGAGGCGCCGGTCTCGGCCAGCACGCGGTTGACGGTGTCGCCGAAGCCATCGAGGTGGAACTGCATGCGCGACAGGTTCACGGCGATGCGCATCGAGCCCAGGCCCTGCGTGAGGCCCTGCTCGCGCCAGCGCCGCGCCGTCGCGGCGGCCTCGCGCAGCACCCATTCGCCCAGCGCCAGCATCAGGCGGTGGCGCTCGGCCACGAAGATGAAGCTGTCCGGGCTGAGCAGCCCGCGCTGCGGGTGGCGCCAGCGCAGCAGCGCCTCGGCGCCGGAGAGCTGGCCGGTGGTGGCCTCCACCTGCGGCTGGAAGAAGAGCTCGAACTCGTTGCGCGTGAGGCCCTGGGCGAGCTCGGCCTCCAGCACGAGGTCGGCATAGGCCGTCTCGGCCAGCGCCGGCTCGAAGAACTGGTAGGTGGCCCGCCCGCGCGCCTTGGCGCGGTACATGGCCGTGTCGGCGTGCTGGATCAGCTCGTCGGCATGGCGGCCATGGTCGGGGTAGACGGCCAC
The DNA here is from genome assembly GCA_016790285.1 of Roseateles sp. GTDB lineage: Bacteria > Pseudomonadota > Gammaproteobacteria > Burkholderiales > Burkholderiaceae_C > Pelomonas. Next base: position 83,569 of record JAEUPJ010000069.1, on the reverse strand, counting down.
GCCGATGGAGGGCGTGACCGACAGCGCGCGGCCGTCGGCCTTGACCGGCACCTCGACGACCGACAGCAGCGCGTCCAGCACGACGAGGATGTCGGCGCGGCTTTCGAGGTCGCTCAGCAGCACGACGAATTCATCGCCGCCGAAGCGCCCGACGAGGTCGCTGCCGCGCAGCGCGCCGATGAGGCGCTCGGAGACGGTCGTCAGCACCTGGTCGCCTTCGAGGTGGCCGAGGCTGTCGTTGACGCGCTTGAAGTTGTCCAGGTCGATGAACAGCAGCGCGAGCATCTCGCCCTTGCGCTCGGCGCGGCGCATCAGCAGCGCCATGCGTTCCATGAAGGCCGTGCGGTTGAGCAGGCCGGTGAGGCCGTCATGGTGGGCCAGGTGCTGGATGCGGGCCTCGTTGGCCAGGCGGTCGCGGATGTCGCGCACGACGGCCATGCGCAGCCGCTCATCGTCGCGCTCCAGCGTGCGCATGATCAGCTCCACGGGAATGCGCGAGCCGTCACGGTGCAGGATGACCGTCTCGTAGCGCAGCTCCTGCCCCAGGCGCATGACCTCGCGCACCTTGGAGACCTCGTCCTCGGCCACGAAGGACATCACGTGCTTGCCGATGAGCTCGTGGCGGGGCCAGCCGGTCAGCTCGCACAGCGGCACGTTGACGTCGGTCATCACGCCATCGCGGTGAAAGAGGATGCCCTCGACCGTGGCCTGCATGAACTTGTCCAGCCGCGCCTCGGACTCGCGCAGCCGGCGCTCGGCCACGCGGTGTCGGGTGATGTCGTAGACCAGCACCCAGCTGCCCAGCAGCACGCCCTGGTCGTCGAACTGCGGGATGAGGTGGATCTCGAGGCAGGACTCCCCGCCGTCCGGGTGCACGAGGCGGCGCTCGTAGACGACGGGCTTGAGGTCGCGCACCAGCTCTTCCACCGGGCCGCGCACCTGCTCGTAGGCCTCGGCACCGACGATCTCGCTGAAGTGCTTGCCGATGATGGAGTCCTGCGTGAAGCCGAAGGCCTCGGCATAGCCACGGTTGGCGAACAGGCAGCGGTGGTCGGTGGCGCCGTAGAGCGCGATCCAGGCCGGCACGTGGTCGGCCAGCATGCGAAAGCGCGCGGCGTCCAGCGCCTGGCGCTGCAGGTCGAGGGAAGCGGCGTCGTTCACGGAGTTTGCAGGGTGAGTTGCGCCAGGCGCAGGTCGTCCCAGGCGCCGGCCTTGTCGGCGCCGGAGCGCAGCAGGTAGCCGGGCGCGAACGTGACGACGACCGGCAGGCCGCGCCACTGGTGCACCCGGCCGCGCAGGCGCCCCAGGGGTTCGGTGGAGCCGGTCAGCCGGCGCGCCGCCTGCAGGCCCATGGCCAGCACGAGGCGGGGTTGCAGCAGCTCGACCTGGCGGGCCAGCACGCCCTCGCAGGCGTCGAGCTCGCCCGGCTGGGGCGCGCGGCCGCGCGGCGGGCGGCACTTGACCAGCGGCGTCACGAAGGCCGTGGCCTCGTCGCCCGCGCGGCGCTGGCCGGCGGCCTGCAGCATGCGGTCCAGCAGCCGGCCGGCGTCCGCGCCCAGGTGCTCGCCGCTGGCGTCCTCGGCCTCGTCGGGCGGATCGGTCACGACCAGCCACTGCGCTTGCTGGAGCGCGCCGCTGCCGAAGACGGCGTGGCGGCGTTGCGCGCCCAGGCCACAGCCCTGGCAGGCCGCGACGGCCTCGCGCAGCGCGGGGAGGTCCAGGCCGGCGAAGCTCACGGGCGCATGGGACGGCGCCGCGGCATGCGGCACCGGCGCAGGAACTGGGGCGGGAGCCGCCACCCGCATGACGGGCGCTGGCGGTGCAGCCACGACGATGGGCTCGGGCTCGTCCTCTTCGGCCACGGCCTCATGCCCCGCCGGCGCGAGCGGCGCCACCGGCAAGCGGTAACCCATCTCGGCCAGCATCGCGCGCTGGCGGTCGTCCCAGCTCATGAACTGACCCCCAGGCTCATGAGGAGGGCGTCCTCGCGCGGGCCCTCCACCACCGGGTAGTAGGCGCGGCGCTTGCCGACTTCCGAGAAGCCGTAGCGGCGGTAGACGTCGCGCGCCCGGGTGTTGCTGATGCGCACCTCCAGCCACAGCTGCGTGAGGCCGCGGCGGCGGCATTCATCCACCAGGCGGTCCAGCATGGCCACGGCCAGGCCCCGGCCCTGCCAGGCCGGCACGACGGTGATGTTGAGCAGGTGCATCTCGTCGACGCCGGGCATGGCCACCCAGTAGCCCAGCAGCTCGGCGCGCGGCCCGCGCAGCACCTCGGCGGGGTAGTCGGCGGCCAGCGAGTCGACGAAGTTGCCGTGCGTCCACGGCACGGGGTAGGCCACGCGCTCGACGGCCATGACCTCGGTCAGGTCGGGCACGCGCATGGCGGCGGCTTCGAAATCCGGCTGCTGGGGCTTCACGACGGCGTTCACGCGCGCTGCTCCCGCTCGGCGGTGGTGAGCGCCACCTTGTCGCGCACATACACGGGCAGCGCCTCGGCGGCGTCACGCGTCTCGCCGCGCTCCCAGGCCGCCAGGGCCAGCGCCCCGAGGGCCTCGGCGCGCGAGCGCGTGCGGGGCCAGGCATCGCGCAAGGGGCCCAGGGCCTCGGCGTACTCGGTGAGCGCCGTGCCGGCCACGGCCACCGGCTCGCCCCAGTGGGCAGCCAGCGCTGCGGGCGCGTAAAGCGCCGGGGCGTCCAGCACCTGCCAGGTGCCGCCGTCGTGGCGGTAATGGGCGGCGTAGATCTCGCCGATGCGGGCGTCCATGGCCACCCAGAGGTCGTCGCCCGCCCCCTGCGCGCGGGCGTCCTCGGCCACGAGCATGAGGCTGTCCACCGCCAGCACCGGCCGGCCGATTCCGAAGGCCAGGCCCTGGGCCACCGCGCAGGCGGTGCGCAGGCCGGTGAAGGCGCCGGGCCCCTGGCCGAAGGCGACGGCATCCAGCTCGCCCATGGCCACGCCGGCCTCGGCCAGCAGGGCCTTGACCTCGGGCAGCAGGCGCGCGGAGGCCTGGGCGCCGCCCGCGGCCTCGAAAACCCGGGTCTGCCCTGGCGTCACGAGGGCCACGGCCATCGTGTCGGTGGAGCTGTCGAGGGCCAGGAGGAAGGGCATCGGGGCAGTGTAACTTTCGGGTCATGCGCAAACAGGCTCTGGCATGGGTGTTGGGGGGGTGGATCTGGGGGGCGGCGGCCGCCGAGGGCCTGCCGCTGTCGGTGCAGGTGGCACTGCGCCAGGCCGCCCTGCCGCCGACGGCACTCGGCGTCGTCGTCCAGGCCCTGGACGAGCACGAGCCGCGCCTGGCCTGGCAGGCCGGCACGCCACTGAACCCGGCGTCACTCACCAAGCTCGTCACCAGCATGGCGGCGCTGGACACCGTGGGCCCCGCCTGGCAGTGGCAGACGCCGGTGTGGCTCACCGAAGACGGCGGCCTGGCCCTGCAGGGCAGCGGCGACCCGCGGCTGACGACCGAGCGGCTGTGGGCGGGCCTCAAGCGCCTGAACGTGACCGAGCTGCGCGGCCCGCTGCGGCTGGACCGCAGCGCCTTCACGCCGGGCGTGGCCGCCCCCGGCGACTTCGACGGCGAACCCTGGCGGGTGGGCAACGCCCAGCCCGAGGCGCTGCTGCTCAACGCCAAGGCGGTGACCTACACCGTGCGGCTGGACGGCGCCCAGGCCCGCATCACCGCTGACCCCGCCCTGGACCCACCCCAGGCCGTGCCCACCACCACCGCCCCCTGCGGCGACTGGCGCGGTGCGCTCAAGCTGCAGTGGGCGCCCGGCCAGCGCCCGCGCTTTGCCGGCAGCTACCCGGCAGCCTGCGGCGAGCAGAGCTGGACCCTGGCCGACCCCGACCCGGCGAGCTACCCCGCCCGGCTGCTGACGCTGCTGCTCGGCGAAGCCGGCATCGCCTGGCGCGGCGAAGCGGCGGTGGCGGCGGAGGTGCCCGCCCCCCTGGCCGCGCCCACGCTGTTCTGGCCCGGGCCGACGCTGGCCGAGGCGCTGCGCGACATGAACAAGCCCAGCAGCAACCTCATCGCCCAGCAGGTGCTGCTGAGCATGGCGCGCGCGGCAGGCGTGCCGGCGCCTTCGCCCGAGACGGCCGCCGCCTGGCTGCAGGCCTGGCTGGACGCCCATGCCGGCACGGCACCGCCCACGCGGGTGGTGAACGGCTCGGGCCTGGCCCGCGAGACGCGCTTGAGCGCCGGCCAGCTCGCCCACCTGCTGCGCTGGGGCTGGGGCCAGCCCTGGATGCCCGAGCTGCTGGCCTCGCTGCCGGTGGCGGGGCTGGACGGCACGCTGTCGCGCCAGCCCGGACGCTTTGGCGCCGCGACGGGCCGCGCCCACCTGAAGACCGGCTCGCTGCGCGACGTGGCGGCGCTGGCGGGCATCGTCGATGCGCCCTCAGGCCGCCGCTGGGTGCTGGTGGCCATCGTCAACCACCCGCAGGCGCAGGCCGGCCGCGGCGTGCTGGACGCCCTGTTGCGCTGGGTGGCGCAGGACGCGCCAGGCGCGAAGGCCTCGCCTTGATGGCCCCGCGTCAGCTCCGGCGGGCACACTGCCCGCTTTCCTGCTGAAACCACCCCCGTGACCGCACAACCGCTGCTGATCGCGCTCGTGTCCGTGCAGTTCCTCGTGCACGCGCTGGTGTGGGCCATGACGGCCCGCATGGCGCGGCGTTGGCGCGAGGCCGAGGGTCATTTCGCGCTGTTCTGGTTCCTGCTCGCGGCGGGGCTGATGCTGTTCGTGCCGCCCTGGGCCAGCGGCAGCGCGCCGCGCAACCTGGCCGACCTGCTCATCATTGCCGCCTCCATGTGCGAGCACCGCGCCCTGGCGCTGCATTGGGGCCGCCGGCCCCGGCTGGCGCCTTATGCCCTGGGGCTGGCCGCAGCGGCGGCGGTCGTGGCGGGCAGCTTCCTGATGGACAACGGCCATGGCGTGCGCGTGGCGGTCGTGTGCTTCGGCTGCGCCGTGATGATGGCGGCGAGCGTGCGCTTGATGTGGCGCCTGGGCCGCGCCGCCACGCCCATCTTCGCCCCGGTGGCCGCGGCCGGCTACACGCTGCTGGCCACGGGGCTGGTGGTGCGCGGCGTGCAGGCCCTGCTCCTGGGCGCAACGACCAAGATCTCCATCGACGCGCCGGGGCACGCCAACATCCCGTTCGCGATCGCGGTGCTGTTCATCGGCGGGCTGCTCAACCTCGCGCACATCCGGCTGGTGCTCGGCCGCGTGCTGCACCGCCTCGGGCAGCAGGCGCAGACCGACGAGCTGACCCACACCCTCAACCGCCGCGGCCTGCTGCAGCACCTGGAGGCCGTGCATGCCCGCGCGCAAGCCGGGCAGGAGGGCTATGCGCTGCTGATGGTGGACGTGGACCACTTCAAGGCCATCAACGACCAGCACGGCCACGCCGAAGGCGACCGGGTGCTGCAGGCCGTGGCGGCCAGCCTGCGCGGCGCGCTGCGGGCCGACGACCGCGTGGGCCGATGGGGTGGCGAGGAGTTCTGCGTGCTGCTGCCGCGCACATCGCTGCGCGACGCCCGCGCGCTCGCGGAGCGCGTGGGGCAGCGCGTGGCCGAAGCGGGCCACCCGGTGCGCGTGACGGTGAGCATCGGTGTGTCGGAGTACGCCTCGGGCGACGCCGAGCTGCAGTCGGTCATCCGCCGTGCCGATGGCGCCCTCTACGACGCCAAGGCCGGCGGCCGCAACCGCGTGGTGGCCGCCTAGAGCAGCTGCGGGTTGGCCTGCCAGACCGTCCAGGTCAGCACCGAGGCGAAGCTGACCCACGCCAGGTAGGGCAGCATCAGCAGGGCCGCGGCGCGGCGGACGCGCCAGAAGGCCGCCATGGTGGCCAGGATCAGCGCCAGCATCACCAGCACGTCCACGAACGCCCCGGCGCCGTTGTGCCAGGCGAAGAAGAACCACGACCACAGCGCATTGGCCACCAGTTGCACGACGAACAGGCCCAGCGCCTGCGCCCGCGCGGGATGGGTGGCCTCGCGCCACACGAGCCAAGCCGCAACGGCCATCAAGAGGTAGAGCACCGACCACACCGGGCCGAACACCGAGGCCGGGGGCGCCCACGAAGGCTTGGCGAGCTGGGCGTAGAACGTGGGCGCGTCGCTGGAGCCGAAGGCGCCGACGGCGGCGAAGGCGAACACCAGCACCAGCCAGCCCAGAAAGGCGGCGGCCTGGAAAGGGGTGGAGCGTTGGCTGAGCTGCATGGGAGTCTCCGGGAGGGATCTGGCCCGAACGATAGGGCCAAGCGCTTTCCCGACGGGCCGGCGTGGGCGCAGCGCCTCGGTAGGACGCTGCCTACCACCGGCCTGAGCCGCGTCCGACCCGGCGCCGGCGGCCACGTCCCTAGAGTGGCCACCACCCCAAGAAGCAGGAGACGCCCATGTCCTTCGCGCTCTATCTCGTGGGCCTGGCCGTGCTGCTCGGCGGCATTGCCTGGGCCCTGATCACGGCAGGCATTGCCGCCACCTATGTCGCCATCGCCTGCCTCATCGTGGCTGGCGTCGGCATCATGATGGCCGTGTCCCGCACGCGGGCCAAGGACCCGCCGGCCTGAAACGCCGGGCGGGCGCCCGGGCAGGCCCCGCCTGTGGGCGGCTGGCGCCTCATCCGGCGCACGGCCGCCGCCCGCACCGCGCAGCGCCGCTCGGCGCGGCGCACCCGCCTCATGGCGGCGGCCGCCGGCAGCGCATCAGCCACGCCGGGCCGTCCGGCGTGAGCACCTCACCCGCCGGCTCGAAGCCCGCCGCCGCGTAGCAGCGGATGGCGCGGTGGTTGTCGGGCGAAGGGTCGGTCTGCACGACCGTGACCGCCGGGTCCTGGAACAGTTGCGCCACGAAGGCGCGCACCATCGCCCGGCCCAGGCCCTGGCCCAACCGCGCGCCGTCGGCCAGGAACTGGTCGATGCCGCGGGCGCCGGGGTCGGTCTCGTCCTCCCACCAACCCTCGCCCGAGCCCACGACGACGTAGCACTGCACGAACCCCACCGGCTCGCCGCCCAGCAGGGCGATGAAAGCCCGCGTGCTGCCGCCTGCGAGGAAGTCCTCGCGCAGCGCCTGGACCGGCTCGGCCGGCCCCCACCACTGCGCCACGTGGGGCCGCTGCAGCCAGGCGTGCAGCAGGGCGAGGTCGGCTTCGGCCAGCGGCCGGAAGGTGAAGGTCGGCAGCGTCATGCCCGCGTTGTACCGCGCCCGCCATTCGCGCGGCGCAGCTGCCATTCGCCGCACCCGGCCGGCCATTCGCCCGGGCCTGCCCCTGGCGCGGGTGGGCGCCGCGCACCATGCGGGCCATGGACATCCGACGCACCCTCCGCGAGAACCGCGGCTTCCTCCTGTTCCTGCTCGGCTTCGGGCTGTTTCGCACCGCCGTGGCCGACTGGAACCCCATCCCCTCGGCCTCGATGCGGCCGACGCTGCTCGAAGGCGACGTCGTGCTCGTCAACCGCCTGGCGTACGACGTGAAGCTGCCGCTGACCGACGTTGTGCTGCTGCCGCTGGACGAGCCCCGGCGGGGCGACATCGTCACGCTGAGCTCGCCGGCCGGCGGCACGCGGCTCATCAAGCGCATCGTCGGCCTGCCGGGCGACCGCATCGCCATGCAGGACGGCGTGCTCATCCTCAACGGCCTGGCACTGGGCTACACCGAGCGCCGCCAGGTGGGCGAGCACCTCGCCCCCGGCTGGCCCGTGCAGGCCCTGCGCGCGACCGAGCAGCTGCCCGGCCGACCGCACACCGTGCGGTACCTGCCCGGCGTCACGGCGCGGCGCGACTTCGCCGAGCGCACCGTGCCCGCGGGCGAGTACTTCGTGCTGGGCGACAACCGCGACAACAGCGAGGACTCGCGCTACATCGGCACGGTGCCGCGGGAGAAGCTCATCGGCCGGGCCCACCACATCCTCGTCGCGGCCGACTGGCTGGGTGAAGACGGGTGGCGCCTGGCACCGCGCCTGGAGCGCTGGCTCACCGCCCTGCGCTGAGCCCTCGACGGCCTCGCCGCCTACACGCCCAAGCGGGCGTGCCGCCTACCGTGGGAAACCCGCCCATCCCACGGAGACCGAGATGAACACCCCGCTGATGAACGCCCACGAGGACCTCACCCCGACCCACCCGAGCCGCGAAGACGACGATGTGCGCCACGACCTGAACGGCGCGCAGGCCGCCGAGAAGATGAAGGACATCGCCGACAAGGCCGACACCTGCTTCCTCGTCACGCACGGCGGCGTGCGCCCGATGGGCGTGCGCGCCTGCGACGACGACGGCACGCTGTGGTTCCTGAGTGACAAGCACAGCCGCAAGAACGCGCAGATCGAGGCCGACGGCACCGTCGAGCTGTACTTCCAGGCGTCCGAGCATTCGGGCTTCATGCACCTGAGCGGCCTGGCCACGGTCATCCACGACCGCGCGGTGATCCACAAGCTCTGGACGCCCCTGGCCCGCACCTGGTTCCCGGGCGGCGAGGACGACCCCTGCGTCAGCGTCATCCGCGTGCAGCCCACCGCCGGCCAGTACTGGGACAACAAGCACGGCGACGCCGTCGCTGGCGTGAAGATGCTCATCGGCGCAGCGCTGGGCAAGCCCATCCACGACGGCGAAGTGGGCCAGCTGCGCCCCTGAGCCCCGCGCCCTCGACGGGCGTCAGCCCGTCACCGCGTCGCGCCGCAGCGCCTCCAGGTCCAGCACCTCGATGGCGCCGCGCGCGCGGCGCAGCACCCCCGCCGCCTCCAGCTCCTTGAGCGTCTGGTTCACCGTCTGGCGCGACAGCGCGAGCATGGAGGCGAGCTGCTCCTGCGAGACCTGCAGCACGCGCAGGCTGTGGCCCTGCAGCGTGCCGAAGCCCGTGGCCATCAGCGCCAGGCGACGCGCCAGCCGCGCGCGCGGCGCCAGCAGCACGAGGTCTTCCACCGCCGTGAACGAGGCACGGATCTTCTGCGTGAGCAGCCGGCCGAAATGCCGCCAATGCTCGGGCCGCTCGGCCAGCAGCGCCACCAGCTCGTGCTGCGGCACGTGCCAGAGCGTGGCGGCCGACTCGCCCCAGGCGTCGTGCGTGCGTGGCTCGTCGTCGAAGAGGGCGATCTCGCCGAACCAGTGCGGCGGGTTCAGCACCACGAGGATGGCCTCCTGGCCCGCCTCGTTCACCCCCGTGAAGCGCACGAGGCCCGCAGCCAGGCCGTAGAGGCCGTCCGGCGCATCGCCACGCGAGAAGAGCCGCTCTCCCGGCGCCAGGCGCCGCTCGCGCAGGTGCGCCTGCAGCCACTGCTGCAAGGCCTCGGGCAGGGTGCGGAACCAGGCGCTGGCGGTCAGCACGGCCAGGGTGTTCGCGCGGGCGGGGGAGCGGGTCACTTGTGTCGGCTGCTGGACAGAACGCGGTCCTGCTTTGTCCCATGATCCCGGGCACCGGAGCAACCGGGCTCACCACGACAGGCACCGATGAAAACCCTCGAAGAGCAACTGGCCAACTACGCCGCCTACCACCGCGACAGCCGCAACATCGCCACGCACTTCGTCGGCATCCCGATGATCGTGGTGGCCGTGGCCACGCTGTTGTCCCGCCCCGCGGTGGAGCTCGCGGGCGTGACCGCCTCGCCCGCCCTCATCGTGTCGGCCCTCACCGCCCTGTACTACTTGTTGCTGGACGTGCGCCTGGGCGTGCTGATGACGGCCCTGCTGGCCGGCGCCGTCAGCCTGGGCGCCTGGGCGGCGGCGCAGTCCACGCCTGTGTGGCTGGCCTGGGGTGTGGGCGGCTTCGTGGTGGGCTGGGTGTTCCAGTTCGTCGGCCACTTCTGGGAAGGCCGCAAGCCCGCCTTCGTGGACGACCTCATCGGCCTCATCATCGGACCGCTGTTCGTCACGGTGGAGCTGCTGTTCATGCTGGGCGCGCTGCGCGGCCTGCAGCAGCGCATCGAGGCCCGCGTGGGGCCGGTGCGCCGCGGCGCCGCCACGGCCCGCGCCTGAGTTCCGCCGAGGGCCTCAGCCGCCCCCGAACACGAGCATGTGCCAACGCGTGCCCTCGCTGGCGAGCACGGCGTCGTTGACGGCCGCTTCCAGCAGCGCCAGCCCATGTGCGGCCAGCAGCGCCTGCAGCGTGGCGGGCGCGTGGTTGTGAAAGCAGCGCGCGTCGGCATCGCGCCCGCCCGCCAGGCGCACTGCGTCCATCTCGGGCACTGCCAGCAACAGCCGCGCCGGCCGGCCTGCGTGCGCCGGGCCGAGCTGCTCGACCATCGACGCCAGCGCCCGCGGCAGGTCGGCCGGCGCCACGTGCATCAGCACGGCGCTGCAGACCACGGCGTCGAACCCCAGCGGGCAGGCGTCGGCCCAGGGCCGGCCCAGCTCCGGCAGCGAGGCCGGCCGCAGCCGCCCGCGCGTGGCGGGGAACAGCGACTCGGCCTGAAGCCGCATGCCGTCATGCGGCTCCAGGCCCCAGGCCGGCAGGCCCGCCGCCAGCAGCGCCGCGACGTCGCGCCCGGCGCCGGCCCCCACGTCCAGCACCGTGCTGCCCGCGGGCAGCCAGCGCAGCAGGTAGGGCAGCATGGCGCTGCGCGGTGACTCGGCCGCGGCGCCGGCCGCCGCGTAGCGCGCGTAGAAGGCGTGGGTGAGGTCGTCCATGCGGGGACTGCACGCGGCGCGCCGCCTCACTCGTCCCAGCGGAAGCGCCACACGGCGACGAGGCCGAAGAGTGCGGTGAAGCCGAGCATGACGGCGCTGGGCAGCAGCGCCTCGCTGAAGGGCTGGCCGCGCCAGGTCATGGCGTCCAGCGCGTCCACCGCCCAACGCGTGGGCACGGCCAGCGACAGGGTCTGCAGCCACTCGGGGAAGAGGAAGGACGGCACCCAGGCGCCGCCGAGCATCACCATCAACAGCGTGGCCAGGATGGCCAGGCCCCGCGTGGCCTCGGGCGTGCGGCCCAGCGCCGCCACCAGCAGGCCGAAGCTGGCCGTCAGCAACGAGAAGCAGGCGAGCACCAGCACCAGGCCGGCGGCGCTGCCCAGCACCCGCACCCCGAAGGCGGCGATGGCCACCGCGTAGATGACGGTGAAGACGATCATCGCGATCACCGCCCCCGCCACGATGCGGCTGCCCAGCAGCTGGCTGCGCGACAGCGGCGCCGCGCGCAACCGCTTCCACAGCCCGAGGCGCCGCATCAGCAGCAGGCCCATGCCCAGCTCGACGCCGCTCATCAGGATGAACTGCACGCCCATGCCGGCAAACGAATGGGCGTAGCTGTTGTAGGCCACGGGGGCCGCGTTGGCGCTGGCCTGCACGGCTTCGATCTCGCGGGTGGTGTAGGGCATGGACAGCCCGCCGCCCAGCCCCGGCTGGGACGCGCCCCCCGCGGACGAGGCCGCGGCGTCTCGCTGCTGCACGGCATGGATGCTGTCGAACATGCGCACCAGCTCCGCCCGGCGCTCGGGCTCGATGCCGCTGGCCTGCTCGATCTGCTGCTTCATGTCGCCGAGCACGGGGCTGCCGGCGCTGAAGGTGGAGCGGCTCACCTCCTGCATCAGCGTCTGCGCGAGCATGCCGCGCACTACGGCCAGGGCGCTGGACTGGGAGGGGTCGTAGTGCAGCTGGATCTCCGGCTTGGCGCCGCCGCCGAAGAGGGCCGCGCCCGCCTGCTTGCCGAGCCCGGCCGGCAGGATGGCCACGGCGCGCAGCTTGCCGGCGCGCACCTGGGCGAGCGCCTCGGCCTCGGTCGTGACGGAGGTCTTGAGCGAGGCCTCGACCTGCAGCGCCGCCACGACGCGCTGCGACAGCGGGCTGGCGTCCAGGTCGACGACACCGATGGGGATGCCGGCCATCTTGGTCGAGCCGCCAAACAGGCTGCCGAAGAAGGCCGCGATGAGGATGGGCGCCACGATGCTCATCAGCACGGCGCGGCGGTTGGAGAAGTGCAGCTTGATCTCTGCACGGACGAGGGCGAGGAGGGCTTGCATGGTGAGGTCCTCAATCCCGCAGAGCGCGGCCGGTGAGGTGGAGGAAGACGTCTTCGAGCGTGGCGCGGCTGGAGGCCAGGCCGCGCACCTTCACGCCGCGTTCGTGCAGCGCGGCCAGCAGCGGGCCGGTGTCGCGGCCGAGGTCGGCCAGCTGCACGTCCAGCCGCTGTCCGGTTCGGGTGAGGCCGGGCAGGCCGGCGAGTGCGGCGTCGTCGGGCTCGCCGTCGATCTCGACCTGCAGGGTCTGCGCCGCGGGCAGCCGGGCGAACAACTCGGCCTGCGTGCCGCTGGCCACCACGCGACCGTGGTCGACGATGACGATGCGGTCGGCCAGGCGCTCGGCCTCTTCCATGTAGTGGGTGGTGTAGACCAGGGCTTTGCCGGCGGCCTTGAGCGCTTCGAGGTTGTCGAAGATGGCATTGCGGCTTTGCGGGTCGACACCGGCCGTGGGCTCGTCCAGCAGGATGACGTCGGGGTCGTGCAGCAGCGCGCAGGCGATGTTGAGCCGGCGCTTCATGCCACCGGAGAAGGTGGACGGCTTGTCCCGGGCGCGGTCGGCCAGGCCCACCATCGCCAGCACCTCGTCGGTGCGGCGGCGGATGAGGTCGGGCGCCATGCCGTACAGGGCACCGCAGAGTTCGAGGTTCATGCGCGCAGGCAGCTCCTCGTACAGCGCGATGTCCTGCGGCACCAGGCCGATGCGGCGCTTGTAGGCCGACTCGTCGGAGGCCAGGCTCACGCCGCCGGAGAGTGTCACGCTGCCGGCGTCGGGCTGGGTGAGGCCGCAGATGATGCCCACCGTCGTGGACTTGCCCGCGCCGTTGGGGCCGAGCAGCCCCAGCACCTCGCCAGCGCGCAGCGACAGCCCCACGTCCTGCACCGCCACCCGCGCCCCGTAGGCCTTGCGCAGGCCGGTGGCCACCAACACCTCGTCCGTCATGCCGACTTCTCCTGGTTTGAATGGGGCGCATGCTAGGAGGCCGGCCGGCGCCGGGCCAGCCGGCTGCGACGAATGGCGAGCCCGGGGCGCGAATCGACAGCGCCGCGTTGCAGCCGGCCATACTTGGGGCATGAAAGCACGCATCGGCATCATCGGCACGGGCTGGGTTGGCACCAGCGTCGCGTTTTCCACCCTGCTGGCGGGCCACGCCCGCGAGCTGTGGCTGCAGGACCAGCGCGCCGCCGTCGCCGAGGGCGAGGCCCTGGACCTCGCCGATGGCGCCGCCTTCTACCCGCGCTGCGCCGTGCGCGCCGTGCCGCTGGCGCAGATGCGCGAGGCCGATGTCGTCGTGCTGGCAGCCGGCCGCAACGGCCGACCGGACGAGAGCCGCCTGGACCTGCTGCGCGACAACGCCCGCATCGCGGCCGGCATCGGCCAGGCCCTCAGCGGCTTTGCCGGCATCGTCATCGTCGTGACCAACCCCGTGGACGTGCTGACCCGCGTGATCCAGGCCGCGAGCGGCCTGCCGCCGGAACGCGTCATCGGCACCGGCACCCTGCTGGACACCGCCCGGCTGCGCGAGCGGCTGGCCGTGCGGCTGGGCGTGGCGACGCAGTCGGTGCATGCCCAGGTGGTGGGGGAGCACGGCGACTCGTCGGTGCCGCTGTGGTCGGCGGCGCGCGTGGGCGGCACCGCCCTGCGCGACTGGCCGGGCTGGCAGGCCCAGGACGAAGCAGCCCTCACGCAGCAGGTGCGCCGCGCGGCCTACGAGGTCATCCAGCGCAAGGGCGCCACCAACCACGCCATCGGGCTGGTCACGGCGGAGCTGATCGGCTGCATCGTGAACGACGAGCGCCGGCTGCTGCCGGTCAGCCGCGTGCAGGACAACGGCGTCGCGCTGTCACTGCCGGCGCTGGTGAGCGCGAAGGGCGCCAGCCAGGTGACGGCACCGGCCATGGACCTGGCCGAGCGGGCGGCGCTGGTGGCGTCCAGCGACCTGCTGGACCGCGCCTTCGGCACGCTGGCGGGCTGACACGGGACCCGGTCAGGCGCTCAAGCCCGGAAAGCACCCACCCGCCCGTCGAACCGACGCGCCGGGGGCTTCAGGCGCCCGTCCGCTGGCGCGTCACATCTTCGCCCGCCTGCCCTGATCAGGCCTGCGCCAGCGCCCGGCCGATCAGGATCTTCTGCACCTCGCTCGTGCCTTCGTAGATCTGGCAGACGCGCACGTCGCGGTAGATGCGCTCCACGGGGAAGTCGCTGAGGTAGCCATAGCCGCCGTGGATCTGGATGGCGTCGGAGCACACGCGCTCGGCCATCTCGCTGGCGAAGAGCTTGGCCATGGCCGCTTCCTTCAGGCAGGGGCGGCCGGCGTCCTTCAGGCTCGCCGCGTGCCAGATGAGCTGGCGCGCGGCCTCGATCTGCGTGGCCATGTCGGCCAGCTTGAACTGCACCGCCTGGTGCTCGAAGATCGGCTGGCCGAAGGTGACGCGGTCGCGGCTGTAGCGCAGCGCCGCCTCGAAGGCCGCGCGGGCCATGCCCACCGACTGCGACGCGATGCCGATGCGCCCGCCCTCCAGGCCCGACAGCGCGATCTTCAGGCCCTGGCCCTCCTCGCCCAGCCGGTTGGCGGCCGGCACGCGGCAGTTCTCGAACAGGATCTGCGCCGTGTCGCTGCTGTGCTGGCCGAGCTTCTCCTCGATGCGCGCGACCGTGTAGCCGGGCGTGGCAGTCGGCACGAGGAAGGCGCTGATGCCCTTCTTGCCCGCGGCCTTGTCGGTCACGGCCATGACGATGGCGACGTCGCCATGCTTGCCGCTCGTGATGAACTGCTTGACGCCGTTGAGCACGTAGCCGTCGCCCTCACGCGTGGCCGTCGTGCGCAGGCCGCCGGCCTCGGAGCCCACGTGCGGCTCGGTCAGGCAGAAGGCGCCGAGCATGTCGCCGCGCGCCAGCGGCTTGAGGAAGCGTTGCTTCTGGTCGTCGTTGCCGAAGGCCATCAGGATGGAGCAGACCGGGCAGTTGTTGACGCTGACCACCGTGCTCGTGCCGCCGTCGCCGGCCGCAATCTCCTCGAGGATGACGGCCAGGGCCAGGTAGTCCAGCCCGGCGCCGTCCCACTCGGTGGGCACGGCCACGCCGTAGCAGCCCAGGGCCGCGAGGCCCTTGAGCTGTTCGGCGGGGAAGTGGTGGGCCTTGTCCCAGGCGCCGGCATGGGGGGCGATCTCGGCTTGCACGTAGGCGCGGATTGCGTCTTGCACGGCAAGGTGGTCGTCGCTGAGCAACATGGAGGTGTCCTGTATGGGAGGAAGCCGCGGCGTCAGAAATCCAGCCGCTGGCCGTCGTAGTTGAAGAAGCTGCCCGTGTCCGCCGGCTTCACGCTGGCGAGCACGGTGCGCATGCCGGCGATGCTGGTGGGCGCATCGATGTCGGCGCCCGAGCCGCCCATGTCGGTCTTGACCCAGCCCGGGTGGAAGCTGATGACGGTGGCCTTGCCCGCGAGCACGAGGGAGGCGTCCTTCATGACCGAGTTGACCGCGGCCTTGGACGCGCGGTAGAGCCAGCCGTGCGTGCCGCTGCGCAGGCCGATGGAGCCCATGCGCGAGGAGATGATGGCCAGCCGCGCGCCCGCAGCGAGGGCCTCGGCGACCTGGGGCAGCAGCCGCATGGGGCCGAGCACGTTGGTGCGCATGACGGTGTCGAAGTCGTCCTGCGTGGGCGCCTCCAGCGCCCCGGCGCGCGAGCCGAAGACGCCCGCGTTGATGACGACCACGTCGAAGGCCTCGCCGTCGATCTGCCAGGCCAGGCCCGACACGCTGGCGGCACTGGCCACGTCCAGCGTGAGCGGCTTGGCACCGAGCGCGGCGACGCGCTCGCGCCCGGCGTCATCACGCGCGGTAGCGGTGACGCTGGCGCCCGCGGCGCGGTACTGGCGCACGAACTCCAGGCCCAGGCCGCGTGAGGCCCCGATGATGAGAACGTTCATGCGCGCTTTCAGTGACGTTCGGCCAGCGCCAGGCGCGCAGCCAGGATAGTGAAGAGGCCGGCACCGCCGAGGTTCAGCGCCCGACCGATGCCGGGCCGTGCCGGCAGCCGGCGAGCCATCGCGGTAAGCCCCACCAGGGCCAGCGAGAACAACCCGCCCTGCACGACGAACCACAGCCCGAGGAACACAAAGGCACCGGTCTTGTGCGGCGCGTCGGCGTCGATGAACTGCGGCAGCAGCGCCAGGTAGAACAGCGCGACCTTGGGGTTGAGCGCGTTGGTCAGGAAACCTTGCCAGACGCCGCGCGCGAAAGTGGGCGCCACCGCGGCCGGGTCGGCAGGCGCCGATGGCGGCCGCAGGCCGGCGCGGGCCATGCCCCAGGCCAGGTACAGCAGATAGGCCGCGCCCGCGAGCTTGACCACCGTGAAGGCGTGGGCCGACGCCGCCAGCAGCGCGGCCAGGCCGAAGGCAGCCGCGAAGGTGTGGAACACGCAGCCGAGGTTGATGCCCAGCACGACGGCGACACCCTGGCGCCAGCCCGCGCGCAGCGTCGCCCCCACGGTCAGCGCCATGTCCACACCCGGCGTCGCGTTCAACACGAACACGGTGGCCGCGAACAGCGCGAGGTCGTGCGTGCCCAGCATGCCTGCCTCACTTGCCGACGTTGACCAGCGGCTGGGCGCCACCGCCCAGCAGCACCGTGTTGCCCGCCTTGCCGGCGATGGCCAACGCCGCGTCCCGTTGCAGTTCGGCCAGCTTGATCTCCTTGAGCGCCGGCGTGAGCGAGGCGCTGATGATCTGGTTGGCCCGCGCCTGGCCCTCGGCCTCGACGATGAGGCGCTCGGCCTCCGCCTTGGCCAGCTCGACCTCCTTGCGCTTGCGCTCGATGGCCTGGTCGGTCTCTGCGCGCTGGCGGATGGCCGCCTCGATGGCGGGGTCGGTCAGCAGATTGCGCACGTTGACCGCCGTCACGACGAAGGCGCCCTTGTCGTTGGTGTCGAGCTCCTTTTGCAGGCCGGCGCGAACGCGCTCGGACAACTCGGCGCGCTTGGTGTGCATGGTGGTCGCGTCCATCTCGGCCACGGCCTTGTAGACGGCTTCGCGCGCCTCGCGCGAGACGCGGCTGTAGGCGATGACGAGGTCCTTGCTGCCATCGCGCACCACGTCGGCGTGGCGCACGACGTCGCCCTGGTACTTGGTGAACAGGCCCGGGATGGCTGCGGGCATGACCTTGAAGTAGACGTCGATGTCCACGTCCTTCATGGTCAGGTTGTCGCGGCTCTTGGGCGTCATGTCCGACAGCTGGAAGCCGATTTCCTTGGCCGTGAACTCGTCGACGGACTTGAACAAGGTCATGTAGATGCCCGGCGGCAGCGCCTCGGCGCTGACCTTGCCCAACGTGCGCTCGACGCCCACGTTGCCGGTGTCGATCTGGGTGCAGCCCGCCAACAGGGCGGCCGCGGCATACAGCAAGGGTCTCGGGCTCATAGCAGTTTGAGGGCTGGAGAGTGATAGGCCACGACCAGCGCGGCCAACAGCACGGCGGCAACGGCGGCCAGCCGCAGGGCGTGCCGCACCCAGTGGTGCAGCCGCCGGCGACCACCCAGCTGCCACAACCCGTAGGCCAGCACCGCGCTCAGGAGGAGGAGAAGGAAATGTCTCACGGGCGGGAGTGTCGCCCGGCGCGGGGTGCGCCGCCACGCCGGTGAGGGCGCGGCGCCAACACGCGCCCGCTCAGAGCATCTCGACGGCCAGCGCCGTGGCCTCGCCGCCGCCGATGCACAGCGCCGCCATGCCCTTCTTCAAGCCACGGGCCTTGAGCGCGCCCAGCAGCGTGACGACGATGCGCGCGCCGCTGGCGCCGATGGGGTGGCCCAGGGCCACGGCGCCGCCGTTGACGTTGACGATCTCGTGCGGCAGCTTGAACTCGGCCATGGCGGCCATGGTGACGGCGGCGAAGGCTTCGTTGACTTCCCACAGATCGACGTCGCCGGCCTGCCAGCCCGCCTTGGCCAGGGCCTTCTGGATGGCGCCGACCGGGGCGGTCGTGAACCAGTCGGGTGCCTGGGCGTGCACGGCGTGGCTGACGATGCGGGCCACCGGCGTGAGGCCGCGGGCCTTGGCGGTGCTCTCGCGCATCAGCACGAGGGCTGCGGCGCCGTCGGAGATGCTGGAGGAGGTGGCGGCGGTGATGGCGCCGTCCTTCTTGAAGGCGGGCTTGAGCGTGGGGATCTTGTCGAGCTTGGCCTTGAAGGGCTGCTCGTCGTACTTGATGACGGTGTCGCCCTTGGGGCCGGACAGCGTCACGGGGGCCATTTCCCAGTCGAAGGCGCCGCTCTCGTTGGCGGCCTTGGCGCGCTGGGTGGAGGTGATGGCGTACTGGTCCATGGCTTCGCGGCTGAAGGCGTACTTGGCGACGCACTGCTCGGCGAACACGCCCATGGCCTTGCCGCGCTCGTAGGCGTCTTCCAGGCCGTCCAGGGCCATGTGGTCGTACACGGCGGAGGCGCCGTACTTGATGCCCTTGCGCGCGAACATGAGGTGAGGCGCGTTGGTCATGCTCTCCATGCCGCCGGCCACGACAACCTCGGCGCTGCCCGCGGCCAGCATGTCGTGCGCGAACATCATGGCGCGCATGCCCGAGCCGCACATCTTGCTCATCGTGACGGCGCCGGCCGAGTCCGGCAGGCCGGCCTTGCGCATGGCCTGGCGGGCGGGCGCCTGGCCCTGGCCGGCCATCAGGCAGTTGCCCATCAGCACTTCATCCACGGCGTCGCCCGGCACGCCGGCGCGCTCGACGGCGGCCTTGATGGCCACGGCGCCCAGTTCCCAGCCCGCGAGGCCGGAGAAATCACCCAGCAGGCCGCCGATGGGGGTGCGGGCGGCGGAAACGATGACGATGGGGTCGGACATGGCAGTCTCCTGAGTTGCAACGAATCCCGCCATTCTGCTCGTTTTGGTTGACGTTTACGTCAATCGCGCCAAAGTCGATAAGCCCAGAAGGCTTCTTCGGTGGCGATGCGCCGGCGCAGGTCCTCGGGGCTGAAGCCCGTCAGGCGCCGGGTCTCGCGGCAGAGGTGGCTCTGGTCGGCGTAGTCGCTGCCCGCGGCGATCTCGGCCCAGTTGACGCCGCCGCCGCCCTCGGCCGCCGCGACCGCATAGAAGGCGCTCTCGGCACGCGACACCGCCCGCAGCTCGCGCATCGGCAGCCCGGCCCAGGCCTTGATGCGCCGCTCCAGCTGGCGCAGGCTGCGGCCGGCGGCGCTGGTGGCGGCGCGCACGGCCAGCGCCTCGGTCCAGGCGGCGTAGCGGTGGCCCGGGCGCTGGGCACCGAGCGCCTGCCAGCGCGGCACGAGGAAGTCCTGCAGCAGCGCCAGCCGTGCGGTGTCGTCCGGCGCGGCGGACATCTGTGCGGCCCAGGCCTGCCAGTCGGCGGGCAGCACGTCGCGGGCGTCGAGCACCTGGTTGACGTGGCGGTCCAGCGCGACGCCGGTCAGTGCAATGAAGGCGTCGGGCAGCAAGAGCAGCTTGAAGGCGCTGATCTCGCCCGGGTTGCGCGTGTGGGTGGGTTGGGTGAAGGGGCCGCCGAACATCACCGGGGCGTGCCGCCGCTCGGGCGGTGGCATCGAGAAGCCCGGCGTGGCCAGCCACTCGCTGCTGCCCTCGGCCCACCAGAAGAGGCTCACGAGCGGCGTCGCGGGGAAGTAGTTCTCGCGCTGCGCGGCCTCCAGGGCCTGGCCGCGCGTGTCGCGCAGCATCACGGCGCGCACGCAGCCGGCCAGGGCCAGCGGCGGCAGCCAGAGTCGGGTGGCGGCGTCCATGGCGGCGTCCATGGCGGCCAGTGTCGCATTCGTTCAAGACCCGCCCCGCGCCGCGGGCGCACCATGCGCGCCATGACGACCACGACCTGGAACGACCTGCCCACCCATCCCACCCGCTGGTGGGGCCTGCCCGTGCTGAGGGCCATGCGCCGCGACTACCTCGCCGTGATCGCCGCGCAACGCACGCTGGGGGACCTGGTGGCCCAGCGCATCCTGGCCGAACGCGGCGTGGACGTGTTCGACCCCGAGCTGGTGCGGGCCATCATGGTCGACCACGCCGACGCGCTGGTGCGCTGGGCGCGCGGGCCGGAGGTGTTCGCCGACCTGATGGGCCAGTCGGTGCTCGTCACCGAGGGCGCCACCTGGCAGCGCCAGCGCCGCATGCTCATGCCGGCGTTCACGCCGAAGCGCGTGGCCGGCTACGCGGCCTTGATGACCGACGCGGCGGTGGAGGGCCTGGCGCGCGTGACGCCAGGCGAGGTGGCGATGGACGCCCTCTACAGCCACCTGACGATGGACGTCATCTCCCGCACCCTCTTCAGCACGCCCATCGGCGACGACACCGCCGCCGCGGCCGACGCCGTGCAGGTGCTCAGCGAGACGGCCCTGGCGGAGATGTTCTGGCCAGTGACGCTGCCCGACTGGCTGCCCCTGCCCGGCAAGGCCGCCAAGCGCCGCGCGAGCCGCCTGCTGCACGGCCTGCTGGCCAGCCACATCGACGCCCGGCGCGCGAGCGGCGACGACAAGCCCGACCTGCTCGGCAGGCTCATGGGCCTGCGCGACGAGGCCACCGGCGAGGCGCTGTCGCCGCAGGAGGTCTACGACCAGTGCATGGTGAGCTTCCAGGCCGGCCACGAGACGAGTGCCACGGCGCTGCTGTGGTGGAGCTGGCTGCTGGCCGCCCACCCCGAGGCGCAGGCCAGGGCGCGCGAGGAGGTGGACGCCGTGCTGGCCGGCCGCGTGCCCACGGCCGACGACGCGGCCGCCCTGCCCTACCTCGGCGCCACGCTGAAGGAGGCCATGCGGCTCTTCCCGCCGGTGGCGGCCTTCATGACCCGGCGGCTGACGCGCGAGATCACGGTGGCCGGCGTGCGGCTGCCCGCCCGCGCGCTGGTGCGCGTGACGCCGTGGCTGCTGCACCGCGACCCGCGCTGGTGGCCCGAGGCCGAGGCCTTCCGGCCCGAGCGCTTCCTGCCCGGCGCACCGCACGAGATCCCGCGCGGCGCCTACATCCCCTTCGGCCTCGGGCCGCGGGTGTGCCTGGGGCAGCACTTCGCTGTGCTGGAGATGACGCTGATCGCGGCCCTCGTGCTGCAGCGCTTCACGCTGAGCCCGGTGGGCAGCACGCCGCCGAAGCCGCGCATGGCCGTCACGCTGCGGCCTGAAGGCGGGATGCGCCTGCGCCTGGCGCGGCGGGGCGCCTGAGTCCGCCGAGGGTCAGCGGTAGAAGGCCTCGACGACGCCCTTGAGCTTGATGCACAGGGGGCGGCCCTTGCGGTCCAGCGTCTTGCCGGCAGGCACCTTGATCCAACCTTCGCTGATGCAGTACTCCTCGACGTCGTGGCGGTCCTTGCCGTTGAAGCGGATGCCGATGTCGTGTTCGAAGACGGCGGCGACGTGGTGGGGGCTGCGCGGGTCCACGCTCAGGTGATCGGGCAGTTCGGGGCGGGTGTCGGACATGATCGGTTGCAGGTTGCGAGAGCCCGGCATTGTCGCGGCTCACCGGGCCGTCCTGCATCGTGGGGAGGGACAGCAGCGCCTGGCGGTGAGAGCATGCACACTCACCATGGCTTCCGAGATCACCCTGCTGCTGCACCAGCTGAGCGCCGGTGACGCGGCCGCGCGTGACCGGCTCTACACGGCCCTCTACCCCGAGCTCAAGCGCCTGGCACGCAGCCACCTGGCCGGCCACGCGCCGATGACGCTGGAACCCTCGGCCCTGATCCACGAGGTCTGGCTGCGCACCGCCGGGCAGGAGGCCGCCCTGCACCGCGGGCAGTTCTTTGCCCACGCCAGCAAGGTGATGCGCAGCGTCATCGTCGACCACGTCCGCGAGCGCCAGGCCGACAAGCGCGGCGGCGGCGCGCAGGTGACGCTGTCCACCACCGCGCTGGAGGAGCTCAGCCCCCCCGACGTGCTGCGCCTGGACGACGTGCTGCAGATGCTGGAGCGCGCCGACGGCCGCGCGCACCAGGTGGTGGAGATGCGCTTCTTTGGCGGGCTGGAGCTGGAGGAGATCGCCACGCTGCTGGGCGTGTCGGTGCCGACCATCAAGCGCGACTGGCGCAAGGCCCGCGCCTTCCTGTTCGACGCCCTGCAGCCATGAACACCGCCGAACGCGCCGGGGCCCTGGCGGCGTTCGACGCCTGGCTGGAAGCCACTGCCCCCGAGCGAGACGCCTTGCTGGCCGCCCTGCCCCCGGCACAGCAGGCGCGCGTGCAGGCGCTGATCGCCGCGGACCGGCAGGCCGAAGCCGGCGCCTTCCTCGACGCCCCCGCGGCCTGGCCCGAGCCGCCTGACCTCGCCGGCCAGGTGCTCGGCGCGTGGACGCTGGTGGCTCCACTGGGCAGCGGCGGCATGGGCGAGGTGTGGCGCGCCCGGCGCAGCGACGGCGCCCACGGCGGCGAGGCCGCCATCAAGCTGCTGCACAGCCCCTGGCGCGGCGGGGCGGCGCAGGCGCGATTTCGGCGCGAAGGCGAACTGCTGGCACGGCTCACCCACCCCAACATCGCCCGCCTGCTCGACATCGGCGAAGCACTGATCGGTGCCTCGCGCACCCGCTACCTCGTGCTGGAACTGGTGGAGGGCGAGCGCATCGACCGCTGGTGCGACACGCACGGCCTGGACGAAGGCGCCCGGCTGCGGCTCTTCCTTCAGGTCTGCGAGGCCGTGGCCCATGCCCACACCAAGCTCGTGGTGCACCGTGACCTCAAGCCCGGCAACATCCTCGTGACGGCCGATGGCGACGCCAAGCTGCTGGACTTCGGCGTCGCCAAACTGCTGGCCGACGACACCGCCGCCGAGCTGACCGCACAAGTCCCCGCCGGCCTGACGCCCGAGTACGCCGCGCCGGAGCAGGTGCGGGGCGAGCCCGTCAGCACCGCCACCGACGTCTTCGCGCTGGGGCGGCTGCTGTGCCTGCTGCTGACCGGCCAGCGCGAGCCCGGCCCGGCCTTGCGCGGCGAGCTGGGTCTCATCGTGACGCGCGCGCTCAAGGAGCGGCCCGACGACCGCTACGCCGGCGCCGCCGCGCTGGCGGATGACGTGCGCCGCCACCTGCAGCACCAGCCCATCAGCGCCCGGCCCGACTCACTGGCCTACCGTGCCACCAAGTTTGCGCGGCGCTACCGCCTGCAACTGGCGGCCCTCGGGCTGGTGCTGGCCAGCCTCGTGGCCGGCATGGCCGCCACCGCTTGGCAATGGCGCGAGGCCACGCGCGAGGCCGAGCGCACGCGGCGGGTGCAGAGCGTGCTGACCGAGATGCTCAGCGGCCTGAGCCCGGACGCCTCAGGCAGCGCCACGGTGCCGATGGTGGAGCTGCTGAGGCGCAGCTGGCGTGAGGCAAAACGGCGGTTGGGGGATGACCCGGTGTTGCTGGCGGAGGTGGCGCGGCCGTTGGGGTTGTTGCTGGCGCAGAACGGCGACATGGCGCTGGCCATCGAGGCCCTGGCGCTGGCCGACTCGCAGTTGCAGGGCCGCGGCGGCGACGGTCGCACGGTGGCCTTCGAGCTTGCCCATGCGCTGCGCCGCCTCGGCAAGACTGAAGACGCGCGCGAGCGGTTCACGACGCTGTTGAAAGCCCGCAGTGACGATGCCATCGCTGGCGCCGCGCAGACGCAGCTGGGTGAGATGGCGTTGGAGGCCGGCCAGCTGGACGATGCCCAGGCCTTGCTGCAGCGTGCCGAAGCCAGTGCGCGCGAGCACTTCGGGCCCCACCACGAACGCTACGCCCGCGTGGCCGACGCCCAGGCCGCCCTTGCCCGCGCCCAGGGCCGTTGGGACGATGTGCGCCGCTGGACCACGGCGGTCGTCACGGCCAGCGAAAAGGCGGGGCGCATGGTCGGCGCCCAAGCGCGGATGGCTGTCGCAACGATGGAGGTGGAGCAGGGCCGCCATGCCATCGCCGTCGAACGCCTGCGCGCCAGCGTGCAGGAACTGGGCGAGGTGTTCGGCGACGCCAACCTCAACACCGTCTACACCCGTACCTGGCTGGCCACCGCCCTGTTCCACCATGGCCTGCCCGCAGAGGCCGTCCGCGAGGCCGGCAGGGCCGAGGACGACGCGCTGCGCAGCGGTGATGCAGAGGCCGCCGCACTCGTGGGTCTGGTGGTTGCGCGCTTGCAACTGCGGCTCGGCGACATCGCCGCCGCCGAGGTGCGGCTGCGCAGCTTGCTCGAGGGCGCTCCACCTGACAGCGAGACGGTCGCTGCACGCGTGCGCACGCTGCTGGGCGAGGCGGCATTGCGCCGCGGCCAGGCTGCCAGGGCCACCGAACTGCTGGACGCTGCGAACGCGACGCTGCGACGGCGGCTGGGCCCCAGGGATGCCGACCGCTGGCCCACCCTCGCGCTGGCCGGATTGGCTCGCGAGGCTCGCGGTGAACGCGAGCCGGCCCTCACCGCCTATCGCGAAGCCCTGGCCTTGGCTCGCGATGGCCTGCCCAGCACACACCCGGACCGTGCCCGCCTGCAGGCCCTGCAGGCACTCTGTGAGAGCGGGGACGCCACCCCCGCACTGGCCGCCTACGCCGATGCGCTGGCGAACCGCGCTGATGCTGCCGCCGTGCGTGCACGGCTCATGGCGCTGCGAGCGCCCCACGCCAGCCCGGTACCGCCGGGCCTGGCCTTGATGGACTACTGAAGGAGACCCGCATGAGAGCAATCCCCTGGACACTGGCCACGGCCTTGTTGTGCGCCGCCACGGCCGCGCAGGCAGGCGACGCGGCTCCAGCCGCCAAGTCGACCCCCACGCAGGCCGCCAGTGCGCCAACGGCAAAGGCGGCCGCCAAGCCTGGTGGCGCTGCACCGGCTGCCGGCGGCAGCGGCGGTGGCATCAGCAGCAACGGCAGCAACCTCGGCACCCAGGTCGGCCCCAAGAAGCCCAAGTGCCCCGACCCGGGCAACACGGCCTGCCCGATCGAGAAGACGCCGGCCAAGTAGCGCGACGTCGCCGGGGCTCAGCCCTTGGTCACCACCAGCGTGACCTCGTACTTGCCGCCATCGCCCACGATCGTGAGCGTCTTGCTCTTGGGGCCGGCCGCCACGTTCAGCAGGTTGGCGCTGAGAGGGAACTCGTGCGTGGAGCCCACGCGGTCGTCGAAGTTGGGAAAGCCCGTCGGGATGCCGAGCGCGCCATGGATGTCGGCCTTGAGCTTGCTGACGCGCTGGTCGCGCGTCATGCCCGCGGAGGCCGCCAGCGAGCTGACGACGGCGCCCTTGACGAGCTCGCGCGAGGTGCCGGGCTTGCCATCGTCGTGCTCCATCATCGAGATGAGGATGACGGCCTTGCTCGGGTCGGGGATGGCCTTGGGCGTGCCTGACGGGCCCCAGGCGTTCCGGCGCCAGATGATGAAGGGCATGTCGCTCGGGTTGATGCCCGGCTGCAGGGGGTGGGTGGTGCAGGTGTCGCCCTTGTCGACGTCGCCCCAGGGGCCGTACATCGTGACCTCGGCGTTGGGCAGCACGGGGTTGCTGAGGTCGACGGCGGTGACGAGCACATAGGGCTCGTCGGAGCCGACCTCGTCGGTCTCGATGAGACAGCGGATCTTCTTCAGTGCGATGGTGACGGGCAGTGCGGCCATGGTGATCTCCTGGAAGTTGAAGGGCGGCAACACGCCGCACCCGTCTTGAAGGACGCAACCGGTGGCCGCGAGGGATCAGGCCGCCCCAGGTGAAAAGTGCCGCCGGCGCGGCCCAGGGGTTTCCCGATGTGCCCTGCGGCACCCGGCCCCGGCAGCGCGACACTGCGCAGCGTTTGCGACCAGGAGAGTTCATGATCCCGACCACCCGCCGTGCCGTGCTGGGCGCCCTTGGCGCCGCGGCCCTCGCACTGACCTGCGGCCCTGCTGCGGCCGCGCCTGCCGCCGGCACCGACCGCTGGCAGATCCCCGTGCACACCCAGAAGCTCGCCAATGGGCTGACGGTCGTCATCTCGCCCGACCCGAGCAGCCCGACCGTGGGCATCAGCGTCGTCTACAAGGTGGGCATGCGGCTGGAGCCGCGCAACCGCACGGGCTTCGCGCACCTGTTCGAGCACCTCATGTTCCAGGGCACCCCCAAGGCGCCCAAGGGCGTGTTCGACAAGGTCATCACCTCCGGCGGCGGCAACAACAACGGCTCCACCCGGCCCGACTTCACCAACTACATCGAGACCGCGCCGTCCTCTTCCCTGGAAGCCATGCTGTGGCTGGAGGCCGACCGCATGACGACGCTGGACTTCAACCCCACCACGCTGAAGAACCAGCAGGACGTGGTGAAGGAGGAGATCCGCGTCAACGTGCAGAACCAGCCCTATGGCGGCTTCATGTGGCTGGACATCTCCGACCTCGCCTTCGACAAGTGGGAGAACAAGCACGACGGCTACGGCAGCTTCGTGGACCTGGAGAACGCGAGCCTGGACGACGTGCGCGCCTTCCACCGCGACTTCTACGGCCCGAACAATGCCGTGCTGTCCATCGCCGGTGACGTGACGCCGGCCCAGGGCTTCGCGCTGGCGCAGAAGTACTTCGGCAAGATCCCGGCCCGCCCGACCCCGAAGCCCACCGACTTCAGCGAAGGCCTGAACACCGCCGAGCGCCGCCTCACGCAGCCCGACAAGCTCGCCCAGGTGCCGGCCATCGCCGCGGCCTGGAAACTGCCCGAGCGCGGCAGCCGCGACCAGGCGCCGTTTGCCGTGCTGGGCCAGCTGCTGGCCGGCGGCGACGCCTCGCGGCTGTACCAGGGCCTCGTCAAGGGCCGCGAGCTGGCGCTGAACGTGAGCTCGCTGTATGGCCTCACCGGCGTGTGGGAGTACGACGGCCCGAGCCTGTTCACCGTGTTCGCGCTGTACAAGCCCACGACGAATGCCGACGCGCTGCTGGCCGGCATCGACGAGGAGGTCGCCCGCATCGTGAAGGAGGGCGTGGACGACGCCACGCTGAAGAACCTCAAGACCGCGCTGCTGGCCGATTGGTACAACGACATGGAGATGTTCCTGCGCCGCGCCGACCGCCTGGCCAAGTTGCAGGCGCTGTGGGGCGACGCCAACGTGGTCAACAAGGTGCCCGGCTGGATCGAGGGCGTGACCTCGGCCGACGTGCAGCGCGTGGCCGCCACCTACCTGACCCGCGCCAACCGCTCGGTCATCGACCGCAAGCCCGCCGCCATGCTCGCCGCCCCGGCCGCCAAGGCCGCCTCCCAACCCTGAGGCCCACGACGATGAAGACCCGACTCTCCCCCCTCTCGCGTGCCGGCCTGACGCTGGCGGCCACCCTCGCGCTGGTCGGCAGCGCTCTGGCCGCACCCGAGCTGCCGGCCGAGCTCCCGCCCTTCGGCAAGGACAAGCCGCTGGCCGTGCCCAAGATCACCCAGGTGACGCTGCCCAACGGGCTGCAGGTCTGGGTGGTGCCGCGCAACGGCATTCCGCGCGTGGACTACGTGCTGGCCGTGCGCGGCGCCGGTTACGGCGCCGATGCGCCCGACGCCCCGGGCCGCGCCAAGCTGCTGGCCAAGCTGCTGACCGACGGCACGGCCACGCGCAGCTCGCGCCAGATCGCCGAGGCCGCCCAGGCCATGGGCGGCAGCGTGGGTGCCTCGGCCGGCAATGACGGCATCAGCGTCGTCGGCAATGCGCTGGCCTCGCACGCCGGCCCCATGCTGCAGCTGCTCGCCGACGTGGCCCGCCGCCCGGCCTTCCCCGATGGTGAGGTGCAGCTCGCCAAGGTCAATGCCCTGCAGGGCCTCAAGGCCTCGAGCACCCAGCCGGCCTTCCGCGCCGCCAAGGCGCTGGACGGCGCCATCTACGGCGACCACGCCTACGGCCGCACGCAGGAGACCGACGCGGCGCTCAACGCCGTGACGGCCGAAGGCCTGCGCGCCGAGCACGCCCGGCGCTTCCGCCCCGACCGGGCGCTGCTCGTCATCACCGGCCGCATCGACGCAGCCGCGGCGACCCAGCTCGCCCGCACGGCCTTCGGCGACTGGAAGGCCACGGGCGAGCCCCTGCCCGAGCTGGCGCCGCCGCCGGCCACCGCCCCCGTGCAGCGCCTGCTGCTGGAGCGACCCGGCAGCGTGCAGGCCACGCTGCGCCTGGGCCGCCCGGGCATGCCCGCCAGCGGCGACGAGCAGGTGGCCCTGCGCCTGACGAGCGCCATCCTCGGCACGGGCTTTTCCAGCCGCGTGAACATCAAGCTGCGCGAGGAGAAGGGCTACACCTACGGCGCCCGGGCCGGCGGCGTGTCCTGGCGCGTGGGCGGGGCCATCACCGGCGGCGCCGACGTGCGCAACGAGGTGACCGGTGCGGCCATGACGGAGTACATCAACGAGTACCGCCGCATCGGCGCGGAGCCGGTGCCCGAGGCCGAGATGGCGATGAACAAGCGCTACATGGCCGGCACCTACCTCGTCAGCACGCAGCTGCAGGGCTCTCTCGGGCGGCAGTTGGCCAACAACTGGCTCGTGGGCCTGCCGGCCGACTTCCTCGGCAAGTTCGTGCCCGCGCTGCAGAAGGTGACGCCGGCCGAGGTGCAGGCGGTGGCCAAGAAGTACTTCAATCCCGACGAGCAGAGCTGGGTGGTGGTGGGCGACGCCGAGAAGATCGGCGAGCAGCTCAAGGCCTTCGGCGAGTTCAAGACCTACAAGCCTTGATCACAGGGGGGTGGCGCGGCTGCTGACATCTGCTGTCAGCGCCCGCGCCGAGCATGGCGGCCTGCTCAACAGGAGACCGCCATGAAACCCGACTGCCTCATCCTCTACGTGCACAGCCCCGCCGAGAGCGTGCTGTTCTACCGCTCGCTGCTCGGCCGCGAGCCGGTGGAGCAGAGCCCCAACTTCGCGATGTTCATGCTGAACGACGCGACCATGCTGGGCCTGTGGGCCTCGCACGATGTGCAGCCCGCCGGCCCGCACCGCGGCGGTGGCGCGGAGATCGGCCTCACGGTCTCCAGCGACGACGAGGTGCATGCCGCGGTCGCCGCCTGGAAGGCTTCGGGCTGGCCCGTGCTGCAGCCGCCCACGCCCATGGACTTCGGCTACACGGCCGTGACGGCCGACCCCGACGGCCACCGCGTGCGGGTGTTCCGCCCCAGCCAGGGCTGATTCCGACGCCTGTGCGCGTTCAGGCCGTGCGGCGCGGCGCGCTCTTGCCGCGCAAACGTGCGCCCGCCTGCGCGTTGCCGCGCGTGGCGGGCGTGTCGGCCGCTGGCCGGGCCGGCTGCACGAGGCCCGTGGCGCTGGACACGGCCACCGTCTGGTACTCGGCCGCGTAGTGCTTGCGCATGCGCACGATCTCGCGCAGGTAGCGCGCGCCGAGCTGGTCCTTCTTGGCGTCGGACAGCAGCCGGCCCGCCACCTTGAAGAACTTGGACTCCTCTTCCTTCAGGTGATGCCTCACCTTGAAGCTGAGCTGCTTGGCCGTCGCGATCCAGCCGTCCTGCTGCTTGTCGTGCACCGACAGGTCTTCCAGCAGTTCGTCCACCTGGTGGTGCTCGTGCAGCGCGTGGCGCGAGGCGTCGAGCCCGCCGTCTTCCATCAGCAGCGGCACGTACAGATGCCGCTCCTCGGCCGCCGCGTGCGCCATCAGCTCGACCTTGAGCTGCAGGAACAGCAGCTGGCGCACCGCCATGTCGCCGCGCGAGGCGGTGAGCTTGCGGCACAGGTCGCGTTGCAGGTCGTGGCTCTCGCGGATGGCGTCGAAGATCATGGGCTCGTCTCCAGGTCGGTCAGGTGGGCCGGGCCATTCTTGGCACCGACCAGCTTCCCGTCTGTCGGACGGCACCCCGCCGTGTCAGGGCGCGCCGAAGCGCCGCGACGGGTCGTAGGGGAACACGTCGTGCACGTGCCCGGCCGCGATGCGCGCCTGGTGGGCGCGCCAGAAATCGGCATCCAGCAGGTCGGCGTGGTAGCGCATGAAGACCGCGCGCACGCGCGGGTCGCCCAGCAGGAAGGGCGCGAGCGTCTCGGGGAAGACGTCGCGCGGCGCCACCGGCCACCAGACCTCGCCCGACATCTCTTCCTCCTCGTTGCGCGGCGCGGGCACGCGGCGGAAGTTGCAGTCGGTGAGGTACTCGATCTCGTCGTAGTCGTAGAACACGACCTTGCCGTGGCGGGTCACGCCGAAGTTCTTCCAGAGCATGTCGCCGGGGAAGATGTTGGCCGCGACCAGGTCCTTGATGGCGTTGCCGTACTCCACCACCACACGCTCGACCTGCTCGGGCGTGGCGTCCTGCAGGTAGATGTTCAGCGGCACCATGCGCCGCTCGATGTAGACGTGGCGCAGCACGAGGTCGTCGCCGTTCTCCTCGACGACGCTCGGGCAGAAGTGGCGCAGCTCGGCCAGCAGCGCCTCCTCGAAGCGGTGGCGCGGGAAGGCCACGCGCGTGTACTCCAGCGTGTCGGCCATGCGCCCGACGCGGTCGTGCGTCTTCACGAGCAGGTACTTGCGCTGGATGAGTTCGCGGCTGGTGTCCTTCTGCGGTGGGTAGAAGTCCTTGATGACCTTGAACACGAACGGGAAGCTCGGCAGGTCGAACACCAGCATCACCATGCCCTTGATGCCCGGCGCGATGCGAAAGCGGTCGGAGCTGTGGCGCAGGTGCACGAGGAAGTCGCGGTAGAACAGGCTCTTGCCCTGCTTCTGCAGGCCCAGGGCCGAGTAGATCTCGGAGCGCGGCTTGCGCGGCATCAGGCTGCGCAGGAACTGCACGTAGGCGCTGGGCACCTGCATGTCCACGAGGAAGTAGGCGCGCGCGAAGCTGAAGAGCCCCGCCAGGTCGTTCTCGCCGAACAGGGCCGCGTCGATGAAGAAGCGGCCGTCGCTCTCGCGCTTCAGGATGGGCAGCGCGAACGGCGTCTCGGTGAAGCCGTTGATGACCTTGCCCACGACGTAGGCGCCCTTGTTCCGGAAGAAGAGGCTCGCGAGCACCTGCAGCTGGAAGTTGGCGCGCCAGCGGAAGTCGCCGAGCTGGCGGGTCACGGCGTCCAGCACCCGGCCGGCGTCGCGGGTCAGGTCGACGAACTCGCCGTCGAGCTGGAAGTTGGTGATGACGCGCGCGATGGTGTCGCGCAGCGTGGCCGGCGTCGGGTAGTAGGCGCGGTAGGTGGGCTGCGCGGCGGGCTCGTCGTTCTCGATGTACTCCGTCGAGATCGCCGGGCGCACGAAGATGAAGTCGTTGTGGAAGTAGGCGTGGTGCAGGATGCGCGTGCACACCGAGTTGAAGAAGGTCTCAGCGAGCTCGGGCTGGTGGTGGTTGGTGAGCAATCCGATGTAGTGCAGCTTGACCTGCTGCCAGACGTCCATGGGCAGCGCGGCGGCGGCGAAGCGCGCCTCCAGCAGCGCGGTGGTCTCGGCCACGCGGGCGTCGTAGAACTCGATGCGCAGCGCCTGCGCGCGTTGCTGCCCGGCCCAGTCGCCGCGCTCGAAGCGGCGCTTGGCATCGGCCGAGGTGGCGCGAAAGCGGCGGTAGTGGTCGTCGAAGCCGCCGAGCAGGGCGCGCGCGATGTCGAAAGCGCGCGTGTCGGTGAGCTGCGTCGGGAACATCGCCCGCCCCGCGTCAAGCGGCCGTGGCGTAACGCCGCTTCACGTTGGCCAGCGCGCGGCGGTAGGCAGGGTCCACGTCGGCAGCACTGCCAGCGGTGAGCGCGAGGTCTTCCAGCAGGCCGTTGTGCAGGCCATAGACCCAGCCGTGCACGACGACCTCCTGGCCGCGCGACCAGGCGTCCTGCACGACGGTGGTGTGGCAGGCGTTGCGCGCCTGCTCCAGCACGTTGAGCTCGCACAGCGCATCCACGCGCTGCGCCTCGGGCACGGTGGCGAGCCAGTCGCTGTGCATGTGCCGCACGTCCTGCACGTGGCGGATCCAGTTCTCCACCAGCCCCACCCGTGTGTCATAGAGCGCGGCCTTCACGCCACCGCAGTTGCTGTGGCCGACGACGATGATGTGACGTACCTTGAGGTGGTCCACCGCGAACTGCATGACCGACAGGCAGTTCAGGTCGGAGTGCACCACCACGTTGGCCACGTTGCGGTGCACGAACAGGTCGCCGGGCAGCAGGTCCACCAGCTCGTTGGCCGGCACGCGGCTGTCGGCGCAGCCGATCCAGAGATATTGCGGCGTCTGCTGCTTGAGCAGCCGCGAGAAGAAGCCCGGCTCGCGGGCTTCGGTCTCGGCCGCCCAGCGCTTGTTGTTGTCGAGCAGGTCCTGCAGTTCGTGGGTCGCTTGGGTCATGCGGCCATTGTCCCAGCCGGGAGTTTCAGGCTTACATCGTCTCGGCGAACAGTTCGCGGCCGATCAGCATGCGGCGGATCTCGCTCGTGCCGGCGCCGATCTCGTAGAGCTTGGCGTCGCGCCACAGGCGGCCCAGCGGATATTCGTTGATGTAGCCGTTGCCGCCGAAGATCTGGATGCCCTCACCCGCCATCCACGTGGCCTTCTCGGCCGTCCAGAGGATGACGCTCGCGCAGTCCTTGCGCACCTGGCGCACGTGCTCGGCGCCGAGCATGTCCAGGTTCTTGGCCACCGTGTAGGCGAAGCTGCGCGCGGCCTGCAGCACCGTGT
This sequence comes from Roseateles sp., assembly GCA_016790285.1. Classification (GTDB taxonomy): domain Bacteria; phylum Pseudomonadota; class Gammaproteobacteria; order Burkholderiales; family Burkholderiaceae_C; genus Pelomonas. The sequence goes on along the minus strand of JAEUPJ010000069.1, from coordinate 51,128 downwards.
ACATGTCGGCCACCTTGCCCTGGATGAGCTGGAACTCGCCGATGCTCTGGCCGAACTGCTTGCGGTCGTGGATGTAGGGGACGATGTTGTCCATGACGGACTGCATGATCCCGAGCGGCCCGCCGGTCAGCACGGCGCGCTCGTAGTCCAGGCCCGACATCAGCACCTTGGCGCCGCCGTTGACCGCGCCCAGCACGTTCTCGGCCGGCACTTCCACGTCCTGGAACACCAGCTCGCCGGTGTGCGAGCCGCGCATGCCGAGCTTGTCGAGCTTCTGCGCGATGGAGAAGCCCTTCATGCCCTTCTCGATGAGGAAGGCCGTGACGCCCCGCGCGCCGAGTTCCGGCTCGGTCTTGGCGTAGACCACCAGCGTGTCGGCGTCCGGCCCGTTGGTGATCCACATCTTGCTGCCGTTCAGCACGTAGTAGCCGCCCTTGTCTTCGGCCTTGAGCTTCATGCTGATGACGTCGGAGCCCGCGCCGGGCTCGCTCATCGCCAGTGCGCCGACATGCTCGCCGCTGATCAGCTTGGGCAGGTACTTGGCCTTCTGAGCGGCATTGCCGTTGCGCTTGATCTGGTTCACGCACAGGTTGGAGTGCGCGCCGTAGGACAGGCCCACCGAGGCGCTGCCACGGCTGATCTCCTCCATGGCCACCATGTGGGCGAGGTAGCCCATGTTGGCGCCGCCGTACTCCTCGGGCACGGTGATGCCCAGCACGCCGAGCTCACCCATCTTGCGCCACAGGTCCATCGGGAACTGGTCGCTGCGGTCGATCTCGGCGGCGCGCGGGGCGATCTCCTCGTCGGCGAAGGCGCGCACCGCGTCGCGCAGGGCGTCGATGTCTTCACCGAGCTGGAAGTTGAGGCCGGGCAGGTTCATGTCGTGGGTCTCCTGTGCACGCGCGTGGCGGCCCGCTCGTGCCGGGCCGGTGAGGCGGTCTAATTGACGTAAACGTCAACTGTAGCAAGTCGGGGCCCGCACACCCCGATCAGGCGACGGGGTCAGGCAGCCTGGGGCAGCAACCGACGCACGAGCGGGTGGCTGATCTTCTTGTCGGTGCCCACGGCGTAGAACTGCTCGGACACCCCCTCCGCCACGCCGACGTTGACGAGGCCATAACGCCCGGTCAGCGCGTCATCCACCGCCGTGGCCGCCGGGAACACGCCCAGGCCCTCGCTGCCGAAGGTGGCCAGCAGCGCGCTGTCCTCAAACTCGCCGGCCACGCGCGGGCGCAGGCCCTGGTCGGCCAGCCAGTGGTCCAGCCGCGGGCGCAGCGCGGCGTGCGAGGTGGGCAGCAGCAGCGGCACGTCGGCCAGCGACGCGGGGAAGTCGCGCCGCGCGGCCGCGGCCCAGCGGGTGTGCGCGTACCAGGCCACGGGCGAGCTGCCCAGCGAATGGCTGTAGACGCGCAGGTTGGGGTTGGCGGGCGCGGGGCGGTCGGCCAGCACCACGTCCAGGCGGTGCAGGGCGAGGTCGCCGAGCAGGTCGTCGAACTCGTCCTCGTGGCACAGCAGGCGCAGCTGCGGCGTGTCGAGCACGGGCGCGAGCAGGCGCTGCGCGACGAGCTTGGGCAGGCCGTCGGAGATGCCCACCGCCAGCCGCACGGCGGGCGCCGTGGCCGCGTCGCGCACGCGTTCGGGCAGGGTCTCGCCGATCTGGAAGATCTGCTCGGCCTGCTCGAGCGCCGCGATGCCCGCCTCGGTCAGCACCAGGCTGCGGCCCGAGGGCTTGAGCAGCGCGGCGCCGAGCGCCTGCTCCAGCTCGCGCACCTGCGTCGACACGGTCTGCACCGACAGGCCCAGCTTCTCCGCCGCGCGGGTCAGGCCCCCTTCCTTGGCGACCGCCCAGAAGTAGTACAGATGACGGTAGCTGAAGCTCAGGCTCATGGATTACCTCAAGTTATCTGGAAGCATTGCTTCTTGATTTTCTGCTTTTTTCTTAAGTGTGCACACCCTACCCTGAAGCTCCCTTTCGACCCTCCAAGGAGAGCCGTATGCAACACCAACCCCGCACCGTCGCCCTCGCCGTGCCCTACGGCACCGTCGACCGCGGCACCGCACACCGCGTGCTGCGCAACACCTACGCCCTGCTGTCGATGACGCTGATCTTCAGCGCCGCCGTCGCGGGCGCTGCCGTGGCCTTCAGCCTGCCCGCACCGGGGCTGATCCTGACGCTGGTCGTCTACCTCGGCCTGCTGTTCGGCATCCACAAGCTCAAGAACAGCGGCGCCGCCGTGGGGCTGGTCTTCGCGCTGACCGGCTTCATGGGCTGGACGCTGGGCCCGCTGCTGACGCGCACGCTGGCCCTGCCCTCGGGCGGCCAGGCCGTGATGCTCGCCCTGGGCGCCACGGGCGCGGTCTTCCTGGCCCTGTCGGCCTACGCGACGACGACCAAGCGCGACCTGTCGTGGATGGGCGGCTTCCTGTTCGCCGGCATGATCGTGGCGCTGCTCGCAGGTGTCGCGGCGATCTTCTTCCAGATCCCGGCGCTGGCGCTGACCGTCTCGGCCGTCGTGGCCCTGCTGTCGGCCGGCCTCATCCTGTACGAGACCCAGCAGATCGTGAACGGCGGCGAGACCAACTACGTGCTCGCCACCGTGAGCCTCTTCGTCTCGATCTTCAACCTGTTCACGAGCCTGCTGAGCCTGTTCGGCTTCGGCAGCTCGGACGACTGAGGGAGGCCGCCATGCGCAGCTACGCCGTCAACAGCCCCGAAGCCGTCAACCGGCTGCTGGCCCTGACCGCCCTGGCGGACGGGCATGTCTCCAAGGTCGAGATCGAAGCGCTGGAAGCCGCCGGCGCCGAGGCCACCGGCACGCCAGGCGCCGTCATGCGCGGCGTCCTGCACGGCCTGTGCGAGGACCTGATGCTCGCCGACCCGCTGCGCTGGGACGGCGTCATCCGCCTGGACAGCGAGATGCTGGCCGCGCTCTTTGACGAAGTGCAGAACCCGGAGCTGCGCATGCGCGCACTGCGCCTGGGCCTGAAGGTCGCCCATGCCGACCAGCATCTGCACGACGCCGAGAGCCAGCTGCTGCTGGACGCCATGAACCGCTGGGGCATGCTGGAGCAGGAGCCCCGCCCCGCCTCGCCTAGCGCGACGTCCTGAGCAGCCAGGCGTACAGGCCGACCCCCACCCCCGCGAAGGCCAGCGTGCCCAGCACCTGGCCCGCGGTCACAAAGCCTTCGCCCACCAGCGCCAGCGGCGCGCCGTTGCCGGAGAACACGACGACGGCCGCCAGGATGACGCCCAGCAGGCTCTCGCCCACGATGAGGCCGGAGGCCATCAGCACGCCGAGCTGCTTGGTGGCCTCGGGGTTGCGCTGGCGCTCGGCGCGGCGCTCGAACCACCAGCCGGCGATGGCGCCGACGACGATGGTCAGCGTACTGTTCAGCGGCAGGTAGATGCCCAGGCCCACGGCCAGCGGCGCGAGGTGCGCCCGGCCGCCCGAGCCGCGCTTGATGACCTCGTCGGCCACGATGCAGGCCAGGCCCACGAGCGCGCCGATGCCGATCAGGTTCCAGTTCAGGTCGCCCTGGATCACGCCCTTGGCCAGGGCCGAGATCAGCGCCGCCTGCGGCGCGGCCAGCGCCGTCTTGGGGTCGGCACCGGGCGCGCCGGCAAAGCCGTAGGCCTTGTTCAGCAGGTCCAGCACCGGCGGGATGACCAGCGCACCGGCCACGACGCCGATGATGAGCGCCACCTGCTGGCGCCAGGGCGTGGCGTCGACGAGCTGGCCGGTCTTCAGGTCCTGCAGGTTGTCGTTCGAGATCGTCGCGACCGCGAACACCACAGCCGTCACGAAGAGCGCGAAGGCCACCAGCGCCTGGCCGGTGGCCGGCGGCAGCAGCGGCTTCACGACGAGAGCCAGCAGCAGCGACACGCCGATGACCACGAGGATGCCCACGCCCGACAGCGGGCTGTTGGACGAGCCGATCAGCCCCGCCATGTAGCCGCACACCGCGGCGACGAAGAAGCTCATCAGCACGACGTAGACGACCCCGCCGACGACGAGCAGGCCGAGCTGGTCGCCCAGGCCCGCGGTGGTCGCGAAGCTGGACAGCATGAAGCCGATGGGCAGCATGCAGGCCAGCGTGATCAGGCCGACGGTGCCGATCGGGATGTCCTGCTCGGTGCGCGGCAGGGTGTCCGCCTTGCCAGCCTTGCGCACCCGCGCCGACATGGCCGCACCGTGCAGGCCCGCCACCACCGGCTTGGCCAGCTTCACCAGCGTCCAGATCGCCGCGACCGCGATGCAGCCGGCGCCGATGAAGCGCACCTTCTTGCTCCACGCCGCCAGGGCCACGGCCTCGGGCACGCCGTCCACGCCCTGGGTCAGCCACGGCACGCCGCCGAGCCAGGCGATGCACGCACCCACCAGGATGGCGATGCCCACCCACAGGCCGACGAGGTGGCCCACGGCCAGCAGCGCGAAGCTGAAGTTCAGGTCATAGCCCGTGGCGCCGCCGGGGCCCTTGTCGCTGCCGGGCAGGCGGAAGTACTGCGCCAGGTTCGCCGCGAACACCTGCGTGGCCACGACGATGGCAAAGCCCGCCGACACCACGCTGCCCACGACGATCGCCGCCAGCCCCTGCCGGTTGGCCTCGCCGCTGTCGCTGGCATGGCCCACCTTCAGCACCTCGGCGCAAGCCACGCCCTCGGGATAGGGCAGCGTCGAGTTCGTCACCAGCGCCCGGCGAAGCGGGATGGAGTACATGACGCCCAGCACGCCGCCCAGCGCGCACAGCGTCATCGACATCCAGTACGGGAAGCCCGTCCACCAGCCGATCATCACCAGGCCCGGCAGCACGAAGATGATGGACGACAGCGTGCCGGCGGACGACGCGATGGTCTGCACGATGTTGGTCTCGCCGATGGAGTTGCCCGCGGCGCGGCGCAGCAGGGCCATGGCGATGACGGCAGCCGGGATGGACGTCGCGAACGTCAGGCCGGCCTTGAGGCCGAAATACACGTTGGCAGCGGTGAAGACCCCGGTGATCAGGATGCCCAGCACGATGCCGCGCAGGGTGAGTTCGGTGCCCAGGTCGGGCACGGCAGGCGATGAGGTGCTCATTCGGAAAGGAAGCTCGGACGCCGGGTGCGGCGAAGCGCACATCATCGCGGCAGGCCGCACGGCCTTGAATTGACGTTAACGTCAATTGGCGCCCTAGAATCGCGTCAAGCCAGGAGACAGCCATGACCGATCTCGCCGCCGACTACAAGGCGCTCGCCGAGTACCGCCCGACCCACAAGGTCCGTTTCGTCACCGCCGCCAGCCTCTTCGACGGGCATGACGCCGCCATCAACATCATGCGGCGCATCCTGCAGGGCATGGGCGCCGAGGTCATCCACCTCGGCCACAACCGCTCGGTGGACGAGGTCGTCACCGCGGCGCTGCAGGAAGACGCCCAGGGCATCGCCATCAGCTCCTACCAGGGCGGCCACGTCGAGTACTTCAAGTACATGGTGCAGCTGCTCAAGGAGCGCGGCGGCGCGCACATCCAGGTGTTCGGCGGCGGTGGTGGCGTCATCGTGCCGGCCGAGATCCGCGAGCTGGCCGAACACGGCGTGCGCATCTTCAGCCCCGAGGACGGCCAGCGCATGGGGCTGCAGGGCATGATCGGCGAGATGGTGATGAAGGCCGACCAGGACTTCAGCGTCTACGCGCCCAAGGACCTCGGCGCCATCACCGGCCACACCGAAGCCGCCTGGCGCGCACTCGCCCAGCTGCTCACCGCACTGGAAAACGGCAAGGCCGAGGCCGCCGTCGTGGACGCCCTGCGCGCCCAGGCCCAGGGCCTCAAGACCCCCGTGCTCGGCATCACCGGCACGGGCGGCGCCGGCAAGTCCAGCCTCACGGACGAGCTCATCCGCCGCCTGCGCCTGGACCAGGGCGACGCGCTGCGCGTGGCCCTCATCTCCATCGACCCGTCACGCCGCAAGAGCGGCGGCGCGCTGCTGGGCGACCGCATCCGCATGAACGCGATCTCCCCGTGGAGCAGCGGTTCGCGCGTCTTCATGCGCTCGCTGGCCACCCGCGACTTCGGCTCCGAGATCTCGCCGGCCCTGCCCGACGTCATCGCCGCGGCCAAGGTGGCGGGGTTCGACCTCGTCATCGTCGAGACCTCCGGCATCGGCCAGGGCGACGCGGCCATCGTGCCGCTGGTGGACGTGCCGATGTACGTGATGACGCCCGAGTTCGGCGCGGCCAGCCAGCTCGAGAAGATCGACATGCTGGACTTCGCCGAGTTCGTGGCCATCAACAAGTTCGACCGCAAGGGGTCGCTGGACGCCCTGCGCGACGTGGCCAAGCAGGTGCAGCGCAACCGCGAGGCCTTCGGCCAGTTGCCCGAAACGATGCCGGTGTTCGGCACCATGGCCAGCCGCTTCAACGACGACGGCGTCACCGCCCTCTACCAGGCGCTGCGCGAGCGCCTCGGCGCCCTGGGCCTGACGCTGACGGAAGGCCGCCTGCCGCGCGTCGCTACCCGCCACAGCACCCACCAGACGCCCATCGTGCCGCCGGGCCGCGTGCGCTACCTGGCCGACATCAGCGAGACCGTGCGTGGCTACAAGGCCCGCGCGCGCCGCCAGGCGGCCCTTGCCCGCGAGATCCAGCAGCTCGAAGCCAGCCGCGACATGCTGCAGGCCGCCAACCCTGACAAGCAGGGCGCGCGCGTCGCGCTGGCCGACCTGGCCGAGCAGCGCCGCGCCAAGCTCGACGGCGACGCCCTCCAGCTGCTCGCCCAGTGGCCCGACATGGTCAAGGCCTACGCGGGCGACGAGTACGTGGTGAAGATCCGCGACAAGGAGATCCGCACCGCCCTCGTCACGCAAAGCCTCTCGGGCACCAAGATCCGCAAGGTCGTGCTGCCCAGCTACGAGTGCCATGGCGAGCTGCTGAAGTGGCTGATGCTGGAGAACGTGCCCGGCAGCTTCCCGTATGCCGCCGGCGTGTTCGCCTTCAAGCGCGAGGGCGAGGACCCGACCCGCATGTTCGCCGGCGAAGGCGACGCCTTCCGCACCAACCGCCGCTTCAAGCTGGTCAGCGAAGGCATGCCCGCCAAGCGCCTGTCCACCGCCTTCGACTCGGTCACGCTCTACGGCGCCGACCCCGCGCCGCGGCCGGACATCTACGGCAAGGTCGGCAACTCCGGCGTCAGCATCGCGACGCTGGACGACATGAAGGTGCTGTACGACGGCTTCGACCTGTGCAACCCGAGCACCTCGGTGTCCATGACCATCAACGGCCCGGCGCCGTCGATCCTGGCCATGTTCATGAACACGGCCATCGACCAGAACCTCGCGAAGTTCAAGGCCGACAACGGCCGCGACCCGACGGCTGACGAAGCCGCCAAGATCAAGGACTGGGTGCTGGCCAATGTGCGCGGCACCGTGCAGGCCGACATCCTGAAGGAAGACCAGGGCCAGAACACCTGCATCTTCTCGACCGAGTTCTCGCTGAAGGTGATGGGCGACATCGCCGAGTACTTCGTGCACCACAACGTGCGCAACTTCTACTCGGTCAGCATCTCCGGCTATCACATCGCCGAGGCCGGCGCCAATCCGATCAGCCAGCTCGCGCTCACGCTCTCCAACGGCTTCACGTTCGTGGAGGCGTATCTCGCGCGCGGCATGCACATCGACGACTTCGCGCCCAACCTCTCCTTCTTCTTCAGCAACGGCATGGACCCCGAGTACACCGTGCTCGGCCGCGTGGCGCGCCGCATCTGGGCCGTGGCCCTGCGCGACCGCTACGGCGCCAACGAACGCAGCCAGAAGCTGAAGTACCACGTGCAGACCTCGGGCCGCAGCCTGCATGCGCAGGAGATCGCGTTCAACGACATCCGCACGACGCTGCAGGCGCTGATCGCCATCTACGACAACTGCAACAGCCTGCACACCAACGCCTTCGACGAGGCCATCACCACGCCTACCGAAGACAGCGTGCGCCGCGCGATGGCCATCCAGCTCATCATCAACCGCGAGTGGGGCCTGGCCAAGAACGAGAACCCGAGCCAGGGCGCCTTCATCATCGACGAGCTGACCGAGCTGGTGGAGGAAGCGGTGCTCGCCGAGTTCGAGCGCATCAGCGAGCGCGGCGGCGTGCTCGGCGCCATGGAGACGGGCTACCAGCGTGGCCGCATCCAGGAAGAGTCGATGCACTACGAGATGCTCAAGCACACCGGCGAGTACCCCATCATCGGCGTGAACACCTTCCGCAACCCCAAGGGCGAACCGGTGCCGGAGCACATCGAGCTGGCGCGCTCGACGGAAGAGGAAAAGCAGTCGCAGCTCAACCGCCTGGCCGATTTCCACACCCGCCACGCCGCCGAAGCTCCGGCCATGCTCGCGCGGCTGCAGCAGGCCGTCATCGAGAACCGCAACGTGTTCGAGGTGCTGATGGACGCCGTGCGCGTGTGCTCCCTCGGCCAGATCACCAGCGCCCTGTTCGAGGTGGGCGGGCAGTACCGGCGCAGCATGTGAGGCCTCGTCCTTGCAAATTGAGCGCCGCCAGCTCAAAATGCAAGGATGATCAACCGTCGCGCACAGACCCGACTGGAAGAGTGCCTGGCACGCTCGCCGGCCGTTCTGCTGCTCGGCCCACGGCAGGTCGGCAAGAGCACGCTGGCTCGGACTATGGCGGCCAGCCACCCCGGGGCTGTGATGCTGGACCTGGAACGCGCCTCGGACCGCGCCCAGCTGGCAGAGCCTGAGCTTTTCCTCGCACGGCACCGCGACCATCTCGTGGTGCTGGACGAGGTGCAGCTCATGCCGGAGCTGTTCAGCGCGCTGCGACCTGAGATCGATGCAGTGCGCCGCCCGGGCCGCTTCCTGTTGCTGGGTTCTGCGTCCGGTGAACTGCTGCGCCAGAGGAGCGAGAGCCTGGCGGGCCGCATCAGCTATCTCGAGCTGCCCCCAGTGCTCGCGCTGGAGCAACCCGACGACCTGGCCACGTTGCAACAGCTTTGGCTGCGCGGCGGCTTCCCGCTGAGCCTGCTGGCCGGCGACGAGGCCGATTCCTTTGCCTGGCGGCGCGACTTCATCGAGAGCTTCCTGCTGCGCGACCTGGCGCAGATGGGCGTCAAGGTGGCCGCCGAAAGCCTGCACCGCTTCTGGCGCATGCAGGCCCACCTGCAAGGGCAGCAACTGAACGCCTCGGCACTGGGCATGTCGCTCGGCGGCCTGGCACACACCACCGTGGCGCGCTACGTCGACACCCTTGTCGACGCCCTGATGCTGCGTCGCCTGGAACCCGTGCTGCCCAACCTCGGCAAGCGGCTCGTCAAGTCGCCCAAGGTGTACGTGCGCGACAGCGGCCTGCTCCATGCGCTGCTCGGCTTGCATGACCTGGATGCACTGCAGGGTCACCCTATCGTCGGGGCGTCATGGGAGGGCTTCGTCGTGGAGCAGGTGGCCGCTGCGGTCGCCGAGGTGATGCCCGACGCGCAGCTGGGTTACTACCGCACGGCAGCGGGCACCGAGCTGGACGTCGTCATCGAGCGTGGCAGCCGGCGGCTCGGCCTGGAAGTCAAGTTCTCGGCCGCACCGCAGGTCGGCAAAGGCTTCTGGCAGGCGCTCGCCGACCTGCAGCCTGCGCGCTCTGCCGTGGTCGCCCCCGTCGCCCGCCGGTATCCGCTGAAGGACGGCGTGGAGGTGCTGCCTGTGCGGGAGATCACGAGCTGGCTGGCCGAAGGCCTGTAGGGCCGCAAGCCAGCGCCCTCAATCCGCTCAAGCCGCTCAAGCCGCCAACTGCACCCGGTCGCGCCCCTCGCGCTTGGCCTGGTAAAGCGCCGCGTCCGCGCGGCTGAAGACGGCTTCGGGCGGCTCGCTGGCGCCGCGGGCACGCGCCACGCCGACGCTGACCGTCACCGACAGAGGCCCGGCGGCGGTCGGGAAGGCCTCGGACCCCACCAGCTCACGCAGCCGCTCGCCCAGCCGCGCCTCGCCACCGGGCTCGGGCTGGGCCCAGATCACGGCGAATTCCTCGCCGCCCAGGCGCACGGCCAGGTCCAGCGGGCGCAGCGTCTCGCGCAGCCGCTCGCCGATGCCGCTGAGCACCGCGTCGCCCACGGCGTGGCCATGGGTGTCGTTGATGCGCTTGAAATGGTCCACGTCCAGCAGGGCCAGCACGGGCGGCTGTGCAGCGCCGCGCTGCAGCAGCCGACGCAGCCGCTCGTCAAAACCGCGGCGGTTGAGCAAGCCGGTCAGCACGTCCACCTCGATGAGGCGCTCGATCTGGCGAAGTGCGCGGTCCTGCAGCAGCAACAGCATGGCCAGCGCCTGGCCGATGACCAGCCCGATGGTCGCCAGCAGCCCGACCGCGTTGTACTGCGTGGACAGCTCACGGCTGGGCACGAACCACGGCGACACGACGATGCTGCGCGCGACCTCCACGCTCGCACTCACCATCAGCGCGGCAGCCAGCAGCAGCATCGGGAAGCCGTGCTGCACGCGCCAGGCCTTCTGCGCCGCGCGCACCGCGGGCGCAGTCAGCACGGCGCTGGCCAGCAGCGTCAACGACAACGAAGGCCACAGAGCGCCCGTCGCACTCACCAGCGAGAAGGCCGCGACGCCCACGACCGCCGTGAAGGCCACCGCGCCGCGCCAGCGCAGCGGCTCGCCCAGGAAGACACGCAGCCCCAGCAGCACCAGCAGCGCACTGAGCAGGCCGCCCAGGTGGCCCAGCGCGAGAAAGACGCGCGGCGCATCCAGCCCGATGGCGATCGCCCGCCCGGTCTGCGTCAACGCCGACGCCGCGAACGCGCCAGCCCAGAACCACAGCGCGCGCTCCGACTTCAAATGCCAGGCGCCGCCGAGCGTGGCCAGCGCCAGCATCGCCGTGACGAGCTGGTAGACGCTGAGCAGCGTGTCGACGTGCAGGGGTTGCATCAAGTGGCCAGGGGAGCGAAGCCGAGACGATGCACCGGCCCGCCCCGATTGCCGAACCTGCAATCGCGGGTGCCATGATTTATCTCACGAGCGCCGCACACTCAGCGCAGCCGAAGCACCCCACGCAGGCTGGCCGGCCCCTCGATGCGGACCGTGCCGTCCGCCTGGGCCTGCCAATCACCCAGGCCGATGGACGTGACCAGGGCTGCTCGTGCCAGCTCGCCCTGGAGCCCCACCACGAGCATCCGGTCCGTCGCCGGCTGGGGCCCCGGGTTGACGACCTTGGCCAGCGTCACCGGCAGGCTGAACTGCCCTCGACACACGCCGTTGGCGTCGAGCCGGAAGCTGGCGGTACCCGCCACGGGCCCGCCGCCCATCTCGCCTTCGAAGCGGGTCGCCGCCACGGGGCAAGGCATGGCCGGCAAGTCCTCCACCGGCGGGCGGAACGGCGCGCTGAGCAACTCGGCACTGCGCTCGATGCCTACGGTCCACATGGCGTTGGACAGCAGGCTCACGCTCATGTCACCCCGGGGCAGCAGCAGCAGCACGCTGCGGGCGCCCAGCGTTGCGCCGGCATGGTGGACACGGAGCTGCCCCTGGGCGTCGCTGTCCAGGCGCCAGCCGAACCCCATCTTGAAACCGCGCTCACCGACCGGCTGTCCGGTCGTGTCGAGCACGGGTTGCCACATCCAGTCACGCGTGGCGGCGTCGACGACCCGACCTTGCAGGAAACGCCCGCCCCAGGCGGCCAATGCGGGGGCCGTGGCCGCCAGGCCGGCGCCACCCCAGCTGTAGCTGTAATCGAAGCCCGGCCCTGGTACCGCGCGGCCGGCATCGAAGGCATACGCCAGGGTCATCGCGGGCGATTTGCCGGTGAGGTCGGGCCCGATGTCCAGACCGGGCGCCACCTGCGTGGCCAGCAGGTCCAGATAGGGCTTGCCAGCAACCGCCTCGGCGACGGCAGCGAGCAGGGTGTAGCCCCAGGACGAGTAGCGGTAGCGACTGCCGGGCGCTGAGCCCAGCGTTCGGTCCTGCAGGTGCACGAGGGATTCCCGGGCCGTGGGGTAGTAGGTCTTGCCGATGCCGGCGTCCTGCGCCTCGTAGTGGGGCAGGCCGCTGAGGTGGGCTGCGAGCTGGCTGGGCGTCACGGCGGCGAGCGGGGCCGGCAACTCGGGCAACCACTTGCCCACGGGCTGCTCCGTCGCCAGCAAGCCGCGGGCCTTGAGCTGCGCAGACGCCACGGCAGCGAACGGCTTGGAGACACTGGCCAGGCGAAAGCGCGTGTCGGCCTGCACGGGCAAGCCGCGCGCCACGTCGCGCCAGCCGCTTTCGCCATGCCACCGGAGCTGGCCGCCCTGCCACACCGCCGCCGCCATGCCGGGCACGCCGCTGAGCTCACGAAGCTCGTCTAGCACGGCCTGGGCGCGCTGCGCTGGGTTGGGGTCAGCCATCACCAGCAGGGGCGAAGCCAGGCAAAGGAAGGCAAGGGCACGGCGCATGGTGGGCGGATTCTGTGCGGCGCCCCGTGACGTGCCGAACGTCATCGTGACTGCAGCGTTCGCATGGCGGCCTTCACGCGCAACACCATGGGCGACGGCGGTGTGACGCTCGCATCGAACGGGTGCAGCCGCTGGCCGCCCACGGCAGCCATGATCTTGCGCACGTACAGCCGCGTCTCGGCGTAGGGCGGCACGCCCAGGTAGCGGTCCACGGCCCCCTCGCCGGCGTTGTAGCCGGCCAGGGCCAGCATCACGTCGCCCTCGTAGTACGCGAGCAGCCAGCGCAGGTAGGCCATGCCGGCGCGGATGTTCTGTGCCGGGTCGCGCAGTTTGGTGACCTTGAAGCGCAACGCCGTGTCGGGCAGGAGCTGCATCAGGCCCTGGGCCTTCTTGGGCGACTCGGCCAGGGGGTCGAAGTTGGACTCGGTGGCCATGACGGCCAGCACCAGGGCGGGCGCGAGCTGGTACTCCGGCGCGAGCACCTTCACGTAGTTGACGATGGCCGGCGGCGCCTGGCTCGGCAGCGGCAGCGTGGCCCACAGCGACACCGCACCGGGGGCCTTGCCCGGGCGCGCCGCAGGCGGCGGTGCCACGGCCACCGGCGGCTCGTTGTCGGGCGGGCGCAGGCAGGGCGGGGGGTCGCCCAGCGGCGTGCCGCCCATCTTGTCGAGCATGTTCTGCGCCTGCGCCATGCCCTGCTCGGCGGCCGCGGCGAACATGTGGGCGGCCTCGGCGTCGTTGCGCTGGATGCCGCGGGCGTTGGTGAGCATCCACCCCAGGCTGTACTGGGCCTCGGCGTCGCCGTAGCGGGCAGCGCGGCAGTAGAGCTTGGCCGCAGCCACCTCGTTGCGGGGCACGCCGTCGCCGTACTCCAGCGCCTTGGCTTCCTGGCGCCAGCGCTCCACCTGCGCCGGCACCACGGGGCCGCGCTCGCCCGGCGGCATGGTGGGGCGGGGCAGCTGCTCCAGCGTCAGGGCGGGCAGCTGGGCCCAGCTCGTCGAGGCGGCAAGCAGCAGCAGGGGGAGCAGGGGTCGCAAGGGTCAGTCCGGAGAGCGCTCGGGGGGCGGAAGTCTAGACTGGCCGCATGCCCACGCGTGACCCGCGCATCGACGCCTACCTGGCCGCTGCCCCCGCGTTCGCCCAGCCCATCCTCGAGCGGCTGCGCGAGGACGTGCATGCCGCCTGCCCCGACGTTGTCGAGACCGTCAAATGGAGCCGGCCGCATTTCCTCTTGGACGGCAAGCTGCTGTGCGGCATGTCGGCCTTCAAGGCGCATTGCGCCTTCGGCTTCTGGGAGCGCGAGGGCACCGCGCCCGGCCAGCCGGGCGCCATGGGCGACTACGGCCGTATCACCTCGCTGGCCGACCTGCCCGGCCGCACCGTGCTGCGAAAGCAGGTGCGTGACGCCGCCGCCCTGCTGAGGGCCGGCGCCCCACGGGCCCGCAAGCCCGACCGCGCGCCCCGGCCCACCCTTGCCATGCCCGACGACTTCCCCGCCGCGCTGAACGCCACGCCCGCCGCCCGCCAGCACTTCGACGCCTTCCCGCCCAGCAAGCAGCGCGACTACCTCGAGTGGGTGCTGGAAGCCCGGCAGGCGGACACCCGCGCGCGGCGCATCGCCCAGGCCGTGCAGTGGCTCGCCGAGGGCAAGGCGCGGCACTGGAAGTACGAGAGCTGCTAGCTCATCAAGGACTGCAGCGAGGAGCTGCGCATCCATTCGTCGGCCACCACCACGCGGTTGCGGCCCTGCTGCTTGGCCTGGTAGAGGGCCTTGTCGGCCAGGTGCATCAACGTCTCGGGGGTGTCGGCGCGCGCCGCCTCGGCCACGCCGGCCGACAGCGTCACGCGCAGCGGCTGGCCGCCATCCCCCTGCAGCTCCAGCGCTTCCACCGCCAGCCGCACCTGTTCAGCGAGATGACGCGCCCCGTTGGCGCCGGTGGCCGGCAGCACGAGGCCGAACTCCTCGCCGCCCAGGCGGCCCAGCACGTCCGAACCGCGCAGGCGCGAGCGCGTGCAGGCGGCCACGGCCTTGAGCACCTGGTCGCCCACGGCGTGGCCGTGGCGGTCGTTGACGCGCTTGAAATGGTCCAGGTCCAGCATCACGAAGGCCACCGGCTGGCCCTCGCGCCGTGCGCGCTCCATGGCGTGCGACAGCAGCGAGACGGTGGTGTTGTGGTTGCAGGCGCCCGTGAGGCCGTCGACGCTGGCGAGCTCGCGCATCTGGCTGGCCATGCGCTCGAAGGTGGCCAGCACGAAGCCAAAGCCCGCCGCCAGCACCGCCATGAAGGCGAGCATGAAGACGACGCTGCTCCACGTCTGCCAGGGCTCCGTGGCCGCCGGGTCGCTGCGCCACCAGACCAGCGCGAGCGCCACCCGGCCCCACAGCGCCAAGCAGGCCAGCAGCAACATCACGGCCACGACCCGGAAGCTCAGCTCGCCGCGCCAGCCCAGGCGCAGCGCCGACACCGTGCAGAAGAGCAACAGCACACCCATCACGCCGGACATGGTCCCGGCGCGCAGCGGCGTCGCCGCGTCGAGCACGAGGGGCGTGACCAGCAGTGCCACCAGCACCAGCCAGTGGTGCCACACCGGCAGCCCGCGGTTGAGCAGGTGGCGCGACACGGCCGCGGCCAGGCCGGCCAGGCCGCCGATGAGCAGCCAGTTGCCCGCGAGCAAAGAGGCCCACGCCGGCAACCAGCCCCGTACCGCAAAACAGGCAAAGCCCAGGCTGAACGCCAGCGACGCCCAGCTGAGCCGGCGCAGCTCGCCGCGGCTGAGCGCACCGCGGCCCGCCATCCCGAGCTGCAGCGTGAGCAGGCCGAAGCCCACGACGAGGATCAGCACCAGGGTGGGAACGTGAAGCGTCATGCGCGGGCCACGGGGGTTGTCGACATCGATGTCTTTGGGCCAGTTTAGGCAGGGCCGCACGGGCCACGCGCCAGGGTCTGCGCCGATGGCGCGCGGGCTTGCGCGCGGCTTCAATGCCGGGGTGACCGCCCCTGCCCTGGCGCCGGCCCCTGCGCCCGCGCTCTGCCTGCTGAACCCGCACGCTGCCAACGGCCGCTGCGCCGCCCTCGCCGCCCCGCTGCGCGAGGCCCTGCCCCAGGTCCCGCTCGTCCTGCCCGACGACGTCGCCTCCGCCCGGCAGCGCCTGCTGGCCCTGCCCGAAGGCAGCCGCGTGATCGTCGCGGGCGGCGACGGCACCGTGCACCAGTTGCTCCCCGCCCTCGTCGAGCGCCGGCTGCAGCTCGCCCTGCTGCCGGGCGGCACCGGCAACGACCTCGCCCGCGCCCTGGGCCTGGCCCACCTGGGCTGGCGCGAGGCCCTGGCCCATGCCCACCGCGCCCCGGCCACGGCCATGGACCTGGGCGAGCTCACGACCCCGGCGAGCGGGACACGACTCTTCATGTCCAGCCTCACCGCCGGCTTCGACGCGGCCATCGCCATCCGCGCCCAGGCCTCGCCACGCTGGCTGCGCGGCCAGCCGCGCTACCTCTGGGCCACGCTCAACGAGATCAGCCGGCTGCGCATCTACCCGCTGCGCATCGAGGCCGACGGCGCCCTGCTGCACGAGGGGCCGATGCTGTTCGCCTCCAGCCTGAACACGCCCAGCTACGGCAGCGGCATGCCCGCCGCCCCCGGCGCGCGCATCGACGACGGCGCGCTGGCGCTGCTGCGCGTGGGTGCCTTCGGGCGGCTCGGGGCGCTGGCCATGATGCCGCTGCTGCTCACGGGCCAGCACCTGCGCCACCCGCGCGTCGCGCTGAGCCCATTCCAGACCCTGCGCCTCTCGAGCCCGGCGCCCGTGCCGCTGGCGCTGGACGGCGAGCCCCTGGCCGCGGCCGCTGACATCGCCGTGCGGGTGCTGCCGGCGGCGCTGCAGGTGGTTCGTACATGATGCGGGCATGGCACACGACGACGACACCCCCCGCCCCGGCTGGCTGGGCCCCTGGCTGAAAGGCTTCCCCGCCCTGCAGCCGCCGCTGCCGCTGGCCGACGTGGCGCAGCGCGGCTGGCAGCTCCATGGCGACGAGCTCGCCTTCCCACTGGCCGTGGTGCGCCGCCAGGCCCTGGCCCACAACATCGCCTGGATGCAGGACTTCGCGGCGCGCCATGGCGTGCAGCTGGCGCCCCACGGCAAGACGACCATGAGCCCGCAGCTCTTTCGCCGCCAGCTCGAAGCCGGCGCCTGGGGGCTGACCTTCGCCAACGTGCACCAGCTGCGCCTGGGCCTGGCCGCGGGCGCGCGCCGGGCGCTGATCGCCAACGGCATCGTCGGCGCCGCGGACCTGGCCGAACTGCTGGCGCTGCGCCGCCGCCACCCGGGCGTGGAGCTGGCCTTCTTCGTGGACTCGCAAGCCCAGCTCGACCTCGCCGCGGCGCACTGGCCAGCGCTCGGCGCGGGGCAAGCGCGGCTGGACGTGCTGCTGGAACTCGGCACCTCACGCTGCGGCCTGCGCGAGCATGGCCCCGCGCTGGCCCTGGCCCGTGCGCTGAAGGCCCACCCGGCGCTGCGCCTGCGGGGCATCGGCTTCTACGAGGGCCTGCAGGTCCAGGGCGAGAGCACCCCGGACCGCGCCCTCATGCAGCACTGGCAGCACCGCATCGAGACGCTGCTGGCCGACATCGAGGCCGAGGGCCTGCTGGACGCGGACGCGCTGCCGCTGTGGCTCAGCGGCGGCGGCTCGGCCCTCTTCGACCTCGTCGCCCCCGTGCTGGCGCCCCGCCCCGGGCAGCACCCGCGGCTGGGCCTGCTGCGCTCGGGCTGCTACATCTGCCACGACCATGAACACTACGGCCGCTACATGCAGGCCATGGACGAGCGCCTGGGCACGCCGCTGTCCGCGCCCAGCCTGCAGCCTGCGCTGGAAGTCTGGACCCAGGTGCTCTCCACCCCCGAGCCGGGGCTGGCGCTGCTGAACGCCGGTCGGCGCGACGTCTCCTTCGACCAGGGCTGGCCCGTGCCCGTGTGGCATGCCCACGGCGGCCGCCGCCACGCCGCCCCAGCGGGCTGGCGCGTGACCGGCCTGAACGACCAGCACGCCTACCTGCGCTGGGACCCGGCCGCCGGCACAGGCCCCGCCGTGGGCGATCGCGTGGCCCTTGGCCCCTCCCACCCCTGCACCACCTTCGACAAATGGGCCTGGATGGCCATCGTCGACGAGGACGACCGTGTGGTCGACGCCCTGACCACCCAGTTTTCATGAAGCGCCGCGACCTGCTGAACCTCACCGCCACCGCCCTGATGCCTGCCACCGCCCTCGCCACTGCGACTGCCACCAGCGCCCACCGCTTCCTGCACGTCGGCACCTACGCGCCGCTCGGCCAGGGCCTGTACAGCTTCGCCATCGCCGCCGATGGCAGCCTGAAGCCTCTCGGCGTCACGCCCAACACGCAAAGCCCGAGCTGGCTCACCGCGCACGGCACGCAGGTCTACGCGGCCGAGGAAAGTGGTGACCATGTCGCCGCCTACGCGCAGGACGCTGCCGGCCGGCTGACGCTGCTGCAACGCCAGCCCAGCGGCGGCCGCGGGCCGGCCCACCTGGGCATCGGCGCCGGGGCGCTGTGG
This sequence comes from Roseateles sp., assembly GCA_016790285.1. Lineage (GTDB taxonomy): Bacteria > Pseudomonadota > Gammaproteobacteria > Burkholderiales > Burkholderiaceae_C > Pelomonas. The sequence continues at coordinate 33,166 of JAEUPJ010000069.1, read as the reverse complement.
GTGGCCAACTACGGCGACGGCCGCTTTGCCCGCCTGGCCCTGGCCGCCAGCGGCGAACTCGGTGCCCCCGAGAGCTGGCTCAGCTGCGCAGGCCCCGACTGCCGCCCCGGGCCCACCCGGGCGCAGAACGCGCCGCCCGGCAGCCAGGCCAACAGCGGCCACGACGGCCCGCACGCGCACATGATCCAGCCCAGCCCTGACGGCCGCTGGCTGCTGGGCACCGACCTCGGCCGCGACCGGCTGCTGGTGTGGCCACTGGGGCACGGCGCGCCGCAGGCCGCCGCGCTGGAGCTGGCGCTGAGCCCGGGCTCGGGCCCGCGGCATTTCGCCTTCCACCCGCAGGACCCGCGCTGGGTGTACGTGCTGCAGGAGACGTCCTCCACGCTCTCCACCGTCGAGCTCACGCCCGCCGGGCCGCGCCTGGTGGACGAGGCCGCCGTGCTGCCGCCGGGCTTCGTCGGCACCAGCTACGCGTCGGGCCTGATCATGGCGCCGGGCGGACGGCACCTGTACGCCCTGAACCGCCTGCACGACAGCCTGGCCGTGTTCACCATCGCCCAGCCGCGCCGCCCGCGGCTGCTCGACCACCACTGGGTGCACGGCAGCACGCCGCGCAGCGCCTGCCTCGTGGGCCGGCACCTGTACGTGTGCAACCAGCGCAGCGACCACCTGTCGCACTTCGACCTCGGCCGCCCCGAGCAGCCGCGCTTCACCGGCCGGCAGACGGCCGTGCCCAGCCCCGCGGGCGCCTGTTCGCTGTAGCGCGAACAAGCCCTAGACTGGCCCGATGAAGCAAGCCGCCCTCGCCCTCCTGCTGGCCGCCACGGCGCTGGCCCACGCCGAGCCCATCGGCTCGGTGGACACCGCCTTCAAGCTGATCGGCCCGGATCACAAGATCGTCGTCGACGCCCACGACGACCCCAAGGTGCAGGGCGTGACCTGCTTCGTGTCGCGCGCCAAGACGGGCGGCATCAAGGGCGCCATCGGCCTGGCCGAGGACAAGGCCGAGGCCTCCATCGCCTGCCGCCAGGTCGGCCCCATCACGATCGCCCAGCCGCTGCCGCGCCAGGAAGAGGTGTTCAGCGAGCGCATCTCGCTCGTGTTCAAGCGGCTGCGCATCGTGCGGCTCGTGGACCCGGCCCGCAACACGCTGGTGTACCTGACCTACTCCGACCGCCTCATCGACGGCTCGCCGCAGAACAGCGTCACGGCCGTCCCGGTGGACCGCAGCCTGCCCATCCCCGTCAAGAAATGAGCTTCACCGACGCGCTGTTCACGCTGCTGCCGATGCAGGCGCTGGTGTCAGCGCTGGTGCTGATCACGCTCATCGGCTGGCGCGGGGCCAACACTGGCGGGCGCTGGGCCCAGGCCGGCATGCTGGCGCTGGCGGTGGGCCTGGCGCTGCTGAGCCCGAGCGTGGGCCTGCGCATCGGCGCGCCCCATGTGCTGCAGAGCCTGGGCGTGGCGGCGCTGAGCGCGGGCCTGTCGGCCCTGTGGTGGGCGCTGGGCCAGTGGCTGAGCCCGCGGCCCGGCCGCTGGGCGATGGCGGCCACGCCGCTGCTGCTGGGCGCGGGTCACCTGCTGCTGGCCCATGACCGCGCGGACGCACAGACGCTTGCCGACGTCGTCATCGGCGGCCAGCTGCTGTGGCTCGGCGTGGCGCTCACGCTGCCCGGTCGCAGCAGCGTCGTGCAGGGGCTCAACAGCCGGCGCTGGCGGCTGCTGGGCCTGGCCGCCGTGCTGCCGCTGCTGGCGGCCATGCTCAGCCGTGCCGCGGTCACCGAGTTCGGCAGCCCCTCGCCGTCGCCCGACCTGCTGCTGGCCCTCACCGGCCAGCTCGCGCTGCTGCTGGCCCTGCCCATGCTGTTGCTCGCCTGGCGCGGGCAGATCGAGGCCGAGCTCGCGCGGCTGGCCCAGACCGACGGCCTCACCGGCCTCATCGACCGGGCCGCCTTCGACCGCCGCTCGGTCGACCTCATCTCCATGGCACGCCGCTATGGCGAGCCCCTCGCCCTGGTCGTGCTGACGCTGGACGACTTCGACACCCTGCAGGCCGAGCGCGACATCGACTTCGCCGACCGGGCCCTGGCCCTGTTCGGCAGCTGCGTGCAGGCCCAGATGCGCCTGGGCGACCTGGCCGGGCGGCTGGCCGGCCACCAGTTCGGCGTGCTGATGGCGCGCTGCCAGCCCGAGGGCCCGCAGGCGCTGGACCAGCGGCTGCGCGGCGCGCTGGCCGAACGCGCCCCGGCCGAGCTGGGCCTGGCGCTGTCCTTCAGTGCAGGCTGGGCCAAGCTGCGCCCGGGCGACCGTGGCATCGCCGACCTGCAGCGGCGCGCCGAGACCGCCCTCTACGAAGCCCAGCGCGCCGGCCGCGGCCAGTTGATGGCCGAACCCGGCGTCGCGGACTGACGCCCCATGGACAACCTCGTCGACGACTGGGTCGGCCACAACCTGCTGGCCAGCGACCCCGCCTTGCTGACCGCCCTGCGCAACGCGGCCCCACAGGCCGTCGAGCCGCTGACGCGCTACGGGGCCGAACTCGGCAGCGCCGAGACCGCCCAGCTCGCCCGCGACGCCAACCGTCACGGCCCGCAGCTGCGCTCGCTCGACGCCCGCGGCCGGCGCATCGACCTGGTCGACTTCCACCCCAGCTGGCATGCCCTGCTCGCGATGTACCGCCGCCAGGGCTTGGTGGCCGACGTCTTCGCCACCGACACCCCGGGCCGCTGGGCCGCCTTCGCCGCGGGCTGCTACCTGCATGGCCAGGTGGAAGCCGGCTCCCTGTGCCCGGCGACCATGACGCAGGCCGCCGTTCCCGTGCTCGCGCGACAGCCGGAGCTCTTCGCGCCCCTGCGCGAGAAGTTCTTCAGCCGCGTGCACGACCCGCGCGAAGCGCCCATCGCCGACAAGGCGTCCATCTGGGTCGGCATGGGCATGACCGAAAAACAGGGCGGCTCGGACCTGCGCCGCGTCGTCACCACCGCCACCGAGCAGGGCGGCCAGCACGCCGTCGACGCGGCCCATCTCCAGCATCTGCCACAGGCTGCGCCGCGTGGTGGCCTGGGTGAGCCGGGCACGGAACCCTGGCTGGCCCAGCAACTGGGCGTATTCGGGGCCATAGACCACGCCGATCTGCACCCCCAGGCGAAGCTCGGGCCCCACGTCCGACAGCCGTGTCGCGCCGCCAATGCGGCCGCGGTCGCCGTGACGCACGTACAACAGGTTGCGCGAGAGCTCGTGCTGGGCCACGAAATAGGCGTAGGCCTCGCGCTCGGGGCGCCGAAAGCCCCCGGGCAGCACGTCCAGTCGGCCCGCCTCGAGCTCGACGAGAGCCCGGGCCCATGGCAGCTCCAGCCAGCGCGCCCGGCAGCCCATGCGCGCCAGCGTCTGCTCCACGAGCTCGACGTTCAGGCCGGCCAGCCTGCCGTCGGCCAGGCGCATGGAATACGGCGGATCGTCATTCCAGCGGGCTCGCACTTCGCAGGCCCGGGCGGGCCACACCGCGAGCAGCAGGCAGAGGAGCGCGAGGGGCAAATTCACGCTCGCATTGTGGCTGGCCTGACGCGTTTGTCAGTGGTCTCCGACACGATGCAGCGCTGCGCGCCGATACGGGTGCGGGAGAAGCTCACGGATGCTGTGCGTCACCATCGCTGGAGACCCCCATGACCCTCGACGCCCACCTGCCGCAAGTCCCCGCCCTCGAGTCCGGCGCCCTGCCGCCGCTGTGGGCCACGCTGACGCCCGCCTGGGCCGCGCTCACGCCGCCTTCGGCTGTCGAAGCGGAACTGGGGTATGAATCCGCGCTGCCCTTCACGCTCGTCGAGCCGCTGGGCGCCCTGGGCAGCCCGTCGCGTTACTGAATCAGGCCGTTCTTCAGCGCGTAGTAGGTCAGGTCGCTGTTGGTCTGCAGCTTGAGCTTCTCGAGCACGCGCGTGCGGTAGGTGCTCACGGTCTTGACGCTGAGGAACAGCGCCTCGGCGATGTGTCCCACCGTCTCCCCCTTGGCCAGGCGCAGGAAGACCTGGAACTCCCGCTCGGACAACACGTCATGCAGCGGCTTGTCCGACGCCGCCGCGCCCGTGCCGCCGACCACGCTGTCGGCCAGTTGCTCGGCCACCGCCGCGCTGATGTAGCGCCGCCCGCGTGACACCAGCCGGATCGCGTCCGCGATCTCCTCGGGGTCACACTCCTTGTTGAGGTAGCCGCTGGCACCCTGGCGCAGCAGCGTCGTCGCGTAATGCGCCTCGGGAAAGCCACTCAGGATCAACACCGGCAGCTCCGGGAAACGTGCCTTGATGGCGGCCAGCGCGTCCACGCCGCTCTGGTCGGGCATGGAGATGTCCAGCAGCAGCACGTCCACGTCGCCACCACGCGCCATCTCGAGTGCGTCGTGGCCGCTGGCGCCTTCGCCCGTGACGCGAAGGTCCACGTGGTCGGACAGGTACTGGCGCAGCCCGGTGCGCACGATGGCGTGGTCGTCGACGATGCCGATGCGGATCATGGTGCAAGCTTGTGCGTGGAACGTGGCCGTCAGCGTAGCAGCCCACTGCCGCCGCCGCGAGGCCGCCAGTCCTACATGCGTGCCAGCGATGTCCGACACGGGGCCGCGCCGCGGGACTATGTCAGCGTATGTAGCGCGGCGCGATAGTGACTCCAGCGGCTCCCGAAGTCGCCCACTCACAGGAGAATCCAAATGCTCAACAAGTCCATCCTGACCGCCGCCGTCACTGCTGCCCTCGTCGCCACGCTCGCTGCCACCACCGGCTGTGCCGTGACCCGCAACCAGGAAACCGTGGGCGCCTACGTCGACGACACCGCCCTGACCACCCGCGTGAAGGCCAAGTTCGCCGCCGACCCGACGGTCAGCGCCATGGCCATCAGCGTCGAGACCCTGAAGGGCACGGTCCAGCTGTCGGGCTTCGCCAAGTCGGCCGAGGAGCGCGCGATGGCTGAAAAGCTGGCCCGCGAGACCTCGGGTGTGGTTGCCGTGCGCAACGACATCGCCGTCCGCCAAGGCAACTGACCCGCGAAGTAGGACCAGTCCTACAACGTGATGCGCCGCCGGCACTGCCGGCCCGAGGCCGAAGCGGGCCATACTTCAGCCTCAACCTCCCTACCGCAGTCGTCGGGTCATGCCAGCACTCAAAGCCTTCATCGTCGAAGACAGTCCGGTGATCCTGGAAAACCTCATCGCGACGCTGGAGGAGCTGGCCCAGGTGGAGGTGGTCGGGTCGGTGGCCGACGAAGCCGGCGCGGTGCGCTGGATGAAGCGAGACCCGGACGCCAACGCCGACCTCTTCATCGTCGACGTTTTCCTGCGCTCCGGCACGGGGCTCGGCGTGCTGCAGGCCGCCCAGCAGCTCGGCGTGCGGGCCCGGCGCGTCGTGCTCACCAACTACGCCACCGAGGAAATGCGCCGCCGCTGCGCCAGCCTCGGTGCCGAACGCGTGTTCGACAAGAGCCGCGAACTCGACGACCTCATCAGCTATTGCGCCGAACTGGCCGAACATGCTTCCTCAGCCGCGCGCCCTGCCGCCGCAGCCAACTGAGCGCTTGCGCGTGCTGCGTCATCTCGACCCCTGGCTGGAAGGCGCCAGCCGCAACCGCGGCCTGGCGGTGGGCTTTGCCGCCTTGGCGGCAGCGGCCGTCATGGGCGTCAGCGAAGCGGCCTTCTGGGGCGCCGACGAAGCCCTGCGCCAGAGCCAGGCGCGCCACGTGGCCCGCAACGACGGCTTGCGCCTGCGCGAGCTGCTGACCGACGCCGAGACCGCCCAGCGCGGCTACCTGCTCACCGGCCGCGACGACTACCTCGCCCCCATCCAGCTTGCCGAGCGCGACCTGCCCAGCGTGCTGTCCCGCCTGCGCGGGCAATACGCCAGCTCCGAGTGGGAAGCCCTGGTGGCCGACGCCAGCCGTCGCGCGCGCGAGAAGCTCTCGGAGCTGCAGCTCGTCGTGAAGCTCTACAAGGACGGCCAGGAAACCGCCTGGCGCGGGCTGGTGGAGTCGGACATCGGCCGCGAGAAGATGCAGGCCGTGCGCGACGCGGTGGCGCAACTCGACCAGCACGAGCTGGTGCAGATCGCCGGCGAACGCGACGCCGTCGCACGCTCCCTGATGTATGGGCGGCTGGGTGTGCACGGGCTCACACTGGTGAGCCTGTTCGGCCTGACCGTTTTCCTGCGTCGCAACGAGGCCCTGCACCGCACGCGGCGCGAGCATGCCCAGGAACTGGCCCGGGAGCGCGACCGCCTGGACCGCGAGGTGGCCCACCGCACCGGCGAGCTGACCGAACTGGCCCATCACCTGCAGACGGTGCGCGAGGACGAGCGCGCCCACCTGGCCCGCGAACTGCACGACGAGCTCGGCGCGCTGCTCACCGCCGCCAAGCTCGACGTGGCGCGCATCCGCCGCATGACGCGCACCGGGGCGCCGGAGATCGACGACCGGCTCAAGCACATGAGCGAGCTGCTCGACCAGGGCATCGCGCTCAAGCGCCGCATCATCGAGGACCTGCGCCCCTCGGCGCTGTCCAACCTCGGCCTCATCCCGGCGCTGGAGATCCTCACGCAGGAGTTCGCGCAGCGCTCCGGCCTGCAGCTCAGCCTGGAGCTGGTCGAGACCCGCACCAACGAGGCCGGGCGCCTGGCGCTGTACCGCCTCGTGCAGGAAGCCCTCACCAATGTGATGCGCCACGCCAAGGCCAAGCACGTGCGCGTGTCGCTGGACGAGGCCGACGGCTGGCTGCAGCTGCACATCCGCGACGATGGCCAGGGCTTCAATCCCGACGCGGTCGGCGCCGGGCACCATGGGCTGCTGGGCATGCGCTACCGCATCGAGAGCCTGGGCGGCACCTTGCAGCTGCTCTCGGCCCCGGGACGCGGCACGCTGGTGCTGGCCCGGCTGCCGCTGGCCGAGCCGGAGCCCGAGCCGGAGCTGCCGCCGGCCACCGTGCCGGGCGAGCTCGGCGGCCCGATCGGCGCCTGACGACCCCCTGGCGTCCTACACGCCGAATCCGACGGCGCCGACACGGCGCGAGAGGCCGGGCGCCCACACTCAAGGCCAAGACGCCTTCGAGGACAGCGCCATGACAGCCACCCATTCGCCCCGCGCCGACGCCATCTCGCCCTCCCGCCAGCGCCGCCAGGCGCATGCGCTGGCGCTGCTGGCCGCGGTCAGCGCGGTGGGCGCGGCCGTCGTGCTCAACCTCGTGGACGACCCCCGCCCGCTGGACGTGCAGCTCAGCAGCGCGTTGGGCGACGCGCATCACGCCCTCAACGGCTGGCAGGACCAGATCTCGCGCGGCCTGCAGGTCTCGATGCTGGCCGTGGCGGACGGGCGCGAGCTGCCGGCGCCGCCCGCCGCGCCCCTGCGCGAGACGGCCGCGTCGGCGCCCGGTGCCAGCGTGCGGGTTCAGTAGATCGACGACGTCTGCGGCACCGTGGCCAGCACCTCCGCCAGCGGCTGGGGCCGGTGCAGCAGGAAGCCCTGCACCTCGCCCACGCCCAGGCGCACCAGTTCCAGCAGCACCTCGGGCGTCTCCACGCACTCGGCGACCGTCGTGAGGCCCAGGGTCTGCGCAGCGTCGACGAAGCTGCGCACGGCCACCTGGTCGAGCGGGTCGGTCATCAGCGCGCGCACGAACTGGCCGTCGATCTTGAGCAGGTCCACCGGCAGCACCTTGAGATAGCTGAAGGACGAGGAGCCCGCGCCGAAGTCGTCCAGCGCGATGCGCGCGCCAAGGGCCTGCATCTGCTGGATGAAGCGCGCCGCATCCTCCAGCTGCGTGATGACGGCCGTCTCGGTGATCTCCAGGCACAGCGCCGACGCGCGCACCGGGCCGAGCGACGTCAGCAAGGTGCGCGCCTCCTGGTGGTAGGCGGCATCCTGCAGCGTGAGCGCCGAGACGTTGATGGACAGCGAAGCGATCTCCGCGGCGCCCTCGCGCCGGAGCAGGTCCACGGCCTGGCGCAGCACCCAGCGGTCCAGCCGCGGCGCCAGGTGAAACCGCTCGGCGGCCGGCATGAACGCCCCGGGCAGAACGCGGCTGCCGTCACGCTCGCGCAGGCGCAGCAGCAGCTCGCCGCGCAGCCGGCCGTCGTCTTCGCCCTGGGCCGGCAGCACGCGCTGCAGGTCGAGCTCGAAGCGGTCCTCATCCAGCGCCTGCTGCAGACGTGTGGCCCAGCGGTGCTCGCTGCGGTGGGCCCGCAGCGCCACGTCGTCGGCCGCCCAGAGCTGCACCCGGTTGCGGCCCTGCTCCTTGGCGGTCATGCAGCAGGCATCGGCCTCGCGCAGCGCGGTGTCGGCGTCAGGCCAGCGGGCGTCCAGCGGCGCCACGCCGATGCTCGTGCCGATGCGAAAGCGCTGCTCGCCGTGCACGTAACGGTACTGGTCCATGGTGTCGCAGAGCTTCTGGGCCACATGCACGGCCTCGTCGAGCGAGCAGTTCTCCAGGATGGCAGCGAACTCGTCGCCGCCCAACCGCGCCACCGTGTCACGGCCCCGCACGCCGGCTTCCAGGCGCCGCGCCACCTCGCGCAGCACCTCGTCGCCCGCGGCGTGGCCGCAGTGATCGTTGACGAGCTTGAAGCGATCGAGGTCGAAAGCCAGCAGCGCGTGGTGGCTGCCGTCGCGGCGCGCCCGCTCGAGCGTGCGCGTGAGGCGCTGGCCGAACTCCACCCGATTGACGAGCCCGGTCAGGCCGTCGTGGCTCGCGCGCCAGCGGATCTCGTCGAACTGGCGGCGCTGCTGCGTGACGTCACGGAAGACGAGGACGGCGCCCAGCACCTGGCCTTCGGCATCGCGGATGGGGGCCACCGAGTCGTCCACCGCCCAGCGCTCGCCGTCGCGCGACACCAGCACGGCGCCTGCGGGCAGGCGGTGCGGCCGGCCCGTGGCCAGGCAGCGTTGCACGGGGTCGTCGATGGGCTCGCCGCCCTCTTCGCGCTGGGCCACGAACACGAGGTGCGAAGGCTGGCCGCGCGCCTGCAGGGCCGACCAGCCCGTGAGCCGCTGCGCGACCGGGTTGAGCCAGGTCACGCGGCCGAGCGCATCGGTGGTCAGCACCGCGTCGCCGATGGATTGCAGCGTGACCTCCAGCAGCTCGCGCTGCTCCTCCAGTTGCTGCTGCAGCCGGCGCGCCTCGCTGACATCCCAGCAGACGCCCGACAGCCGCAAGGGCCGGCCGGCACCGTCGCGCAGCACGCGGCCCGAACTGCGCAGCACGTGGACGCTGCCGTCGGGCCAGCACACGCGCCACTCGCCTTCCAGCTGCGGCCCGCCGCGCAGCGCGGCACGCACGGCGTGCACGGCGGCGTGCCGGTCGTGAGGGTGAAGGCGGCGGCGCCAGCGCGACATGCTGATGCGCTGGCCGTGAGGGGCGTCGCCATGCAGGCGCCACATCACGTCGTCCCAGGTGAGGTGGCCGTCGCGCAGGTCCAGGTCCCACACGCCGATGCCGCCGCTGTGCGTGGCCAGGGCCAGCCGCTCCAGCGTGCGCTCCAGTTCGGCCCGCACCTCGGCGGGCTCGGTCACGTCCAGCATGACGACGCCCACGCGTCGACCCGAGTCGCCGTCGTCAGGGCGGCCGACGACGCGCAGCACGCGCCGCACCGGCGCTGCCGCACCGCCGGTGTCGCAGGGCAGCTCCACGTCCCAGCCCTGGCCGTCACTGGCGGCGCGCTGCAGCGCGGCGTCGAGCATGGCGGCGCCGTCGGGGCCGAAGCGCTCCAGCATGGCCGCCAGCGTCGGTACACGCGCCAGCGGCAGGCCGAGCAGTTCGCAGGCGGAGTCGGACACCGTCAGCTGCCCGGTCTCGGGCTCCCACTCCCAGGCGCCGACGCCCGCAAGGCGGCTGCAGCGCTCCAGGAAGCGCGCGTTCTGCGCCAGGGCCTGCTGGGCGGCCGACGCGGCCATGGGTTCGCTCATTCGTTGCCTGCTCCGTCGCCAAGACGGGCAAGCGTCGCGCCCGGCGGCTGCGGCGCGCGTCGGCCGGCCGAGCGGCACCACGTAGGACAAGGCCGCATTCGTGCAGGCGACGGCCCGTGTCGTGCCCTTGTCCTACAGCCGGCGGGTCATCCCATGCGTTCAATGGACGTGGCGGCACCGCCACCAATCAAAAGGATTCACCAGGAGAACCGCCATGAACACCCCCCGCCACGCCCTCGCCCGATGGATCGCACCCGCGGCGCTGGCCCTCGCCGTGATTGCCGCCGTGCCGGCCGCCCAGGCAGCCGACGTCGGCGTGTCCATCGGCTTCAGCCAGCCGGGTGTGTACGGCCGGGTCGACATCGGCCGCTACCCGACGCCGGTGCTCGTCGCACCGCAGCCGGTCATCGTCGGCCGGCCGGTCTACCGTGAACCGGTCTACCTGTGGGTGCCGCCGGGCCACCGCCGGGACTGGCGCCACAACTGCCGCCGCTACGGCGCCTGCGGCGCGCCGGTCTATTTCGTGGATGACGGCTGGTACCGCCAGACCGTCATCGTCGAGCGCGACGACCGGCATCATCACCACCACGGCCGCGGGCATGGGCACGGGCACGGCCATGGGCACGGACGCCACTGATCCGGCGCAATAGGGCACGCCAGGCCGCCACTTCCGCGCACCGGTTGCGGCCGGGCCGGCCTACAGTCAGCGGACCCTGACCGTTGTGCCGCGCCCTGCGCGGCTGGCCCGGATGCCTGACGCCGACCTCACCGCCCTGCCCCGCCTGACCCCGCCGCCGGCCCCGCGCCGCGTGGCCACCTCCGCCTACGCCTGGCCCATGCTGCTGGCGCTCGCCGCCTGTGGCGGTGGTGGCGGCAGCCCGGCGCCCGACACGACCACCCCACCGCCGCCCGCCGCCACGCCCAGCCCGCTGCCAATGCCGGTGCCGACGCCGAGTCCGTCCCCCAGTCCGTCCCCCAGTCCATCTCCGAGCCCCTCGCCGAGTCCATCTCCGAGTCCGTCCCCCAGCCCATCCCCCAGCCCCTCACCAAGCCCGAGCCCGAGCCCGAGCCCCAGCCCGTCACCCAGCCCCTCGCCGAGCCCGGCCCCGTCACCCACCCCGACGCCGCCGCCCCCGCCGCCTCCGCCCCCGGTGGCCGGCGTCGTCGCGGCCGGCCTGCCGCTGACGGGCGCCACGGTGCGCGTGCTCGACCCCACCGGCAAGGCCATCGCCACCGGCAAGGTCGTCACCGCGTCGACCGGCGCGTACGGCCCCATCACGCTGAGTGGCACGGGCACCTTCCGCGTCGAGGCCTGCGGCACGCTGGGCGACAAGCCGATGTGCGTGTGGGGCCTCACGAACAACGGCGGCACGCTCAACCTCACGCCCATGAGCAGCGCCATTGCCGTGCTGGCCAGCGGGCAGGCGCCCGAGACGCTGATGAGCGGCGCCCTGGCCACCGTGGCCGACACCGCCATCGCCAGCGCGCAGACACAGCTGCGCACCGCCCTCGCCCCGGCCCTGGCCGACGCCGGCCTGGCCAGCGATTTCGACCTCCTCACCGGCGCCCTGACGCCCGGCGTCCACACCGGCTACGACCGCGTGCTGGACAGCGTCGGCGTGGGTCTGGGGGCGGACACCAAGGCCTTCGTGTCGCTGAGCGCGCGCCTGGGCACCGGCACCGCCTACCTGGAGCCCGGCACGACGCAGGGCAGCCTGAGCTTCGACGCGGCATCCCCGAGCCTGGACCTGGCCGCGCTGGACGCGCTCTTCGCCAAGCTCATCCTGGCCACGGCCAACAACACCGCCTGCCAGAGCGCCCAAAGCGGCCTGGCCACGCTGATGGACAGCAATGCGCGCGCCGGCATCGACACCCTGTCGGCGCCGTTCACGGGCCCGACACAGGCGTCACAGGTCATCTGCCTGCGCCTGAACGGCGTGCTGGGCGACGGCGAGGTGCTGTACGGCGGCAAGCTGCTGCCCACGACGCTTGGCCGCTGCAGCTTCGGCAGCAGCGACCCGGTCTGCCGCGTGGACTTCGTCTACCTGAACAGCAAGGGCCTGCAGCGCCGCCTGGGCGTGGAACAGGCGGCCGTGAAGCGCACGGCCGGCTGGGCCTTCCTGGGCAACCGGCTGGAGGTGCAGGCCACCGCGACGGCCCGGCTGGTGCTCACGCGTCGCGTGGACAGCGCCGCGCCTGACGCCTATGCCCGCTATCTGGACGTTAGCATCCCGGCCATCGGCGTGACCGGTGGCGGCGTGCTGCAGTGCGCGCGCGTCAGCCAGAAGGACGCCAGCGGCAACGATGTGCCGCTGGCCCTCTTCAAGAAGGCCGGCAACGGCAGCACCCTGAGCCTGTGGAGCGTGAGCGCGACCGACGCCACGCCAAGCCTGGACCCCTTCAACGGCGCCACGCGCGGCACCAACGTCGTCGCCATCCCGCTGAGCAATGGCGCCGATGGCGACGCCATCGCCCGCAACTTCGCGCGCGCCGGGCGGGCGCTCAAGATCGAGCTGTACGGCGACAGCGTCTGTGGGGGCGCACTCACCGGGCAGGACGGCGCCTCCATCAGCGTGGACGTTGCCGGGCTGCTGCCCATTGCGGCCAGCAGCCACAGCGGCCAACCCTGGCCCGCGCTCGCCGCCGCATCGGCGACTTCACTGGCCTCGCTCAAGGGCGCGGTCAATGCGAAGGTGACGTACGGCCCGACCTGGACCTACCCCCGCGGGGGCCTGGCCGTGAACCGTGTCGCGCTGTGCACCGACACCGCCTGCGCCACCAAGCTCAACGAACTGGAACTCGCCGCGGGCGCCAGCGGAGCGGCACTCAGCGCCACGCTCGGCAACGCCGCCCTGGCCGACACCGCCTACAAGCTGCTGCGCATCACCGGCCGCACGCAGGACGGCCTGGTGCTGCAGCTGGACAGCCAGTCCTGCTCGGCGCAGACCTCCGGGCTGCCCTGCTGAGGGCGTCCACAGCCGACTCGTGCGACGCCATCAAGCTCGCGTGGCGTCACGCAGGCCTGGGCGCTCCGGGGTCGTCCTTCAGCAGCACTGTGCGTCCCGCAGCGTGGGCACGACTCCCTGCGCCTGAGCCGCGGACGCCATCCCCAACCATGGGATCCCACCCCCTCAAGTAGGCGGGCTCGTGCACACAACAAATTCGTCACCCACCAATACCATCGGTCATAAATGACTCAGATCCTGACCGCGTGGGGGCGCTATGCAAAAGGACTGCTCGTCTGAGGCCTGGTTCCAGCGTCTGGGAAATTCCCGGCTGGCGATTCTTCGGAGTTTGACGCTCGCCGCCATCTTCGGCTGCGCGTCGCCATCACCGGCACTCGCCGCGACACGCCAGACGGGTGCGTCTGCACAACCGCTCGTGGCAGAGCCCATTCACTGGCTGCTGCTGGGCATTCCACCCAACTCCATCCCCGTCAACAGCGAACCCTCCGACGGGCAGTTCGATCTGCTCCTGAAGCTGGTGATGGCACAGATGCCCGGGCGCGAACACAAGTACATCTATGCCAACACGGGTCGGATCGTCGCGATGTTGCAGGAGGGTTTCGCGGCCTGCTATGTGAGCTCCGTCGTGAGTGCGGAGCGCAAGGCGATGGCGCACCTGACCGTCAACGGCGTCGTTCCGCCGCTGCGTCTGCTGGTTCGCAAGGAGCTGGCGGCGCAGCTCCAGAAGAACGGCCGGCAGGAGGTGCTGCTGGAGCCGCTGTTCTCCCGCGCCGACCTGAGCGGCGCCCTGGAGCAAGGCAGGCCCTACTCGCCCAACATCGACGCGGCGCTCGCCAAGTCGACACCCAACGTGTCGCGCAGCCGAACGCAGTCCATCCAGCTGCTGCGCAGCGGGCGGATCGACTACACCATCGGCTTCGACTCCCAACTGCACTACGAGCAGGCCAGCGGCGAGCGCCTCCCCCTGGACGGCCAGCTCGTCTCGCTGCCCATTGCGGGTGAGCAGGTGCGCTACACCGCCTTCGCCTGCCCCCGCACGCCGTGGGGCCGCGCCATGGTGGACGAGATTGACGCCATCCTGCGCAAGCAGGTCAGCTCGCCGGACTATCTGGCGGCCATGAACAAGTGGCTCACCCCCGACGAGCGCGAGCGGATGCGACCGCTGCTGCGCGAGTTCGTCCGGCTGCGAGCGGCCACAGCCCACATGGACGAAGTGCCCTCGGTCCCGGCCAACACCCGCAAGACCGGCTCCGACTGACCGCCCCATCGCCCCGGCTCAGCCGTCGCGGCGGCCGGGGGTGTTCGCCCGCGCACGCGGGCACCTCGCACGGTGCCAAAGGAGATGACCATGCCCCATCCTGTCCGCGGCTCGACCGCCTTCGCCCTGCTGCTGAGCGCCCTCCCTGCAGTGCTGCAGGCGCAGACATCGTCCGTCACGATGTTTGGTGTGGTGGACGTGTCGCTGCGCTACAGCGACAACGGCACCGCCACGCTGAGGAGCGTGGAGTCAGGCGGCATGACGTCCAGTCGCATCGGTGTGCAAGGTGTCGAAGACCTGGGCGGCGGCATGAAGGCCGCGTTCTGGCTGGAAGGCGGCTTGCTGGCCGACACGGGTGCAAACGCCCCTTTCAGCGACACGCCGCGCTTCTGGGGGCGGCGGGCGACGGTCAGCCTGCTGGGCGAAGGCCTGGGTGAATTGCGCATCGGCCGCAACCAGACGCCCTTCTTCAACATGTACCTGTCGTTCGACCCGTTCACCTGCAACGGCATCGGCTCGGTCATGAATCTTGTCCCGGTGATGGGCACGCGCATCAACCCAGGTTCCGGGGTGGGCCAGCAGGACCAGGCGCGCGGCCGCTCCGACAACTCGGTGCAATGGGGCGTGGCCCCCGGCAAGGCCGGTGCTTACGGGGAGGTGCTCGTGTCCGCCGGCGAGGGCGTGTCCGGCAACCGGCACCGCGGCGCACGCCTGGGCTGGGTGCAAGGGCCCGCCAACGTGGCGGTTTCCTGGGGTGACACGCAGGTGTACACCGTGCCCAAGCCCGACAACCGCGTGCGCGAAATCGGGGTGGCCGGGTCGTATGAGCTGGGCGCGTTGCGCCTCATCGGCCAGGTGCTCGACCGTCGGCTGGACAACAACACCCGGCGCCTTTACGTGCTCTCGGGCCTGTGGCGCGAGGGGCCGCATCAACTGCGCGGCACGGTGAGCCGCTACAGCGACAACCAGCGCACCGCGGCCGGCCTGAGCCAGGACGCCCGCCAGCTCAGCCTGGGCTACATCTACGGCTTTTCGCGTCGCACCAGCCTCTACTCGACCTACACGCGCATCGCCAACGACGCCGGCGCCGCGCAGCGCGGCAGCAGCCTGCCCGGCGTGGCGGGCCAGGCGAACAAGGGGCTGGAGGTCGGGCTGCGTCACGGGTTCTGAGCCCGCGAGCCGCAGGCTGACGCAGGCTACGGCGCAGGTCACGGCGCTGCCGTGGCCTCGCGCGGCTGCAAAAGGTCAAGCTCCGTGAGCAAGGCACCGACTGCACCGTCGACGGCGCAGACGCCCCCCGGCCCACCCCGGTCCGCATGCAGGTGCATCTCCGCCGACAAGGCAGCGGTGCGCAGGTTCTCCAGCCCCAGGCTCCCCGCGACGCCCGCCAGTTCGTGGCAACGGCGCGCGGCGGTCGCGTAGTCGCCTTGCTGCACCAGGGCCCGGATGGGCGTGCCATTGGGTAGGTGCGATGCGATGAACTTGCGCACAAGCCGGCGGTAGGTCTCAAGGTCGATGCCCAGGTCCTCGGCCACCTCCGCGGGGCTCACGCGCAAGTTGGCAAAGACGCGGTCCAGGTCATCTTCGGCCCGGTGAAGTGCGGCCTGGCCAGCCTGATCCGTGCGAACGTCTGCCGCAAGGCCTTGTCGATCCTTGCGCTGGAACTTGGCGAGCGCGCCGAGCACCGTAACGCGCCGAACGGGCTTGGGCACGAAGGCGTCCATGCCCGCATCGATGCAGCGGACCCGCTCATCCACCGACGCATTGGCCGTCATGGCGATGATGGGCAGGTCTGCCGACGAGAGGGACATCCGGATCTCACGCGTGGCGGTCACGCCGTCCATGAGGGGCATCTGCACGTCCATCAGCACGGCATCGGGCAGGTCATGGCTCAGCGAGGCCGCCTGCAGCAGGTTGATCGCCCGCTGCCCGTCTTCAGCCAGCGAGACCTGTATGCCGACGGCACCGAGGAGCTCCGTCATCAGGAAGCGATTGATCTCGTTGTCGTCCACCACGAGCACATGCCGACCGCGCAGCGATGCGACGTCGAAGCCGGGATCGGCAACTCTCGCCGGCACCGCGCTGGCAGCGCCTTGACCGGCGCCCTGGCGATCCAGCTCGCTGAGGACGCCATCGATGCTCAATGTCGTGGTGGCGATGTCCAGTTCCGGCGCGGGCGGGTGAAAGGCGGCCTGTGCCGGCACACAGGCGATGACCTGAAGCCCTCGACGCTGGGCGGCCTGCAGGGCCATGGAGAGGTCGCCGTCGGCAGCGCCTGACGAGAACGGCGCAGCAAGGAGGAAACCCGGCCGGGCATCCAGCCCGCCGGACGGATCCGGCAGCTCCGCCCCCGTTTCCAGTTGAGCGCCCAACTGCTGCAGCACCCCGGCGATGCGAACGAGCGCCGCATCGCCCGGCGGCCAGAGTTGCAGCACGCTGCCAGCGACCCGGTCCCGCACCCGGTCCAGGTTGACCGTGGGCGCGATGCATCCCTGGATGACGCGGGCACGGAAGATCGACCCACGA
The DNA here is from genome assembly GCA_016790285.1 of Roseateles sp. Lineage (GTDB taxonomy): Bacteria > Pseudomonadota > Gammaproteobacteria > Burkholderiales > Burkholderiaceae_C > Pelomonas. The sequence goes on along the minus strand of JAEUPJ010000069.1, from coordinate 16,492 downwards.
CCGGGCTCGCTCTCGGCGCTCACATCGCCACCCATGGCCTGGGCCAGCTTCTTGCAGATCGACAGCCCCAGGCCACTGCCGCCGTACTTCCTCGAGGTGGAGGCGTCGGCCTGCACGAACTTGTTGAAGATCGTTGGCAGCGCCGAAGGCGCGATACCGATGCCCGTGTCGGCCACAGCAATCTCCAGATGCGCGTCGTCGTCCTGCCGCTGCCTGACCTCGATCGTGACCTTCACGCCGCCACGCTCTGTGAACTTGATGGCATTGGTGACGAAGTTGACGAGGATCTGCGTCAGCCGCAGCGGGTCGCCGATCAACCAGCGCGGCACCTCGTCCGCCACGACCAGCGTGAGACCCAACCCCTTGGCCTGGGCCTGGCCCGACAGCATGCTCTGCGCATGGTCCACCGAGTCGCGCAGGTCATAGATCACCTGTTCAATGACCAGCTCGCCGGCTTCGATCTTGCTCAGGTCCAGGATGTCGTTCACCAGGCGCAGCAGGTGCTCGCCACTGATCTCGATCTTCTTCAGGTAGTCGAGCACCCGCGGCGTCTCCGAGACCGCCCCCAGCGCCAGGTTCGACAGCCCGATGATGGCGTTGATGGGTGTCCTGATCTCGTGGCTCATGTTGGCCAGGAACTCGCTCTTGGCCTTGTCGGCTTGCGTCGCCCGGGTGTAGGCCTCCTCGATGCGCAAGCTGTCCTGGCGGATGCGGTGCTGCATCGTCAGCAGGCGATGCATGATGCTGTGCGCCGGAATGGCAGCCAGGTCGCCCTCGATGTCCGCTGCCTCGAGCGCGCGCCGATCGATGGCCTGCCGGACATGATCGATCGGCGCACCGATCGTGGACTGGAGCTTGGCCATGAAGTCGTTGAGCGCCATGGCGAGCTCGTCGAACTCGATGAAGCGGCTGCGCGCCAGCCGGATGCTGAGGTCGCCCTCGGACCTGCGCAGCACCCGCAGCGCGCTTCGCATGCGCCGGGTCGGCACCGCGACGAGGAACACAAACACCAACCCGATGCTCACGCAAAGCACCAAGCTGATGACGATCGCCTCGCGGATGTAGGTGCCCGCCACTCGGTCGAGGTGCGCTTCGGTAGACCGCAGATCGGTGCAGATCAGACCCTCGCCCAGCGTGATCTGCGTCTTGGCTTGCCCGTGCACGATGGGAAAGCGCCGCGCCAGGGCTGCCGGGCAATCCGGGAGTTGCTGGGCACGGCTGGCCGACACGTCCCCGGCCACGTCCTTGTCAGCGCGGTAGATCAGCGACTGGTTCGTGCGCACGGCCAGGGCGCGGATGTGGCTGGGCGCGACCTCGGCATTGAGCAAGTCGACGACGGCGGTGGCATTCAGGTCCCACAGCGCGTTGTCCAGTGAGCGTTGCAGCCGGTGCTCCAGCAAGCCGATCTGCACGTCGATCTCATGCAGGCGCTCCTCCCGGTACAGGCGGTAGCGATCCCAGGTCGAGACGCCCGTGATCAAGGCCACACCCGGCAGCAAGCCCGCGATGATGACGGCCGAGATCCGGACCTTGCGCATGCCGCGTCCCTCAGGCGGCCAGGTCCACGACGCGGACCGGCTTCACCGTCTCCCCTGGCTGGACGGCGCGGGCAGGCGGGCTGATGCACGGCTGGGATCGGACGACAGGCTTCATGGCTTGATTCCGGGAAGGCGTCTGCGCGGCCTTGGCGATGCCACCGGAGGCCGCACCGCCTATGGTCGGCTCGCCTTGCCCTTCGTCGAGGCCTGCGCTCGCGCCAAAGGCGGCCACAGTGCGGCATGTGCACGGGACATGGCCGGTACGTTTCCGCGACAGTTGTGACTTGCCCCTGCATGCGGGTACGCATGTCGGCAACTTGAGGACGCGGCCACCATGCGAACTCTCTACGTTGAAGACAACGACATCACGCGCGAACTGACGACGACCGTCCTGGAGGCCGCCGGCCTGCTGGTGGAAGCAGCCGCCGGTGGACGCGAAGCCTGCGCCGCATTCAGCCGCGCTGTCGCTGCCGGACGCCCTCACGAGCTCGTGCTGCTCGACATCCAGATGCCCGACATGAACGGGTTCGAGGTCGCGCGGTACGTGCGCAGCTACCCGGTTGCCGCCTCGGTGCACGTGGTGTTGCTGACGGCCTCCCTGGTCAGCACGTCCGAACCCCAGCAGGAGGGCCTGCGGATCAGCGCCACCCTGATCAAGCCGGTCACGCGCAAGAAGTTGTCTGAACTGCTGCAGAACCTGTCGCAGCATCCGTGAGACGACCACCGCCGGCGCGAAGCCCGTCGCTGCGCCGCGCGGGCAGACGCGCGAGCGCAGCCGACCTGCTGCCCTGCTTGCCCCGCTGCTGCATAAACCGGCGACCCCGCACCGGTGACCTCGTCGCGCCATGTGTTCTCCAGGCTTGCGCTCAACGGCCTGCGTCCCGCTTGACGAGCGATGCCCCGGGGATGCGTCTCCAATGTCGCACAAACGCGGCGGCAGCGCGCCCGGACGCCTACCGCGCCACCCGGTACAGCCGCCCGCCGTCGGTGATGAACACGAGCGCGCCGTCGCGCGCCTGCTTCACGTCGCGGATGCGCTGGCCGAGGTTGGCGAACATGGCCTCCTTGGCCACCACGGTGTCGCCCGCGAGCGTGAGCCGCCACAGCGCCTGTCCGGCGAGCGAGCCCACGAAGAGCTGGCCCTGCCATTCGGGGAACAGCGCCCCCGTGTAGAACGCCATGCCCGAGGGCGCGACGGAGGTGGGCGTCCACGTGGTGAGCGGCTCCACGAAGCGTGGCTGGTGCGTGCCCCCGCCGATGCGGCAGGCGTCGCCGACGGGGTCGCCGTAGTTGCAGCCGTAGCTCACCAGCGGCCACCCGTGGTTCGCGCCGGCACGGGCGATGTTGATCTCGTCGCCGCCCTGCGGGCCATGCTCGCCCACCCAGAGTTCGCCCGTGACCGGGTGCAGCGCGGCGCCCTGCGGGTTGCGGTGGCCCAGGCTCCAGATGCCGGGGCGTGCGCCCGCGGCCAGCGCCGGGTTGCCTGCCGGGATGCTGCCGTCGCGCTGCACGCGCACCACCTTGCCCAGCGTCTGGGCCACATCCTGCGCGGGGCTGCCCTGCTGGCGCTCGCCGAGCGTGATGAAGAGTGTCTTGTCGCGGCCGAACACGAGTCGCGAGCCATAGTGGCCGCTGCCACCGACCTTGGGCGCCTGGCGGAAGATCACCGTCAGCCCCTGCAGCGCGTTGCCCACCAGCTGCGCGCGGGCCACGGCCGTGCCGGCCCGCCCGGCCTCGCTGCCGGTGCCGGGCTCGGCGTAGCTCAGGTAGACGTAGGGGCTGGTGTCGAAGTCGGGGTCCAGCGCCACGTCGAGCAGGCCCCCCTGGCCGGCGGCATCCACGGCGGGCGCACCGGTGACGGGCTGGCTGCTGGAGAAGTCGGCCGCGACCCGCACGAGGCTGCCGGTGCGCTGCGTGACGAGCCAGCTGCCGTCGGGCAGTTGCACAAGGGCCCAGGGGCTGGCGAGTTGCACGGGCTGGGCGGTCGCCGTGGCGGGCCCGATCGGGGCTGGCGCTGGCGCTGGCGCTGGGGCTGGGGGCGCGGGCGCGGCCGAGCTCCCGCCCCCACCACCACCGCCCCCGCAGGCTGCGAGTGCCAGCAGCGGCAGCAGGGGCAGCAAGGTCAGGCGGGCGAGCTTCATGCCGCCATCATGTCGCCAGGCACCTCGACCAGGCGTAAGCAGGCGTAGCCGCACCACGCCGGAGAACGTCACGCCCGCGCGCAGTTCAAGCCGGGGTTGTTGCCAGGCGTAAGCCAGATGACCCGCGGGCAACCTCGCGTTACGGCGGCGCCGCCGTTGGCGCCACCATGCGCGGCCTCCCGCTTGCTGGACCCTGCCCATGCGCCTGCTCGACTGCCTGCCGGCCTTGCCGAAGGCCTCTACCGGCACCCCCCGCCGCACGGTGGCGGGGCCGCGCCTGCCTCTCACCACGGCCTTGGCGGCGCTGCTGCTCACCGCTTGCGGCGGCGGCGGCGCGTCAGGCAGCGGCGCGGGGCCCGACACCGGCCCTGCCACGACGCCGCCCACCCCGCCCATGACCCAGCGCGACGCCGTGCGCCTGGCTTCGCAGGCGACCTTCGGCGCCACCGAGGCCCTCGTCACCCAGATGCGCACCCAAAGCGCCGCAGCCTGGGTGCAGGCGCAAGTGCAGCTGCCCGCCACGTCCCGCTACACGTCGGGCGGCGGCAGCGCCATCCACACCGACACGAGCGGCGTGGGCTTGTGCGACCAACCCGCGCGCAAGAGCGACACCTGCTGGCGCGACTGGTACTCCAGCCAGCCGCTGCTCTGGGACTTCTACCGCAATGCCGTCAACCAGCCCGACCAGCTGCGCCAGCGCGTGGCCTGGGCGCTGCAGCAGATCACGGTCGTGAGCAACCTGGAGGTCGAAGGCACCTACGGCCTGCGGCGCTTTCACAACACGCTGCTGGACCACGCCCTGGGCAACTACCGCGACGTGCTGCGCGCGGTGGCGCTGAGCCCGGTCATGGGCGACTACCTCAACGGCGTCAACAACGACAAGGCCGCGCCCAACGAGAACTTCGCGCGCGAGCTGCTGCAACTGTTCTCCCTGGGCACCTGCCAGCTGGAGGCCGACGGCAGCCTCAAGGGCGGGCGCTGCCAGGCCACCTACGACAACGCCGCCGTGCGGGCCTACGCCTATGCGCTGACGGGCTGGACCTACCCCGCCGGCGGCGCCTCCAAGTGGGGGTGCTGGCCCAAGGGCGCCAACTGCACTTTCCACGACGGCGAGATGGCCCCCTTGCCCGCCCTGCACGACACCAGCGCGCGCACGCTGCTGGCCGGCGGCAGCGTGCCGGCCGGCAGCACGCCGGCCCAGGCGCTGGACGCCGTGCTGGACAGCCTGATGGCCCACCCCAACATGCCGCCCTTCATCGGGCGCCAGCTCATCCAGGCCCTCGTGCGGTCCAACCCCTCGCCGGCCTACGTCGGCCGGGTGGCGGCGGCCTTCAGCGCGGGTCGTTTCACGAGCGGCGGCGTGAGCTTCGGCGCTGGCAAGCCCGGCGACCTGGCCGCCACGGTCGCGGCCGTGCTGCTGGATGCCGACGCCCGCGGGGACGCCGCCCCCGGCAGCACCGGCGGCCGGCTGCGCGAGCCCGCGCTGATGATGGCCGGCGTGCTGCGCGCCCTCAACGGCCGCACCGACGGCGAGGCCCTGGGCTGGTGGTGGGGCGAGACGCTGCGCCAGCATGTCTTCCGCCCGCCGTCGGTCTTCAACTTCTACCCGCCGGACTATCCCGTCGCCGGCACCCCGCTTCAGGGCGCGGCCTTCGGCATCCACAACGCCAACACGGCGCTGGAACGACTGAACTTCCTGACCTACCTCCTGAACTGGGGTGGCTCGCAGCCCGTGGCCAACGTGCCCAATGCGGTGGGCACGCGCGTCGTGCTCGACACCTTCGACACCGACGCGGCCGATGCCGCCCGGCTGGTCGACCGGCTGTCGCTGCTGGCCCATGGCGAGCCGCTGCCCGCCGGCCCGCGCGCCAAGGTGCTGGACGCCGTGCAATGGTGGACGGACAAGACCGACGCCAAGACCTGGCAGCGCAACCGCGTCGCCACGGCCGCCTTCCTCGTGTTCGCCGCGCCGCAGTTCCAGATCGTCCGCTGAGGAGACCGCCATGCATCACCACTCTCCTGTGAGCCGCCGCCGGCTGCTGGCCGGCGCCCTGGGCCTGGGCACGGTCGGGGCGCTCGCGCCGCTGCGCAGCGCGCTGGCAGCCGACTTCAAGGCCCTGGTCTGCGTCTTCCTGTACGGCGGCAACGACGGCATGAACACCGTCGTGCCGATGGACGCCACCCGCCACGCCGACTACGCCCGCGTGCGCGGCGGCCTGGCACTGCCCCTGGCCAGCCTCGGCCGCCTGGGTGCGACCGACTTCGGCCTGCACCCGGCGCTGGCCGCGCTGCACCCGCTCTACGCCGCCGGCAAGCTGGCCGTGCAGTTCAACGTCGGGCCGCTGCACGCCCCGCTCACCAAGGCGCAGTACCGGGCCGACGCCGGCAAGACGGTGCTCACGCCGCCCAGCCTCTTCTCGCACAGCGACCAGCAGGTGCTGTGGGAAAGCGCGAGCACCGACGCGCAAAGCCGCACCGGCTGGGGCGGGCGCAGCGCCCAGGCGCTGGGGCTGGCCAGCCCCGTCATCAGCGTGGGCGGCAACGGGCACTTCGGGTTGTCGGAGCTGGCCGTACCGCTGGTGCTGCCCGGCCCGGGCGACGGCTTCGGCGCCGCGGGGCTGGGTGCTGCCGACATCGGCTGGAAGCCCAACGCGCTGAAGCTCGAGGCCGTCCAGGCCCTCGCCGCCCAGGCCTCCGACACGGAACTCGCCAACGCCTTCCAGCGCCAGCAGCAGGGCGCGATGGCGCTCTCCGACCAACTCGGCCCGCTCGTCAAGCGCCGGCCCGGCGAGGCCGGCAGCAACGCCGCCATCGACAACGCCTTCGCCCCGCTGATCAGCAACGGCAACGTCACCACGCGCCTGGGGCGCCAGCTCTACCAGGCCGCCAAGCTGCTGGACGTGCGCGCCACGCTGGGCGGCAACCGGCAGATCTATTTCGCGCAGCTCGGCGGCTTCGACACGCACGGCGGCCAGGTCGGCAGCGATGCGCTCTCGGGCACCCACGCCGCGCTGCTCAAGGAACTCGGCGACGCGCTGGCCTGCTTCCAGGCCGCCCTCACCGCACTCGGCCTGGCGGAGTCGGTGACGACCTTCACGCAGAGCGACTTCGGCCGCACCTTCAAGCCCAACAACAGCAGCGGCACCGACCACGCCTGGGGCAACCACCACCTGGTGCTGGGCGGCGCCGTCAAGGGCGGGCTCTACGGCAGCTACCCCACGCTCGCGCTGGGCGGGCCGGACGACGTCGGCGTGGACAGCTGGGAGCAGCAGGGCCGCTGGATCCCGACGCGCTCGGTCGACCAGTACGCCGCCACGCTGCTGACGTGGATGGGCGCCAGCAGCACCCAGCTCGACCAGATCCTGCCCAACCTGGCCAACTTTGGCAGCGCGCGCTCGCTCGGCTTCCTCTGAACGCGCTGCGGCCTAACGGCGCGGCAGCGGGTAGGCCGCCAGGCTCGCGAAGCCCTTCTTCGAGACCGCCTGCACGCCGAACACGACGTTGTCCTTGGAGACCGGCAGCGTCACGCGCGTGAGCCTGCCGACGTCCTTGAACTGCTGCCAAGCGGCGGAGTCGGTGTCGCGCCAGACGACGCGGTAGCCGGCCACCTCGGAGTCGTCGCTGGCCTGCCATTCGAGCGTGGAATCGTTGGTCAGCTCGCGGGCATCCAGCCGCACGCCCTTGAGCGGGGCCGGGGCCCACGCCAGCGTGGCCAGCCCGGCGAGGTTGGCGCGGGTCACGTCGCCGACGTAGGCGAAGTCGACGAACTCGGGCAGGTCGCCGTAGACGACGCCGCCTTCCGTCCTCGGGTTCTGGTGCTGGTGCGCGAAGTTCTCGAACGGCTCGCTGATGCGCACGGCTGCAAAGCCGCGCTCCAGGAAGGGGATGTGGTCGCCGCCGCGCAGGTAGCGGTCGCGCCGCTGGATGAGCTGCACGGTGAAGCCCGGCATGGCGGCTTCGGCGGCCGACTTGAGGTGGCGGCCGAGCTGGTGCGTGGGCAGGTCCTCGCTGCCGCCGGCCTGCAGCAGCGGCAGCAGCTCCGCCTGCATCGCGGCCAGGGCCTTGGCGTCGGCCTCGCTGGCGGGGCGGTTGGCGTTGGCGGCGGTCAGCAGGCGCACGAGCGGGTCCAGCCCGTCGGCGAACAGGCGCAGGCGCCGGGGGTCGTGCTGCCCCGCGTCCCCGCGCGAGCTGCCGATGATGTCGTTGGTGATCATGGCCTCGACGTTGGTGCCGGCGGCCCGCGCCTCGCGCGCCCATTGCGCGGCGCCCAGCAGCCCCTGCTCCTCACCGGGCACGGCCATGAAGACCAGCGTGGCGTCGAACTGGCGCCGCGCCATCACGCAGGCCAGCTCCATGACGGCAGCGGTGCCGGAGGCGTCGTCATTGGCGCCGGGCGCCTCGCCCAGAGAATCCATGACGTCGCTGTTGCGCGAGTCGTAGTGGCCGCTGACCACGAGCACGCGGCTCTTGCTGGCGCCCCGGCCGGGCAGCGTGGCCACCACGTTGACGAGCTCGGTCGGCTGCGCGACGCGGTTGCCGGCGGGCTCGATGAAGCTCTGCTCCTCGACCTGCAGCCGCCCGCCCGCGGCCTTGCTGCAGGCGGTGAGCTCCGACGTGATCCAGCGCCGGGCGGCACCGATGCCGCGGGTGTCGGACGCGATGTCCGACAGCGTGTGCCGGGTGCCAAAGCCCACCAGGCGGCGGATGCGCGCCTCGATGCGCGCCGGGCTGACCTCGGCCAGCATGGCCCGGAGTTCGTCGGCAGGCAGCCCCTGCTGGGCGCGGGCGGGCGCGGCGGCGGTCAGGGCCAGGGCGAGGCAGAGCGGCAGGGCGGCGAGTCGGTTCATGCAAATCATTCTGCCCTTGCCCGCCGGGCTGCGTTCTTCTACGCTGGGCTTCCCCCCACGAGGAGAGTCCGATGAGCGCGAGCCTGGATTCACGAGTGAACGCGATCCGCACGGTCGCGCTGGTCGGGCCGGCGGCCGCCGGCAAGACGCTGCTGCTGGACGCGCTGCTGGCGCACGCCGGCGCCATCCCGCAGGCCGGCAGCATCGAGCGCGGCAGCACGGTCAGCGACCACGACCCGCTGGAAAAGCGCCTCGGGCATTCGCTGCAGTCCAGCCTCGCGCACTTCACGCATGGCGGCATCCGCGTGCACGCCATCGACACACCCGGCGCGCCGGACTTCGTCGGCCAGGCGCTGCCGGCGCTGGAGGCGGCGGACACGGCGGTGGTGGTCATCAACGCGCAAAACGGCATCGAGCTGATGGCCCAGCGCCTGCTGCAGACCGCCGGCGCGCGCGGCCTGGCGCGGCTCATCGTCATCAACAAGATCGACGCAGCGGACGTGGACCTGGCGGGGCTGCTCGCGCAGCTGCGCGAGGTCTTCGGCAAGGAGTGCCTGCCGCTGAACCTGCCCGCAGACGGGGCCCGCCGCGTGGCGGACTGCTTCTTCGCGGCCTCTGGAGAGGCCGATTTTTCGTCGGTCGCCGAGGCGCACCGCGCACTGGTGGAGCAGGTCGTGGAGGTGGACGCCGCCTTCGTCGACCGCTACCTGACCGACGGCGACGTGGACCCGCGCGAGCTGCACGCGCCGCTGGAGCAGGCCCTGCGCGAGGGACACCTGATTCCGGTGTGCTTCTGCTCCGCGAAGACAGGCGCAGGCATCGCCGAGCTGCTGGTCGCCATCGAGGCGCTGATGCCCAACCCGGCCGAGGGCAACCCGCCGCCCTTCCTCGAAGGCAAGGGCACCGAGCCCGCGCCCTACCCTGTGCAGCCCGACCCGGCCGCGCACGTGCTCGCGCACGTCTTCAAGATCGTGGCCGACCCCTACCTCGGCAAGATGGGCGTCATGCGCGTGCACCAGGGCCGCATCGCCAAGGGCGGGCAGCTGTTCGTGGGCCATGCGCGCAAACCCATCCGCGTGGGCCACCTGTTCATGCTGCAGGGCGGCCGGCACGTGGATGTGGAAGAAGCGCTGCCAGGCGACCTGTGCGCCATCGCCAAGGTGGACGACCTGGCCTTCGACGCCGTGCTGCACGACGCGCAGGAGGACGAGCACATCTTCCTGCGCGCGCTGGACTTCCCCACCCCCGTGCACGGCCTGGCCATCAGCCCCGCGCGGCGCGGCGACGAGCAAAAGCTCTGGGAAGTGCTCGCCCGCCTGGTGGACGAAGACCCCTGCCTGCGCATCGAGCAGGCCGGCGAGACGCACCAGACCCTCGTCTACGGCCTGGGCGAGCTGCACCTGCGGCTGCTGCTGGAGCGCGTGCGCGAGCTCTACAAGGGCGAGGTGCTGACCGAGCCGCCGCGCATCGCCTACCGCGAAACCATCTCGGCGCCCGCCGAGGGCCACTACCGCCACAAGAAGCAAAGCGGCGGCGCGGGGCAGTTCGGGGAGGTCTACCTGCGCGTGGAGCCGCTGGAGCGCGGCGCGGGCTTCGAGTTCGTCGACGCGGTCAAGGGCGGCACCATCCCGGGGCAGTTCATGCCGGCGGTGGAGAAGGGCGTGCGCGCGGCGCTGGCGGGTGGCGTCATCGCGGGCCACCCGGTCGTGGACCTGCGCGTCGTCGTCTACGACGGCAAGCACCATTCGGTGGACAGCAAGGAGATCGCCTTCGTGACCGCCGGCCGACGCGCCGTGGTGGAGGCCGTGAAGGCCGCACGGCCGCTGGTGCTGGAGCCCATCGTGCAGGTGGAGATCACGGCGCCCGAGCACAGCATCGGCGACATCACCGGCGACCTCGCCGCGCGCCGCGGCCAGGTCAACGGCACCCGGGCGGCCGTGCCCGGCAGCCTTGTCGTGCAGGGCCTGGCGCCGCTGGCCGAGCTGGCCAGCTACCAGTCGCGCCTGAATGCCATGACGGCCGGCGAAGGGCGCTACACGCTGGTGCTCTCGCACTACGAGGCGGTGCCGCCCAACACCCAGGCCACGCTGGTGGGCGCCTTCAAGGGAGCGGAGGACACCGACGGATGACCTTGCGGCCCGGCGTTGGTGAACGGTCATTTATCATCGCGCCCCATGCCCAGCGCCCCCCGCGACGTCGCGCAGATCCGATTGGACAACGCGATGCGGCTGTTCGAAGAGTTCGTCAGCGCCACCGTCAAACACCCCGATGCGGCCACCTTGCGTGGCCTGGAGCGGCGCTTTGCCGAGAAGCTGCAGATCCAGCCCAGCTACTGGAGCCAGATCAAGGGCCGCTCGCGCCAGATCGGCGAGCGGCTCGCGCGGCAGTTCGAGCAGCTCTGCCACAAGCAGCCCGGCTGGATGGACATCGAGCACGGCACCACGGCCACCCCGGCGCCGACCACGATGGCCGCCCTGCTCTCCCCCGTGGCGGCAGCGCCCGCCGAGCCGGCGCACAACCTGCCGCAGGACGACGATGAGCGCTTCATCGTCGGCCTCGTGCTGACTTACTACCGCCGCCACCCGCAGCGCGCCCGCACGCGGCTGCTGGACCTGCTCGGCGAGGTGCTCACCCCCGAGCCCGCCGCCGCACCGCCACGCCCCGCCGCCAAGGCAGCCGGCCCCACCCCGCAGGCGGAGCTGGACGAATGGCGCCGGCTGCAGGCGGGCATCGCCCCCCTCAAGCCCAAGAAGCGCTGAGGCCCGGCCACGGGCGGCGCCTGCAGACTCGCAGGTAGCACGCTTCCTCGCTTCCCGCATTGGACGGACGGAACCACGCACGTTAGGGGTGTGGGATAAAAACCGCTTGCGCAAGATCAACGTTTGTTTATCATTTGCGCAAGTTGTGACGAAGCAGTCCCCCGGCGTCACAGCGAGGTTGCACACCAACCCCTCACCCGCCCGGCTCGCTGGTTTCGAGCGCCACGCCCCGGGCACCTCCTGATCCTTTCGCGCCAACGCTGGCCCTTCCCGGGTCGAGCCGCCGCATTCCCGCCGCAAAGCGGCATTCACCGGAGCACGCCATGCCCCAGTTCACCTCCCCCCGCCCCCTGCAACTGACCCTGCGCAAGCCGCGCAATCCGCTCGTCGCGCCGGCCATGAAACGCCAGGCCGGCCGACACCAGAGCCCGCAGGACGCCCGCAGCCTGCGCCAGAAGGCGCGCCTGGACCTGCGCCACCTGCTGCGCGAACGCTTCCCCGACGACAGCCCCTGAACACGCCGCGCTGCCGAGCCCCTCGATCCATGTGATGAGGGCCGCCGGCCAAGCGCCCAAGGAGACCCTCATGAGATTGATCGAACTGCGCGGCCCCGACGCCGCCGAAACCCACGACGCCTGGGCCCGCCGCTTCAAGCGCATCAAGCGCGCGGTGCGGGCCATCCGGCTGGTGTTCTCGCCCGCCTACCGCCGCCGCCGTGCGCGGAGTCATCTGGAGTTCTACGCCGAAGCCGGCGCGCCCGAAGGGGCGCTCTATGTCGACGGTCGTCTGACGGCCAAGCTCGACGGCGTGCACAGGCTGTGAACTGAGCCGCAAAACGGGGCCGCCTCCCACAACCGGGCGGCCCCGCCCCGCCCTAGCATCGCGGCATGTCCGCCGTGCTGCGCCTGAACGCTCCCCTGCCCCGCCTGGAGGCGTGGGTGGAGGCCTTCGCCAAAGCAGAGATTCCGGTGCTCGCCGACACGGCCGAAGCGCTGGAGCACCTGCGCGCCACCGAAGACGACGTCGACGCCCACATCCTGGGTGACGCGTTCTCCACCGACCCACTGATGACGCTGAAGGTGCTGGTCCACGCCAGCGAGCAGCGCCGCAGCCGCAACGCCGGCATGCGCGCCGACGCCGAGACGGTGACGGCGGCGCTGGTGCTGACTGGCATCTCCCCCTTCTTCCGCGCCTTCGGCCCGCAGCCCACGCTGGAGGCCGTGCTGGCCGACCACGAGGAGGCCCTGATCGGCCTGTCGCGCGTCATGCAGCGCGCCGAGCGCGCCTCACGCTACGCACTGGGCTTTGCCGCTCACCGCGCGGACCCCGACGCCGCCGTCATCCACAGCGCCGCACTGCTGCACGATTTCGCCGAAATGCTGCTGTGGGTGCACGCGCCGGACCTGGCGCTGCAGATCGCGGCCCTGCAGGAGAGCGACCGCCACCTGCGCAGCGCCGCCGCGCAGCGCCAGGTGCTGGGCATCACGCTGGGCGACCTGGAGCAGGCGCTGATGAAGCGCTGGCACCTGCCCGAACTGCTGACGCGCATCACCGCCGACACCGACGGCCGCGACCCGCAGGTGCGCTGCGTGCAGCTGGCCGTGCGGCTGGCGCGGCACACCGCGCGCGGCTGGGACGACGCCGGCGTGCCGGACGACCTGCACGACATCGCCGAGCTGCTCAACCTCGGCGCCGAGCCCACCCTCAAGCTGCTTCACGAGTTCGACTGACGCCGGCGCCAGGCCAGCAGGCTCGCCAGGCCCAGCACGCCGAGTGCCGCCGTGCCGGGCTCGGGCACCGCGGTGGCCGTGAAGTTGGCGTTGTTGGGCGCGAAGTCGGAGATGGCCGCATTGCCCGTGAAGGCGCCGTCGCGCGGCCAGAGGTTGAAGGTGTAGTCCAGCTTGTTGGTGAAACCCGTGCTCGTGAGCAGGCTGCCGCTGATGACCCCCGTGATGGTCTTGCCGCTGATGGTGACGGAGCCGCTGGGCAGCGCGCCCACGCCGGGCACCGTGCCGCTGCCGTCAGGCCGCAGGATGATGACGCGGTCAAAGCGCACGCCGTTGAGCCCCAGGCTCGCAAATCCGGCGGTGCCGGCGCCGCGGTTCACGCCCCAGACGTAGAAGCCCGTGGCCGTGCTGCCGATGAGGCCGTCCATCGTCGCCGTCAGCGTGAAAAGGTCGGTGTTGGGGTTGTAGAACACGCTGGCGCTCAGCACGTCCAGGTCGGCGCTGGCGGCGCTGCCGGCGAAGGTGGCGAGGAAGTCGCCCTGCGGGTCGGTGATGCCGTCCAGCGCATGGGCGGCCAGGGGCAGGCTGGACAAGGCCAGGGCGGCGGTGGCGAAGAGAAGACGCATGCTGAACTCCAGGGCAGGAAGGGTGTCGTGAAAGGGAGGGCCGAACAGTGGGGTGGACGGCCGCGCCGGCGGGGTATTCCGCGCACCCCTAGAACGTGGTCGCGCGGGACTTGGGCGCCATGAGCTGTCGCAGCCGCTCGCGGCCGCGGGAGAGGCGGGACATGACGGTGCCGATCGGCACACCGAGGGCGGTGGCGGCCTCGGCGTAACCGAGGCCTTCGAGGGCGATCAGGCGCAGCACATCCTGCTGGTCGCCCGGCAGGGCCTGCAGCGCGCGCTCGAGGTCGTGCACGTCGAGCCGGCCGAACTCGGGCGGCGCCGTGGGCGTTTCGCGCGCCAGCTCGTCGAGCTCCACCACGTCAAGCCGGCCGCGCCGCAGGGCGTCGACATGCAGGTTGTGCATGATGCTGAAGAGCCAGCCGCGCATGTCGGCCACGCCGTGCCAGAGCCCGGCGCGCGACCACGCGCGCTCGAGCGTGTCCTGGACGAGGTCGTCGGCATCCTCGCGGTTGCGGCGAAGCACGCGGGCGTAGCGGCGCAGGCGCGGCACGCAGCCGAGCATGGGCCCGGGGTCAGGCTGCGCGCGGGGGCGCAACGGTTCGACCGTCGTCATGGCCGGTGAATGCCGCCGGCCGGCACCGCGGTTCAAGCCGCGGCGCAATTCAGTTCAGACAGGCACGGCGGTGGTGTTCTTCAAGCGCTCCAGCACGAAGCTGGTCTTGCAGTCCTGCACGCTCGGGTGCATCAGCAGCGTGTCGCTGATGAAGCGGGCGTAGTGCTGCATGTCCTGCACCAGCACGCGCAGCAGGTAGTCCATCTCGCCGGTGAGTGCCGCGCACTCGACGACCTCCGGCCAGGTCTGCACCGCGGCGCGGAAAAGGTCGCGCGGGTTGCGCAGCGGGTTGTCGGTCTGCTTTTCCAGCCGCACATTGAGATAGGCCGTCAGGCCCAGGCCCACCCGCTCGGGTGGCACCAGCGCCACGTACGACCCGATGACGCCCGCTTCCTCCAGCCGCCGCACCCGGCGCAGCACGGCCGAGGACGACAGCCCGGCCTCGCCGGCCAGGGCGTCGTAGGTGACGCGGCCATCCTGCTGCAGCGCGCGCAGGATGCGGCGGTCGATGGCGTCGAGCTCGATGACGGCTTCCATGCTGCGCATTGTGCAGTTTTCCTGCGCAAACTCGCCATGCAGCGCCGAAGATTGCATGAAACCTGCGCCTGCCGCGCCGCAGAATTTTGGGTTTCATCGCCTCGCTGCTGGAGACCTTCATGGCCAAGTTCACCCCCTGGGACAACCCGATGGGCACCGACGGGTTCGAGTTCATCGAGTTCGCCGCCCCCGATCCCGCAGCGCTCGGCCAGCTCTTCGAGACGATGGGCTTCAAGGCCGTGGCCAAGCACCGCCACAAGAGCGTCACGCTGTACCGCCAGGGCGGCGTGAACTTCATCATCAACGCCGAGACCGACTCCTTCGCCCAGCGCTTCGCGCGGTTGCACGGGCCGTCGATCTGCGCCATCGCCTTCCGCGTGCAGGACGCGGCCCACGCCTACCAGCGCGCGCTGGAGCTCGGCGCCTGGGGCTTCGACAACAAGGCCGGCCCGATGGAGCTGAACATCCCGGCCATCAAGGGCATCGGCGACTCGCTCATCTACTTCGTCGACCGCTGGCAGGGCAAGGGCGGCGCCAAGCCCGGGGCCATCGGCAACATCAGCATCTACGACGTCGACTTCGTGCCGCTGCTGGACGCGGCGGGCCTGCCGGTGGACCCCAACCCCGTGGGCCATGGCCTGACCGAGATCGACCATCTCACGCACAACGTCTTCCGCGGGCGCATGAAGGAGTGGTCGGAGTTCTACGAGCGCTTCTTCAATTTCCGCGAGGTGCGCTACTTCGACATCGAGGGCAAGCTCACGGGCCTCAAGAGCAAGGCCATGACCAGCCCCTGCGGCAAGATCCGCATCCCGATCAACGAGGAAGGCAACGACAAGGCCGGCCAGATCCAGGAATACCTGGACCGCTACCACGGCGAGGGCATCCAGCACATCGCGCTGGCCTCGACCAACCTCTACGACACGGTGGACGCGCTGCAGATGGAAGGCCTGAAGCTGCTGAACACCAGCGAGACCTACTACGAGCTGCTGCCCAAACGCATTCCGAACCACGGCGAGGACATCGAGGCGCTCAAGGCCCGCAACATCCTGGTCGACGGCGCGCCGGGCGAACTGCTGCTGCAGATCTTCAGCGAGAACCAGCTCGGCCCGATCTTCTTCGAGTTCATCCAGCGCAAGGGCAACCAGGGCTTTGGTGAAGGCAACTTCAAGGCGCTGTTCGAGACCATGGAGCTGGACCAGGTCCGCCGCGGCGTGCTGAAAGCCTGACATGGCCGTCGAACCCGTGGTCTACGGCGCCAGCGAGCGCCCGCCGCGTGGCGACTACACCCGCGCCCGCGACGACTACACCTGCGCGCAGGACTGGTCGGCCTACACCGAGGCCGACCACACCACCTGGCGTCGCCTCTTTGAACGCCAGAGCGTGCTGCTGCCCGGCCTGGCCTGCGACGCCTACATCCAAGCCCTGCCCTGGCTGGGCCGGCCCGATCGCATCCCGCGCTTCGAAGACATCAACACCCGCCTCTGGGCCGCCACCGGCTGGGAGATCGTGGCGGTGCCGGGCCTGATCCCCGAACGCCCCTTCTTCGAGCTGCTGTCGAACCGGCGCTTCCCGGTCACCGACTGGATCCGCACACCCGAGGAGTTCGACTACGTGGTCGAGCCCGATGTCTTCCACGATCTCTTCGGCCACGTGCCGCTGCTGTTCAACCCGGTGTTCGCTGACTACATGCAGGCCTACGGC
>JAEUPJ010000040.1 GCA_016790285.1 Roseateles sp. | reverse complement strand
GCACAGGCCCACGCGCTCGTCGGGCTGCAGGCCCTGCCCGCGCAGCCAGTGCGCGAGCTGACCCGCGCGCCGCTGCAGTTCGGCGTGGGTGAGCTGTTCGTCCTCGCCCACCACCGCCAGTGCGTCGGGCGCGCGCGCACTCCCCGCCTGCAGCAGCGCCGCCAGGCTCTGCGCCGGCACCGGCTGCACCTCGCCGCACAAGGCCTGCACCGCCGCGCGCCGCTGAGGCGCGTCCAGCAGCGCCAGCGTACTGATCGAGGCTTGCGGCGTGGCCACGATGCTCTGCAGCAGCGCGACATACTGCGCCGCCAGGCGGGCCATCGTGCCGGGCTCCCAGAGGTCGCGGTTGTATTCGATGTGAAAGGCGAGGCCGTCGCGCGTCTCGCTCGCATCGAAGGTGAGCTCGTACTTGGCCGTGAGGTCCGTTTCGGGCAGCACCTCGAAGCTCGCATCGTCGAGCGCGAGGTTCACCGGTCCTTCGACATTGATCACCCCCATGCTGAACAGCACCTGGAAGACCGGGCTGTATTGCGTCGAGCGGACCGGGTTGAGCCGTTCCACGAGGTGGTCGAAGGGCATGTCCTGGTGGGCCTGGGCGCCGAGGTTGACGGCCTTGACCCGATCCAGCAATTCCACGAAGCCAGGATTGCCCGCGGTGCTGGTGCGCAGCACCAGGGTGTTCGCAAAACAGCCGATCAGGTCTTCCAGCTCGCGCTGCAGCCGGTTGGCCACGGGGGTGCCGATGACGATGTCCTCGCTGCCGCTGCAGCGCGACAGCAGCACGCACAGCGCGCCATGCAGCACCATGAAGACCGTTGCCTGGTGCGCGCGGGCCAGTTGGGCAATGCCGGCTTGCAGCTCAGCTGGCACCGAGAAGTAGTGGCGAGCGCCGCGCGTGCCCGCCACCGCGGGACGCGGGTGATCCAGTGGCAGGCTGTGCACGGACGGCAGGTCGGCGAGTTGACGCTGCCAGTAGGCGAACTGCTGCTCCATCGGCGCGCCCTGCAGCCATTCGCGCTGCCAGCCGGCGAAGTCGGCGTAGTGCAGCGGCAACGGCTGCTCGTTCGGCAGCCGACCGTCGTCATCGGCCTCATAGCGTTGGATGAACTCCCGGATCAGCAGATCCATGGACCAGCCGTCCGAGGCGATGTGATGCAGGTTGAACAGCATCACGGCCTCGTCGTCCTCCATCGCGACGTGGTCGACGCGCAGCATGAGGTCGTGGGCGAGGTTGAAGCCCGTGGCGGCATGTTCGGCGGCCAGGCGGCGGGCCTGTGCCTCGCGCTCGGGCACGGGCAGCGCGCGCAGGTCGTGGCGCGTGATGGCGAAGTCCACCGTGTCGCGGATG
>JAEUPJ010000039.1 GCA_016790285.1 Roseateles sp. | reverse complement strand
GCACAGGCCCACGCGCTCGTCGGGCTGCAGGCCCTGCCCGCGCAGCCAGTGCGCGAGCTGACCCGCGCGCCGCTGCAGTTCGGCGTGGGTGAGCTGTTCGTCCTCGCCCACCACCGCCAGTGCGTCGGGCGCGCGCGCACTGCCCGCCTGCAGCAGCGCCGCCAGGCTCTGCGCCGGCACCGGCTGCACCTCGCCGCACAAGGCCTGCACCGCCGCGCGCCGCTGAGGCGCGTCCAGCAGCGCCAGCGTACTGATCGGGGCCCGAGGCGACACGAGTCCGGCGATCAGTAGCTGCGTCCAGGCCGCCGCCCACCGCTCGACGCAGCCCGCATCCAGCAAGTGGCGGTTGTACGTCCAGGTCAGCGAGAGACCGTCAGCGGACTCGTGCACACCCAGCGTGAGGTCAACGCGCGCGAAGGTGTCGATCTCCTCGGCGGATTCCACACGCACGCCGTCCAGCGCCGGCAGTTCGAAGGCACTGTTCTGCAGCACCAGCATCAGCTGGAAGAGCGTCGGCACGTCCTTCTGGCGCACCGGGGCCAGACGCTCGACCAGCCGATCGAACGGAAAGGCCTGGTGTTGGAGGGCGGCAGCGGTCGTCGCGCGCGACTGGTCGAGCAGCTCGCTCAGCGTCATGCCGGAGGTCAGCCGGCTGCGCAGCACCACGGTGTTCACGAACACCCCGATCAGGCCCTGCAGCGCTGCCATCTCCCGATTGGCCATCGGGCTGCCGATCACCACCTCGGTGTCACCGCTGAGGCGCGCCACCCAGGCAGCCAGCACCGCATGCAGGCCCATGAACAGCGTGGCCCGCTGCTCGGCGCAGAACTGCTTGAACTGCCGGGTCAGGCCTGCGTCCAGGCGGGTCTTGACCACGCCTCCCGCGTACCCGGGCCGCACGCCACGCGGCCGGTCCAGGGGCAGGCCATGAACCGCAGGGAGGCCCTGCAACGCCTCCAGCCAGTAGCGCTCCGCGCCATGAAGGTCCTGCGCCGTGAGCCCCTGACGCTGCCAGCGGGCGAAGTCGCCGTACTGGAGCGGCAGCGGCGCCAGCATGGGCGCACGGCCCTCGCAGGTCGCGTTGTAGAGGGCGGCCCACTCGCGCACGAGCACGCCCATGGACCAGCCGTCCGCGGCGATGTGGTGCAAGGTCCAGACGAGCACCTGCGATCCTGCGTCCAGCTGGATGAGGCAGCCGCGCAACAGCACCTCGCCATCCAGCCGAAACCGCGTGGCCACAGCCTCATCGAGGGCCTTCCTGAGCGCCCTGGCCTGCCGATCGGCAGGCAGGCCGCGCAGGTCCAGGTGGCTCACCCGACAGGGCTCGGCCGGCAGCGTGGCCTGCCGGGGCTCACCCTCGGCATCGGTGAAGAAGCGTGTGCGCAAGGCCTCGTGGCGCGCCACCAGCGACGTCATCGAGGCGTCCAGCGCCGCCACATCGAGCGCGCCCTGCAGGTGCAGGGCCAGGCCGATGTTCTCGCTCTCGCCGGCATCGTCATGCAGTTGCGCGAGGAACCACAGGCGCTGCTGCGCAAAGGACAGCGGCGCGCCCGCATCCAGCGCCACGGCGCTCGGCTGCCCGACTTCACCGCGACCGGGAAGCGCCAACGCACGCGGGGCGTCGGCCGCGCTGCCAGAAGCCGCGCCGGCACGTGCCGCGTCAATCCAGGCGGCCATGCCGGCCAGCGTGCAGTGCTCGAACGCCTCATGCGTGCTGAGCCTGACCTGCCACTGCGCGCGGATGGCCTCCTGCAGCCGTGCCATGGCCAGCGAGTCGCCGCCCCACTGGAGGAAGCTGGCCTGCGCCGGCACCTCGGCCTGGGCACCGCCGAGCCCCAGCACGCCGGCCCAGAGCCGGGCGAGCTGCTGCTCGGTCGGCGTGGCGGGACGCGCCGGCTCGTCGGTGGCCTCAGGTGGGGTGTCCAGCACATCCACATGCAGGGCGGTCAACTCGCCCCGCTGCCAGCGTTCGCGCATCTGCGAGCGCATGACCTTGCCGCTCGTCGTCTTGAGCACGGCGCCGACCGACACGAAAACAACCTGCTGCAACAGCACGCCATAGGCGCTGAAGACGGCCGCGCGCGCATCCAACGCGTACTCGGCCAGCGGCTTGCGGCACAGGCGCGGGCGGAGCTCCTGCACGAGCACGATGGCGCCGTCGGCTTCACCGGCGGGGCCGTCCGCCGCGAACACGGCGCCGTCCCCGGTGGCCGGCTCGGGCAAGGCGCGTCGCGCGCAGAGTTCGAGGTCCTGGGGATAGAGGTTGCGCCCCTGGACGATGAGCATTTCCTTCAGGCGACCGAGCAGGAACAGCTCACCGTTGTCGTAGAAGCCGATGTCTCCGGTGCGCAGGAAGGGGCCTTCGCCGTCTGCCGTGTAGGCCCGGAACGTGGCCTCGGACTGGGCTTCTCGCCCCCAGTAGCCTGCGGCGATGCTCTCGCCGCGCACCCAGACCTCACCGACGTGCCGCTCGGGCAAGCGGCGGCCGTCATGCACGATGCGCAGCACGTGCGCCGCGGGCGGCGCACCGTTGCCGACGACACGCAGCAGCCGGGCGTCGGCCTCGGCCTGCGCCTCGGGCGTGGCGTCCGGCGGGGGCAGCACATCCCCGAGGGCGGCATGGGGCGCGACGGTGCGGATGGCCGGAAAGCGGTCGTGCCGGTTGGAGCAGACGAAGACCACGGCCTCGGCCATACCGTAGGACGGCATCACGGCCTCGCGACGGAAGCCGGCGCTGGCCAGGCCCTGGGCAAATCGCTCGATCGTGTCGGCGCGCACGGGCTCCGCGCCATTGGGGGCGACGCGCCAGGCCGAGAGGTCCAGCCCTTGAAGGGCTTCGGGTGTGGCCTTGCGCAGGCAACTCTCGAACGCGAAGTTCGGGCCGCCGGACACCGTGCCCCGGTAGTGCGAGAGCACCTGCAGCCAGTACAGCGGCGTCTTGGCGAACTTCAGTGGCGAGAAGAACACTGACCGCGAACCATTGAACATGGGCAGCAGCAGGTTCATCACCATGCCCATGTCGTGGAAGAAGGGCAGCCACCCGACGAACACATCGCGGGCGTCGCTGGCAATTTCCTCGCAGATCACCGCCATGTTCGCGGTGATGTTGCGGTGGGCGATCATCACGCCCTTGGGGTCGCCGGTAGAGCCAGAGCTGTACTGCAGGAAAGCCAGCGTGTCCGGCCCGGGCCGGGGTGCCTGCGCATCGGGCTGGCCGAGGCCGCCGGCGAGTTCGCCCATGCGCATCACCCGCAACGGCGCGTGAGGCGACGCCTCGTTCGCCAGGGCATCGAGCCGATCGGCGGGCAGGTCGTCGCCCACCAGAGCCAGGCGAGGCTGGCAGTCAGCCACGATGTTTGGAATCTTGCCGCTGCCGTCATTGGCCTTGGGCGGATACAGCGGGACTGCCACCAGGCCGGCGTACAGGCAGCCGTAGAACGCAACCACGAAGTCCAGCCCCGTGGGCAGCAGGAGGAGCACCCGGTCCCCAGGAGCCGCCTGCGCGAGCAACACGGCGGCCAGCGACCGGGCAGCCTCATGAAGCTGACCGCAGGTCAGATCCGCGGCGCCAGACAGTTGCTCGGCATGCGTGTAGCAGACCTCCTGTGGCGTGGCGGCGGCCCGATGCTGCAGGACTTCCAGCAAGGTCATCAGGTTCGCATTCATCCGAGGAGCTCAAGCGGGGACTGGGACATGGACGACACCGGCAAGGAACAAACAACGGCACCCAGGGGGTGCTGGCCCAAGGCCGGCGATGACGGGAACTCGGCACCCCGGCTGGGGACCCGAAGCCTGGCGGCTCGAGCCGCAGGACCGGGCTTGCCGGACCACGGGGGCAAGCGGTGGTGCGAAGGCGTTGCCAGACCGGCTGGCAGCGCGCCCTGGGCCGCTACGCAAAGGATTGCGCAGAAACCCGAGATTGACACCCCCAAACTCTTATTGAAAAGGTGCGCAGCGACAGCGCGATGACGGCTGAACCTGGCCCTGGTTGAAATCCCCTGACGCCGCAGCCATAACTACGGCCAGAACCCATGAAGACAACGGCGTGGAATCCATTCGGAAGCGCTCGAAAAAGGTCGGCATTCCAAGGCATCGTCGCCAAGGCGCCTATGAGAGAAAACCCCGAACGAGCCGGCCGCCCCCAGTGTTGACGCAAGCGACGCGGTGCCGCGCGATCCGGGCGAACACGGGGCGGAATCTCACGACTTGCGCGCGGCAACTGCGA
Source organism: Roseateles sp. (assembly GCA_016790285.1). Lineage (GTDB taxonomy): Bacteria > Pseudomonadota > Gammaproteobacteria > Burkholderiales > Burkholderiaceae_C > Pelomonas. The sequence goes on along the minus strand of JAEUPJ010000039.1, from coordinate 106,106 downwards.
TGGCATGATGACGATCGAGTATCTGCAATACCCCTTCTTACGCCACACCTCACCCGTCAATCAGCGTTTACTCGTAACTGAAATCGGCGTCCCAGCCCTGCAAATGAAAGGGTTTTTTCAGTCGCCATTAAATCGTCAATCCCTAACTTGAAACGACCTCGACTGGCCGCGCTTCATGGATTTCTTTGATCTCGACAAATTCGCCGTAGGCACCCCCCATACCGAGTTTGCGCGGCTGCGCCGTGAACAGCCGGTGTCGTGGCAATCGATGCCAGCGCCGCTGCAGGACCAGGGGTTCTGGCTGGTGACGAGGCATGCCGATATCTGCGAGGTGGCGCGGCAGCCCAAGCTGTTCATCTCGCATACCGGATCCGTGCTCTCGGACGCGGTGCAGATCCCCCATCCGGCCTGGCAGATGGTCCGTGACGGCCTGTGCCACCTGGATGCACCCCGCCACAGCGAGCTGCGCCGCCTGGCCGTGCCGCATTTCGGGCCGGAGGCTCTGGAGAAACTTGCATCGGCCATCCGCCAACGTGCCGCGCAGGCGTTGGACCGCGTGACGGCGCTGGGGCACTGCGACCTGGTCCCGGAGCTGGCCACCGCCTTTCCGGTGCGGGTCGTGTTCCAGGATCTGCTCGGCTTCGACGAGGCCGATTTGCCCATGGCGGCGTACTGGGGCGACCTGTTCAACCGCGTGCATGCGATCCCCAACGGGGACCGCGAGTTCGGACCGATGATGCAGGCCAGCGGCGTGGCCCTGGAGCGGCTCTACCAGCACGGCGTGAGTGCATTCCGGGCTCGCCGCATCGCGCCACGCCGTGACCTCCTGTCCGTCCTCGCCCATCTCGAAGTCGACGGCGCGCCGATCAGCGAGGAGGAGTTCCTGAGCTACTTCTGGTCCCTGGCCATCGGCGCCTACGACACCACTGCGAGCACAATCGCCAGTGGGCTGGCAGCGCTGGCCGCCCACCCCGATCAACAGGATCTGCTGCACGCCCGGCCTGAACTCGTCGAGAGCGCCGTCGAGGAGATGCTGCGCTGGGAGACCCCGGTCATCTATTTCCGCCGCACGGCAACACAGGACTACCAACTCGGCGGTCAGCACATCCGGCCCGGTGACCGCGTGGTGATGTGCTTCGCGTCAGGCAACCGAGATGACGCGGTGTTCGCCGCGCCGGACCGCTTCGACATCGAGCGAAGCCCGAACCCGCATCTGGCCTTCGGCTTCGGGGCCCATTTCTGCCTCGGCGCGCGGCTCGCCCGGCTGGAGCTGCGCGTGCTGTTCGAGGACATCGTGCGGCGCGGCCTGCGGTTCACGCCGACCGTCGCCCCGACCCGCGCGCGCTCCAACTTCATCAACCGCATCGTCCACATGCCCGCCCGCGTCGAGAGCGTCGAGGCCATGGACACGATGTCCTTCGACTGACCCGGGCCAGCCCCCAACATCCACCGAGCTCACCCATGATTCCCGAGATCGACGACGAATTTGCCCGTCTGAAGGCCATGCACGGCCCTGACGCCCTGGCAAGGGTTGAGGCCATGGTGGCGGGTGAGGGTCCTGCCCGCCATCCGCTTCAGGCCAACGCAAAGTGGGTGCTGCCCGGGCTGTCCAGCACCCCGTGGCTGGACCCCTACGGCTTCGCGCCGCTGGCGCCGATCGTGCGACGTCTCGAAAGCCTGTCGCCGCAGATCCGCCGCGAGATCCATGGCGCCATTGCCGAGCGCTCGGAACTGCTGGCGCCCTATGAACACTACCTGATGGTCAATCGCGACTGGCGGGCGCTGTACCTGCACCGAGAGGGACGCTATCAGGAGCAAAACCGCAACGTCTGCCCCACGGCCTGGGCGTTCATGAAGGACGACCTCGGCGACTGGCTCTGCCCGCTGCTGGAGATGCACTTCTCGGTGCTGGAGCCGGGCGCCGAGATCGCGCCTCACTGCGATCTCTGGAACTTCAGCCTCAACCTGCACCTGGCCGTGGACATTCCGCCCGGCTGCGGCATCAACGTGGCGGGCGAGACTCGCGAATGGCAGCAGGACCGCTGCCTGATGTTCGACTACTCCTACCTGCACAGCGCCTGGAATCGTGGACCGCGACGCCGCATATGCCTGCTGGTGGACGTCTGGCACCCCGGCGTCACGGCGGTGGAACGTCAGGCCCTCAGTTTCCTGATCACGACCCTGCGCGCACTGATGGGCTGAGGCCGGCGGCTCACGCGGCTGGCCATGTCATCAACGCCAGCACGAGACCCCCTGCCGTGGTGATGCGGCCGGGAAACACGTGGCAGCCCTCGAAGGCAGGCAAGTCCGGGCGCAGCGAGGCCTGGAACCGCTGGCGCGGCACGTCGATCTGCACCCGGACGTCACTGAACTCCAGGAATCGCGCCACGCGCGGGTGGTAGAGCTTGTAGAAGGCCTCCTTGGCCGCGAACGCCCAGGCGATCAGGTCGGCGGACAACGCCCGCCTCTCGTCGGCGCTGCACACAAGCGCGGCGACCTCGTCCGACAACGGCGCCGCAACCTCGGCATCGAGCCCCACCCCCAGAAATTCATCGCTGCGCCCCACGGCGGCGAAGCACCACGCGTCCGTGTGCGCCAGGCTGCCCACCACCCCCTCGGGCCAGGCTGGCGCGCGGCTCGGCAACACGGCCACGGGCTGCGGGGGCACACCCAGGGCAGCCATCGCCTGGCGCGCGTAGAACCGGCCCGCCGCGAATTCGCGCCGACGCTTGTCCCGAGCATCGGTGACGGCCCGTGCCTCGATGGCGTACGGCAGCACGATGTCCACCGGAATGGCGCCACCCGCACACGACAGCCCTGGCGGTGCCAGAGCGCGCAAGGCGGTCAGGGGCTCGTCACCGCCCATGGGCTGCCGATGCCAGATCGCGGTTGATGCAGTCCAGCACCGCGGCTCGCTCGGGCAGCAGGAAGAAGTGCCCGCCATCGAACCATGCGACCCGGCAGCTCGCCGCGGTCTCCTGCCCCCAGCCCGACACCTGCTCGGGCCGTTCGATGCGGTCCTGCCTGCCCGCCAGCACGGTCAACGGAACCGGCAGTCGGGGCGCCTCGACATAGCGGTAGTCGTCGACCAAGCCGAAGTCGGCGCGGATCATGGGAAGCAGCAGCTCCATCAGCTCCCGGTGTTCCAGCACCTCCGGCGGCGTGCCGTCATAGCGCCGCAGCGCTTCGATCAGGCGGTCATCACTCAGGCGGCTCAAGCCTTCAGGCGGGCTGCGATACCGCGGCGCCTGGCAGCCAGACAAGAAAAGATGCACCGGCAGGGGCTGGCTGCGGGCCTGCAGGCGGCGGCTCACCTCGAACGCCAGAAGCGCGCCCAGGCTGTGCCCGAAGAAGGCGAACGGCTGGGGACGGACCTGCTCGAGAGCAGCACACAGGGCGTCCACCAGCGCGGGCAGTGCGCGGATCGGCGGCTCGCCAAACCGCGCCGCACGCCCGGGCAGTTGCACCGCCGACAGCGCGATGGCCGGGTCCAGCCCCGCCTGCCAGTCCCGGAAGGTCGCTGCGCTGCCGCCCGCGAAGGAGAAGGCGAACAGCCTCAGCGGGCGCGAAGCGTCGGGGGCAGGCTGGAACCAGGGGCTGGGAGTCAGGTCGGGCATGGCAGGGAGGAGTGCAGCACCGTCAGCGCGCTCACGAAGATCATGATGACCACGAAACCGATGACGCTGACATCCAGCGTAGTCAGGCCTTTGTGCACCAGCGCCTCGCCCATAACGACCTGGAAGAACAGCGGCGAGACGAGGGCGAAGAGCCGCATCGGGTATGGCGATCGACCGGCGAGGGACGTGCGCCTCGCAACGAGGATCAGCTCGCCGGTCCATTGACTGGCGAAGACTCCCAGCAGCTCGATGGTGGGGCGTGCGACCAGCGCGCCGTTGGCAGCGACCGCGGATGAACCCATGATGAGCACGCGCTGGCCATTGCACTGGGCAAGGACAACGCTACGGCTGTCGGCCATCACCGCCAGCGCCGGCAGCGGCGCGAGGGTCAGCCCACTCTGCGCCGGCTCGGCCTTGAGGCCGATGTGCTTGGCGGCCAGCAGCAGGTCGTCGCGCGAGACGGCATCGTGCTCGTCCAGGCCAGGTTCATGCCGCAACGCGCCTGGTTCGTCGGCGACATGGTGCAGGCGGGCGACGATCGCCAGGGCCTGCAAGGCGTTGGCGGGGGTCGGTTCGGTGGTCTGGTCTCCTCCCTCGGGCACGGTTGTGCTGGAGCCGGACAAAGCTTCGCCGTCGGCCGGCTCAGGAGCCGGCCGGCCGACTGACGGGAACACGGAGATTGGTTGCGACAGCTCGAGCACGCTTCACGTTTCTTGACGGGGCGAATTGTGGGGAACAGCTGTGCTTCTAGGGAGTGACTCATCCCCTACCTAGAGGGGGAGGCCAGGTCCCCCAAGCAAGTGACGGGCAGGAACAAGCCGTGGGCAGAGCGGGTGGCGCTCATCCAGCTGCATGCTCGCGGCGCGCATCAGGCGCTGGGCGGTCGACCGCCGTTCTCCATCGAGACGATGCGGGCCGCCATCAACGCCGGCCTGGCCCAGCAAGGCCTGATGCTCAAGACCGGCACGGTGGTGGGTGCCACCATCATTGCCGCGCCGAGCTCCCGAGAAACACCAGGCCGAGAAGGGCAACCCAGGGCATTTCGGCATGAAGGCATACATCGGCGTGGATGCGGAGTCGGGTCCGTGCACACGGTCATTGGCACGGCAGCCAACGTCAACGACGTGACCCAGGCTGCAGGGCTGTTGCACGGTGAAGAACTCGTCCCGTTCGCCGACGCCGGCGACCAAGGCATGGCCAAGCGCGACGAGCTCAAAGACAGCAAGACGCCATGGCATGTGTCGCTCAGGCCGGGCAAGCGCCCCACGAAGACGGAGAAGCCCTCGAGCGTTGCCGCTCAAGGGCTTCTTCTTTGCCTCATGGACCGAACGCCGCCGGCGCAGCACGCCGGCCGGCACGGGCATGGGCCTACATCGGCGCCTTGATATTGCCGTAGCTCGTCGTGGCCTTGACCGCGGCGCTGTCCTCGCGATAGGGCAACCCGTCCTGCGTTCCGACCCACGCCCGCGCAGCGATCGTGCCGGCAACCGGATCCCGGACGGAGAACTTGAAAACCTGGGCCGGCTTGCCGTCCACGGCTTCAACCCCACCGCGCTCGCAGCTCACGATGGTCTTCTCGGCGACCGCGACCGCGTTGCGCAGTTCCTGCAGGCTGTAGGGCGCCACGGCCCAGGGCTCGCCACCCATGCGCTGATAGAGCTTGCCGCCGGCCTTGATGACCTCCAGGCTCGTGCCCGAGAAACGCTTGACGGATTGAAAGGCTGGCGCGTCGATCTGCTTGAGATTGGCCTGGCTGAGGGCCTTGACGCAGGCCGCATCCAGGGCATGGGCAAAGCCCGGCAGCGCACTGGCCGCCCCCAAAACAAGAAGGGCGCGGGAGAGTGAGCAATCGGTCGCGGTCATGGCGTGTCCTTGCAGTGACGATGAGGAACCTCTGCGCCAACGCAGTCAACGGCCAAAACCGGACACGCCCGCAACCAGGCGCGTTGGACAGCGTCAGACGGCGCGCACGGCATCGGCCGCGGGCGCTGCCATGACCGGTCCGTCAACGATGCGCGAGCTGGAGTTGCGGGTCGCTCCACCCACCGCCCAGCGCGCGGATGAGGCCCACGGTAGCCTGGTACTGCGCCGAGCGCACCTGCAGGGCGGCACGGCGGTTGGCCAGCTCACTGCGCCTTGCATCCAGCAGCTCCAGCTGGCTGACCAGCCCGTTGCGGTAGCGCGTGTCCGACAGTTTCAGCGCCTGGCCGGCAGCGGCCACCGCGCGGGCATTGGCTTCACCCTGGGCCTGCAGAAGTGCGAGAGCGCCAAGCTGGTCTTCCACGTCCTTCAGCGCCAGGAGAAACTGTTCGCGAAAAGCGATGACCGAGCCTTCGAGCTGCGCCTGGGCTGCGCTCACGCCGGATTCACGGCGGCCTCCGTCGAACAAGGGCAGCGCGCCGAGCAGGCCGATGCCCCAGGTGCTGGCGCCGCTCTTGAGCAGGTTGGATACCTCGCTGGACACACCACCACCCTGGGCGGTCAGTGACAGGCTGGGCCACCACGCCGCACGCGCCTCGCCGACGCGGGCGCGTGCGGCCTCGAGCTGGCTGCGCGCAGCCGCCAGGTCGGGGCGGCGCTGCAGCAGCTCCGAAGGCAGGCCGGCCGGCACCCCGGGCAAAGCCGTCGTCCAGGCCGTGGGGGCCAGATGGAAGTTGGAGGCCGGCTCACCCAGCAGCACGGCCAGCGCCGTCTCAAGCTCCACACGGCGCCGATCCAGCCCCAGAGCCTCCGCTTCGTTGGCCGCCAGTTCGGCGCGAACGCGAGCCACGTCCAGGTCGGCCACGTCACCGGCGCGCGCACGCTTGTCGGTCAAGGCCAGGGTTTCGGCATAGGCCGAGACGGTGCCGCGGACGATGTCGCGTTCCGCATCCAGCGCCCGCAGCGCAAGGTAGCCCCGCGCCACGTTGGCCTGCACAAGCAGCTTGGCGTCGGCGAGCAGTTGCTCCCGTGCCTGCACGTCCAGTGCAGCGGCATTGCGCGCCTGCAGCAGCCGCCCGCCGAGATCCAGCTCATAGGCCAGGTTCAGGCCCGCGCTGTACTGCGTGGAGGGCTGCGGCACGGCCTGGCCTGGCGTCGACGAGCGGCCCGCCCCGGCCGACACGCCGAGCTGCGGCAAACGCTCCGCCTGGGCCGTGCCCAAGGCCGCCCGCGCCTGCGCCAGCCGGTTGGCGGCCGCCTGCACGCTGGTGTTGGCCGCCAGGGCCCGGCCGACGAGATCGTCCAGCACCGGGTCGGCAAACGGCTGCCACCACGTCTTGGTCAGTGCAGGTGCATCGTTCGCCCCTGCCGTCTTGTAGGCGCCCGGTGCCTGGGGCAGATGGGCCGGATCGACCGTGCCGACCGATGCGCAACCCGCCAGCAGCAATGCCGCGAAAAATGGGGTCAGGTTCAATTTCATGAGATCCCTCGTTTCTTACTTGCCGCGTTGCGGCAGGGCGTCGATGACGGGTGTGACGGCCTGGGCGGCAGGCGTGGCCACCTGCCCTCCGTGGTGGCGCAGCGGCGCATTGCCGGTGAGGCGGCGCACGATGACGTAGAAGAGCGGCGTCAGGAACAACCCGAACAGCGTCACGCCGATCATTCCGGCGAACACCGCCACGCCCATGGCCTGGCGCATCTCGGCACCAGCGCCGGTGGACAGCACCAGCGGCAGCACGCCCATCACGAAGGCCATCGACGTCATCAGGATCGGGCGCAACCGCAGCCGCGCGGCCTCCAGTGCCGCCTGCACGGGCGTGCGCCCGGCAAACTCCAGCTCGCGCGCGAACTCGACGATCAGGATCGCGTTCTTGGCCGACAACCCCACCAGCACGATGAGCCCGATCTGCGTGAACACGTTGTTGTCGCCGTGCGTGATCCACACGCCGGCCATGGCCGCCAGCAGGCCCATGGGCACGATGAGCAGGATGGCGATGGGCAGCGTCAGGCTCTCGTACTGCGCCGCGAGCACCAGGAAGACCAGCAGGATGGCCAGCGGGAACACCCACACGGCCGAGTTGCCGGCGATCTTTTCCTGGTAGGTGAGGTCGGTCCACTCATAGCCGATGCCGGGCGGCAGCGTCTGGGCAGCAATGCGCTCCACCGCGGCCTGGGCCTGGCCCGACGAGAAGCCGGGCGCGGCACCGCCGTTGATGTCCGCCGACAGGTAGCCGTTGTAGCGCAGCGCACGCTCCGGGCCGAAGCTGGGCTTGACCTTCATCAGCGCCGACAGCGGCACCATCTCGCCTGAGGCCGAGCGCACTTTCAACGCACCGATGTCCTCGGCCCGCGCACGGTAGGCGGCATCCGCCTGCACGCGCACGGAGTAGGTGCGGCCGAACTTGTTGAAGTCGTTCACGTACAGGCTGCCGAGGTAGATCTGCATCGTGTCGAACACATCGGTCACGGCCACGCCGAGCTGGCGGGCACGCGTGCGGTCGAGGTCGGCATAGAGCTGCGGGACGTTGACCTGGTAGCTCGAGAACAGCCCGGCGAGCTCGGGCGTCTGGTAGGCCTTGGCCATGAAGGCCTTGAGCGCCTGGTCCAGCGCCTCGTAGCCGAGCCCGCCGCGGTCCTGCAGCTGCAGCTTGAAGCCGCCCGTCGTGCCCAGGCCCTGCACGGGCGGCGGCGGGAACATCACGATGAAGGCGTCCTCGATCTGGCCGTACTGCGCGTTCAGCGCCCCGGCGATCGCACCGGCCGACAGGTCCTTGCCCTTGCGCTCCTCGAAAGGCTTGAGCGTGGCGAAGACGATGCCCGAGCTCGCGCTGTTGGTGAAGCCGTTGATCGACAGGCCGGGGAAAGCCACCGCATGCTCCACACCCGGGGTCTTGAGCGTGATGTCGGTCATGCGGCGGATGACGTCTTCGGTGCGGTCCAGCGTCGCGCCGTCAGGCAGCTGCGCGAAGCCGATCAGGTACTGCTTGTCCTGACCGGGCACGAAGCCGCCGGGCACGGCCTTGAACAGACCGGCCGTCGCGGCGACGAGGGCGAGGTAGATCACCATCATCACGGCCTTGCGCGACATCAGCGTCTTCACGCCGCCGCCGTATTTCTCGGAGCTGCGCGTGAACAGCCGGTTGAAGCGCGCGAAGAAGCCGCCCAGCACGCGGTCCATGGCTCGGGTCAGCGCGTCCTTCGGGGCGTGGTGGTCCTTCAGCAGCATGGCGGCCAGCGCAGGCGAGAGCGTCAGCGAGTTGATGGCCGAGATGACCGTCGAGATGGCGATGGTCAGCGCGAACTGCTTGTAGAACTGGCCCGTCAGGCCCGTGATGAAGGCCAGCGGCACGAACACCGAGATCAGCGTCAGCGCGATCGCGATGATGGGCCCGGACACCTCGCGCATCGCACGGTAGGTCGCGTCGCGAGGGCTCAGGCCGGCGGCGATGTTGCGCTCCACGTTCTCGACCACGACGATGGCGTCGTCCACCACGATGCCGATGGCCAGCACCAGGCCGAACAGGCTCAGCGCGTTGATCGAGAAGCCGAAGCCGTGCATCACCGCGAACGTGCCGATGATGGACACCGGCACCGCCAGCAGCGGGATGATGGACGCGCGCCAGGTCTGCAGGAAGAGGATGACCACCAGCACCACCAGCGCCACCGCTTCGAGCAGCGTGTGGATGACGGATTCGATGGACGCCCGCACGAACTGGGTCGGGTCGTAGACGATGGTGTAGTCCACGCCCTCGGGCATCAGCGTCTTGAGTTCGGCCATCGTGGCGCGCACGTTGGTGGAGATGTCCAGCGCATTGCCGCCGGGCGCCTGGAAGATCGGCACCGCGACGGCCGGCTTGTTGTCCAGCAGCGAGCGCAGCGCGTAGTCGGACGCACCCAGCTCCAGTCGGCCGAGGTCGCGCAGCCGCGTCACCGCGCCGTTGCTGCCGGTCTTGACGATGATGTCGCCGAACTCCTCCACCGTCTGCAGCCGGCCCTGGGCATTGACGGACAGCTGCAGGTCGATGCCCTGCAGGCCGGGCGAGGCGCCGACGACGCCGGCCGCGGCCTGCACGTTCTGGCCGCGGATGGCGGCGACCACGTCGCTGGCCGACAGCCCGTGCTCGGCCACCTTCTGCGGGTCCAGCCAGATGCGCATGGCGTAGTCGCCCGAGCCGAACAACTGCACCTGCCCCACGCCCGGGATGCGCGCGAGGCGGTCCTTGACGTTGAGCACCGCGTAGTTGCGCAGATAGGTCATGTCGTAGCGCTCGTTGGGCGAGGTCAGGTGCACGACCATGGTCAGGTCGGGGCTGCTCTTGACCGTGGTGATGCCCAGGCGCTTGACCTCCTCGGGCAACCGCGCCTCGGCCTGGCTCACGCGGTTCTGCACCAGCTGCTGCGCCTTGTCGGGGTCGGTGCCCAGCTTGAAGCTGACCGTCAGCGTCATGAGGCCGTCGGTGGTGGCCTGGCTGCTCATGTAGAGCATGTCCTCGACGCCGTTGATGGCCTCTTCCAGCGGCGTGGCCACGGTTTCGGCGATCACCTTGGGATTGGCGCCGGGGTACTGGGCGCGCACGACGACCGAGGGCGGCACGACGTCGGGGTATTCCGAGATCGGCAACGCACGGATCGACAGCAGGCCGCCGATGAAGATCAGCAGCGAGAGCACGCCCGCGAAGATCGGGCGGTCGATGAAGAATTTGGAGAGATTCATGGGGTCGTCCTTCTGGGGACTGCGACGCCGAAGGCCGTCGCGAGGTCGAGCGAAAGCCGTGGATCCGGCTTGGCCGGTCCACTGGCTGCTGCCCCCTTAAGGGGGCGCGCGAGGCGCGTAGAGGGTGGGCTAGGTCGCTTTGGCCGCGGCTTGCTGCGCGGACAGCTCGGGCTTGGCATCCATGGCGACGTCCTTCGGCGCGAGGACCGACCCCGGCCGCACGCGCTGCACGCCACCGACGACGATGCGCTCGCCGCCCTTGAGGCCGCTGGTCACGACACGCAACCCATTCACGTTCGCACCCAGCGTCACCGGGCGCCATTCGGCCTGGTTGCCGGCGCCGACGACGATGACGTAGCGCTTGTCCTGGTCGGTGCCCACCGCACGCTCGTTCACCAGCAGCGCCGGGGCCGTCCTGGCCTGGCCCATGCGCAGCTTGGCGAACTGGCCCGGGATCAGCCGGCCGTCCTTGTTGTCGAACACCGCGCGGACTCGCAGGGTGCCGCTCTTGGCATCGACCTGGTTGTCCACCAGTTGCAGCCTGCCGGTCTGGGCTTCGCTGCCGGCGTCCATCTCGACGGGAATGCGCTCCAGGCCGCGCCGGTCACCCGGCAAGGCGGTCAAGGCGCTGGTGACGATCTTCTCGTCGGCGTCGAAGCTCGCGTAGATGGGGCTGACGGAGACCAGCGTCGTCAGCACCGGCGCGCCTGCGCCGGCGGCGACGAGGTTGCCCGCGGTCACCTCGATCCTGCCGACACGCCCGGCGACCGGGGCGCGCACCTGGGTGTAGCCGAGGTTGAGCTGAGCCGCCTGCAGCGCCGCCTGCGCCGCGCGCAGATTGGCGGCGGCTTCGCGGGCGGCGTTGTCCTTCTCATCGAACTCGCGCTTGGCCACGGCGCGGTCGTCCCACAGCGCCTTGGCGCGCTGGGCCTCGCTCTGGGTGTAGGTGACGCGGGCCTGCGCGGCCGTGAGCTGGGCCTCCATGCGGGCGACCTCGGCCTGGTAGGGCGCGGGGTCGATGGTGACGAGCAGGTCGCCTGCCTTCACGAGGCCGCCCTCGCGGAAATGCACGGACTGCACGGCACCCGACACGCGGGCCCGCACGTCCACCCGGTCGACCGCTTCCAGCCGGCCGGAGAACTCCTGCCAGGCAGAGACGTCCTGGCTGACGACCTGGGCGACCGAGACCGGCGTGGCGGGCGGGGGGGCGGCGCCGGCATCAGCCTGCGCCGACCGGTTGAACTGGCCGAAGCCGATGGTGCCCAGGGCCACGAGGGCGACTGCGCCCGCAATGGCACCGAGGCGGTTGAAGCGAGGGGTGGATGACATTCGAGTTCTCTCCTTGAGACGGGCAGGTGTCAGTCCGGCAGCGACAGCGCCCGGCGGGCAGCGTCACGCAGGAAGTCGTGGATCGGGTTCAGCGCCTGGTCGGGCGCCAGGCTGTCGAGCGTGAGGTCGTGCGCATGGCCGCCATGCGCGCGCAATGCAGCCGCATAACGGCGCGATTCGTCGTTGAGCGGGTGGCCCGCCACGCTCAGGACCAGCGCTGGTGCGAGCCCCGAGAGGCGACTGGCATGCATCGGCACGGCGTAGGGATGGTCCGCGTTGGCGCAACTGCCGAGATAGGCCTTCCAGCCCTTGGCATAGATGCACTCGCTGCCGCCGCATTCGCTTTCACGCATGGAGGCGCTGCCCAGGTGCGGGTCCAGCATGGGCGACAGCAGCAGCTGTCCGGCCAGGCGCGGGGCCTGCTGGTCCCGGGACATCAGGGTCAAGGCCGCTGCGATGTTGCCGCCGCCTTCTTCGCCGCCCACGAACAAGGCCGTGTGCACGTTCTTGCTCCAGCGCTTGGGGGCCGCAGCCAAGGCCTGCAGCGCCTCATAGGCCGCGTTCAGCCCCGCCGGGAAGGGATGCTCAGGCGCCAACGGGTAGTCCAGCGCGACGACGTCCGCGCCGGCTTCGGCCAGCAGCTCGCCGCGCTCGGCCGCCACCGCGGCGGCGCCGTCCGCCAGGCTGGCGCCGGGCAACCACAACAGCAGCGCGCGTCTGTCGCCATCCAGCGGCCGCCGCGCGGGGAACAGGCGCGCCGTCAGTCCCGGCGCGGGGCCGAGGCGCACGGCGGCAGGGCGTGTGAGCTTGTCCATGGCCCGAACAATAGAGATTGGCGAGCCCGCGATAAACGGGGCGGAAACGGACTCTCTTTTCCTGCCGTTGAAACAATGCCCATTCCCGCAAGGACCTTGTGGATTACGGCTCGCATGAGCCCGGCCTGCATCTGGCGCCGGACACCCGGGCACTCACCGCCCGTCGCAAGCGCATCCACAATGCCCTGCACTACCACCACGCAGCAGAGGGACGGCATGGGCAGCACGGCGAGTCGACGGGGTTTTGTGGCGAGCGCGGCAGGAGCTGGCCTGGCCGCGGTGGCGGCCGACCGCGCCAACGCTGCGCCAGCGGGCTCGCGCTACGGGGTGCCGCGGGACACCGCCCTGGACGCCATGGAACTTGCCGCGCTGCAGGCCGAGATGGCGGCCGGCCGCCTCAGCGCCGTGTCGCTGGTGCGGCACTGCCTCAAGCGCATCGAGGCCATCGACCGGCGCGGCCCGACGCTGCGTGCCGTGATCGAGCTCAACCCCGACGCGCTCGCGCAGGCGCGCCAGCTCGACGCCGAGCGGCGCGGCAGCGCGAGTCGGCTGCGCGGGCCGCTGCACGGTATTCCGGTGCTGATCAAGGACAACATCGCCACGGCGGACAAGATGGCCACCACCGCCGGCTCGCTGGCCCTCGCGGGGCTGCACGCCCAGCGTGATGCCCACGTCGTGCAGCGCCTGCGAGACGCCGGCGCGGTGATCCTGGGCAAGACCAACCTGAGCGAATGGGCCAACATCCGCAGCAACCGCGCGAGCAGCGGCTGGAGCAGCCGTGGTGGCCAGACCCGCAACCCGCACGTGCTCAACCGCAGCCCCAGCGGCTCGAGCTCCGGCTCGGCTGCCGCTGCGGCGGCCGGCCTGGCACCCCTGACCGTCGGCACCGAGACGGACGGCTCGATCTGCTCGCCTGCCCACCTCTGCGGCGTGGTCGGCTTCAAGCCCACGGTGGGGCTGGTCAGCCGCGCGGGCATCATTCCGATCTCCGCCACTCAGGACACGGCCGGCCCCATCGTTCGCCATGTGCGCGATGCTGCCGTGCTGATGCAGGCGCTGTGCGGCCCCGATCCCGACGACCGGGCCACGTCGGCCCAGCCCCCTGCCCTGCCCGACCTCACCCAGGCCCTTCGCACCGATGCGCTGCGCGGCGCGCGCATCGGCGTGATCCGCCATGCGGTGCCCAACCAGCCCGCCGTGGCCGCGCTGTTCGAGGCGGCACTGGATGTCTTGCGCGCGCAAGGCGCCGTGCTCGTGGACAAACTGGAGATCCCCAACCGTGACAAGGCCCGCAGCACCGAGTTCACCGTGCTCATCCACGAGCTCAAGACCGGGCTGGCCGCGTATCTCAGCGGCTACCAGAGCAATGCACCGGTCAGGACGCTCGCCGAGGTCATCGCCTGGAACCAGGCCAACGCCGAGCGCGCGATGCCCATCTTCGGCCAGGAAACCCTCGAAGCTGCAGAGGCCACCACTGGCCTGGATGCACCCAGCTACGTGCAGGCCCTCGAGAACTGCCGGCGCTACGGCCGCGACGAGGGCATCGACGCCCTGTTCAGCGCCCACCATCTCGACGCCGTGGTCGGCCCCACCGGCAGTCTGGCCTGGCCCATCGACCATCTGCTGGGCGACCGCTTCAGCGGCGGCGGCTTTGGCTCCTCGTTCGCGATCGCTGGCTACCCGCACCTGACCGTGCCCATGGGCTTCGTGGGCGGCCTCCCCACCGGGTTGTCGTTTGGGGGCCTGGCCTGGCAGGACGCCAAGGTCCTGGGCCTGGGCTACGCGTTCGAGCAGGCCAGCAGGCTCCGGCGCGCGCCGCGATTCCTGGCGGAGACGGGCCTGACCTGAGCGGCGCGAGGTTCGCAGGGTGAATGGCTGACGCCGCATGGCCGTCAGCGTCCACCGTTTCCAGACGCGAAAGACTGTCTTGGCCCGGCTGAGGATTCCGCCGGGGGACGCGATGTCGGAAAGTTCTCCCACCGAAGCCGGCATGCCGGCGGCCTAACCAGGAACCGACATGCCGACCACCGTTGACATCCGACGCTGCACGCTCGCCCAGGCCACGCGCCCACGGGCGACCTGCCACTAGCGCCCCCTGAGCTTTTCACACCCACCGCCCCGCCGGCTCGCCGGGGCGGTGTGGCCCGCCTTTGCCCGCGAACCTCACCATCTGGAGACCCCCATGACCGCCCCTACCCGCATCAAGCTTCACCACTTCGCCCTGTCGGGCCACTCGCATCGCGTGCAGCTCATGCTGTCGCTGCTCGACCTGCCCCACGAGATCGTGCCGGTCAACCTGCGCCAGGGCGAGCACAAGTCCGAGGCCTTCCTGAAGCTCAACCCCTTCGGCCAGGTGCCGGTTCTCGAGGACGGGGACACGGCGCTGTTCGATTCCAACGCCATCCTCGTCTACCTTGCCCGCCGCTACGACCCGGCGGGCCGCTGGCTGCCCCACGATGCCGCACGGCAGGCCAACGTGCAGGCCTGGCTGTCCGTCGCGGCCGGGCTGATCGCCTTCGGCCCGGCTGCGGCCCGCATGATCACGCTGTTCGGCTCCAAGGCAAACGCCGAGGAGGCGATCGCCCGGGCCCACCACCTGCTGAAGGTGATGGAAGGCGTGCTGGGTCGCCAGGACCACCTGGCCGGCTCGACGGCGACACTCGCCGACATCGCCTGCTACAGCTACATCTGCGCGGCGCCTGAAGGCAACGTGGATCTCACGCCCTACCCCAACGTGCGCGCCTGGCTGGCCCGCGTGGAGGCGTTGCCCGGCTTCGTGCCCTTGCCCAAGTCGGCCGTCGGCCTGTCCGCCTGAATCACTGCCGGGAGCTGCGCATGAACACCACCGCCATCCGCCAGGACAACCCTTTCCACGCCGGTGAACTGGCCGTCCAGCAACGGCTGGGCGTTGCCGAGCGCATGTTGGGCATTGGCCAGCGCGTGGTGCGCACCTTCATGCCGGAGCAGCACCGTCAGTTCTATGCACAGCTGCCTTTCATCATGGTCGGCTCGGTGGATGCCCAGGCCCGCCCCTGGGCCTCGATCCTGGTGGGCGAGGCGGGCTTCATCCAGTCCCCGGACGAGCGGCGCCTGAACTTCAGGGCTGCGCCGGTGGGCGGTGACCCGCTCGCCGAGGGGTTGCGTCCCGGCGCGCCCTTGGGATTCCTCGGCATCGAGTTGCACACGCGCCGTCGCAACCGCGTCAACGGCGTCGTCCAGGCGGTCGGCCCGGATGGCTTCGAGCTCGATGTGCAACAGACGGTGGGCAACTGCCCGCAATACATCCAGGGCCGTGAAATGCACTGGGTGCGCGACCCGCAGGACCTGCAACCGCGCCGTCGCGAAGCACTGACCGCCCTGGACGCGCCGGCCCGTGCACTGATCTCGCAGGCCGACACCCTCTTCGTCGCCACCCACGCGCCGGGCGCCGGCGCCGACGTGTCGCACCGGGGCGGCAGGGCCGGCTTCGTGCACATCGAGGACGAGCACACGCTCCTCGTCCCTGACTTCCTGGGCAATCACATGTTCATGACGCTGGGCAATCTGGCGCTCAACCCGCGTGCCGGCGTGCTCTTCATCGACTTCGACAGCGGCGAGCTGCTGACGCTCACGGGCCGTGCCGAGGTGGTGTGGGACGGCGAGCTGCTGAAGTCCATCGCAGCCTTCGAGGGCGCCGAGCGGGCGTGGCGTTTCCATGTCGAGGCGGGATGGCGGCTCAGCGATGCCCTGCCCCTGCGCTGGCGATTCCGTGACTGGTCTGCGAACTCGCTGATCACGGGGACCTGGGGCGAGGCAGCCGCAAGGCTGCAAGCGGCCACCCTGGCGCAGACATGGCGGCCCTATCGCATCACGCACATCGTGGATGAGAGCCGCGTGATCCGCTCCTTTCACCTGCAGCCGGCCGACGGCCAGGCCTTGCCGCCACTGCGGGCCGGGCAGCACCTGCCGATCCGGCTGAGCGACGCGGGGCCGATGCGCACCTACACGATCTCGTCGGCGCCGGGAGACGACCACCTGCGCCTGAGCATCAAACGCGACGGTCGGGTGTCCACGCAAATGCACGCCCAGCTGCAGGCGGGCGACGTCATCCAGGCCTTGGGTCCGCGCGGGCAGTTCACGATCGACGCCGCCGAGCGCCGGCCCGCCGTGCTGATCGGAGCCGGTGTCGGCATCACGCCGATGGTGGCCTTCCTGCGCCACATCGTCACGGAGGGATTCCGTCGACGCAGCACGCGGCCGACGCACGTCATCCAGGTGGCGCATGACGCCGAGGTGCGCGCCTTCGCCGGCGAGCTCGACGCGCTGGCCGCCCGCTCGAATGGCGCGGTGCGTGTGCATGCAGTGCTGTCCGACGGCGGTGCAGGCGCCATCAAGGGGCCACTGACGCTGGAACTGCTCAAGGGACTGCTCCCGTTCGACGACCACGAGTTCTATCTGTGCGGTCCGGGCGGTTTCATGCAGGCCATCTACGACGGCCTGCGCACGTTGGGCGTGCGCGACGAACGCATCCACGCGGAAGCCTTCGGCCCCGCCGCCCTGACGCGGCGCGCGGACGCCTGGGCAACCGCAGTACCGGCGCCCCTGCCTGCGGCGCGCGAAGCCACGGTCGTCTTCAAGCGCACCGGCGAGGCGTCGGTCTGGAAGCCCGAACATGGCAGCCTGCTGGAGTTCGCGGAGGGCAAGGGGGTCTCTCCTCCCTTCTCATGCCGGTCGGGCAGCTGCGGCAGCTGCCTGACGCGCGTGCACGCCGGCGCCGTCACCTATGCAAGCGCACCGGCCTGGAAGACCGGGGCTCAGGAAGCGCTGCTGTGTTGCGCGGTGCCCGCCGCAGGTGAGGACCTGGTGCTGGATCTCTAGGTCGACCAGGCCAGCCAGGCCGCCCGCTACCGCAGCGCGGGCTGGGCGCGCAACGCCTCCACCGCCAGGTCGATGAAGCCACGCACCTTCTGCGTCGCCCGCCGACCTTCGCGGTGCACCACGTGGATGGGCAGCGCCGGCCTCTCGTACGGTTCGAGCACGGCCTGCAGTTGCCCGAGGCGCAGCGCGTCGGCCACCTGATAGCTGAGCAGCCGCGTGATGCCGAACCCGGCCACGGCGGCCGCGATGGCGGCGTCGTTGCTGCTGGTGCGGATGCGCGCGCGCAGCCGCACAGGCAAGGGCTTGCCGCCGTCGTCAAAGTGCCAGTCGACGTCCGCGGGCGCACCGCCACGTGCTACGAGCGTGTGTTGCGCCAGCGCCGTCGGGTGGGCCGGACGGCCATGCGCCTGCAGGTAGGCCGGCGAAGCCACCAGCACCTGGCGCACGCGGCCCACCCTGATCGCCTGCAGGGACGAGTCCGGGAGTTCGCCGATGCGTACGGCCACGTCGACGCCCTCCTCGTCCAAATTGACGACGCGGTCGACGAACAGGCATTGCGCATCCACCTCCGGGCAGCGCTGGAGGTAGTCCACCAACACGGGCATCACGTACAGATGGCCGAACAGCACCGGCGCGGTCAGCACCAAGGTACCCCGTGCGGCCGCATGGGTGCCGCTGGCGGCTTCTTCGGCCGCATCGATCTCGGCCAGGATGCGCCGGCAGTCCTCGGCGTAGCGCGCGCCCGCCTCGGTGACGCGCACGACCCGCGTCGTGCGCGTGAGCAGGCGCAGCCCAAGGCGTTCCTCGAGCTCGGCCACGGCGCGCGTCACGACCGGTGGCGACAGGCTCAGCTTGCGCGCCGCGCTGGCAAAGCCCCCTGAATCCACCACGGTCACGAAGACCGTCATTGCCTGCAATCGGTCCATCCGCGCCTCCCAGGTCAGCCGCGGATTCTCGCCGCACGCGTCGCAGGCCTTCGCCTGGGCGTGCGCCGCCGCGCGGCGTTGTCCGACGCGGGCGCCGCCCGGGCGCCGACAGGGTTTGACCCGCCGGGTTTCTAAGCTGCCGCAGGTGGCACACCCCTTGCCCGTGGGGCCAAGGGCGCCACCCAACAAGCCAAGGAGATATCCAATGAACAAGCAGATCCGCCCCTCCCGTATCCTGTGTGCGCTGGCCCTCGTCGGTTTGGCCGGCGCCGCGTCGGCCACGCTGACCAAGCCCGTCTACAACACCGCCAAGGACGAGGTGAAGGCCATGTACAAGGCCGAGCGCGACAAGTGCGATTCGCTGTCGGGCAACGCGAAGGACGTGTGCGTCGAGCGTGCCAAGGGCCAGGAAAAGGTGGCGCTGGCCAACCTCGAGTACCAGTACACCGGCAAGGCCAAGGACCACAGCGACTACCTCGAAGCGCGCTATGAGGCCCGCTACCAGGTCGCCAAGGAAATGTGCGACGCCAAGTCCGGCAACGCCAAGGACGTGTGCATGAGCGAGGCCAAGGCCGAGCATGACAAGGCCAAGGCGGACCTGAAGGCCAACAAGAAGGTCACCGAGGCGCAGAACGACGCGATGGAGGCCAAGCTCAAGGCCGACTACAAGGTGGCCAACGAGCGCTGCGACGCGCTGTCGGGTGACGCCAAGGACAGCTGCCAGGCCTCGGCCAAGGCGCGCTACTTCCAGTGATCCACCAACCACCCGTTGCGCTGCAGCGGGTGGCTTCCCAACCAGGGCCGGCCCGCTGACGCGAGCCGGCCTTTTCCGTTGGCCAGCTGAAGCTCAGCGGCCTGCCGCGGGCTCGGAGACGGCCACAACAGGCCCCATCGGCGGACGCAGAACGCGCCTGTAGGAGCGCGCGCCACTGCGTGGCTGACCGCACGCAGGCCGGCGCTTGTCCGATACCCGCCGCCGGACGCCGCCGACACCCGGCATGCGGCCGCTCGCCCACCATTGCTTTCATCGATCCACGCTTTTCTTGCCGCCATGAAGTCGCCCCTGTTGATGTCGCTTCTCGGCCTGTGCCTGGCGTCGGGCACGCACGCGCAAAGCCAGGCTCCGGCCCCCGCGCCAACGCTGGCCGGCCAGGCCGCGACGCTCGCGCCGGCAGCCGACCCCGAGCTCAACTGGCGAGACCCGCAGTGGCTCAGCCGCCAGCGGGAGCGCTCGCGCTGGCGTTACCAGCTCGGCCTCGAGCAACAACTGCGCTCCCCCGTGCAACTGGGCCCCCAGGCATCGGTGCGGGAGGCGGTGTGGGCTGGCGTCAGCTACGACATCACGCGCCGGTTCAGCGGTGGCGTGGAAACGCCGGTGTGGCAACGTGACAGCGGTTGGGCCTCACGCATGGCGTTCGAGAAGCCCAAGAACGACGGGCTCACAGGCTTGCGCGGTGCCTTCACGTACAAGCTGTCGTCGCAAAGCCGCCTGACACTGCGCCCGCAGGCGCGACGCGTGATGGTCAGCTACTCGGCAACCTGGTGACTCCAGCTCCCCGCGTCGGCGGGGAACGGCTGTTGCCATGTCGCCTGATTTCCAGAAATGCAAAAACGCCGGGCCACGGAGGCACCCGGCGTGATCCTGGCGCAGCGTCGGTCAGGCGCGCGCCATCCAGTCCTTCAGCTCGTCAGCATGCTCTTCCTCGTCGGCGAGGATGTCTTCGAGCAGGCGGCGCGTGGTGGAGTCCTTGTCGCCGATCAGGGCGATCATCTGGCGGTAGGTCTCGACGGCCACCCGCTCGGCGATGAGGTTGGCGCGGATCATGGACTTGAGGTCGTCGACCTCGTCGTAGTCCGCGTGGCTGCGATCGAGCAGGCCCGCGGGGTTGAAGTCCGGGTCACCGCCGAGCTGGACGATGCGCTGGGCCAGCCGGTCGGCATGGCCCAACTCCGCGTTCGCGTGGACCATGAACTCCTCGGCGATGCTGGGCGACTCCAGCCCGTCAGCCATGAAGTGATGGCGGCGGTAGCGCAGCACGCAGACCAGCTCGGTGGCGAGCGCGCCATTGAGCAGGGCGACGACGTCGTCACGCCAGGGCCCGTAGGCCGGCGTCACGGCGCCGTCGTCCAGATGCGTGCGCGCCGCGTCCAGCCCGGCCTGGTCCAGGCGCAGGGTGGTGGGCTGTTTGGCGTCAGCCATTGCGGGCCACCACGAGCTGGTTGTCCACGGAGCGCACGCCGGTCACGGCGGACGCCAGCGTGGTCGCGCGGGCCTGCGAGGTGGCGTCAGGCGCGGTGCCGGTGAGCGTCACGCGGCCGTCTTCGGCGCGCACGTCGATCTTCATCGCCTTCAGGCGGTCATCGGCCATCAGGGCGGCGTTGATCTTGGTGACGATGGTGGCGTCGGTGACCGCTTCGGAGGCTGCGGCGCCGGCGTCCTTGAGCTTGTTCTCGGCCTTGTCCATGGCCTGGCCAGCCTCGGCCTTGGCTTCAGCGCCCGCCTGCTTGGCCTCGGCAATGGCGCCGTCGAGTTTCTGGCCGGCGGTGCGATCGTCCTGCTGCTTGCTGCAACCGGTCAGGGCCGCCGCGAGGGCCAGGGCGCCGATCAGCGGCGCGCGAAGGGGGAAGTGGGCTTTCATGGGGGCTTTCATGGTGCGTCCTTTCTTCATCGCTGGAAGTTCGGGGAAATGGCTGACCCCGACTGTTGCGCCTGGGGGCCTGGCGCGGCAGTGGCCACCACGCCGACGGGTTGTCGGACAGTGCCGACGCGCTGCCACTGGCGCAGGGTCTCGCCGCGGCGTACGTTTTCCTGGAGGGTGTCGACGTAGGCCACCAGCAAGCCCGCCGCTGCCACTGCGGCAGCCACCGCGGCGAGCCACAGGGGCGGCATGAACAGGGACAGGCTTTCGGACAGGGCTTTCATCGTCACTCCGGTGCGGCCGGGATGGCCGGGAAGGTGGGTGACGGCACTGTCGTGAATTCAGGCGCAGCGGGATGCCGGCCGCACCCGTGCGGCCCTGTAGGACAACATGCTGATCGCAGCGCTTGTAGGACAACGCTGATCGCGAAAGGAATTTCGCGTAGCTAGGCTTTGCGCATTCCCCTCAATTGCATCGGAGTGCAACATGATTCGCATCGGCATCGTGGACGACCACGCCATCGTGCGTTCGGGCCTGCGGCAGTTCCTCGGCGAGAACGTCGACCTGCGCGTCACCGGCGAAGCCAGCAACGGCCGCGAAGCGCTGGAGATGGCGCGCGGCGGCGAAGTGGACGTGCTGCTGATGGACATTTCAATGCCCGGGCAGAGCGGCGTGGACGCGCTCTCAGCCATCAAGACCCGCTTCCCTGACCTGCCCGTGCTCATCCTGAGTGGCTTCCCGGAGGCGCACTACGCCACCACGCTGCTGCGCCAGGGTGCCAGCGGCTACCTGAACAAGGAATGCGACCCGGAGGAGATCGCCAACGCCATCCGCACGGTGGCGCGCGGGCGGCGCTACATCAGCCCGGCCGTGGCCGAATTGCTGGCCGACGGCGTCGCCGGCGGCTCCACCGACCGGCCGCCGCACGAGTCGCTGTCCGAGCGCGAGCTGCAGGTCTTCCTGCGCCTGGCCAAGGGCGAGACGGTGGGCGACATGGCCAAGTCGATGTTCCTGAGCGTCAAGACCGTCTCCACCTACCGGACCCGCGTGCTGGAGAAGATCAAGCTGGCCACCAACAGTGACCTCACCTACTACGCCTTGAAGAACGGTTTGATCCAGTGACGGCTCACGGCACACGCCACCAATGACAACGGCCCCTCACGGGGCCGTTCGTTCATGGGGCGGTGCCCCTCGGTTGCCGATGCTCAGCGACCGATGTTCAGCGGCGACATCGACAGCGCGGCGCGCGACTGGCTGGCGATGCGACGCTCCAGGTCCGCGTGGTCGATGGCGTCCGACAGGTACTGCTCGTCGGTGTCCACCTGGGTGTCCACGGTCAGGGCGTTGCGCAGGGAATGCAGGAGGTTCTGGATCAGGCTCATGGTGGGGTCGCCGGGCTTGTGGCCCGTGTTCGTTGACTAGGGTAAACCCCATTATAGGGTTACCACCAATCCCACGCCAGGTTCGGGCTGACTTCAGGTCGTCTCGAGCGTGAAACCTGCCGCAGTCCAGGCCTCGATGCCCCCCCGCAGCACGCGGGCCTGCCGCCCCTGCGCCTTGAGCCACTGCGCGGCCTTCACGGCCGACGCGTCGTTGGGGCAGGCGCAGTAGGTGATGAACTCGCCCGCCGCGGGCCAGCCGGCCAGCGCGGGCTCGCCCAGCGCGCCGAGGTCGAGGTGCCGTGCGCCCGGCAGTCGCGGCGTGGGCGGCAGGCCGGGGGCCGCGGCGCGCACGTCCACGAGCACGATGTCGCGCCCCTGCTCCAGCAGCACAGCCACGTCCGACGGGGCCACCCGTTCGAAGCGCTTGAGCTCACGCCGCACGACGGCCCGCCGCCACAGCCGCCAGGCGAGGTAGCCCGCCAGCGCCGCCAGCGCCAGCAGCACGGCGATGCTGCCCAGGCGGCTCAGCGCCCGCAGCAGGGCGTCGATCTGCTCATGGAAGACCCGCCCGATGCCAATGGACACGCCCGCCCACAGCGCGGAGCCGAGCAGGTTCCAGCCCAGGAAGCGGCGCGTGGCCATGCCCAGCGCCCCGGCCAGCGGCGGCGCCAGGATGGACAGCCCCGGCACGAACTTCGCGATCACCAGCGTCAGCACGCCACGGCGCGCAAAGCTCGCCTCGTTCTGGCGCACGCAGCTGTCGGGCGAGATGGAGATGACGCACAGCGCCGACAGCACCCGCCGCCCGAGCCGCCGGCCGGCCCAGAACCACAGGCCGTTGGCGAGCAGCGCCGCCGCCGTTGCGGCCAGGAAGGCGCGAACGGCAAAGCCCTCCCGCGTGGCACCTTCCACACCGGCCAGCAACAGCACCGGCGTGGAGGGCAGCGGCGCACCGAGCTGCTCCAGCAGCACGGCCAGCGCCACGGCCAGGAGGCCGTGGTGGGCGAAGAGGTCGTTGAGCAGGTCCATGGCGAGGGCCTTGCCAGCATAGCCGGCGGGGCTTGACCCCGCTGTGCTGCGCCCATCGTGATGTAGTTGATTACATTACGACCATGACGCCGGATCTCTGGACCCAGTTCGACGCCGCGCCGCTGGCGCTGTCGCTGCGCGTGGCCGGCGTGGCCACGCTGCTGGCCCTGGTGCTCGGGCTGGGCCTGGCCTGGCTGTTCGCGCGCACCCGGCTGCCGGGGCGCAGCGTGCTGGAGGCCGTGTGCATGCTGCCCCTGGTGCTGCCGCCCACCGTGCTGGGCTACGGCATCCTCGTGCTGATGGGGCGCCGCAGCACGCTGGGCGCCTGGCTGCGCGAGCACTTCGACTACACGGTCATCTTCCATTGGCACGGCGCCGTCATCGCGTCCACGCTCGTGGCACTGCCACTCGTGCTCAAGGCCGCCAGCAGCGCCTTCGCGCAGGTGGACCGCAACCTCGAGGCCGCCGCGCGCACGCTGCGGCAGTCGCGCTGGAGCACGTTTGTTCGGGTCACGCTGCCACTGGCCTGGCCCGGCATCCTGGCCGGCACGCTGCTCGCCTTCGCGCGGGCCATGGGCGAGTTCGGCGCCTCGCTGATGGTGGCCGGCGCCATCCCCGGCCAGACGCAGACCGCCTCCATGGCCATCTACGACGCCGTGCAGGCCGGGCGCGACGACGTCGCGCTGGCGCTGGCGCTCGTCGTCTCGGCGGTGTCGGTCGCCGTGCTCGTGCTCTCCAACCGCTTCCTCCAGCGCACCCCATGACAAAACGCCTGCTCACCCTGGCCCTGGCCGCACTGCCGCTGCTGGCGTCGGCCCAGCAGCTCACCGTCTCGGCCGCCACCAGCCTCACCGACGCCTTCAAGGTGCTCGCCCCGCGCTTCGAGGCGAGCCGGCCCGGCGTGAGCCTACGCATGAACTTCGCCGCCTCGGGCGTGCTGCTGCAGCAGATCGCGCAGGGCGCGCCCGTGGATGTCTTCGCCAGCGCCGATCAGGAGACGATGAACCGCGCCGCTGCGCAAAAGCTCATCGCGACCGAGACCCGGCGCGACTTCGCGGCCAATGCGCTGGTGCTGGTCACGCCGCCCGACAGCGCCGTGAAGTCGGTGGCGGACCTCGCCCTGCCCGGCGTGCGGCGCATCGCCGTGGGCAAGGTCGCCTCGGTGCCGGTCGGCCGCTACACCCAGCAGGCGCTGGAGGCTGCGCAGCTGTGGGGCGCCCTGCAGGCCAAGCTCGTGTTCGCCGACAACGTGCGCCAGGTGCTCGACTACGTTGCCCGCGGCGAGGCCGACGCGGGTTTCGTCTACCGGACCGATGTTGAACTCGCCCGCGACCGCCTGCGTGTCGCCCAGACGGTGGGCGGCCACGCGCCGGTCACCTACCCGGCCGCGGCCGTCGCCGACAGCCGCCAGCCGGCGCTCGCGCGCGCCTTCGTCGACTTCCTGGCCAGCGAGGAGGCGCAGGCCGTCCTCGCCCGTCACGGCTTCGCGCGGCCTTGATCGACGTCCGCCTTCAGCTCTCGGTCAGCGACGCGCGACGCCGCTTCGACTTGGACATCGCCTTCGCCACCGACGCGCCCTTCGTGGCGCTGTACGGCCCGTCGGGCGCCGGCAAGTCGCTGACGTTGCAGGCGATGGCCGGGCTGCTGCCCGTCACCGCCGGGCACGTGCGGCTCAACGGGCGCACCCTGCTGGACACGCAGGCCGGCATCGACCTGCCCCCCGACGCCCGCGGCGTGGGCTACCTCTTCCAGCAGTACGCCCTCTTCCCGCACCTGAACGTGCAGCAGAACATCGCCTTCGGGCTGACGAGCTGGCGCCAGCGCCTGCGGCCCGATGACGCGCTGCGGGTCGAGGAGCTCATGGCCGCCTTCGGCCTCACGGCACTGGCACGCAGCAAGCCCGCCGCCCTCTCCGGCGGCCAGCAGCAGCGCGTGGCCCTGGCCCGCGCCCTCGCCTGCCGCCCGCAAGTGCTGCTGCTGGACGAGCCCTTCGCCGCGCTGCACACCACGCTGCGCCGGCAGCTGCGCGAGGAACTGCGCCTGCTGCGGGAACGGCTGGGCATCCCGGCCGTCATCGTCAGCCATGACCCCGACGACGTGCTCGCCCTGGCCGACGAGGTGCACGTGCTCGACGGCGGCGGCGTGCGGCGCCGCCTGCTCGCCAGCGACCCCGACCTGCGCGCGGAACTGGAGCGTCCGCTGTGACAGACGCGGACCAGCCGCTGCTGCAAGGCGAGCTGCGCCTGGCCGGCCGGCTGGACGCACGCTTTTTCGACCTGCTGGCGGCGCTGGCCCTGACCGGCTCGCTGCAGAAGTCGGCCCGCGTGGCCGGCTACAGCTACAAGGGCGCCTGGCTCGTGCTGCAGGCCGCCGAGGCGCTGACGCACGCCCCGCTGCTGGAGCGCACCACGGGCGGCGCCGGCGGCGGCGGCTCGCGACTCACCCCCGAAGGCCAGGCCTTGCTCGCCGCCTGGCGCACGCTGCAGGCCCGCCATGCCCTGTTCCTGCGGGAACAGGCCGACTGGCTGGCCACCCAACCCGCGCTCGACACCCTGCTCAAGAGGATGGCCATGAAGACCACTGCCCGCAACCAGTTCACCGGCACGGTCCAGGCCGTGCAGCCCGGCCCCTCCACGACGCTGGTACGCCTCGCGCTGACCGGAGGCGGCCCCACCCTCAGCGTCTCGCTGACGACGCCGGCGGCCGAGGAACTCGGGGTCGCCATCGGGCAGGAGGCGCTGGCCCTCGTCAAGGCCTCCGAGGTGGTGCTGGTGACCGACTTCGGCGGCTACCGGCTATCCGCGCGCAACCAGCTCGCCGGCACCATCGCGCGCGTCGAGCGGGGCGCGGTGTCCTCCCTCATCGGGCTGACGCTGCCCGGCGGCAGCACGGTGACGGCCAGCGTCACCAACGATGCCGTCGACGGCCTGGGCCTGGCTGTGGGCCAGCCGGCCACTGCCTGCTTCAAGGCCTATGCGGCCATGCTCGCCGTGCGGAACTAGGGCCTGTTCACACGACGGCAAGGGTGCTGCGGGTGATGTGACCCAGTTCACGAACGACGCCTTGCGCCCCCGGAATGCGCGTGTCGGCGCCCATGACACCCCGCAGGCCCAGGTGCGCCGGCGCGGCGCTCCCGCCCGCAAGCTGTCATGGGAGAACCCTTGGAATGAGGGGGCACCCTGGCCCGGTCCTTGCGAACGAGGTGTTGCGACACCCCTAGTTTTAGGGGCTCAACCCTCCCCGAACAAGGTCTCACCTCATGATCAAGAACATCCTCGCCGCCGCCGCCCTCGTCATCGCGGGTGCCTCGGCCGTCGCCGGTCCCGTCGGCAGCTACTACGCCTCGATCAGCGGCCAGCGCATCACCGTCGTCCAGGGCAACGCCGTCACGAACAGCTGGGCGGTGCAGAACGGCTGCGAATGGTCCATCAACGTCTACAACGACGTGCGCACCAACCCGGCCGGCACGAACTGCGGCGCCGGCGCCAAGTACTCGCTGAACGGCACCTACGCGGGTGTCAACTACGCCGAGGAAGTCAGCGGCTACCAGGACACCGACGATTCGACGACCGACGGCACCTTCAACTACACCGTCTCGTTCACGACCGGCGCCGTCATTCGCACCGACCGTGACTTCCAGGGCGCCACGACGCTGTTCAACGCCGGCAACGGCAGCCTGGGCATCACCTACGACGAGACCGACAACTCGCTGTGGATCATCGGCTTCTCGAGCAACGTGCTGCGCCACTACGGCATGAACGGCACGCAGCTGGGCAGCTTCACGCTGAACAGCGCGGCCACCGGTGGCCTGGCCCTGGACCACCTCGACCAGTCGCTGTGGATGGTGGACACGAACGGCACCATGCAGCAGTTCAGCAAGACCGGCCAGCACCTGCAGACCGGCCTGAACATCGGCTACACGCTGGGCGCCGAGTTCGACTTCGCCACCGCCAACACCGGCCGCCTGCCCGAGCCGGGCAGCCTGGCCCTGCTGGGCCTCGCCCTGGCAGGTGCCGGCCTGGCCCGCCGCAAGGCCCATCGCGCCTGAGCCCGCACGGCCCGCAACCAGGGGAGCTTCGGCTCCCCTTTTTCATGCGCTAGACCGGAGTGCACGACGCTTAAGCAGGGTTTCGCATAAACAAATAGGAAAACTGTCCTTCCCTGAATAAGGGAGTTTTGGCACCCTGCCGGCTTTCGATCATTCGACGGCCCAGCCATGCCCACCTTCCTGCCCACCCGCCGCGCCCTCCTCGCCCTGGCCGCCTCCGCGGTCGCCCTGCCCGCGATGGCCAGCGACGTGACGCTGCTGAACGTGTCCTACGACGTCGCGCGCGAGCTGTACAAGCAGATCAACCCCGCCTTCATCGCAGCCCAGAAGGCCAAGGGCCAGACGGTGCTGGTCAACCAGAGCCACGGCGGCTCCAGCAAGCAGATCGGCGCCGTGATCGGCGGCCTGGAGGCCGACGTCGTCACGATGAACCAGGCCACCGACGTGGACCAGCTCGCCACCACCGGCCTCACCCCGGCTGACTGGCGCAGCCGCTTCCCGAACAACGCGGCGCCCTACTCGTCGACCATGACCTTCCTCGTGCGCAAGGGCAACCCCAAGGGCATCAAGGACTGGAGCGACCTGGCCCGCCCCGGCGTGCAGGTCATCATCCCCAACCCCAAGGTGACCGGCAACGGCCGCTACAGCTACCTGGCGCTGTGGGGCAGCGTGATCGCCACCGGCGGCAGCGACGCCCAGGCGCGCGAACTCGTCACCAAGGTGCTGACCAACGTGCCGGTGCTCGACGGCGGCGGCCGCGGCGCCACCACCACCTTCACCCAGCGCGGCATCGGCGACGTCCTCGTCACCTTCGAGGCCGAGGTGGAGCTGATCGAGAACGAGTTCGGCAAGGGCCAGTTCGAGCAGGTCAACCCGAGCATCTCCATCGAGACCGATGCGCCGGTGGCCCTCGTCGACAAGGTGACGGCCAAGAAGGGCACCGCCGCACTCGCCAAGGCTTACCTGGACTTCCACTGGAGCCCGGAAGGCCAGGAGATCATCGCCCGCAACAACTTCCGCCCGCGCGACCCGGCCATCTTCAAGAAGCACCAGCAGCGCTTCGCCAACATCAAGCTCTTCACCGTGGACCAGACGCTGGGCGGCTGGGCCAAGGTCAGCAAGACCCACTTCGCCGACGGCGGCACCTTCGACCAGGTGATGGCCTCCATCAAGCGCTGATCGCCCGCCAGGCCCCAGCACCCCTGCCCCCGGGCGCGCGGGCCTGCATCACCTGCCCCGCGCCCTTCTCACCCGCCCTGACATGCCTCTCCTGACCGCGGCCCGCCGCCATGTGCTTCCCGGCTTCGCGCCGACGCTGGGCTTCACGCTCTTCTACCTGTCACTCATCGTGCTGGTGCCGCTGGCTGCGGTCTTCCTGAAGTCGTCGGGCCACGGCCTGGACGCCTTCTGGGCAGCCGCCACGGCGCCGCGCGTGATGGCGTCGTACAAGCTGAGCTTCGGGGCGTCGCTGATCGCCGCCTTCATCAACCTCTTCTTCGGCCTCATCCTGGCGTGGTGCATCGTGCGCTACGAGTTCCCGGGCAAGAAGCTGGTGGACGCCCTCATCGACCTGCCCTTCGCCCTGCCCACCGCCGTGGCCGGCATCGCGCTCACCGCGCTGTATGCACCCAACGGCTGGGTCGGTTCGCTCTTCGCCCCCGGTGGCCTGCTCGCGCCGCTCTTCGGCGAGGGCGGCGCCAAGATCGCCTTCACGCCCGTGGGCGTGCTGCTCGCGCTGATCTTCATCGGGCTGCCGTTCATCGTGCGCACGGTGCAGCCGGTGCTGGAGGACATGGAAACCGAACTCGAGGAAGCCGCCGCGAGCCTGGGCGCCCAGCGCTGGACGACCTTCCGCTACGTCGTGCTGCCCACGCTGCTGCCGGCGCTGCTGACGGGCTTTGCGCTCGCCTTCGCGCGCGCCGTGGGCGAGTACGGCTCGGTGATCTTCATCGCGGGCAACATCCCGATGGTCAGCGAGATCACGCCGCTGATGATCATCGCCAAGCTCGAGCAGTACGACTACGTCGGCGCCACGGCCATTGCGGCCGTCATGCTGATCGTGAGTTTCGTGCTGCTGCTCATCATCAACGGCCTGCAGGCCTGGACCCAGAAACGAGGCGCCAAGCGATGAGCACCGCCCTGCACATGGCGCCGCCGCGCGCCCGAGCCAAGTACGAAGACAACCCCGCCACGCGCGAGGCGCCCTGGGTGCGCTTCATGCTGCTGGCCCTGGGCCTGGGCTTTTTCGCCATCTTCCTGCTGCTGCCGCTGGTGGCCGTGTTCACCGAGGCGCTGCGCAAGGGCTGGGCGCTGTACTTCTCGTCGCTGGCTGACGAAGAGACCGTGTCGGCCATCAAGCTCACGCTCACGGCAGCCGTCATCGCGGTGCCGCTGAACCTGGTGTTCGGCGTCAGCGCAGCCTGGCTCGTCGCCAAGCACGAGTTCCCCGGCAAGCAGCTGCTCATCACGCTGATCGACCTGCCGTTCTCGGTATCGCCGGTCGTCGCGGGCCTGATGTACGTGCTGATCTTCGGCGCCCAGGGGTGGTTCGGCCCGTGGCTGCAGGCGCATGACATCAAGATCATCTTCGCCGTGCCGGGCATCGTGCTGGCGACCATCTTCGTGACCTTCCCCTTTGTCGCCCGGGAGCTGATCCCGCTGATGCAGGCCCAGGGCAAGGACGAGGAAGAGGCCGCCACCGTGCTGGGCGCCAGCGGCTGGCAGACCTTCCGCCGCGTGACGCTGCCCAACATCAAGTGGGGGCTGCTGTACGGCGTGATCCTGTGCAATGCGCGGGCCATGGGCGAGTTCGGCGCGGTGTCGGTGGTGTCGGGGCACATCCGTGGCCTGACCAACACGCTGCCGCTGCACGTGGAGATCCTCTACAACGAATACCAGTTCGCCGCGGCCTTCGCCGTCGCGTCGCTGCTGGCGCTGCTCGCGCTGGTGACGCTGGTGATCAAGCAATTCATCGAGTGGCGTGCCAGCCAGTCAGTCAAGGAAGCATGATGGGCATCGAAGTCCAGAACATCCACAAGAGCTTCGGCAACTTCACCGCCCTGGGTGACGTGTCGCTGGAATTCCCGCGTGGCGAACTCGTCGCGCTGCTGGGCCCGTCGGGCTGCGGCAAGACGACGCTGCTGCGCATCATCGCGGGCCTGGAGCAGGCCGACCGCGGCCGCGTGCTGCTGGACGGCCAGGACGCCTCCGACACCCACGTGCGCGAGCGCCAGGTCGGCTTCGTGTTCCAGCACTACGCGCTGTTTCGCCACATGACGGTGTTCGACAACGTCGCGTTCGGCCTGCGCGTGAAGCCACGCAAGCAGCGCCTGCCCGAGGCGGAGATCAAGAAGCGCGTGACGGAGCTGCTCCAGCTCGTGCAGCTGGACTGGCTGGGCGACCGCTTCCCGCCGCAGCTCTCCGGCGGCCAGCGCCAGCGCATCGCGCTGGCGCGTGCGCTGGCCGTGGAGCCGCGCGTGCTGCTGCTGGACGAGCCCTTCGGCGCCCTGGACGCCAAGGTGCGCAAGGAGCTGCGCCGCTGGCTGCGCCGGCTGCACGACGAGCTGCACATCACCAGCATCTTCGTCACCCACGACCAGGACGAAGCCCTGGAGGTGGCCGACCGCATCGTGCTGATGGACCACGGCCGCGTCGAGCAGGTGGGTACTCCGCAAGAGGTGTACGAGCGCCCGGCCACGCCCTTCGTCTACGGCTTCCTCGGCGCGGTGAACCGCTTCGTCGGGCACGCGCGCGGCGGCGTGCTGCACATCGGCGAGCACCAGCTGCCGCACGACGGCGTGCACGGCAGTGGCGAGGTGCAGGCCTATGCGCGCCCGCATGAGCTGCAGATCCTGACCGACACCGCCGCACCGGGCCTGGACGCCACGGTGGAGCGCGTGCTGGCCTTCGGGGCGAGCGCGCGCGTGGAGCTGATCGGCCCCGACGGCCAGCCGCTGGAAGCCGAACTCACGCGAGACCAGGCCGATGCCTTGCGGCTGCAGGGTGGCCAGCGCGTCAAGCTCAGCGCGGCAAGGCTGAGCCTGTTCGAGGCCGGCGCGGGGATCTGATAGTCAGGCAGCGCATGGCGTGCTGCGAATTGCTTCGTTCTCTGAAGGAAGGTGGGCTCGCACACTGAGTCCACCGTTCAAGGAGTCACGGCATGACCATCACCGCCATCAACGTGCGCAACCAGTTCCGCGGCACGATCAAGGAAATCATCGAAGGCCCCGTCGTGTCCGAAGTCGACGTCGTCACCCGCAGCGGCGACATCGTCACCTCGGTCATCACGACACGTTCCGTCAAGGACCTCGGCCTGGCCGTGGGGCGAGAAGTCGTGGCCCTGGTGAAGTCGACCGAAGTGTCGATCGCCACGCTCTGACGAGGCCCGCACCATGGCCTACCGCCCCCCGCGCCTCCTCATCATCCCGGGCCTGCACGACAGCGGCCCGGCCCATTGGCAGACCTGGCTGCAGGGCCAGTACCGCGATGCCCGCCGGGTCACGCAGCGCGACCCGAGCCAGCCCGAGCTGGAGCGCTGGGCCGAACGCGTCCAGCGCACGCTGGAAGTGAGCGACGGCGGCAGCGAGAAGGTCGAGTGGCTCGCGGTGGCGCACAGCTTCGGCTGCCTGGCGCTCGCGCGGCACCTGGCGGACCACCCCGACTCACCCATCCGCGAGGCCTTGCTGGTGGCCCCGGCCGAGCCCGACAAGTTCGGCGTCGCCGAAGACCTCCCTCACCAGCGGCTACCGCGCCGCACGCGGCTCATCGCGAGCAGCACCGACCCGTGGATGAGTGCCGCGAGCGCCGCGCGCTGGGCGCACCGCTGGGGCGCCAGCTTCAGCAACCTGGGCCCGGTCGGCCACATCAATGCCGAGTCGGGCTTCGGGCCGTTCCCGATCGCCAAGAGCTGGATCGAGGCCGCACGCGCCCGGTCCGCCGCCGAGCAGCGCCCACGGCATGCCGACTTCCGCGAGTGGGCCTTCGCCGTCTGAACCTCAGCCCAGCGCGGCCTTGAACGCCGCGAGCGTGCGCTCCCACGCCAACTGGGCCGCGGCGGGGTCGTAACGCGGCGTGGTGTCGTTGTTGAAGCCGTGCTGCGTGCCCGGATAGCTGTGCTGCTCGTAGCGCACGCCGGCCGCCTTCAGCGCGGCCTCGTAGGCAGGCCAGGCTGCATTGATGCGCTCGTCGTTGGCGGCGTAGTGCAGCAGCAGCCGCGCCTTGATGCGCGGCACGTCCTCCGCCGCGGGCGCACCACCGTAGAAGGGCACGGCCACGGCGAGCTCCGGCACCTGCGTGGCAACGTGGTTGGAGAGGCTGCCACCCCAGCAAAAGCCCACCACGCCGAGCTTGCCGTTGGCCTCGGGCAGCGTGAGCAGGCCACGCGCCGCCGCCACGATGTCGGCACGCGCCTTGGCCGGGTCGAGCTTGGCGAAGGCCGCGCGGGCCTCATCCTCGTTGCCCGGGTAGCCGCCCAGCGGCGTCAGGGCATCGGGCGCATAGGCCACATAGCCCGCCAGCGCGACGCGCCGTGCGATGTCCTCGATGTGCGGGTTCAGGCCGCGGTTCTCGTGCACCACCAGCACGGCGGGCAGCTTGCCCGCGGCCGCCGCTGGCTTGGCGAGGTAGCCGTTGACCTGGCCATTGCCATCAGGCGACGCAAAGGCCAGGCGCCGCGTGGCCAGCCGCGCGTCATCAGGCTTGACCTGCTGGGCAGCGGCGAAGTTGGGGCTGAGTGCGGCCAGCAGCGCTGCCGCGCCGGCCGGGCCACCCGTGAAGGCAGCGGCCTGCTCCAGGAAGCCACGGCGGCTGAGGTCGCCGTGCACGTAGCGGTCGAACAAGGGCCAGGCCTGGTCGGGGATGTGCTGAGGTGAGGTCATCGCGGCTCCTTATGCGCAAGAGACCCGACTCTAGTGGACCTACCCACCAAGAACCGCATATCGATATCGCGAATGGTTCGACGACAGAAGCCACCCTGGTTCGCAGAATGCCGCTGCATGAACTTCCAGCAGCTCCGTTCCGTCCGCGAGGCCCAACGCCGCGGCTTCAACCTGACCGAGGTGGCGCAGGCCCTGCACACGTCGCAGCCGGGCGTGAGCCGCCAGATCCGCGAGCTGGAAGATGAGCTGGGCATCGAGCTCTTCGTGCGGGTGGGCAAGCGCCTCACCGGCCTGACCGAGCCGGGCGAGCAGGTGCTGCCCGTCATCGAGCGGCTGCTGCAGGAGGCCGAAAACCTCAAGCGCGCAGCCGACGACTTCGCCCAGGCCGGCAGCGGCCGGCTGCGCATCGCCGCCACCCACAGCCAGGCCCGCTACGCGCTGCCGCCCGCCGTGCGCGACTTCCGCGCCCATCACCCCGACGTCAGCCTGCACCTGCAGCAAGGCTCGCCGCAACAGATCGCCCGCCTGCTGCTGGACGGCGAAGCCGATGTCGGCATCGCCACCGAAGCGCTCGCCCAGTACCCCGAGCTGGTGGCCCTGCCCTGCTACCGCTGGACGCACTCGGTGGTGGCGCCTCCCGAACACCCGCTGCTGGACGGCCCGCTCACGCTGGCCCGCCTGGCGCAATTCCCCATCGTCACCTACGAGCCCGGCTACACCGGCCGCTCGCACATCGACGAGGCCTTCGCCGCCGCGCAGCTCACGCCCCACATCGTGCTCAGCGCCATGGACGCCGACGTGATCAAGACCTATGTGGAGCTGGGCCTGGGCGTGGGCATCGTCGCGGCCATCGCCTTCGACGAGGAGCGCGACCGCCACCTGCGCGCCGTCGACGCCCGCCACCTCTTCGCCGACAACATGACCCGCCTGGCCGTGCGCCGCAGCGCCTACCTGCGCGACTACGTGTACGAGTTCATCCAGACCTTCGCCTCGCCGCTCAAGCGTGAGGTGGTGGACGCCGCCCGCCATGAACTGCCGCCGGGCGAGCCCGTGCTGGCCTGGTCCCGCGCGGCCTGACCCCTTCCTGCCCTTCTTCCCGAACCCCAACGACAGCTCGCCCATGCGCCGCCTTCTCACCGCCCTCTCCCTCGCCATCGCCGCCACTGGCGCACTGGCGCAAACCTCCCTGCTCAACGTCTCCTACGACCCGACGCGCGAGCTCTACCAGGACTTCAACAAGGCCTTTGCCACGCAGTGGAAGGCCAAGACCGGCGAGACGATCAGCATCAAGGCCTCGCACGGCGGCTCGGGCAAGCAGGCCCGCTCGGTCATCGACGGCCTGGAAGCCGACGTCGTGACGCTGGCGCTGGCCTACGACATCGACGCCCTGGCCGATCGCCAGCTGCTGCCGCTGGACTGGCAGAAGAAGCTGCCCCACAACGCGAGCCCCTACACGTCCACCATCGTGTTCCTGGTGCGCAAGGGCAACCCGAAGAAGATCAATAACTGGCCCGACCTCGCCCGCAGCGGCGTGGAGGTGATCACGCCCAACCCCAAGACGAGCGGCGGCGCCCGCTGGAACTACCTCGCCGCCTGGGGCTTTGCGCTCAACAACGGCGGCACGCCCGCCTCGGCCAAGGACTTCGTCAAGCGCATCTACGCCAACACCAAGGTGCTGGACTCGGGCGCCCGCGGCTCCACGACGACGTTCGTCGAGCGCGGCATCGGCGACGTGCTGATCGCCTGGGAGAACGAGGCCTACCTGGCCGTGAAGGAACTCGGCCCCGAGAAGTTCGAGATCGTCACGCCGAGCCTGTCCATCCTGGCCGAACCGCCGGTGGCCATCGTCGACAAGGTCGTCGACAAGCGCGGCACCCGCAAGCAGGCCCAGGCCTACCTGGACTACCTCTACAGCGCGCAAGGCCAGGAGATTGCCGCGAAGAACTACTACCGCCCGCGCGACGCCAAGGTCGCCGCCAAGTACGCCAAGCAGTTCGCGCCGGTGAAGCTCTTCACCATCGACGAGCTGTTCGGCGGCTGGCGCCAGGCCCAGAAGACCCACTTCGACGACGGCGGCGTGTTCGACCAGATCTACACGCCGGGCGGTCGCTGAGCGCGACGCGCCCAGCCCGACTCAGTGCCGCAGCCTGCGCCACCCGAGGGCGCCCAGCCCTGCGAGCAGCAAGGCCGCCGATGCCGGCTCCGGCACGGCGGCTGTCGCCGTGGTGAGCACCACATCGTCGATGAACGTGGCTGCCGCACTGCTGCCGTACACCGTGAAGCCCACGAGGGTCTTGCCGGCCGCCAGCGCTGCGCTGAGGTCGTAGAACGTCCAGTCGGTGTTGCCGAGGTCGAACAGGGACACGTCCGTGCCGCTGTCCGTGCCGTCGCTGTAGTTAAACACCACGAGGCTCAGCACGCCGGCGTCGCTGCGCGCCCAGAAGCCGAAGCTGCTGACGGCGTCGGCCGCCACCGCGCTCGCCAGCGTGGCCGTCAGTGCGGCCGTGTCGTCAGCCAGACGGGCGGCCAGCGCGCCGCCGTGCACGTCGCTGCCGTCGGCCGTGACGCCGGCGCTCGACGTCCAGCCAGCCAGGCCTGATTCGAAGCCGGCGTTGTCAATGACCTCGGCGTGCGCTGCGAGGGGCGCCGCGAGCGCGAAGGCCACACATGCCGCAAACGCGGCGAAGGCCGCGAACCGTGCGGCGCCCGCGCGGCCCAGGGGAGTCTTGTTCGTCATGGGAGTTCTCCAGTTCAACCGAGGGGGGCCGGGCCAGGCGGCAAGGGCGGCGGGTTGCCAGGTGGCGTGGGCCCGGGGGCACCACCGCCACCGCCACCGTTGGACACGGTCTGGTCCACACCGATGACGATGCCGCCCACGTAGCCCGACTTGACGCTGCCGGACAGCGCCAGCATCTCGGTGGCCGTGCCGTCGGAGAAGACGTTGTCGGCGGCAAAGCTGGTGACCGACGTGTTCTGGCCCTTGGTGTACAGGGCGCTGGCATACACCGCGGCCGTGGTGGCCAGCGGGAAGGCGAACTGCGTCGTGGCCATGGACGACGAACTGCTGGACAGCGTGCTGCCCGCCAGGAACACCATGCAGTGGATGTGCGTGATGCGGCCCGCGTACCAGCCGGGGTAGATGGTCTTGAAGGTCACCAGCCCGTTGCTGTCGCTCTGCTGGATGCCGCGCAGGTAGGTGAGGTTGGCCTGGCCGGCGTTGTTGCTCGCGTCATAGCCGGAGTACAGCCCGTCCTTGTCGCAATGCCAGATGTAGACCCAGGCCCCGGCGATGGCGGCGCAGCCGTTGTTCAGGTCCACGAGCTTGAGCCGCAGCGTCAGCGGCACGCCGGTCTTGCCCTCGGTCATGTCCGCCCGCACGAGGGCGGCATTGGCCAGCACGGCGCGCAGCGGATAGGGGCCTTCCGTTTCGGTTGCCGCCAGGCTGCAGGTGACGGCGCTGGTGGCCATGATCTTGGTGAGGCCGGCCTCGGTGTCCTCGTCCAGCGCCAGGGCGCCGGTGGTGTCGGCCTGCGCCGACTGCCCCCCGCCGCCGCAGCCCAGCAGCGCCGTGGCGCCCAGGCCGCCCAGGCCGCCGAGCGCACTCAGCAGGCCACGTCGGCGTGAAGGGTCGGTGGGCCCGGTCGGCCCGGCAGGTCCGGTGGCCCGCAGCGGGGCCGGGGGTGGTGTGTTCATGCGGTGTGCTCCTGGGCAAGGCTCGGTTGAGATGGCCGGGCGTTATGCCGCGGCGCCTGGCCACTGTCCGGGCGCGCCGTTTCCGACGTGTCGCCGGAATATCTCGGCGCAGACACACACCAGCCCGAACGGCCCCTTTGCGGGCACACAGCAGAAACAATTGCTCAGCGCGCCGACACACTAGGGGGGCACGGCCCCTGCTAAGGTTGGCCCGTCAACCAACGGCCGCAGGCGCTCGTTGGCCCGCTACCCCAGCCCACTCCGCCGCCATGAAGGTCCTGTCCCGACTCGCCCTGTGCAGCGCCGTGCTGCTCGCCGCCTGCGCCGGCGCCCCGCCCTCTCCGGGCGGCCGCCCTGCAGGCAACGCAGCCCAGGACGCCCTCTGGCTGGACCGCCTGAGCTTCGGCGCCAGCAGCGCCGACCTGGCCCAGGTGCGCACCCAGGGCCGCAGCGCGTGGCTTGAGCGGCAGCTGCAGCCCGCCACCGCTGCCGCGCTGCCTGACGCCGCCCAGTCCCAGATCCAGGCGCTGGCCATCCAGAAGGAGCCTTTGCCCGCGTTGGTGCAACGCCTGGAAGCGCAGCGCAAGGCGGCCGACGCTCTCACCGACGATGCCGCGAAGGCCGAAGCCCAGAAGAACTATCAGCAGGCCCTGACCAAGCTCGCCCGCGAGGCCTCGGCCCGCCAGCTCCTCAACGCGCTGTACTCGCCAAACCAGGTGCAGGAGCAGCTCACCTGGTTCTGGTTCAACCACTTCAACGTGCACCAGTACAAGGCCAACCTGCGCGTGATGGTGGGCGACTACGAGCAGGGCCTGCGCGAACGCGCGCTCGGGCGCTTTCGCGACCTGCTGGGCTACACCGCCCACCACCCGGCCATGCTGCGCTACCTCGACAACGAGCAGAACGGCGCCAACCGCATCAACGAGAACTACGCCCGCGAGTTGCTGGAGCTGCACACCCTGGGGGTGGGCGGCGGCTACAGCCAGCGCGACGTGCAGGAACTCGCCCGCGTGCTCACCGGCCTGGGCGTGAACCTGACCGACAACCGCCCCAAGCTCAAGCCCGCCCAGGAAGCGCAGTACCGCCGCGTGGGGCTGATGGAGTTCAACCCGGCGCGGCACGACTTCGGCGAGAAGGCGCTGCTGGGTATCACCGTCAAGGGCGAGGGTTATGGCGAGCTCGAACAGGTGCTGGACCTGCTGGCACGGCACCCGAGCACCGCGCGCTTCGTGTCACGCAAGCTGGCGCAGTACTTCGTGGCCGACGAGCCGCCACCCGCGCTGGTCGAGCGCATGGCCGAGCGCTGGCAGCAAAGTGACGGGCGCATCGCCGAGGTGCTGCGCGCCATGGTGAGCTCGCCCGAGTTCGAGGCTTCGCTCGGCCGCAAGTTCAAGGACCCGACGCAATACGTCGTCTCGGCCGTGCGCCTGGCCTACCCCGACAAGGTGGTGCTCAACACCGGGCCCATGATCGGCTGGCTCTACCGCCTGGGCCAAGCGCCCTACAACCGCCAGACGCCCGATGGCTACCCGCTCGACGAGAACGCCTGGGCCGGCCCGGGGCAGATGACCACGCGCTTCGAGATCGCCCGCGCCATCGGCAGTGGCAGCGCGGGCCTGTTCAAGGTCGATGGCGAACCGAAGGACCGACCGGCCTTCCCGCAGCTGGCCAACCCGCTCTACTACGAAGGCATCGCCCCGCGCCTCACGGCGGCCACGCAGCAGGCCCTGGCCCAGGCGACCTCACCGCAGGAATGGAACACCTACCTGCTCGCCTCCCCTGACTTCATGCACAGGTGACCCCATGCAACGACGCCATCTGCTCCAACTCGGCCTGGGTGCCGCGCTGCTGCCCACGCGGCTGTGGGCCGCGTCACCCGACACACCGCGCCTGCTGGTCGTGTTCCTGCGCGGCGCCTACGACGCGGCGAACCTGCTGGTGCCCACGTCCTCGAGCTTCTACTACGAGGCGCGCCCCAACATCGCCATCGCCAAGAGCGCTGCGCTGCCGCTGGACGCCGACTGGGGCCTGGCGCCCGCCGTGGCCGACAGCATCCACGCCCTGTGGCTCAAGCAGCAGGCGGCCTTCGTGCCCTTCGCCGGCACCAACGATGCCTCGCGCAGCCACTTCGAGACCCAGGATCACATCGAGCTCGGCCAGGCCGATGACATCAGCGCGGGCAACCGCGACTTCCGCAGCGGCTTCATGAACCGGCTGGCCGGCGTGATCGGCGCGGGCGCGCCAGCGAGTTCGCGGCTGGAGGCGATGGCCTTCACCGACCAGGTGCCTCTCATCCTGCGCGGCCAGCTGCCCGTGGCCAACCAGGCGCTGCGGGACCTGGGCAAGCCGGCCATCAACGCCGCGCAGGCCCAGGTGATTGCCGGCATGTATGCCAACACACGCCTGGCCGGCACGGTGAGCGGGGGCTTCGAGGTGCGCGACGAGGTCACGCGCGAGATGGCCGGCGAGATGGAAGCCGCCAGCCGTGGCGCCATCGCGGCCAAGGGCTTCGCGCTGGAGGCACGGCGCGTCGCGCGGTTGATGCGCGAGCGTGTGACGCTCGGCTTCATCGACGTCGGCGGCTGGGACACCCACGTGGGCGAAGGCGGCGCCACCGGCCAGCTGGCCACCAAGCTCGGCGAGCTGGGCAAGGGCCTGGCCCTGTTCGCCGACGAGATGGGGCCGAAGTGGAACAACACCGTGGTGGTGGTGGTCAGCGAGTTCGGCCGCACCTTCCGCGAGAACGGCAACCGCGGCACCGACCACGGCCACGGTAGCGCCTACTGGGTGCTGGGCGGCGCGGTGAAGGGCGGCCGCATCGCGGGCGAACAGGTCGAGGTCAAGGCCTCCACGCTGTTCCAGAACCGCGACTACCCGGTGCTCAACGAGTACCGGGCGCTGTTCGGCGGGCTGGCCCGCCGCATGTACGGGCTGTCGGACGCGCAGCTGGCCACGGTCTTCCCCGGGGCCAGTGCGCGCGACATCGGCCTGGTTTAGGCCGCCTTGACCCAGCGGTCCACCACCGCCTTCACGCGCTCGCCGAAGGCCTTGGCCGTGGCGATGTCGCCCGGCACCATCTCCTCGGCCGAAGCGTCGCTCGGGGTCTGGGTGATGAGGCCGGCGTAGCCGCCCAGGTTGTTCAGGTCGTCCCGCGTGGCGGCCTTGTGGTTGGGCGCCTTCATGCCGGTGCCGACCCAGACCATGCTGTGCTGCTGGCTGAGGGTGTGCAGGTACTGGATGGTGCCCTGCTTGTCGCCGTTGAGCGTGGCGGAGTTGGTGAAGCCGGCGGCGACCTTGTCCTTCCAGACCTGGGCATACCAGGGCTTGCTGCTGGCGTCGGCGAACTTCTTGAACTGCCAGCTCGGGCCGCCCATGTAGGTGGGCGTGCCGAAGATGATGCCGTCGGCGGCAGCCAGCGCGGCCCAGTCGGCCTCGCCGATGTTGCCTTCGGCGTCAATGGCGATCAGCTGTGCGCCCGCGGCGCCAGCCACCGCCTCGGCGACCTTCTTGGTGTGGCCGTAGCCGGAGTGGAAGAGGACGATGATCTTGCTCATGGGGAACCTTTCAGGGGTCGGGGGGACAAGAACAGCCCGACGCGAAGGCGCCGGGCGAGGGGGCGGAGATCAGGCTGCGAGATCGAAGACGAGGACTTCGGCGTCCTGGCCGGCCTTCAGCGCGAGGCGCGATGTTTGCCGAAGCTGCAAGGCATCACCTGCCGTCAGGTCTTGCCCGTTCACGTTCAGCGAACCCCGCACCAGGTGCACATAGGCCAGGCGCCCCGGGGCGAGGTCGAGCTCGGCCGTCTCGGCGCCATCGAACAGCCCGGCATACAGCCGCGCATCGGCATGGATGGTCACCGCGCCGTCGGCGCCGTCGTTGGCCGCCACCAGGCGCAGCTTGCCGCGCTTGGAGGCGGTGTCGAAGTGCTTCTGCTCGTAGCTCGGCGCAATGCCGCGCGCATCGGGCTGGATCCAGATCTGCAGGAAGTGCGTGGTCTGGTCCTTGGCATGGTTGTACTCGCTGTGCAGCACGCCGGTGCCCGCGCTCATGCGCTGCACGTCACCCGGGCGGATGACGCCCGCTTCCTTGCCCTTCTGGGCCGCGCCGGCCTCGCCGTTGCCCATGCTGTCCTTGTGCGCGAGTTCGCCCGACAGCACGTAGCTGATGATCTCCATGTCACGGTGGCCGTGGGTGCCGAAGCCGGTACCGGGGGCGATCTTGTCCTCGTTGATCACGCGCAGGGCGCCGAACCCCATGCGAGCCGGGTCGTAGTAGTCGGCGAAGGAGAAGCTGTGGAAGGACTTCAGCCAGCCATGGTCGGCATAGCCGCGGTCACTGGACTTGATGAGTTGCGATTGCATGCTGGGCTCCTTGCTTGTTGCGATGAACTCAATGTAGGTGCCACCCCCCGGGCCATCGATCGGCCGGCGCTGAGGACATCATTCAAATAGACTGAATGCATGTCGCAAGCCTCTGACAAGCGCCGCGCCCTCACCCCCGAGGCCCTGGCCATGATGGACACCATCGCCCGCACCGGCAGCTTCGCGGCGGCCGCCCGCGAGATGGGCCGCGTGCCCTCGGCGCTGACGTACTCCGTGCGCCAGCTCGAAGACGCGCTGGACGTGCTGCTCTTCGACCGCAGCTCCCGCCAGGCCGTGCTCACCTCGGCCGGGCTGGAGCTGCTGCACGAAGGCCGCCGGCTGCTGCAGGAACTCGACGCCGTCGCCAACCGCGTGCGGCGCATCGCCACCGGCTGGGAGAGCGAGCTCACGCTGGTGATGGACGACGCCGTCGCCCGCCGGGCGGTCTTCGACCTGATGGAGGCCTTCTACGCCGAGCGCTGCGACGACGGCACGCCGCCGCCCACGCGGCTCAAGCTGCGCATCGAAGTGCTGGCCGGCACCTGGGAGGCGCTGCTGCACGGCCAGGCCGACCTGGCCCTGGGGGTGCCGGCGCAGGCCGCGAGCAGCACGATCCATTGCGAGCCCGCGGGCGAGCTGGAGTTTGCGTTCTGCATCGCGCCGCACCATCCACTGGCTGCCCTGCCGGAGCCCTTGA
The DNA here is from genome assembly GCA_016790285.1 of Roseateles sp. GTDB lineage: Bacteria > Pseudomonadota > Gammaproteobacteria > Burkholderiales > Burkholderiaceae_C > Pelomonas. The sequence continues at coordinate 64,203 of JAEUPJ010000039.1, read as the reverse complement.
CGGCCTCCCAGATCGCCGAGCACCGCATCATTGCGGTGGCCGACAGCGCCCGCATGCTCGCGCCCATCACGGTGGGCCTGCTGCCGGGTCAGGACGTGCTGACCATGCCGTCCATGGCCACCAAGCTCGAGGCCATGCTGCGCGGCCTGGGCTGTGGCTCGCTGCCGATCAGCATGGTGCGCCGGCACATCGACGCCGGCAGGCTCGTGCGCAAGACCACCTACGAAGGCCGCCGGGCGGGCGTCATGCACTACGCCTGGCGCGACACCGGCCAGACACCGGGCAAGGCCCTGGCCTGGTGGCTGGACCGCCTGCGCAGCGACACCACGCGCCGCGCCCTGCTGGAGCAGCACGAGGGCCTGCTGCTCTGAAGAGGCCATGGACACACCGCTGACGGCCTACCGCGGCCGCTTCGCCCCCTCGCCCACCGGCCCGCTGCACGAGGGCTCGCTCGTGGCCGCCCTGGCCAGCTGGCTGGACGCCCGTGCGCACGGCGGCGCCTGGCTGGTGCGCATCGAAGACGTCGACGGCCCGCGCTGCCCGCCGGGCACGAGCGAGCTGATCCTGGGCCAGCTGGCGGCACTGGGGCTGGTGCCGGACGAGCCGCCCGTGTGGCAGTCCCGCCGCGGCGAGCTCTACCAGGCCGCGCTGGACCGCCTGATCGCAACAGGCCATGCCTACGGCTGCGCCTGCACCCGCGCCGAGATTGCCGCCGCCTACGAGCGCACCCTCGGCCCTCGGCCCAAGCACGGCGAACTGGTCTACCCCGGCACCTGCCGCCACGGCACCCAGGGCCGGCCCGCACGCGCCTGGCGCTTTCGGGTGCAAGGGCACATCGAATGGCAGGACCGGCGGCTCGGGGTGCAAACGCAGGACCTCGCCACCGAGGTGGGCGACTTCGTGCTGAAGCGCGCCGACGGCCTGTGGGCCTACCAGTTGGCGGTGGTGGTGGACGATGCCGAGCAGGGCATCACGGACGTCGTGCGCGGCGAGGACCTGGCCGACAACACACCTCGCCAGATCGCCCTGCAGCGCGCGCTGGGCCTGCCCACGCCGCGCTATCTGCACACGCCCCTGGTGCTGGCCGCCGATGGGCACAAGCTGTCCAAGCAGAACGGTGCCGCTGCCATCGACCTGACCCACCCGTCGGAACGCCTGCGCGAGGCAGCGACAAGGCTTGGCCTGCCGCCATTGCCGACGAAGGCATCCGCGGCCGACACACTGGCCGCTGCGCTGCAGGCCTGGCGTCACCGCCTGCCGGACTCGGGTTGACGCCCGCTCGATGCCAGGCGCTCATCGCAACCGGTTCGCCCTCATCGCGCCAGCGCGGGCCTCGTCGCAGCGCGCTGGCTGGCCCCGCCGTTGATCCAGACACTGGCCAGGCCTCAACTTCACAGGACGTCTTCATGGACTACCGCAGTCTCCTTGCCATCCCGCTGGCCACGCTGGCCCTGAGTGCCAGCAGCGCCGAAGCGCTGCGCATGCCTTCGGGCTGGCTGGGCGGCCACAGCTTCGGATGGCCGGCCAACCGGCTCTACGCCTATGGCGTGGCCCCCGAGTCGGAGCAACAGCCACAGCGCGCCCTCACCGTCCAGGCAATCGGCAAGCGGCAAGCGTCCGATCTCGGCGCCATCTCACAGACGCTCATGGGCTACGCAGGCCAGCGCGTTCGATTCAGTGCGCAGGTCAAGGCGACGGGGGTGGACACGTGGGCTGGGCTGGTCGTGCGGGAGGGCTATCTGCCCCTCTTCCTCCTCGCCGTGGACCCTGACGAAGCAGCCCCCAGCACGGAAGTCGGCACGGCCGCCTGCCCCGACTGGTGCAGGGTCAGCGTGGTGGCCGACATCCCCGCCGGCAGCCAGGGCAGCGCCACCGTCGGCCTGGCATTGCTCGGCAATGGCCAGGTCTGGGCCCGTGACTTCAAGGTGGAGGTGGTCGGCATCGACGTGCCGCTCACCCAGCACGGGTTCGCCGCCGCGCAGACCGAAGCGCTGCGCGCCCAGCTCAGGCAGTCCCTGCAGGCCCGGGCCGTGCGCGCCACGCCGCCGCAGAACCTCGGCTTGCAATGAAGCAGGACTTCGCGATGGACTATCGCGCCCTCGCCCTCATCCCGATCGCCGCCCTTGTCTTGAGCGTCAGCGCCGCCTCACCCCGCCTGCCTGAGGGCTGGCTTGTCAACAGCGTCTCCAGCGGGGAGACGCCCGGCGCCGACAGCGCCTTCGACATCAGCCTGCTGCCGGCCAGCGACGCTGGCGCAACGCCCACGCTCACCATCCGCTCCACGCGCCCATTGCGCATGGACATGCCTCAACTGGGCGCGCTGACGCAACACGCCTACGGGTATGCCAGCCAACGCGTGCGCTTCAGCGCGGAGATGCGCGCCCTAGGTGCCAAGGCCTGGGCGGGTCTGTACATGACCCCCGGCAACGGCAACGTCCTGGGCCGCGCAGCCATGGGCGCACCCGGCATTGAAGATCGGCTGCCGCCGGGTGCCCCAGTGACGGCCGACGACCAGTGGCAGGCCGTCAGCGTCGTGATGGACGCCCCAGCCGACGCCCCGATGCTCAGCGTCGGCATGGCCTTGGTGGGTGAAGGGCAGCTGTGGGTGCGCCGCCTGCACTTCGAGGTCGTCGGGCCGGAGGTGCCGGTCACGCGTTCGACCATCGCCATCGACTGGGCTCAGGCCCGCCAGACCCTGGCCGTGAGCCAGCGCACCCTGGCCAAGCTGCCGCCGCAAGCACTGGCCAATGCCCGCCTCGACTGAGCCCATGCCCGCGCTGCCTCCACCCCCGCGGATCGGTGCGGCCCTGCTGCCCAGCCTGATCTTCTGGGCCGGCTGGGGGCTTGCCTCGCTCCAGTGGCCAGGCGCCCGCTGGCTGGCGCTCTCCGCCCAGCTCTGGCTGGCCTACAGCGCGGGCGCCCTCGTGCTGCGTGGGCGCTGGTGGCCGCTGGCCGTACCCGCGGCCACGCTGGCGGGCGCGCTGCTGGGCCTGGCCCTGGCTCCTGGGCCGCGCGCCGTGCCCTGGGGCCAGTCCTGGGAGGTGGCCCGCTTGGCGCTACCGGCCTGGGGCTTCGCCCTGCTCGTGCACCTGCCGCTGCGCTGGTGGCGCTGGCGAGAGGAGCAGGCGCTGCAGCTGCGCCTGGCCCGGGCTGAGCAGCAGACCGCCATGGCCGACCTCGCCCGCCAGGTCAGCGTGGCCGAGCTGAAGACGCTGCAGGCCCAGGTGGAGCCGCACTTCCTCTTCAACGCACTGGCCAGCCTGCAGCAGCTCATCCGCCAGCAACCCGCCACGGCCGAGCGCTTCCTCGGCGAGCCGCACGACTACCTGCGCCTGGCCCTGCCCTCCTTGCGCGAACCCCTGTCCACCGTGGGCCGCGAGTTCGATCTCACGCGCGCCTACCTGACGGTGATGGCCACCCGCCTGGGCAGTCGGCTGCGCTTCGACGTGCAGGCGGCCCCTGACTGCCGCACCCACGCGCTTCCGCCGCTGATGCTGCTGACCCTCGTTGAGAACGCGGTGCGGCACGGCATCGAGCCGCTGGCGCAAGGCGGCCAAGTGCGCATCGGCGCGCGCCGCGAGGGAGACCGGTTGGTCGTCGAGGTGGCCGACACCGGCGCCGGCCTGTCCGAGGCCCCGCCCGAGCCAGGCGCGTCGCAAGGTCTCGGGCTGGCCAATGTCCGCGACCGCCTGGCCAGCCTGTACGGCTCCACCGCCCAGCTGCGCATCCGGCAGGCCGACGGCGGCGGCGTGCTGGCCAGCATCAACCTGCCCTGGAACATGCCCGCATGAAGCCTGTCACTGCCCTCATCGTTGAAGACGAGGCCCTGCCCCGCCAGCGGTTGCGGGAGGGCCTGGCCAGCCTGTGGCCCAGTCTGCAATTGCTGGCCGAGGCCGAGGATGGCGACCAGGGCCTGGCTCTGGCCCTCGACCTGCGGCCGGACATCGTCTTCGTCGACATCCGCCTGCCGGGGCTCGATGGCCTTTCGCTGGCGCGGCGCCTCAAGGGCTTGGCCCACATCGTGTTCGTGACGGCATATGACGCCCACGCGGTCCAGGCCTTTGAGCACGGTGCCATCGACTACCTGCTCAAGCCGCTTGCCGAAGCACGACTGCGCGACACCGTACAGCGCCTTCAGCAACGCCTGCAATGGCCGCCGGCCCAGCTCGCGCAATGGCTTCAGCAGTGGGCGCCGCCCGCGCTGGCACCTGCCCGCCCTGCGCCGGCCAGCGCGCCGCTGCGCTGGCTGCAGGCCTCGCAAGGTGAGCGGCTGCACCTCGTGATGACGGCCGACGTGACCCACTTCCGCAGCGACAACAAATACACCTGCGCCGTCACGGCAGAAGGCGAATTCCTGCTGCGGCTTTCGCTGCGTGAGCTGCTGACCCAGCTCGACCCCGAGCAGTTCTGGCAGATCCATCGCGCCGTCATCATCAACCTCGCCCACGTGGCCCGCCTGGAGCGGCGCCTGACCGGCATGGAGGTTCACCTCAAGGGCAGCGACGTGCGCCTGCCGGTGAGCCAGAACTACCAATCGCGCTTCAAGCCCATGTGAGCGGCAGCGCCGCCGGGCTCAGGGTTGACGGACGCGCGCACCGGGCTGAGCACCCGCCCGGCGGTTTCGCGCTGAGCGCCGGCCCACAAGGACCGCGACGCCGGCCACCCCCAGAAGCCACACCGGCGGCTCGGGCACGACGGAGACGACGTTGAACGACAGGTTGTCCAGAGCCATGTCGTTGAAGGCCACCGTGTTGGTCAGTCTCACGGTCAACTGGTCGATGAAGGCTGAGGACGACGAGGCGACCTGCACGAAGGAGCTCTGGCCACGGGGCTCTGCCGCGGCACGCTCGAAGACAAGTTGCCCGGCCCGATAGCCGCGGATTTCGTAGGGGATGGTCGTCAGGAGGGAATAGAGCCCGACGCTGGTGAACTGGAAGAGATCGCCGCCGTGAGTGACAGACAGCTCGGCAACACCTCTGTTGTTGACCGCCAGCCAATAGTCGGCTGTGCCGTTTCGGACCTGGTTCCGGTCGCGCTTCCAGTTGCTGGTCAGGGCTGTGACGACAAAGCCGTCCTCGATGTAGCTCGAGAAAGGGCCTGCGCGCAGGGAGTCGAAGCTGACCGTGGTGAGGCCCTGCGCCGCTGCCGACGCCGCCAGCGCGGCTGCAACCACACCGCCCGCCACATTCCGGGCGACCCGATGCCCCGCTCGCAACCAACACCCTGCCGTGACCATGCTGAATTCCTCGATGCGACACCAGACACCTGGCGGGCGCAGGCTAGGAGACAGCCTCTGGCCTCACAAACCCCCACCAGATCTGGTGGGAGAAGGCATGGCGTGTCCTCTTGTTGGGCGATAGCCCCGGCACCGGGCGTCCTGCGCCCAACGGCGACAATGCCGCATCCATTTCACTGAAGGAATCTCCCATGAACACGACGCCCAGCGGCCTGCAGTACGAAGACACCGTCGAAGGCGACGGCAAGCAGGCGGCGGCCGGCCATGACGTGACCGTGCACTACACCGGCTGGCTGTGGGTGGACGGCGCCAAGGCTGCCAAGTTCGACTCCAGCCTGGACCGCCGTGACCCGTTCGAGTTCGAGCTCGGCGCCGGCATGGTCATCCGCGGCTGGGACGAAGGCGTGCAGGGCATGAAGATCGGCGGCAAGCGCACGCTGATCATCCCCGCCGCCCTGGGCTACGGCGCGCGCGGTGCGGGTGGCGTCATCCCGCCCAACGCCACGCTGTGCTTCGAGGTCGAGCTGCTCGGCCTGGCCGGCGGCCCCGAGCCCGTCGAGCTCAACCTGCACACCACCTCCAGCGGCCTGCAGTACGAGGACCGCGTCGTCGGCGACGGCGCCGAAGCGGCCAAGGGCCAACGCGTGTCGGTGCACTACACGGGCTGGCTCTACAAGGACGGCCTGCGCGGCAAGAAGTTCGATTCCAGCAAGGACCGCGGCCAGCCGTTCAAGTTCCGCCTGGGCGGCGGCGAGGTCATCCAGGGCTGGGACGAAGGCGTGCAAGGCATGAAGGTGGGTGGCACGCGCATGCTCGTGCTGCCGCCGGAGCTGGGCTATGGCGCCCACGGGGCCGGCGGCGTCATTCCGCCGAACGCCACGCTGCTGTTCGAAGTGGACCTGCTGGCCGTTTGATCGACAACGTTGCAGCCCCGCAACGTGGACGATTCGTATCACACGAATCGCTGAGGGGTGCCTGATGCGCCCGTTCGCACCACCCCTGATACCCGCACGAGACAACCGCCCCACCCCGGGGCGGTTTTCTTTTCAGCACGCACCATTGTTGTCGCCCTCGCCCGGGTCGATTCGCCGCACCTCCTCCTTTTGACGAAGCCTCCCGGCCCCTAGGGTTCCTCCCGCCACGCGGAGTGGACATTTCGTCTCACACTTCCCAAAAGCGTGGACAGTTTGTCTCATTGACCCCTGGGGTGGGGGTCGTGCTGCCACGGTGGAGCGCCCAGGGGCGCGGAGGGCAAGTCATGAATCGCAATCACGGGTGCCGAATTCCTCGACACGGCTTGGCGCTGGCCGCAGCGCTGTGCTGCCACCTGGCTCAAGCCCAGGCTCAGGCCCCGAGTCCAGGCACCGAAGCCGCCGAGCCCGCCAAGCTGGAACGCATCCTGGTGACGGGCTCCAACATCCGCCGCGTGGACGCGGAAACCGCCCTGCCGGTGCAGGTCATCACCGCCGAGGACATCCGGCGCAGCGGGAAAGCCTCGGTGACGGAGGTGCTGCAGACCCTCTCGGCCAATGGCGCCAACGGCTTGACCGACGCCAACTCCTTCAACAGCTTCGCCTACGGCGCGGCCGGCATCTCGCTGCGCAGCCTTGGGCCTACGGCCACGCTCGTGCTGGTCAACGGCCGGCGCGTGGTGCCCTACAGCGTGCCCGATATCAACAACGGGCGGACCAACTTCGTCAACATCGACGCCATTCCGAGTGCAGCCATCCAGCGCATCGAGGTGCTGAAGGACGGCGCATCGGCCATCTATGGCTCGGACGCGATGGCGGGCGTCGTCAACCTGATCCTGCGCAGCGACTTCCAAGGCGCCGAGGCCGGTGCGCAGATGCGCACAAGCGTCGATGGCGGCTTCGGCACGCAATCTGCCGCGGTGACCGTGGGCCGCGGCGACCTGATGCGTGATGGCTGGAACTGGATGGCCACGCTGGACCTGTTTCACCGCGACGAGGTGATGCTGCGCGACGTCGCAGACCGCGTGATCGACCCCCGCCACCGCGACACCTCGTTCTACTACACGGGCCGGCCCGGCACGAGCCGCTTCTCACCGACACCGAACTACTACGGCGGCGTGTCGTTCGATGACCAGTCGGGCGCCTCCTTCGTGAACACTCGCAGTGGCCGCTCGTCGCCCAACTGCCCCGCCGACCAGCGCTGGGCGTTCAACAGCACCTTCACCCCGGCCCTGAACCTGTGCGGCTACAGCTACTGGACGGACGCGGCGCAGTACGTCTCGCCGCAGCAGCGCACAGCCGTCTTCAGCCGTGCAGAGCTGGCGCTGGGGGGCGGCACGTCGTTGTTCGGCGAGCTGTCGCTGAACCGGCTCACCAACCACCAGCGCGACTGGGCGGTGCCTTTCGGCGCAGGCCTTGGCGCCACGCCCAACGGCCGCGATGGCGGCGTCGCCTTCGTGCCGCAGTACCTGCCGGCGGGCCACCCGAACAACCCCTTCCCCGGCCAACCCGCCGGCATCACCTACTCGTTTGCCGACGTGGGCAAGCAGGGCATCGACGTCACCAACCAGTCGGGTCGCCTGCTCGTGGGCGTGCGCGGCGCAACAAGCGGCTGGGAGTGGGAGACCGCCCTCATGCATGCGCAGGACACGGCCGAGGTGTCCTACCTGAATCGAATCAGCCTGCCCGTGCTGCGCGATGCGGTGCTCAACGGCACCTACGACTTCGAGCACCCGAGCCAGGGCAAGGTCACGGCGGCGCAATTGCGCATCAACCCGATCGACCACGGCCGCGCTTCGTTCACCATGGTGGATGCCAAGGTCAGCGGCGAGATCGGCCGGCTGCCCGGTGGCCCGATCGCGGTGGCCGCGGGTGCCGAGGCGCGCCATGAAGAGCGCAACTACCACCCGGACGACCGCATCTACTCGGGCGGTGTGTACCTGCAGGTGGCCGGCCGCACCGAGGGCAGCCGCAACGTGATGTCCGCCTTCACCGAACTGAGCCTGCCCTTCACCAAGACGCTGCAGTCGCAGCTCGCGCTGCGCGCGGACCACTACTCCGACTACGGCTCCTCCGTCACACCCAAGCTGGCAGTCGCGTGGACGCCCGTGCGGCAGCTCAAGCTGCGCGGCAGCGTGTCGCGCGGCTTTCGGGCGCCGTCCCTCAACGAATCCGCCAGCTCCGACACGCCGCTGTTCTCGTCCGTGGACTTCGACCCGCTGCGCTGCGGCCAGTTCAACGTGGACTGCGACGGCTACAACAACAGCGGCGTCGTGAAGGCCAACAAGGACCTCAAGCCCGAGCGCTCCACCGCCTATGCGCTGGGCCTCGTGGCCGAGCCGCTGCGCGACATGACGCTCACGGTCGACTACTGGGAGTTCCGTCGCAAGAACGAGATCACCTTCGTCGACCAGCAGCTGCTGATCGACAACGAGGGCAGCAGCAACCCGCTGTACGCCGGCCGCGTGCACCGCCTGCCGCTGGACACCGAGAGCGTGCCCGGCCAGTCCATTGCAGGCCGCATCTCGACGGTGGACCAGCTCTACCTGAACCAGGGCCGCACGCAAGTGCGCGGCGTCGACGTGACGCTCGACTCCCGCCTGCCGCTGCCGGGCACGGCGCCGCTGCGGGTCCGGGTGGACATGACCTACGTGGACCGCTTCCGCGTGCAGAGCACGCTGGACGCCGCATGGGAGGTCCGCACCGGAACACTCGGCAACCCGCGCCTGCGCGGCAGCGTCAACTTCGGCTGGTCGCCCGGCCCGTGGGACCTCAACGCCGCGATCAACCATCTGTCGGGTTTCGCGTCGACGCAGGCGGGCCAGACCTGCACCGGCACGCGCTACCTGGGCAGTTGCAACGTTGCGCCTTACACGACGCTGGACCTGGCGGCGGCCTACAGCGCCGGCAAGGACTGGACGGTGCGCGTGAACCTGCTCAACGTCACCAACGCCCGCATGCCGTTCACCCCGACCGCGCCGACGGGCAACACCTACTGGTACTCGCCCGCGGGCCGGCAGCTGGCGGTGTCGGCACGGCACACGTTCTGACCCTGGGGCGACCACCTGACCCGCCGCCGTGGTGGCGGGCCAGAATGGGGGCTGGCCCCGCCACCCCTGCCCGCCCCGCTCGGCGGCCCTTGCATGCACTTCGATTTCTCGCCCCTGCTGCGCTACCTGCTCCGCCGACTGGTGCGCATCGCCATCTCCAGCGGCATCACCTACCAGGCCTTCTGCAAGCTGCTGCGATCGGTCTACTTCGAGGTCGCCACGGAGTTCGAGCCCGTCAAGGGCAAGCCCAACTCCGACAGCCGCGTGAGCCTGCTCACCGGCCTGCCGCGCCGTGAGGTGCGCGCCCTGCGCGAGAGTGCCGACGCCCCGCCCGCCCCGCGCCCGAGCATCGAGCGCCTGGTGCTGGACGCCTGGACCTCGTCGCTGGACTTCATGGACGCCAACGGCGACATGCTTCCCCTGCCCCGCACCCAGCGCCAGGGCGGCGCCCGCTCGTTCGAGGCGCTGGTGGAGCGCGTCAACAAGGACATCCGTGCCCGCGCGCTGCTCGATGAATGGCTGCGCAAGGGCTTCGTCGCGCTGGACGAGCATGACCGCGTGGTGCTGGTGCAGCGGCGCTCCACCGGCGTCGTCGAAGGTGCCGCGGGCACCGGACTGCTGCTCAGCGAGATGGTGGCCGACCTGCTCAACGGTTTCGACCAGGTCTACCTGCACGAACAGCCCATCCCGGGCTTCGGCTTCAACGTGGTCTATGGGCATCGGCTGACCGAGGAATCGGCCCACCTGATCTGCTCGACCGCACAGCGCGAAGGCGTTCAGCTGATGAACCGGCTGAACCGGCTGGTGGTGGAGCGCGAGGCGCTGGACGGCCATCGCGAGGGTGCGTCGCGACGCATCATGGTGGGCTTCGGCACCTACCAGGCCGACGGCCACCAGGACCCGGGCCTGATGGGCCCGGGCGCCGCCGCCGGCACCGGCGAAGCACCGGCGCCGGGAGCGGCCTGACCCTGGTCAGGGCGTGTCGTTGGGCTCCGTCAAGTTGAGCGGGTAGGCCATCTTCTCTCCCTGGGCGATCACGCGGCAGGGCATGTTGGCGGCCTGCCGGCAGGTGCGCAGCATCTCGTTGGCCGGGCGAAAACTCCCGGAGCGATAGAAGAACCAGTTGCCGTCCAGCGACATCACGAAGGCCCGGGGCCGCTGTGGCAGGCGCTTGAAGTCCTCGAACCCTTGCTGCGCGCTGGTGGAGGCCGGCATCGGCAGCGTCGAGGCGGCCGTCAGGTCGGACAGCTGCGAGGGCGAGCTGCCCGCCGGCCAGGGGTCATTGCCGCCCTGGGGCGAGGCCCACAGCGGAGCGGCAGGCAGCCCCAGCGAGACGAGGAACCGGTCCAGGTCGGGCGCCGCGCGATCCATGTTCGGCTGGTCCTCCCAGAGCACGTGGGCCGCCACGCGGCGGGTGTCCACGTTGTCCAGAGAGACGAAGGTGACGGGCGCGCCGCCACTGGCATAGGCCTGGACCCAATTGCGCGCGAGGTTGCTCGGGAAGAAGTCGGTGTCGTTGCTCGCGTACTGCCACAGGCTCGGCACCCGCACCTGCAGGCCCAGGCGCTGCCAAGCGCTCGCGGCGCGTGCACTCCAGTCACACCAGCCCACATTGGCGGAGGCGCGCCAGCCGCCGGCCAGGTTGATGACGCCTCGCACGCCGGCTGCCGGCCGTGCGGCGTAGGCCAACGAGGCGAGCCCGCCCGCCGAATGCCCAACCACGACCACACGCTTTGGGTCAACGCGCAAGCCCGGTTGCGCGACCAGGTAGTCCACGGCCTGGCGGACGCTCTCGGCTTCCCTCTGTGCGAAGTCGTAGGTCGCGGCGCAGTACGGGTCGTTCGGCACACCGCTGGAATCGGCGTAGCCGGCGCGCATGGGCGCAGCCACCACGTAGCCGCGCGACGTGAAGTAGCGGATCAAGGTGTCCGGCCGGTAGCGCGGGTTCCAGCGCGGGCCACCCGGGGCCATGCCGTGGTTGAGCACCACCAGCGGCCGGGCGAGTTCAGGGTTGGGGCTGCTGAACAGCGACACCTCGAGTTGCGGCTGCCCGGCAGCTTTTGGAGCAATAAAGACCACAGATTCGCCCAAGGCTGGCTCGACGTTGTTCAACTGCGCATTCGCCGCGCCCGCGCCCAGCGCCAGGGCCAGCAGCGGTGATATCAGCAGATTCAACCTGTTGCCCGGTGAACCGGTTCGATTCATCCAACGCATGACTTGATTCCTCCAAAGTGGGTCAGTCTGGTCATTCTGAACCACATTGTGGACACTTTGTATCCTTTTTACGAAGTGAAGCGATGCCTTCCCGGCGCGCAAACCGAGTGTTCGCGCAAAGCAAATCGGCCTGAGGCAGAGCGACAGGCCGTGTGAAACGGGGAATGGAAGCGCGCGGCTGCGCCCGTCAGACGTCGCCGCCGAACATCGTCGTCGGCGGGGCCGAGAGGTGGGTGGTGCGCCACGGCAAGATGCGCGAGTCCACCTCATCGACCGGGCCCGTCACGGGCCGGCCGGCCAGCCAGTCGCGCAACTTGGGCAGGGGCATGGGGCGAGCCACCAGGTAACCCTGCACCTCGTCGCAGCGGATGGCGCGGATGACGGCCAGCTCGCGGTCGGTCTCCACGCCCTCGGCCACCGTGCGCATGCCCAGCACGCCCGCCATCTGCACGATGGTGTGCACGATGGCGCGCGCATCTGCGTGCTCGGTGAGCGAACGCACGAAAGAGCGGTCGATCTTCAGCGTGTGGAAGGGGAAGGCGCGCAGGTAGGCCAGCGAGGAGAAGCCCGTCCCAAAGTCATCCAGCGCCACCTGCACGCCAAGGTCGCGCAGCGCGTGCAGGCGCTTGAGCGCGGCCGGCGCGTCCTCGAGCATCAGCGACTCGGTCACTTCCAGGTGCAGCAACTGTGGCGCGATGCCGCCGCGGCGCAGGATCTGCTCCACGCTGTCCACGAAGGCCGGCTCCATCAGCTGCAGCGGTGACACGTTCACTGCCACGTTCAGCGAGGACAGCTCGCGCGCGGCCAGGCAGGCCTGCTGCAGCGCCAGCACGCCGAGCTCGTGGATGAGCCCGCAGCGCTCGGCTGCCGGGATGAACTCGCCCGGGGAGATGGAGCCCAGCGTCGGGTGCTCCCAGCGCATCAGCGCCTCCACGCCGAGGGCCTGCAGGGTGCGGGCGTCGACCTTGGGCTGGAAGTGCAGCTCGAACTGCCCCTGCGCCAGGCCCTCGCGCAGGGCCTGCTCCACGGTGTGCATGCGCCGGCTGGCGGCGCCGAGCGAGCTGGCATAGACCACGCTGCGGCCGCGGCCGGAGCGTTTGGCGTCGTACAGGGCCAGGTCGGCATTGACCATCAGGTCTTCGACGTTGGCTATGCCCGCATCCAGCCTCGCCAGGCCCACGCTGGCGCCCACGTGCAGCCGCTTCGGGCCCACCTCGATGGGTTCGCTGAGCTTGTCGATGATGAGGGCGGCCATGGCCTGCGGCGCGCGCCGGGGCGTTTCGCCCAGTCGCAGCATCGCGAACTCGTCGCCGCCCAGGCGCCCGATCAAGTCGCCCTCTTCCGCCAGGGCCATGAGGCGACCGGCGACGACGCGCAGCACCTCGTCACCCGCGGAGTGGCCCGAGCTGTCATTGACCACCTTGAAGTGATCCAGGTCGATGGACAGCAGCCAGCCCGGGCGCCCCAGCGCCATGGCGGCCTGGGCAGCGTTCATCAGCGCGCGGCGGTTGGCCAGGCCAGTCAGTGCATCCTGCTCGGCCTGCATGCGCAGCTGGTTCTCGAAGCGCTGGGCCTCGGTGATGTCGGCGATGACCCCACGCCAGGCGCCGCCCGTGGAACTCTCGCCAATGGCGATCGGCTTGGCGCTGATGGCCCACCAGCGCGCCTGCTCGCCACGGCCGATCTGCAGTTTCAAGTCGCGAAAGGGCCGCCCCAGCGCCCACGCCGCCAGCACAGGCCCGGCCTCGTGCGAGCGGCTGGCAAACCACTGCGGCAGCCTCACCTCCCCGAGGCGCTCGGTCGGCACGCCCATCAGGCTGGCCAGCCGGGCGGACCGGTGCACGAGGTGGCCCTTGGCGTCGGTTTCCCAGAGCGCGTCGCTGGCGTTCTCCTCAAAGTCGCGCAGCAGCAGTGACACGACCTGTTGCTGGCGAGCGTGCTGGTAGCGGGCGCGCAGCAGCGCCGTCGACTGCCGGGCCAGCGCCAGCGCCGCGAACGACACGACCGCGGCATAACTCAGCAGCAGGACGGCCACGGCCAGGTAGATGGTCCCGCCGGCTTGCCACAGCGCCACGAGGGCACCGGCCACGATGAGCCAGATGTAGACCAGGCTCGCCCAGGGCAGCATGGCCAGGGCGAAGGCACCGGCGCCCAGCATGCCGGTGACGAGCGTGGCGATCAGCACACGTTCCGCAGCCGCAGCCGGTGCAAACCACAACGCCGCCGCCAGACCCCAGCACGCGCCCAGCACGGCGGCATGCCAGGTGCCGTTGCGGTAGCCCTTGACCGACACCTTGCCGGGGCGCCGCCCACGGCCCTTCCACCAACTCCACAGGCCGCCGGCCGCCACCAGGCCCAGCCCGGCGACCCAACCCACCAGCCAGGCGCCGCCCGCGGTGCCCACCGCCAGGCACACCAGGCTCGCCGAGATCAGGTTGGCCGCCATCAGCAGCGGCGTCAGCCGAGACAGCTGTGCCAGGTGCTCGGCGCGGATGCGGGCGGACTCGACGTCACCCTCGGCGTACAGCTCGAAGGTCCGTCGCAATCGATCCCAGAAGCTGTCGGCCCGCGTCATGAAAGCGCAATCTTTTTGCTTTGTTTCTTGTGGCGGGGATCGTAGCGAGGGGCGCCCCGCCGTGCCGGTGTCGGCCGAAGCCGTCCGTGCCGGATGCCGCGCAACCCCATGACTTGCGTCAGGCACCGCAGCCCTGCCCGCAGCGCGCGGCGAGCGTGCTCCGACGCCCAACGAGTGCGAACTAGTGCGCACAAACCGAGCCGCCGCTCGCCCGCCCGGCCCAAAAGCCTTTACCTCATCGCTCGATTTGGCAAAATTGATATCAACGATTCAAACGGAAGCAGATTCACCGAGTCAGCCCGCAAAAACCCGCAGCAAGCACCTGAAGCCGGCTTCACAAATGATCAAACCAGCATTTTCGTCAACACACGCTGCCTCCCAGGCGACGCGCCCGGTGCCCGTCACCCGCCGCTGGCCGCGGGCCACGGCAGGCGCCGCCTGGGCGCTGGCCGGTGCCGCGCTGCTGGCGGGCGGCATGGTCGCGGCCTGGGTGCTTTGGGCGCTGGCCGCGGTGCTGGCGGTGTGGCAGCTGCGTACCTCACCGGGTGGCGCCCCCAAGCCCGGCACCGACGCGCTGAATCAAGCCCTCGCTGGCCGGCTGGACGAGGCCGCCCGCACCTGGGCGACCCACCTCACCACCGCACAAACCCAGCTGCGCGATGCCGTGGAGCAGATGCTGGGCTCCTTCGGCGACATCCTGCAGCAGCTCGACGGCCTCATCGGTCCCACCGGCCAGGTCGGCCAAGACGGCCAGGACGGCGAGCAGACGGCCCGGCTGGCCATGCTCGCCCAGTGCGACGAACAGCTGCGCGGCCTGCTCGACCAGTTCAACGGCTTCGTGCAGTCGCGCAACGAGGTGCTGGGCACGGTGCGCACCCTCGGCGAGGCGTCCGGTCGCCTGCATGGCATGGCCGAAGACGTCTCCAGCCTTGCGCGCCACACCAACCTGCTCTCCATCAACGCCGCCATCGAGGCAGCACGCGCGGGCCCGGCCGGCCGGGGCTTCGCGGTGGTCGCGAGCGAGGTGCGCCGGCTGTCCGCCGAGTCGGGCGAAACCGGCCGGCGCATCGGCAGCCAGGTGACCGAGTTCAACGAGCAGATGCAAAAGGCCCTGCAGCATGCCACCCGCACCGCCGAACGCGACACCGAAGCCATCCAGTCGTCGGAGCAGACGGTGAGCCAGGTGGTCGGCCAGGTCAATGCGGCCGTCGCCGAGCTGCAGCAGCGCAGCGCCGACCAGAGCGCCCAGGGCGAGATCGTCAAGGCGCAGGTGGAGCAATTGCTGATGGCCTTCCAGTTCCAGGACCGCGTGCACCAGATCCTGGACCAGCTGCGCACCTCCATGGCCGATGCCAGCGCCGCGCTGCAAGACGCCGCAAGCACCGGCGAAGCGCCCGACACCCACGCCTGGCAGGCCCTGCTTGCCGCCGGCTACACGACCGCAGAGCAACGCGCCGTCACCCACGGCCAGCCCAACCCCGCCGCCACATCCGCTGCGGCCACGCACATCGAGACCACCTTCTTCTGAGGACGCCCATGGCCAAGACCATCCTGATCGTCGACGACTCCACCTCCCTGCGCACCGTCGTGCGGCTGGCCCTGACCCGTGCGGGCTATGACGTGCTGGAAGCCGGGGACGGCCTGGCGGCCCTGGATGCCCTGGGCAAGGCGCCCAAGGTGCACCTCATCGTCTGCGACGTGAACATGCCCAACATGGACGGCATCACGTTCGTCACGCAGATCAAGCAGCACCCGCGGCACCGCTTCATCCCCGTCGTGATGCTCACGACGGAAGGCGAGGAAGACGCCAAGAACCGCGGCCGCCAGGCGGGCGCCAAGGCCTGGATCGTCAAGCCCTTCAACCCGCCGCAGCTGCTGGACGCCGTGTCCAAGCTGGTGCTGGCCTGAGCCCGAGGGAGCCTCCGATGGACACCCTGCACCTCCCCGCTGAACTGAGCATCTACACCGCCGCCGAGCTGCACCCGCAGTGGCTGGCCTGGGCGCGTCGCGATGGCGTCGAGCACCAGGACGCCCGGGCCGACGGCACCGCGGTCGACCAGGTCGACGGTGCCGGCGTGCAGCTGCTCATCGCCCTGCAGCGCTGCCTGGCCGCGCGCGGCTGCACCCTGCACCTGCACGCCCCGAGCCGCCCGCTGCGCGAGGCGTGCACTGCCCTGGGACTGGCCGGCTGGCTGGCCGAACTGCAACACGGTGCGACGCCGGAGGCCGCATGACGAACGACATCGACTTCATCGCCGAAGCCCTGCCCGCCTTCCTGAGCGAGGCCGAGGAACAGATCGAAGGCCTGGAAGCGCTGCTGCTGCAGCTCGAAGGCCAGCCGGGCGACGCCGAACTGCTCAACGCCCTCTTCCGCTGCGCGCATACCGTCAAGGGCTCCGCCGGCCTCTTCGGGCTGGATGCGGTGGTGGACTTCACCCACCACGTCGAGACCCTGCTGCAGCGGCTTCGCGAGGGCCAGGTGGCCCTGACGCCGGCGCTCAGCACCCTGCTGCTGCGCTGCAACGACCAGATCCGCGCCCTCGTCGCCGAGGCCGGCGGCCAGCCGGTCGACGAGGCTGCCGCCGCCCAGCGCGGCGCCCTCGTGCTGGAACTGCAGGCCGCCGCCGGCGTGGCGCCCACCGCGCCCGCCGTGGATACCGCCGGCGCCAAGCCGGTGCCGCAGACGTCCCAGCGCCCCTGGCATGTGTCGGTGGCGTTCGGCGCGGACGTGTTCCGCAACGGCATGGACCCCCTGGCGGTGCTCAACTATGTGCGCGGCCTGGGCGACATGCCGCACCTGGTGTGCGACGTCGGCGGCGTGCCGCCCCTGGACGAGCTCGACCCCGAGAGCTGCCACCTCGGCTTCATCTTCAGCCTCCAGACCGAGGCGAGCCGCGCGCAGATCGAGGACGCCTTCAGCTTCGTGCGCGAGGACTGCCAGCTGCACGTGCTCAACCCTGGCGCCACCGCCGCGCAGTTCGCCGACCTGATCGACGCCATGCCCGGCAACCCGCGGCTGGGCGAGATCCTCGTCGCCGCCGGCGCCATCAGCCCCGCGCAGCTGCAGCAGGGCCTGCGCAGCCAACTGGCCGCCGCGGCCGTGGGTGAGGCCGCCCTGCTGGGCGAGCTGCTGACCGAGCAGACGGGCCTGGCGCCGCAGGTCGTGGACGCCGCGTTGCGCAAGCAGCGCGAGCAGCGCCGCACGGAGCCCGGCGCATCGGCGGGCGACGACCAGCGCTTCATCCGCGTGCAGGCCCATCGCCTGGACGCCGTCATCAACCTGCTCGGCGAGCTCGTCATCGCGGGCGCCGGTGCCGAGCTGCTGGCACGCCAGACCCAGCAGCGGCCGTTGATCGAGGCCAACGGCCAGATCAGCCGCCTGATCGAGGAGATCCGCAACGGCACGCTGCAGCTGCGCATGGTGCCCATCGGCGAAACCTTCTCGCGCTTTCGCCGCGTGGTGCGCGACACCGCCGCCGAACTGGGCAAGAGCGTGCAGCTGGACATCGTGGGCGGCGACACCGAGCTCGACAAGAGCGTCGTCGAGCGCATCGCCGACCCGCTCATGCACCTGGTGCGCAACGGCCTGGACCACGGGCTGGAGACGCCCGCCGAGCGCGAAGCCGCCGGCAAGCCCGCGCAAGGCCGGCTCACGCTCTCGGCCCACCACGAGGCCGGCAGCATCGTCATCCGCATCACCGACGACGGGCGCGGCATCCAGCGCAGCAAGGTGCTCGCCCGTGCCTGGGACCGCGGACTCGTCGAGCCCGGCACGGTGCCGGACGACGCCGCCATCCTGCGGCTCATCTTCGAGCCCGGCTTCTCCACTGCAGCGACCGTCACCAACCTCAGCGGCCGCGGCGTGGGCATGGATGTCGTGCGCAGCAACATCGAGGCCCTGCGCGGCAGCGTGCTGCTGGACAGCGTCGAGGGCCAGGGCTCGTGCATCGAGATCCGCCTGCCGCTCACGCTGGCCATCATCGACGGCTTCCTCGTCGGCGTCGGTGCCTCGCGCTTCATCTTCCCGCTGGACGCGGTCGTCGAAGTCATCGAAGGCCGGGCCAGCGAAGCGACGCTGGACGAGCGCGGTCGCGGTGTCGTGGAACTGCGCGGCCAGGTGCTCCCGGTCGTCAGCCTGCGCAACCTCTACGGCATCGACGGCCCAGCGGTTGCCCGCGGCAGCATCGTCGTTCTCAAGGCCGGCCACAGCCGCTTCGGCGTGCTCGTGGACGCCCTGCTCGGCCAGCACCAGACCGTCATCAAGCCCCTGGGTCGCCTGCTGCGCAGCCTGCGCGGCATGGCCGGCTCTTCCATTCTCGGCAATGGCGAAGTGGCGTTGATCTTCGATGTCCAGGCCCTCGGGCAGCTCGCTGCCGAAGTGCCCGAGCGCCGCCCGAACGCCGACTCCACCGCCGAGCGCATCACCGCCTGAGCCCCCACCCGAAATCCCCCGCACGGAAGGACATTGCCATGACCACCCCCTCCTGGATCGCCCGCCTGCTGGCCGGCAAGGCACTGCGTGAAGCACAAGCCGCCCAAGCCCTCGCCGAGGCTCGCCTGCAACAGGCGCAGGCCGAGCTGAAGGCCCGCAACGACATCATGAACCTCACCAGCATCGTCTCGGAGGCCGACCTGCACGGGAACCTGCTGGAGGTCAACGAGAAGTTCATCGAGGTGTCCAAGTACGGCCGCCACGAGCTCGTCGGCCACGGTGAGGCCACGACCCGCCACCCGGACACGCCGCGCGAAGTCACCGAGCAGATGGCGTCCACGGTCGGCCGCGGCGACATCTATCGCGGCATGGTCAAGCACCGCGCCAAGGACGGCTCGGCGTACTACGTCGATGCCGTCATCGCCCCCGTCCGCGGCGAGGATGGCAAGCCGGTTAAGCACATCAGCGTGCGCTATGACATCACCCGCCAGGAGCTGGAGCGCCAGAACGCGATGGGCATCCTCGCCGCGGTCGATGCCAGCTACGCCTACATCGAGTTCGACCTGAGCGGCCACGTGCTGCACGCCAACGGCAACTTCCTGCGCACGCTCGGCTACTCGCTCGATGAGGTCAAGGGCCGCCACCACCGAATGTTCTGCGACCCCGCGCTGACGGCCAGCCCGGCCTATGCCGACTTCTGGCGCGACCTCAACGCCGGCCAGCCGCAAAACGACCTCTTCCGCCGGGTCTCGAAGTCAGGCCAGGACGTCTGGATCCAGGCCGTGTACGCCCCGGTGAAGGACGAACTGGGCCGCGTGGTGAAGGTGGTGAAGATCGCCACGGACGTCAGCGCCCAGGTGCGCGCCGCCCGCATGCTCGAGGACGCCGTGAACGAGGCCCAGCGCGTGACCGGCGCAGCCCGTGACGGCGACCTGACGCAGCGCATCTCCCTGGAGGGCAAGACGGGCCCCGTTGCGCAACTGTGCGAGGGCGTCAACGCCATGATGGAAACCACGGCCGTCATCTTCGACGACGTCGGCCGCGTGTTCTCTGCGCTGTCCTCGGGCGACCTGTCCCAGCGCATCGTCCGCGACTATGCCGGCGTCTTCGGCCAGCTGCGTGACGACGCCAACCAGACGAGCGAGAAGCTCGCCGCCGTGATCAACGAGGTGCGCGGCGCCGCAGACGCCCTCACCGGCGCAGCCAGCCAGGTCAGCGCCACCGCCCAGAGCCTGTCGCAGGCCGCCAGCGAGCAGGCCTCGTCGGTGGAGGAGACCACCGCCTCCATCGACTCCATCTCGGCCAGCATCAGCCAGAACAGCGACAACGCGCGAGTGACCGACGGCATGGCCACCAAGGCCAGCAAGGAAGCCACCGACGGCGGCACCGCCGTCACACAAACCGTGGCTGCCATGAAGCAGATCGCCCAGAAGATCAGCATCGTCGACGACATCGCCTACCAGACCAACCTGCTGGCACTCAACGCCGCCATCGAGGCCGCGCGCGCCGGCGAGCACGGCAAGGGCTTCGCCGTCGTGGCCGCCGAGGTGCGCAAGCTCGCCGAGCGCAGCCAGGAGGCCGCCAAGGAGATCGGCGACCTCGCCGGCAACAGCGTCAGCACCGCCGAGCGTGCGGGCAAGCTGCTCGACGAGATCGTTCCCAGCATCCAGAAGACCAGCGAGCTGGTGCAGGAGATTGCCGCAGCCTCGCAGGAGCAGAGCCAGTCGGTCACGCAGATCGGCGGCGCCATGGGCCAGCTCAGCAAGGCCACCCAGCAGAACGCCAGCGCCTCCGAGGAACTGGCCGCCACGGCCGAAGAGCTGAGCAGCCAGGCCAGCCAGCTGCAGCAGTCGATGTCGTTCTTCAGCGAGATCGCCGAAGGCAGCGTCGTCGAGAGGCGCGCGGCGAACTCGCCCGCGCGTGGCATCCGGCCCGCGTCACAGCCCATGTCCACGGCCGCACGCACGCTCGCCACCGGCACGCACGGCAACTTCCGCCCCTTCTGAACCCACACAAATACAACAAGGCACACCCCATGACTTCCACCGCCACCCCCTGGTTCGTCCGACTGCTGGCCGGTACCCGCATCGACGCCGCCGAAGAGGCCCGCCACGCTGCCGAAGAGGCCCGCCACGCTGCCGAGCAGGCGCGCCTGGCCGCCGAGCAAGCCCGCGACAGCCTGCACGCCGAACAGCAGGCGCTGCAGGCCCGGCTGAAAGCGGCCGAGGCCGAACTCAAGGTGCGCACGGACATCATGAACGTGACCAGCATCGTCTCGGAGGCCGACAAGAAGGGCGACATCCTGTCCATCAACGAGAAGTTCCTGGAGGTGTCCAAGTACCACCGCAACGAGCTGATCGGCCATGGCCACAACACCACGCGCCACCCCGACATGCCCAAGGAGGTGTTCAAGCAGATGTGGGCCACCATCGGCCGCGGCGAGATCTTCCGCGGCGTCGTGAAGAACCGCGCCAAGGACGGCACGCCTTACTACGTCGACGCCGTCATCGCTCCCATCCTCGGCGACAACGGCAAGCCCATGAAATACCTGGGCGTGCGCTACGACATCACCGAGCAGGAGATCGAGCGGCAGAACGCGCGCGGCATCCTGGCGGCGATCGACCGCAGCTATGCCTACATCGAATTCGACCTGGAAGGCCAGGTACTCACCGCCAATGAGAACTTCCTGCGCGTGGTGGGCTACGACCTGGACGAAGTCACCGGGCGCCACCACCGCATGTTCTGCGACGCGGCCCTCGCGTCGAGCCCGGCCTACGCGCAGTTCTGGCGCGACCTGAACACGGGCAAGCCGCAGAGCGACGTCTATCGCCGCATCAGCAAGGCGGGCCTGGATGTCTGGATCCAGGCCGTGTATGCCCCCGTCAAGGACGAGATGGGACGCGTCGTCAAGGTCGTGAAGATCGCGACCGACGTGACCGCCCAGGTCCAGGCGGCCCGCATGCTGGACGATGCCGTCGAGCAGGCCCGCCAGGTCACGGGCGCGGCGCGCAACGGTGATCTGTCCCAGCGCATCGCGCTGGAAGGCAAGACCGGCCCGGTGGCGGTGCTGTGCGAAGGCGTGAACGCCCTGATGGAGAACACGGCCGTCATCCTGAACGACCTCGGCCGGGTGTTCAGCGCACTCGCCGAAGGCGATCTGTCCCAGCGCATCGAACGCGACTACGCCGGCACTTTCGGCCAGCTCAAGGACGATGCCAACCTCACGTCGCAGAAGCTGGCCGCCATCGTTGAAGACGTCGTCCGCGTGTTCGGCGGACTGGCCACGGGCGACCTCACGCAGCGCATGACGGCTGACGTGCAGGGCGTGTTTGCGCAGGTCAAGAGCGACGCCAACAGCACCTGCGAGAAGCTCAGCAGCATCATCGAAGAAGTGCGCGGCGCCGCTGATGCGCTCACCGGTGCGGCCAGCCAGGTCAGCGCCACCGCCCAGAGCCTGTCGCAGGCCGCCAGCGAGCAGGCCTCGTCGGTCGAGCAGACCACCGCCTCCATCGACCTGATCTCGGCCAGCATCAGCCAGAACAGCGACAACGCCCGCGTCACCGACGGCATGGCCACCAAGGCCAGCAAGGAGGCCAGCGACGGCGGCGCCGCCGTCACGCAGACCGTGGCCGCCATGAAGCAGATCGCCCAGAAGATCAGCATCGTCGACGACATCGCCTACCAGACCAACCTGCTGGCACTCAACGCCGCCATCGAGGCCGCGCGTGCCGGCGAGCACGGCAAGGGCTTCGCCGTCGTGGCCGCCGAGGTGCGCAAGCTCGCCGAGCGCAGCCAGGAGGCCGCCAAGGAGATCGGCGACCTCGCCGGCAACAGCGTCAGCACCGCCGAGCGTGCCGGCAAGCTGCTCGACGAGATCGTGCCCAGCATCCAGAAGACCAGCGAGCTGGTGCAGGAGATTGCCGCAGCCTCGCAGGAGCAGAGCCAGTCGGTCACCCAGATCGGCGGCGCCATGGGCCAGCTCAGCAAGGCCACCCAGCAAAACGCCAGCGCCTCCGAGGAACTGGCCGCGACGTCGGAAGAACTCTCCGGCCAGGCCGAGCAGCTGCAGCAGTCCGTCGCCTTCTTCAACACCCGCGGGGACAGTGGCGGCGCCACGGTCACCCGCCACGATGGCCAGCCCTTCGTCGAGCGCCGCGCGCCCAACTCGCCCATGCGCGGCAACGCCGGCGTGCGCAGCAGCGCCAGCGCGCTGCGCCCGCAGGCCACCGGCACGCACGGCAACTTCCGCCCCTTCTGACCCCGGAGCCCGGCATGAGCACTCCCACCGCCGAAACGGCTGGCGCAACGCGCCAGTTCCTGAGCTTCACCCTGGGCAACGAGCCCTATGCCATCGACATCGTGACCGTGCGCGAGATCATCCAGCACGGCTCGATGACGCCGGTGCCCCTGATGCCCGACTTCGTGCGCGGCGTCATCAACCTGCGCGGCGCCGTCGTGCCGGTGATCGACCTGCAGGCGCGGTTCGGCCGCGGCCCGGCCAGCCCCAGCAAGAAGACGTGCATCGTCATCGTCGATGCCACCCGCGACGGCGAGCGCATCGAGCTCGGGCTGATGGTGGACGCGGTCAGCGAGGTGATCTCGCTGGACCCCGCGCACATCGAGCCCGCGCCGCAGTTCGGTGGCGCCACACGGCGCGACTTCATCGCCGGCATGGGCAAGCGTGGCGAACGCTTTGTCGTTCTGCTCGACCCCGAGCGCGCGTTCGACATCGGCGAGATGGCCGCGCTGTGCGAAGCCAGCCAGCTCTCCATGGCCGCCTGAGGAGCTCTCGTGACCACGCCGCCACTTTCTGACCGCAGCTTCGGCCGCATCGCCGGGCTCATGCACGCCGCCGTCGGCCTGTCCTTCACGCCGAACAAGAAGCCGCTGATGAGCTCGCGCCTCGCCAGCCGCGTTCAGCACCTGGGCCTGCAGGGCTTCGACGATTACGCGGCCCTGCTGGAGAGCCCGGACGACGGCGGTGAGTTCCAGATGGCCGTGGACCTGCTCACGACCAACGAGACCTACTTCTTCCGCGAGCCCGCCCACTTCGCCCTGCTGCAAGCCGAGCTGCAGCGCACCCGGCCCCAGCAGCTCAAGGTCTGGAGCGCGGCCTCGTCCTTCGGTGACGAGGCCTACAGCACCGCCATGCTGCTGGCCGACCTGCAGGCCCAGGGCACCATTGGCGCGGACTGGTCCGTGCTCGGCACCGACATCAGCGAACGCGTGCTGCAAAGCGCCACGCAAGCCATCTACCCGGCCGAGCGGCTGCGCGAAGTGGACGCCCGGCGCCTCAAGCGCTATTGCCTGCGGGGCGAAGGCGAGAGCGAAGGTCTCGTGCAGGTGTGCGAGTCGCTGCGCCGCCAGGTGCGCTTTGGCCAGCTCAACCTGTGCGCGCCGGTGGACGAGGTCGGGCCGTTCGATGTGATCTTCCTGCGCAACGTGCTGATCTATTTCGACCCGCCGACCAAGAGTGCCGTCGTCGACCGCGTGCTGTCGCGGCTGCGCCCGGGCGGCCTGTTCTTCCTGGGCACGGCGGAGGGCCGCGTGCCCTGCAACACGCCCCTGACCGTGCTCGCACCCGGCGCCTACCGCAAAGGTCGTGCCCAATGAGACTCCAACCGCTCAAGCTCGGCCGGCTGACGCTGCACCCAGGTGACGTCGCCTGCGTGGACCGCGGCGAAAGCCTGGAGACGCTGCTGGGCTCGTGTGTCGCCATCCTGCTGACCGACCCGCGCCGCACGGTCGGCGCCATGTGCCACGTCGTGCATGCGGGCGGGCCCGGCAGCGCACCCACGCGCCAGACGGCCTATGGCGATGCGGCCCTGGCGGAAATGGGCCGGCTTCTGCGCACCCGTGGCATCGACCCGCAGCAGTGCCTGGCCTGGGTCTACGGCGGCGGCAACATGTTCCCCACCCGCATCGGCGATGCGCCGTCCGACGGCAACGTGGGCGCCGCGAACTTCGAGTGGGCGCTCGGCGCGCTGCACGCGCAGGGCATCCGCGTGCTCGGCGTGGCCCTGGGTGGGCACGCCTACCGCAAGCTGCGCTGGACCGTCGGCACGGACGACCCCGAAGTGGAGACGGTCTCCATGGCGCGGCCGCCCCGGCCCGACGCCCCGCCCCTGCCGCTGAACGAACGGAGCCTTGCATGATCCGCGTCTTCGTCATCGACGACTCCGCCGTCGTCCGCCAGACCATGCAGGCCCTGCTGCAGGGCGACCCGGGCATCGAACTGGCGGGCAGCGCGCCCAACCCCATCCTCGCGGCGCCGCTGATCCGCAAGCGCCGGCCCGACGTGCTGCTGCTGGACATCGAGATGCCGGGCATGGACGGCCTGACCTTCCTGCGCCAGCAGATGGCCGAGGCGCCCATCCCGACGGTCATCTGCTCCTCGCTGAGCACCGAAGGCAGCCGCATCGCGCTGGACGCCCTGGTGGCCGGCGCCGTGGCGGTCGTGGCCAAGCCACGCCTGGGCCTGCGCCAGTTCCTGGAAGACTCGCGCCGCGAACTGCTCTCCACGCTGAAGGCCGCAGCCGCCTCGCGCCCGCGCCTGGCCAGGGTAGCTGCCCCCGCGGCGCCTGCGGGTGCCGCGGTCGCACGCACCGGTACCGGGACAGGCCTGCATGCGCTGTCCGTCAACAAGCCCATCGTCATCGGCAGCTCCACGGGCGGCACGCAGGCCATCGAGCAGATCCTGCGCTCGCTGCCGGCCGATGCGCCCGGCATCGCCATCGTGCAGCACATGCCCGAACGGTTCACGGCCATGTACGCCCAGCGCCTGGACGGCGTGTGCGCCATGCAGGTCAAGGAGGCGCGCGACGGCGACCGGCTGGAACGCGGCGTGGTGCTCATCGCCCCGGGCGGCAAGCACATGAAGCTGCGCAAGGCCGGCGGTCAGTACTTCGCCGTGGTGCTGGACGGCCCGCCCGTCAACCGCCACAAGCCGTCGGTGGACGTGCTCTTTCGCAGCCTGGGCGAGCACACGAACGGCGACGCGCTGGCCATCATGCTCACCGGCATGGGCGACGACGGCGCGCGCGCCATGAAGCATCTGCACGACCTGGGCGTGCGCACGCTGGCGCAGGACGAAGCCAGCTGCGTGGTCTTCGGCATGCCCATGGAAGCCATCAAGCTCGGCGCGGTGGACGAGGTGCTGCCGCTGGAGAGCATGGCCGAGGCGGTGACGCAGTTCGACGCACGGGGCTGACACGCCCGCCCAGGCCGCTGAAGGCTGGCCTTCACCATGGCGTCACGTGACGCTGGTCTTCTGCGGTCATGTGCCATTGACCCCTTGTCCGGAGGGAACCGCCATGACCACGCCCGACCAGCGCCGCTTTCCCCGGGTCGAGTTTTTCCTCGTGCCCGATGCGAACGAGCAACTGCCCGTCTGGGTCATCAAGCCGGAGAGCGAGACCGTCGGCCGGGCCGGCGTCGTCGTCAACCTCAGCGGCGGCGGCCTGCAGATCGCCGTCAGCGCGCAGGAGCCCCTGCAGGCCCACCACTACGAGTTGCGGCTGCTGCTGGGCGAAGACGAAGGCGTGCCGCTGTTCTGCGCCGATGTCCGGCGCGTCTGGAGCCGGCCGCTGAACTGCAGCGCGCAGCTCGGCGGCTTCGAGTTCGAGAGCAACAGCTCCGACGCCGAGCAGTTTCTGCTGGTGCAGACCGCGCACGTGGCCGCGCGGCGCTGGGTGCACTGCGTGCTCGTGGAACGCATGACGGCACTGGCCTGACACGCGCCCGGGTCGGCGGCAGGGCCTGCGGTCGCCGCGGAAGCCGCTGAAGCCGCTCAGTCGATGGCGGGGTAGTCGCCCAGTCCGTCGGGCCAGGGCGTCAGGATCTCGAAGCCGTCGGCCGTCACGGCCACCATGTGCTCCCACTGCGCCGACAGGGAATGGTCGCGCGTGACCACCGTCCAGCCGTCGGCCAGCTCGCGCACGCCGGCGCCGCCGGCGTTGATCATGGGCTCGATCGTGAAGATCATCCCCTCCTGCAGCCGCAGGCCTTCGCCCGGGCGGCCGAAGTGGTTCACGTGCGGCTCGTCGTGGTAGACGTCGCCGATGCCGTGGCCGCCGTACTCGCGCACGACGCTGAAGCCGGCCGCGTGCGCCACCTGCTGGATGGCATGCCCCACGTCGCCCAGCGTCGCGCCCGGGCGCACCTGGCGGATGCCGGCGCGCAGGGCCTCGTAGGTCGTCGTCACCAGGCGGCGCGCCAGCACGTTGGCCTCGCCGACGATGAACATGCGGCTGCTGTCGCCGAACCAGCCATCCTTGGTGAGCGTCACGTCCACGTTGACGATGTCACCCTTCTTGAGGCGCTTGTCCTTGGACGGGATGCCGTGGCAGACGACATGGTTGGGCGAGATGCAGGCGGTGCGCGGGTAGCCGTGGTAGCCCACGTTGGACGGGATGCACTTGAGCGTGCCCACGATGTAGTCGTGGCACAGGTCGTCCAGCTCGGCCGTGCTGACGCCCGGCACCACGTGGGGCTTGAGCATGGCCAGCACCTCGGCGATCAGGTGCCCGGCCTCGCGCGCACGCGCGATCTCGTCCGGCGTGCGGATCTTGATGCTGCGGCTCATGCGCGCACCTTGGCTTGCGCGGGCGTGGCGCGGCCGGTCAGCGCGGCGAGGTCCAGGCCGCCCTCCTGTTCGGCACGGATCAGCAGCTGGCAGATCTCGCTGTGGCTCAGCTGCGGGTGCAGCTCGGCCAGCATGCCGATGCGCATCCAGTGCTCGGCCTGGGCGTTGATGGAGCGCGACAAGGCCTGGCTTGCAATGCGCAGGCTCTCGTGCATCGGGTCGGAGATTTTGACGATTCCCATGCCGCAACTGTATACGATTCATATACGAAACGTATACGCTCTGCCCCTTCAGCCGGGGGGGCGGGCCGTCGCCGTCAGGCCTTGGCCGTGGCGGGCAGGAACAGCACGAAGCGGCTGCCACCGCCCTCGCGCGCCTGGCAGCTCACGCGGCCGCCATGGCGCTCGGCGATCTGCTTCACGAGGCTCAGGCCCAGGCCCACGCCGCCGGCCATCTCGGCGTGACCGGGCAAGCGGTAGAAGGGCTCGAAGATGCGCTCGCGCAGGTCGGCCGGCACGCCGGGGCCCCGGTCGGCCACGACGAACTCGTAGCCGCCGGCCACGGGCCGCAGGGCCAGTTCGACGTCCGGCCCACCGTAGCGGCGGGCGTTGTCCAGCAGGTTGCGCAGCGCGCGGCGCAGCAGCCGCTCTTCACCTTCGACCCGCGCGCTGTCGGTCTCGGGCTCGAAGGCCGTCTCGGCGCGGGCGGCCTCCTCGGCACCGAGAGCCAACAGCTCGACGGCGTGTTTCTCGCCCACCGCGCTGCCCGCCTCCAGGCGGCTGGCCAGCAGCACTTCCTCGACGAGGGCGTCGAGCTCGGCGATGTTGACGTCGATCTCGTGGGCCAGGCGCTGGCGCTGGGCGGGGGCGGCGTCGTCCAGCATGGCGAAGGCCATCTTCAGGCGCGCCAGCGGCGAGCGCAGTTCGTGGCTGGCATTGGCCAGCAGGGTCTGGTGGGAGCGCAGCAATGTTTCGATGCGGTCAGCGGCCTGGTTGAAGCTGGTGGCCAGCGCGGCGACTTCATCCCGCCCGCCGTCGTCCACGCGGTGGCCCAGGTGGCCGGCACCGAACTGCTCCACGCCGCGCTTGAGCGCCTCCAGCCGGCGCGTGAGCCGGCGCACGACCGGGTAGGCCCCGGCCGCCACGCCCACGAACAGCACCACGAGCACCACCGCGAGCGTCGAGACGGCTGGCGCGCCCGGCGAGACCGGGCGGTGCAGCCAGGGGCCGGCCCAGGGGCCTTCGTCGACACGCGGGCGGGCCGACGGGTTGCCGGGGCCGGCAGGCCCACCCGCACCCGCTGACGCCTGGGCCCCGGATGCACCCAAGGGCGGGCCCGGCGGGCGAATGGTGCGCACCATCTCCAGGCTGCGCCCGTCGCCGAGGTTGGCGCTGACGATGATGGCGCCGGGGTCGTCAGCCCGGCGCACGAACATCTGGGTCGTGGCGATGCGCTTGCCGTTGGCGTCTTCCAGCGCGAGCGGCATGCGCAGGCGCTGGCCCCAATCGGCAAACACGGCCGCCTGTTCCTCGCGCGGTGCGCTCGCCGGCGGCAGCGCAAGCTTGAGCAGCCCGGCCATGGCATTGAGCCGCTCGCCAGCCGCCGTCTCGACGTTGCCGCGCTCCTGCTCGATGTGGCGCTGGAACAGCCACGCCGAGCCGAAGGCGAACGCCAGCAGCAACGCCACCAGCGTCAGGTAGATCCGGACGTAGAGGGATTTCAAGTCAGGCCGCGTCCGCGTCGGCGTCCTGCTTGCGTGCGAACACGTAGCCGGCGCCGCGCACGGTCAGCACGCGGCGGGGGTTCTTGGGGTCGTCCTCGATCACGGCGCGGATGCGGGAGATGTGCACGTCGATGGAGCGGTCAAAGGCTTCCAGGGGGTGGCCCTTGAGCGCGTCCATGATCTGGTCGCGGCTGAGCACGCGGCCCGGGCTCTGCGCCAGCACGACGAGCAGGTCGAACTGGTGGCTGGTCAGGTCGCAGATCTTGCCGTCCAGCCGCGCCACGCGGGCCGCCAGGTCGATCTCCAGGCGCCCGAAGCGCAACACCTCGTCACCGTCGAGCTTGGGCTCCAGGCGCCGCAGCAGCGCCTTGATGCGGGCCTGCAGCTCGCGTGGCTCGAAGGGCTTGGCGAGGTAGTCGTCGGCCCCCAGCTCCAGGCCCAGGATGCGGTCCATGGGCTCACCGCGGGCGGAGAGCATCAGCACCGGCTGGTGGCGCCAGCGCGGGTCGCCCCGCAGCCAGCGGCAGAAGTCCAGGCCGTCGCCGTCGGGCAGCATCAGGTCCAACACCAGCAGCTCGAAGCGGCCATGGGCCAGGGCCTCGCGCGCTGCGGCCAGCGTGCCGGCCGTGCTCACCTCGAAGCCGGCGGCTCGCAGGTAGTCGCCCACCATGCCGGTCAGGCGGGCATCGTCGTCAATCAACAGCAGTCTTGCGCTACTCATCACCGGGGCGAGTGAAGAAAAAGGAATCCGGCGCGCCTCGGCGCCGGTGGAACGGGGCTCAAGCATCGCAGAACTCCTGTGCGAGGGCGAATCAACCGGGCTGGCGGGCCGCCATGCGGGCCTGGCGCTTCTTCATGATCTCGGCGATCTTGGCGCGCTGCTCGGGCGTCAGCACACGGGCGGCGTCGATGCTGGCCTGGCTCATGCGCTTGGAGGCAGCTTCGTGCTGGGCGCTCATCTGCACGCGCACGGCCTCGATGGCGGCGGCGTCGATGTTGGTGGCCGTGTAGAGCGTGGCGAGCTGCTCGTGGAGCTTGCGGCCGGCGTCGCGCTGGCCGGAGAGGTCCTGGCGGGCGGCCTTGAAGATGTTCTCGATCTGGGTGCGCTGCGCGTCCGTCGCGTTGACGACGTCGAGCATGTGCTCCAGGTGACCGCCGAAGAGGCCGCCGGCCGCCATCATGCCGGGGCCGCCAGGGCCGCCGCGATGACCCGGGCCGGGCTGGGCGTGGGCCGCAACGCCGCCGAAGGCGACCGCTGCGGTCACGAGGGCAATACGGAAGAAACTGTGGGTGCGGGACGTTGTCATCACCGGGCTCCTGAAGGACTGGGGTGCAGTCATCTTCTGAGGGCCCTGTGTGGGATCTTTGGGCACCCGGTAAAGAACTGTGTCGGTGATCGAGGCGCGTTTCACATTCCGTGAACCGCGCCCCGCCGGCGCGGGCCTTACTTGATGGGCTTGAAGCGCATGCGCTTGGGGCGCGCGCCTTCTTCGCCCAGGCGCTTCTTCTTGTCGGCCTCGTACTCGTGGAAGTTGCCGTCGAAGAAGAACCACTGCGAGTCGCCTTCGCAGGCCAGGATGTGCGTGCAGATGCGGTCCAGGAACCAGCGGTCGTGGCTGATGACCATGGCCGAGCCGGCAAACTCCAGCAGCGCTTCTTCAAGCGCGCGCAGGGTTTCGACGTCCAGGTCGTTGGACGGTTCGTCCAGCATCAGCACGTTGCCGCCCTGCGCCAGGGTCTTGGCCAGGTGCAGGCGGCCGCGCTCACCGCCGGAGAGCGCGCCGACGAGCTTTTGCTGGTCGTTGCCCTTGAAGTTGAAGCGGCCGAGGTAGGCGCGGCTGGGCATGACGAACTTGCCCACCACGATGTTGTCCAGGCCGCCGGAGACGTCTTCCCAGACGGTCTTGTCGGCGGCCAGGCTCGCGCGGCTCTGGTCCACGAAGGCCAGCTTGGCCGTCTTGCCGATCTTGACCGTGCCGGAATCGGGCTGCTCCACGCCCTGGATCATGCGGAACAGCGTCGACTTGCCGGCACCGTTGGGGCCGATGATGCCGACGATGGCGCCGGCGGGCACCTTGAAGCTGAGGTTGTCGATCAGCACGCGGTCGCCGAAGCTCTTGGAGACGTTCTCGAACTCGATGACTTCATTGCCCAGGCGCTCGGCCACGGGGATGAAGATCTCGTTGGTCTCGTTGCGCTTCTGGTATTCGACGTCGCTCAGTTCCTCGAAGCGGGCCAGGCGCGCCTTGCTCTTGGCCTGGCGGCCCTTGGCGTTGGAGCGAACCCACTTGAGTTCTTCCTTCATCGCCTTGGCGCGGGCGTCTTCGCTCTTTTGCTCCTGCTCCAGGCGGCGTTCCTTCTGGTCCAGCCAGTCGGAGTAGTTGCCCTTCCAGGGAATGCCGTGGCCGCGGTCGAGTTCGAGGATCCACTCGGCGGCGTTGTCCAGGAAGTAGCGATCGTGGGTGATGGCCACCACGGTGCCGGGGAAGCGCTGCAGGAACTGCTCCAGCCACTCGACCGACTCGGCGTCCAGGTGGTTGGTAGGTTCGTCCAGCAGCAGCATGTCGGGCTTGGACAGCAGCAGGCGGCACAGCGCGACACGGCGCTTTTCACCGCCGGAGAGCACGCCGATGACGGCGTCCCAGGGCGGCAGGTTCAGCGCGTCGGCGGCGAGTTCGAGCTGCAGGTCGGTGTTCTCGGAGCCGGCGGCGGCGATGATGGATTCGAGCTCGCCCTGCTCGGCGGCCAGCGCGTCGAAGTCGGCGTCGGGCTCGGCGTAGGCGGCATAGACCTCGTCCAGGCGCTTCTTGGCGGCCAGCACGCCGCCGATGCCCTCTTCCACCGCCTCACGCACCGTCTGCTCGGCATTGAGCTTGGGTTCCTGCTCGAGGTAGCCGATCTTGATGCCGGGCATCGGGATGGCTTCACCCTCGATCTCCTTGTCGACGCCGGCCATGATCTTCAGCAGCGTGGACTTGCCCGAGCCGTTCAGGCCCAGCACGCCGATCTTGGCGCCGGGAAAGAAGGACAGCGAGATGTCCTTGAGGATGTGGCGCTTGGGGGGAACCGTCTTGTTGACACGGTTCATCGAGAAAACATACTGGGCCATGGCGCTGCTCCGAGACAAAAACAACGCAGGCCCCGACGGGATCGGGGCCTGCGCATCAATGGGTTTGGGGGGATTGTCGCCGATGCCGGCCGGCGCTCAAGCGCGGCGGCGGCGCACCTGCCAGCCCACCACCCCGAAACCGGCCAGCGACAGCAGCCAGACCGACGGCTCGGGCACCGGGGTCAGCAGCAGGGCCTGGGTGTTGCCATCCGCGTCCACCACGTAGCGGCCGACCAGCCAACCCGCGTTGTTGATGCCTTCCAGGATGGTGTCGTTCTGCGCGCCGTAGGCGAAGGACTGGAAGGAAGCCGGCGTGCCCACGAAGCCCTGGCTGGCCCCACCCGCGACCAGGAAGCCGGCGATCTGCCCGGCGTCGTTGATGTCGCGGTAGGCCGTGCGGGTGGCGCCCGGCAGGTTCTGGTCGGTGCGAACGCCCGAGCCGATGTCGTAGATGAACGACGTGCGCGTCACCGGCCCGGTGCCGGCGGGCACCCGTTCGTCACCCACCACCTGGCCGAGGTTGTTCACCCCCTGGACGATGGTGAACGCGCCGGGCACGGTGCTGCCCAGCCACGTGACACCGCTCGTGCTGCGGTCCAGCACGAAGCCGCGCCAGGTGCTGTCGTCAAGGGTCGCGTAACCCGTGATGAAGCGCCCATCGGGCGACACGCCGCGCAGCTCCGTGGCCTGAGCGCCAGCCACGTTGAGGGCGGTGTAGGTGCCACCCTCGTAGATGAAGCCGTGGGAATTGCCCAGCACCAGGGCGCCCGTGTCGTCGACGACCTGGGTGTCGTAGTAGGCACCGACCACGGTGCCGGTGTCCGACACCCCCAGCGCGCTGGTGCTCAGCGCGCCGGCCGGGCCGGTCAGCGTGGTGAAGGTACCGCCGCTCCAGACGTAACCGCGGTAGTAGGTGAACGCCGCGGAGCTGTACGACCCCACCACCTGACCGGCGTTGTTGACGTCCCAGGCGTCGGACGACGTCGCGCCCGCGGGGGTGATCTGGGTGGCGGTGTAGCCGGCGGCCTTGGCCGACAGGCAGGCGCTGACCAAGGCGGCCGTCAGGCCGTGGCGGATGAATTGCATGGAATCTCCCTGAATCCGTGGACGGGCCGTGCGACGCCGGCCCGGGACAAAGCCCGGATTCTGGCTGCCGCAACCACGAGGCCGCCGCCCCGGCTGTCCCTCACCCGGGGGACGGTCCCGCGAGCAGCCATGAGCCCCCTCCTCCTCGGGTTTGCCCGCTGAAGAGCTCGGCACCGGAGCAGGCAGACTGAGGACAACTTGTCCACGCAATCGAGTCGTATGCGCCGTCGCCTCCTCGCCGCCCTCCTGCTCCTGAGCGCCACGCTCGCCCCCGCCCAGACCCTGCGCTGGGCCAGCCAGGGCGACATGCAGACCACCGACCCGCATTCACAGAACGAGGTCATGACCAACAGCCTCAACAGCCAGGTCTACGAGGCGCTCACGCGGCGGCAGAAGGACATGAGCATGGGGCCGTCGCTCGCCACCGAGTGGACCCAGGTCACGCCGCTCATCTGGCGCTTCAAGCTGCGCCCGGGCGTCAAGTTCCACGACGGCACGCCCTTCACGGCGGACGACGTGGTCTTCTCGATGCAGCGCCTGCGCGACCCCAACGCGCCGCAGCGCGTCTATGCCAACGCCGTCGGCATCCCCAAGGCAGTCGACCCGTTGACCGTCATCTTCACTCTGGACAAGCCCAACCCCATCGTGCCGGAGTTGATGGGCAACCTCTTCATCATGAGCCGGCGCTGGTGCGAGACCAACCGCGTGACGCGGCCGCTGGACTTCAAGAAGCAGGAGGAGTCGTACGCGAGCCAGAACGCCAACGGC
The DNA here is from genome assembly GCA_016790285.1 of Roseateles sp. Lineage (GTDB taxonomy): Bacteria > Pseudomonadota > Gammaproteobacteria > Burkholderiales > Burkholderiaceae_C > Pelomonas. The sequence goes on along the minus strand of JAEUPJ010000039.1, from coordinate 30,455 downwards.
ACGGGCGCCTTCATCCTCGTGAGCCGCCAGCCGGGCGTGAAGACGGTGTTCAAGCGCAACCCGGCCTGGTGGGGCAAGTTCGAGGGCAACCTCCAGGAGTTCGTCTTCATGCCGATCTCCAACGACGCCACACGCACGGCGGCCCTGATCTCCGGCGAGGTGGATTTCGTCATCGACCCGCCACCGCGCGACGTGGCGCGCCTGCGCACGATGCCCAACCTCAAGGTGCTGGACGGGGAAGAAAACCGCCTCGTCTACGTCGGCATGGACCAGACCCGCGACAAGCTGCTCTACGGCAGTGCCCCTGGCGACAAGAACCCCTTCAAGGACGTGCGCGTTCGCCGGGCGCTGTATCACGCCATCGACATCGAGGCCATCAAGACCAAGCTCATGAGCGGGTACTCGGTGCCCACGGGCGGGCTCACGCCCTCGCCGCGCGGCGCCTACAACGACCCCAAGCTGGAGACCCGGCTGCCCTTTGACCTCGCCCAGTCGCGCAAGCTGCTGGCCGAGGCTGGCTACCCCGACGGCTTCGAGGTCACGATGGACTGCCCCAACAACCGCTACATCAACGACGAGCGCCTGTGCATCGCGCTGGCCAGCATGTGGGCGCAGGTCAAGGTGAAGGTCAAGGTCAACGCCATGCCGCGCACGCTCTTCTTCCCGAAGATGGAGAAGTTCGACACCAGCCTGTACCTGGCCGGCTGGGGCGGCGGCTCCACCGACGCCGACGTCATGCTCACGCCCGTGCTGCGCAACCGGGGCGAGCAAGGCGTGGGCGTGTCCAACTACGGCGGCTCCATCAACAACGAGGCCGATGCGCTGGCGGCGGCCTCGACCATCGAGACCGACCCCAAGAAGCGCGAGGGCCTGGTCAAGGCCGCGCTGCAGTCCTTCCGTGAACAGGTCAACCTGATCCCGCTGCACCGCCAGGTCATCCCCTGGGCGATGAAGCGTGAGGTCAGCATGCCGCACTCGCCCAACAACTGGGCCAACATGGATTGGGTCACGGTCTCTCGCTAGGGTCTGCACACCGCAAGGGTTAGAATGCCCTCAACGCCGCGCTCTCAGTCTTGCGCGGCGTTCTTCTTTTCAGAGCCCCCGCACGCGGCCTGGCTTGCCCGAAGACTGGTGTCGCCTCCCCGGCGGCACGGCGAGCCCCGGTGATTGTTGGCGTGCCCTCCCCTTCCTAGGATTCGATGAGTTTCGACACCCTCGGCCTGGCGCAGCCCCTGCTCCAAGCCATCGCCGACGCCGGCTACACCACGCCCACCCCCATCCAGGCCCAGGCCATCCCCGCCGTACTCAAGGGCGGCGACCTGATGGCCGGTGCCCAGACCGGCACCGGCAAGACTGCCGGCTTCACCCTGCCCATGCTGCACCGGCTCCAGGCCGGCCAGCGCACCCTCGACAAGCGCGGCCGCCCGGCCATCCGCGCCCTCGTGCTGACGCCCACCCGCGAACTCGCGGCCCAGGTGGAAGAAAGCGTGCAGACCTACGGCAAGTACCTGCCCCAGCTCAAGAGCATGGTCATGTTCGGCGGCGTGGGCATGCAGCCCCAGATCAACAAGCTCCGTGACGGCGTGGACATCCTCGTGGCCACCCCGGGCCGCCTGCTCGACCACGTCGGCCTGGGCAACCTGGACCTGTCCAAGGTCGAGATCCTGGTGCTGGACGAAGCCGACCGCATGCTCGACATGGGCTTCATCCACGACATCAAGAAGGTGCTGGCCCTGCTGCCTGCGCAAAAGCAGAGCCTGCTGTTCAGCGCTACCTTCAGCGACGACATCAAGGCCCTGGCCGACCGGCTGCTCAACCAGCCTGCCCTCATCGAGGTGGCCCGCCGCAACCAGACCAACGACCAGATCGCGCAGAAGGTCCACCCCGTGGGCCGCGAGCGCAAGAAGGAACTGCTGGTGCACCTGATCAAGGGTGGCCAGGACGGCCAGCCGTGGCACCAGGTGCTGATCTTCACGCGCATGAAGCACGGCGCCAACCGCCTGACCGACTACCTCAATGACCAGGGCATCAGCGCCATGGCCATCCACGGCAACAAGAGCCAGGGCGCCCGCACCAAGGCGCTGGCCGACTTCAAGTCCGGCGACCTGACCTGCCTGGTGGCCACCGACATCGCGGCCCGCGGCATCGACATCGACCAGTTGCCCCACGTCGTCAACTTCGAGCTGCCCAACGTGCCGGAGGACTATGTCCACCGCATCGGCCGCACCGGCCGCGCCGGCGCCCAGGGCGAGGCCGTGAGCCTGGTCTGCGTGGACGAGAACGGCTTCCTGCGCGACATCGAGAAGCTCATCAAGCGCGAGATCCCCAAGGAGATCGTGCCCGGCTTCGCGCCGGACCCCAACGAGCGGGCCGAGCCCATCGTGCTGGGCCGCACCGTGCTCAACCCCAACGGCAGCCGGGGCCGCAACCCCAACCCGCCGCAGCACGCCGGCCGTGGTGGCCGCCCGGGCAGCGGTGGTGGTGGTGGTGGCCGTGGTGGCGACAACCGTGGCGGCTCGCGCGACGGCGGTCGCCCCTCCGGCAAGCCCCAGGCCCACGCCGGCCACGGCGGCGCCAAGCCGGCCCCGCGCCCGCAAGGCCAGCCGGCTGCACGCCCGCAGGGCCAGCAAGGCCCGCGCAGCGGTGGCAGCACGCCCGGCCGCGACGGCGGCGCCCCGCGCCACAACAACGGCCCGCGCCTGACGCAACCCAAGCGCTGACGCTGGCAGCGCGGGCCCGGCCGATCGCCGTCGATGGCCTGCCGGTGGCCGCGCGCCGGAGTGGCCGGCCGCGCCGTCCCCCACTGGCGCTCGGGCGCCGAGGCACGGCAGGCCTTGCAGATCGCCCTGGAGTGAGCCGCGGCGCTGCCTAAGATGGCGGGATGACCTCCCCCGCCCTCACCTGGGTTGCCGGCGGCAGCGGCCTGATCGGCCGCGAGCTGCTCCAGCAACTGGCCGACACCCCCGTGCTGGCCCTGCTGCGCCGGCCGCTCAACGGGCTGCCGGACAGCCCCCATCGGCAGCAGGCCATCGTCGAGCTGCACCAACTGCCCGCGAACCTGCCCGCGCCGCAACGCGTGTTCATCGCGCTCGGCACGACCATGGCCCAGGCCGGCTCGCAGGCGGCGTTCCGCGCGGTGGACTTCGACGCGGTGCTGGCCGTCGCCCGCGCCGCACGCGAACGGGGGGCCACGCACTGCGGCGTCGTCTCCGCGCTCGGGGCGGATGCCCGCTCGGGCGTGTTCTACAACCGCGTCAAGGGCGAAGCCGAGGCGGCGCTGGCCGGCCTGGGCTTCGAGCGTCTCGTCATCGCCCGCCCCTCGCTGCTGGACGGCGAACGCCAGGCCCTGGGCCAGCCGCACCGCGCCGGCGAGGCCTGGAGCCTGCGCCTGGCGCGCCCCCTGACGCCCCTCATCCCCAAGGCCTGGCGCCCCATCCGCGCTGACCGGGTTGCCCGCGCGCTGCGGCTTGCGCTGGATCAGCCCGGCCCGGCCGTGCAGGTGCTCGAATCGGGTGACATGCAATCGCTGGGTGCCCCATGAAGCTCACTTTCCTCGGCGCTGCCGACACCGTCACGGGTTCGCGCCACCTGCTCACGCTGGGCGAGCAGCGGCTGCTGCTGGACGCCGGCCTCTTCCAAGGCTTCAAAACCCTTCGCGAGCGCAACTGGATGGCACTCGGCGCGCCCGCCACGCAGCTCGACGCGGTCCTGCTGTCCCACGCCCACCTCGACCATTGCGGCTACCTGCCCGCACTGCGCCGCCAGGGCTTCAAGGGCCCGATCTACGCAACCCCCGCCACGCGTGACCTCTGCGACGTGCTGCTGCGCGACAGCGCCCACCTGCAGGAAGAAGACGCCCGCCGCGCCAACAAGGAGGGCAGCAGCCGCCACGAGAAGGCCCTGCCGCTGTACAGCGTGCGAGAGGCCGAGGCGACGCTCAAGCAGTTCGCGCCACTGCCGCGGGACGGCAAGCTCCGCCTGGGCGCGACCGACGTGCGCTTCACGCCCGCCGGCCACCTGCTCGGGGCCAGCAGCATCCACGTGAGCCACGCGGGCCGCTCGCTGCTGTTCTCGGGCGACATCGGCCGTGTGGGCGACCTGCTCATGCCCGTGCCGCAGGTGCCCGCGGCGGCGGACGTGGTGCTGATCGAGTCGACCTACGGCAACCGGCTGCACCCCGCCGAGGACGCCCAGGCTCACCTCGGCCAGATCCTGCGCAACACCTTCAAGCGCGGTGGCTCGGTGCTGCTGCCGAGCTTCGCGGTCGGTCGCGCCCAGGCCCTGCTGCTGTTGCTGCAGCGCCTGCGCAATGCCGGCGAGCTGCCGCTGGACGTGCCCATCTGGCTGGACAGCCCGATGGCGGAGCTGGCCACCGAGATCACGCTCAAGCATGCGCGGCTGCTGCGCATCTCGGCCAGCGAGGCGCGCAGCCTCACCGACCGCGTGCACTACGTCACCAAGCAGGCGCAGAGCCTCAAGCTGGCCGCCAGCCTGGCACAGCCGCGGGCCAAGCCGGCCGTCGTCATCTCAGCCAGTGGCATGGCCACGGGCGGGCGCGTGCTGAACTACATCGAAACGATGGCGCCCCAGGCGCGCCACCACATCGCCTTCCCCGGCTTCCAGGCCGGCGGCACGCGAGGCGCGCGCATGGTGGGCGGCGAGCGGGAGATCAAGGTGCGCGGGCAGTGGGTGCCGGTCAATGCCGAGGTGAGCCAGCTCGAAGGCCTGTCGGGCCACGCCGACGCGGACGGCCTGCTGCAGTGGCTGCGCGCCATCTACGCCAATGCCGCGCGGCCGCCAGAGCAGGTCTATGTCGTGCACGGCGAGCCCGCGGCCGCCGATGCATTGCGCAGCCGCATCCAGGACGAACTCGGCTGGCCGGTGCGCGTGCCCCAGCACGGCGAGACCGTCAGCTGGTGATGGCCGGGCTGGGTCAGGCCTTCGGCGTCTCGGACGACCTCATCGTCGGGCTCGCCGCGGCGCTCGGCAGCGGGCTGCTGATCGGGCTGGAGCGCGAGCGCCACAAGCGTCGCGGGCCGCACCGCGAGCCTGCGGGCCTGCGCACCTTCACGCTGGCGGCCATGGGGGGCGCGCTGGCGCAGGCCCTGCAGCTGCCAGGCCTGGTGGCCGTCGGCACCATCGCGATCACGGGCCTGGCGGCCGTGGCGCTGCTGCGCCAGCGCGGGCGCGACCCAGGCCTCACCACCGAGATCGCCCTGCTCGTGACCTACCTCATCGGCGCCCTTTGCGTGACCGCGCCGCTGCTGGGCTCGCCCGCGGCGGTCGTGCTGACCGGCCTGCTGGCCGCCCGCACCAAGCTGCACCGCTTCGCCACGCAGGTGCTGCGCGAGGAGGAGCTGCACGACGGCCTGCTGCTGGGCGCGCTGGCGCTCGTGGTGCTGCCGCTGATGCCCGAGCAGCCCCTGCCCTGGCTGGCGGGCATGAAGATGAATTCGCTGCTGGGCCTGATGCTGTTGCTGCTGGCGCTGCAGGCGGCCGGCCATGTGGCGCTGCGGCTCGCCGGGCCGCAGACGGGGCTGGCGCTGTCGGGGCTGCTGTCGGGCCTGGTGTCGAGCACGGCGACCATTGCGGCCATGGGCGCACGGGCGCGGGCCGAGCCGGCGCTGGCGCCCGCCTGCCTGGCCGGGGCGGTGCTCTCCACCTGCGCCACCTGGCTGCAGGCGCAGGCCATGCTGTTTGCGATGGCGCCGCAGGCCGCGCTGGCGGCCCTGCCCGTGTGTCTGCTGGGCGCCGTGGTGTGCGGCGCCATGGGCTGGGCACTCGCGCGCCGCTCACGTGCCGCGCTGACGGACGGGCACCCACCCGCCAATGCCGCCGACCGCCGCGGCCCGCTGCGCCTGCGCGAGGCGCTGCTGCTGGCCTTCATCCTGAGCGCAGTGGCGGTGGCGGTGAGCTGGGCGCGCGCGCACTTCGGGGACACCGGCCTCTTCGGCGCGGTCGCAGTCGCAGCCATTGCCGACGTGCATGCCCCCATCGTGTCGCTGGCCGGCCTGCAGGCGGCCGGCAGCATCAGTGCTGCGCAGGCGCTGCAGGGGCTGCTGCTGGCCTTCCTGTGCAACGGCATCACGCGCAGCATCACCGCCGTCGCCGCGGGCGGCTGGCGGTTTGCGCGCGCCATCATCGCGGCCCTGGCCATCCCGCTGCTGCTGGGTGCCGCGCTCACGACGCTGCTGCACGGGTGGCCCGCATGACGCTGGCCATCCCGCCGGCCGAGGTCGACTTCTCCGACCCCGGCGCGCCCGCCTCGCCCATCTATGGCGACGTCTACCACGCCCGCGCCGGCGCCCTGGCGCAGTCCCGGCACGTCTTCCTCGGCGGCAGCGGCCTGCCCGGGCGCTGGCACGGGCGCGACCGTTTCGTGGTGCTGGAAACCGGCTTCGGGCTGGGCAACAACTTCCTGGCCACGTGGGACGCCTGGCGGCAGGACCCGGCGCGCTGCCGACGCCTCGTCTTCGTCAGCCTCGAGAAGCACCCGCTGCGCCGCGAAGACCTCGCGCGCGCCCACGCCGCGCAGCCGCTGTCCGAGCTGGCCGCCCAGTTGCTGGAACGCTGGCCGCCGCTGACGTCGGGGCTGCATTCGCTGGCGTTCGAAGGCGGTCGCGTCGAGCTCCTGCTCGGGCTCGGTGACGCGCGCGAGCTGCTGCGTGAGCTGGTGCTGCAGGCCGACGCCTTCTACCTGGACGGCTTCGCGCCTTCGCGCAACCCCGAGCTCTGGGACGACTACCTGCTCAAGGGCCTGGCACGCCACGCCGCGCCAGGCGCGACGGCGGCGACCTGGAGCATCTCCCGCCCGATGCGGCGTGCGCTGACGGCAGCCGGCTTCGAGGTCGGCCTGGCGCCGGGCTTTGCCGACAAGCCGGAGATGACGGTCGCGCAGTTCGCGCCACGGCACACGCCGCAGCGGCCCGCGGGCCGTGAGCCGCTGGCGCCCCAGGCTCGCGAGGCGGTCATCCTCGGCGCAGGCCTGGCCGGCGCCGCCTGCGCCTGGGCGCTGGCGCGCGAGGGCGTGGCCTGCACGGTCGTCGACGCGCTCGCGGCCCCCGCCCAGGCCAGCTCGGGCAACCCGGCCGGCCTCTTCCACGGCACCGTCAACCCCGACGACGGCCCGCACGCGCGCTTCAACCGCGCCGCCGCCCTCGCCACCCAGCGCGCGGTGGCGGAACTCGGGCTGGCCCACCAGCCGGGGCTGCTGCGCCTGGAGACGCGCCTGGCCCATGGCGACATGCACGGCGCGGCGGGCTATGTGCAGCCGCTCACGGCAGCGGATGCCTCGGCCCTGGCCGGCCGCGCGCTGGGCCAGCCCTGCTGGTTCTACCCGGGCGGCGGTGCGTTGCCGCCGCCTGCCTACGTGCAGGCACTGCTGGCGGCCAGCGGCGCCACCGTGCGGCTGGGCACGGCCGTCGCCAGGCTGCGAGAGGACGACGGCGGCTGGTCGCTGCTCGATGCCGCGGGTGGCGTCATCGCGCACGCGCCGCTGCTCGTGCTGGCCGGCGGCCACGCCCAGCGGCCCTTGCTGGGTGAGCTGGCGGCCGACCTGGTCACGCAGCGCGGCCAGCTCAGCCATGTGCCCCAGGCGCCCTGGTGCCCCGCCGTGCCCATCGCGGGAGACGGCTACGCCATCGCCGATGGCCTCGGGGGCGTGTGGTGCGGGGCCACGGCCCAGGACGACGACGCCGACCCCGACCTGCGCGACGCCGACCACGCCGAGAACCTCGCGCGCTATGCCCGCCTGGCCGGCCTGGCCGCGCCGCCCACCGCGCCATTGGCCGGGCGGGTGGGCTGGCGGCTGACCACACCCGACCGGCTGCCCCTCATCGGTGGCCTGGCCGCACACGGCCCGCTGGCCGAGCAGCTGCGCCTGCAACCCCGGCGCCCGGGCCTGGTCGTGTGCACCGCCTTCGGCTCGCGCGGCATCGGCTGGGCGGCGCTGGCCGGCCAGCTGGTGGCGGCGATGGCGCTCGGCGGCCCGCGGCCGCTGGCGGCCGACCTGCTGGACGCCGTCGATCCGCTGCGCTTCGCGTTGCGGCGGCAGCGCAGGCCCCCGCGCTGAGGCGCCGCTTCGGCAACTATTGCCGGTTTGCCCCGCTGATCAGCACGTCGCGCCTGGGAGGCGGGCTGCACACTGCGTGTTGTTGCCGGCCCGGACCGGCGTTTTGCTTTGTGATGGGAGACGACAGCATGTTCGGTTCTGGCAGCGGTTCGCAGAAGATGAAGATGGCCCTCATGGCCATCATCGGCGTCGTGACGGTGTGCGTCGGCCTGGCCTTGTCGGGGCTGGGCGAGAACGCCGGCTCCGCCAAGACCTGGCTCATCGCGGCGCTCGTGCTCACCTGGGTCGCCGGTGTCGCCGGCCTGGTGCTGGGCGGGGGCAGCTCGGGTGGCAGCCTGCATGCCGCCACCGAGGCCGCCGAAGCCCTCGCCCGCTTTGACCTCACCCACGCCATTCCGAGTGGTGGCTCCGACGACATCGGCCGCCTGATGACGGCCCTGGAAGCCACGCAGCGCTCGCTGCAGAAGATCATCGGCGACATGCGCAGCGCCGCCGACAGCATCGGCACGGCCAGCGCCGAGATCGCCACCGGCAACCTGGACCTGAGCCAGCGCACCGAGCAGACCGCCAGCAACCTGCAGAACGCCGCAAGTTCGATGAGCGAGCTGACCGGCACCGTCAAGCAGACGGCCGATGCCGCCATGACCGCCAACCAGCTCGCCAGCTCCGCCGCCTCGGTGGCCCAGCGCGGCGGCGAGGTCGTGTCGCAGGTCGTCTCGACGATGGACGAGATCAGCCAGAGCTCGCGCAAGATCAACGACATCATCGGCGTCATCGACGGCATCGCCTTCCAGACCAACATCCTGGCGCTGAACGCCGCCGTGGAAGCGGCCCGCGCGGGCGAGCAGGGCCGCGGCTTCGCGGTGGTGGCCGCCGAAGTGCGCTCGCTGGCCCAGCGTTCGGCCGGCGCGGCCAAGGAAATCAAGACGCTGATCAGCGCCAGCGTGGAGCGCGTGGACTCCGGCACCCAGCAGGTCCAGGCCGCCGGCAGCACCATGACCGAGATCGTCGCCAGCGTGCAGCGCGTGACCGACATCATTGGCGAGATCAGCGCCGCGGCGCGCGAGCAGAGCGAGGGCATCGCCGTCGTCAACGGCTCCGTCGTGCAGCTCGACCAGATGACCCAGCAGAACGCGGCCCTCGTGGAAGAGTCCGCCGCAGCGGCCGAGAGCCTGCGCGAGCAGTCGGCCCGCATGGCCGAAGCCATCAGCGTGTTCAAGCTCGGCGGTGGTGCCGCACAACGCAGCTTCACGGCCAAGGCGCCGGCTGCCCCGAAGGCCAGCCCCACACCCAACAAGCCCGCCGCGCCCAAGCCGGCCACACCCAAGCCTGCAGCGGCCAAGCCGGCCAGCGCGCCGGCCGCCGCGCCCAAGGCCAGTCCGGCCCCGGCGGCGAAAGCTGCAGCGCCGGCCCCCAAGGCGCCTGCGCCCGCCCCGGCCGATGACGGCGACTGGGAAACTTTCTGACCCCGCGGCCTCGGCCGCAGCACACCTTGAGCCGGGCACTGCCCGGCTCTTTTTTTGTGCCTGCCGGGAAGTGAATCCGGTGCTGCCTGTCACTGCACCTGGTGACAGGGCGCTCCTCTGACAACCGTGACGGGGTGCCGCGCATAGTCGCCCCCGGCACTGCCCGCCCACCCGGCGTGGCGGGCCGCTGCAGACGTGCTCCAGCAGCCACACAACACACCGGAGTCCCACCATGTTCAGAACCAGCCACAAGCTGTCCGCCCTCGTCCTGGCCGCCCTGTCCTGCGTTGCCCAGGCGCAATCCGTGCCCGAGGAAGCCTCCCGCGTCGCCCAGCTGCGCGCCAGCGCCGAGGGCTTCGCCCGCCAGTTCCCGGGCCTGAGCCTCGACGCCAAGGACCACACCTACGAACTGCGCAACGTCGTCGTCGATGACGACGGCGCAAGCCACGTGCACCTGGACCGCCGCATCAATGGCCTGCGCGCCATCGGCGCCGACCTGATCGTGCAGACCGACCGCTTCGGCAACCTGGCCACCATGCACCGCAGCGTCGGCATGCTGTCCACCGCCGCCCTGCCCGCCAAGGCCACCTTCACGGCCACCCGCGCCTGGCGCGCGGTCGGCGATGCCCACCCGGGCGGCACCGTCAACAAGACGCCCGAGCAGGTCATCTGGGCCCGCGAAGACCAGCCGCGCCTGGCTTGGGAGGTGCTCGTCTCGGGCGAGTCCGCCGACGGCACGCCCTACGAGAAGCACGTCATCGTCGACGCCACGAACGGCCAGCAGCTCGACGCCTGGGACGACATCCACACCGCCGCGGCCAACGGTACCGGCAAGACGCTGTACAGCGGCAACGTCACGCTGACCACCAACAGCGTGACCGGTGGCTACGAGCTGCGCGACCCGAGCCGCGGCAACACCTACACGATCAACATGGCCAACCGCACGAGCGGCGGCACCATCGTCAAGGACACCGACAACATCTGGGGCAACAACGCCACCAGCGACACGGCCACCGCCGCGGCCGACGCCCAGTACGGCACCGCCGTGACCTGGGACTACTACAAGAACGTGCACGGCCGCTCCGGCATCGCCAACAACGGCACCGGCGCCTACAACCGCGTGCATTACAGCAGCCGCTACAACAACGCCTACTGGTCGGACTCGTGCTTCTGCATGACCTACGGCGACGGCGACGGCTCGCTGTTCCGCCCGCTCGTGTCGCTGGACGTGGCCGGCCACGAGATGACGCACGGCGTCACCAGCCGCACCGCAGGCCTCATCTACTCGGGCGAGTCCGGCGGCCTGAACGAAGCCACGTCCGACATCATGGGCACGATGGTCGAGTTCTACGCGGCCAACGCCAATGACGCGGGCGACTACCTCATCGGCGAGAAGATCCGCGTCGGCGGCGGCTCGCTGCGCAACATGATGAAGCCCAGCGCCGACGGCTCATCGGCCGACTGCTGGTACTCCGGCGTGGGCAACATCGACGTGCACTACAGCTCCGGCGTGGCCAACCACTTCTTCTTCCTGCTGGCCGAAGGCACCAACAGCAGCTACGGCACGAGCCCGACCTGCGTGTCCGGCAACACCCGCGTGGCCACGGGCACCGGCTCGCTGACGGGCATCGGCCGCACCGCCGCTGCCAAGATCTGGTACCGCGCGCTGACCACCAAGTTCACGACCAGCACCACCTACGCCCAGGCCCGCGCCGGCACGATCGCCGCAGCCAAGGAACTGGCTGCCACGCTGGGCACTGACTACTCGGCCAAGGTCGCCGCCGCCTGGAGCGCGGTCGGCCGCAACTGACCGGCTGGCTTCAGCCTTGCGGAGGGACGCCGGGAGGCGTCCCTTTTTGTTGATAGCTGGCCTTGCGGCCGCGCGCCGGGTACCAGACGTCGCGCTCGACCCACAGGTGCAGGCGGCCGGCCCGGTCGTTGCGTTGCTCGCCGAGCCACGCCAGTGCCACGTCGTCGACCACATAGACGCCGTCGCGCTGCTCACGCACACCGTCGGGCCAGCGGCGGCGCAGCGCCACGGCCGGCATGGGCGAGCCGAGCGCCGTGGCCAGGTCGTCAAGCGCGATCCAGCGCTGGCGCAGCAGCTCGTCGTCCTCGACCCGGATGCGATGCCCCTTGAACTGGTAGAAGTGCCCCTGCACCTGGCGGAACGCCAAGGACCGCATCGCGCGCCATGCCGTGCCCGCCAGGGCGACGAGGTCGGGCGCCAGCGCCTGCCCGAGAAAGCGCATGACGAGCAGCAGCCCCACCGCCACGCCCAGCGCCCCGCCGACAGCCCACCACGTCAGCGCCACCGAGGCGCTGCACAGCAGCAGCTTGAACAGCACGCTGCGCCACCAGTGATGGCGCTCGTGGTCGTCGGCATTGAAGCCGAAGGGGCTTCGCGACATGGGCGCTCGGGTCAGAAGGTCAGCGTCTTCACCCCATCGGCCCCGCCCAGCAGGCACACCCGCGCCTTGTGGCGGGCGAACACACCCACGGTCACCACGCCGGGCCACTGGCTGACCTCGGCCTCGAAGGCCAAGGGGTCGGTGATGGCCAGGCCCGTCACGTCCAGGATGTGGCCGCCGTTGTCGGTCACGACGCCGGCACGGACCTTGGCGGTGCCGCCCAGCGCCGCGAAACGGCGTGCGAGCTGGGCCGCGGCCATCGGGATGATCTCGACGGGCAGCGGGAACTTGCCGAGGGTCTGCACGAGCTTGGAGGCGTCGGCGATGCAGACGAACTGGTCGGCCAGGTCGGCCACGATCTTCTCGCGCGTGAGGGCGGCACCGCCGCCCTTCACCATGAAGCCCTGGTGGTCGATCTCGTCGGCGCCGTCGATGTAGACGGCCAGACGCTCGACCTCGCTGGCCTCCAGCACAGGGATGCCGGCCTTGCGCAGGCGCTGCGTGGAGCGCTCGGAGCTGGACACGGCGCCGGGGATGGCCAGGCGGCCGGCGGCGATCTCGGCGGCGAGCGCATCGATGAAACAGTCCACCGTCGAGCCGGTGCCGACGCCGAGGACCTGGCCGGCGGGCACGTAGGCCACGGCCGCACGACCGACGAGTTGCTTGAGCTGGTCTTGGTTCATCCCGCCATTTTGCGGGATGGGCGCCGGCCACCCGGCGCCCACGCCCCGCAACGGCTACCGGATGACGGCCGTGCGCGGTGCCGAATCGACGGCGAGCTGCCGCGCGGCGTCCCACGCGGTGAAGCGGTACTCGACGACGTCGCCCTTCTTCAGCCCACCCGCCGTGTAGCGGCCGGTGCCGCCCTCCTGGCGCATGCGCACGGTCTGCGCTTCACCGCCATTGACGGTGTAGTGCACGTCCACCCAGCCCGAGGCGGGCGCGGCGAACTCCAGCGTGGTGGCGCCGGTCTGCGTCGTGCTGCCCGAGATGGCGGCCGTCTTGGCGATGGCAGGCGCCACGGCCACGCGCGGCACGCTGGCCGAGCCGGAGTCCCAGACGATGTCGTCGAAGGCGATCTGAAACTGCTGCCCGGGCAGCGCGCCGTCCACGCTGAAGAACTGGAACAGGTCCAGCATCGACTGCAGCGCGACCTTGGGGCCCGCGATCTCGGCGACCGGGATGGTCGCCGTGCCCCACTCGCCGTCGCGCACGAGACCATAGGCGGTGGTGTTGGCCGGGAAGGTGACGGAGCTCTGGTTGGTGTAGGTGTCGTAGATGCCGATGCGGAAGGCCACGTTGGCGGGCGCCTTGATCTTCAGCTTGATGTGACCGTTGCGAAAGCCGCTCATGTCGTGCACCTGGCGCGACTGGATGCTGCCGCCGAACCACTGCCCCGGCGCGAAATACTTGAACGCCAGCACGCCCGTGCCCTCGTAGGGCGGCAGGTCCCCAGCGGTCATGGAGCCCTGGTTCCAGATGAACACGTCGGCAGACACGCCCGGCACCTGCTTGTTGTCCACCGGCGTGTTGTCGGTGAAGACACCGAACTTGCCGACCTCGGGCTGCGTGCCCACGCCGAGCTTGACCTCGCCCAGGCCGTCGAGTTCGTACACGCGCACGTAGTCGACATAGGTCGTGGCCGGCAGCGGCGCCGTCACCTGCGCGGGCGTGGCCGCCGGCGTGAAGTTGCCGCCGACCGCCATGTTCAGCAGCAGGTAGAAGGGCTGGTTGAGCGCCGTGGAGTTGACGGTGATGGGCGCCTTGTACATGTCGTACTCGCGGCCGTTGTCCAGCACCGTGAAGCGCATCTGCGTGTCCGTCCAGTAAAGGCGGTAGGTCACGAAACGGTTGGCGAGCGAGCGGCTCGGCGTGTACCAGTTCTTGTTCTGCCAGGCGGTGGAGGCGGCGCAGCTTTCGTTGCCCGGCACGCAGGCGGCCTGCTGGAACGTGATGACGTTGGAGCCGACGAACTGGTCCGGCGAGATGGGCGGCAGGCCGGCGGGCTGGCGACCGCCCATTTCCATGATGTCGATCTCGCCGTTGCGCGGCCAGACCTGCGGGCTCACGCCCAGCATCCAGGCCGCGGGCCACAACCCCACGCCGACCTTGGGCGTGGCCATGCGCACTTCCACGAGGCCGTACTTGACCTGCACCTTGCCGGAGGAATCGACCTTGCCGGAGGTGAACTGGTTGGCACCGTTGACTTCGCGTCGCGCCGTGATGGCCAGGGCCCGCGTGCCGGGCTCGAACGGCACGTCGGCGATGCTCAGGTTGCCCGGGCTGTAGAACTGCAGCTCCTGGTTGCCGTAGCCGCAGAGGTTGATCTGGCAGCCGTTGCCGTTGGAGGCCGACCAGACGCTGGTGTTCAGGCTCGCGCCGTTGAACTCCTCAGACCAGAGCAGCTTGCCGATGACGGGGCTGGTGACGCTGGCGGAGGCTGCCGCGCTGGCGGCCAGCAGCAGGCCGCCGATGAAGGTGTGACGGGTCATGGCTTTCATCCTTGCGTGCTGGATTGACGGGCACGGCGCGCGGCCGCGGCGACGAGCAGGCCACCGGCCAGCATCAGGCCCCAGGTGCCAGGCTCGGGCACGGCGGCGGCCATCGTGATGCGGGCGGCAGGCATGCCGGTGAAGGGCGAGTCGACGGCCGTCCAGGTGCTGCCGGCGCTGTAGGCCCAGGCGCCGTTGGGCGAGTCGGTGCCGCTTTGCCACTGGCCGCTGAAGCCCGTGCCGGCGACGGCGACGAGCCAGTAGTTGCCGGCGGCCAGCGTCCAGCCGTTGGGCGTGAGCAGCGTGTTGGCGAAGGGGTCGGTGAGCTGGGTGCTGTAGAGCCAGCCCGCCGCCACCGGCAGGGCCGCGCTGCGCGGCAGGATGCCGAGCGTCACGCTGCCCACGCCGTCGACCGAGGTCAGGATGGATTCGAGCGTGCCGGCGTTGGCCAGGCTGAAGGCGATGGCGATGTCCTGCCCTTCGAAGAGCGGCGTGGGCCAGCCGTTGAGCTGGTTGATGTCGGGGCCGTAGCTGTCGTGCACGACGACGCCGGTGGCGCCGGCCTGCGCCGTGAGGCCGGCCAGGAGCAGCGCGGCGACGGCGCGCGCCAGGGGGTGGGTGTGGAATTGCATGGGGTGTCTCCGCGGGTTGATCAGGCGCGACGGCGGCGGGCGGCGGCGCCCACGGTGGCGAGGCCCGCCAGCAGCAGCGCGATGCTGGCGGGCTCGGGGACGGCGGCGGTGGTCAGGTTGAACTGCAGGTCATCCACCAGCACGGCGTTGGGCCGGCCGTCCAGGATGGGGCCCACGGCCGTGCCGATCTCCAGGAACAGCGTCGTCGTGCCGACGGGGATGGCCGAGGCCTGGAAGCTGATCTGCGTCCAGCCGTTCGGGTTGATCTGGCCCTGGAACTGGCGGTCCAGCGCGAGCACGTTGCCGCTGCTGGTGAAGTACTGCAGCTTCACGAAGGCATTGCCCGTGGTACTGGCGTCGCCCTTGGCCCAGAAGGTGAGCCACGGGGTGTCGCCCACGTTGGCCGCGGTGAGCGCGGGCATGCCGCCATGGCCGACCGAGTCCTGCAGCGCGATGGAGGCGTCGAAGCCATTGGGCGCGCTCAGCAGCAGCGCGAAGCTGCCGGAATGCGCGTCGGTGGACAGCGTGGCGGGGCTGCTGGTCGCGGCGGTCAGCCAGCCGGCAGCGATCTGCCCGCCACCCCCGGGGGCTTCGAAGCCGCCGTTGGCGAAACCGTTGGTGGTGGCCGCGCCGGCAGCGCCGGCGAGCAGGGTGGCGGCCAGCACGGCCGCGGTCTTGAGGTGGCGCATCTTGTCTCCTGGGTGGTGGTTGGGCTCTGGCGGCCCGGTGGAACCTGGATTGAACAACTGAAAGCGCTTTCTGAAAGCGCTTTCAGTCGGGGCGGACCATAGGGCCGTCGATCCGGGCTGTCAATGTGGGCTGCCCTGGCTTCCAGGGTTAGACCGCCCCCCAAGAAACAAAGCCGCTACGGCGACGCCGGGCGGCTCGGAGGTCTGCGCGAGCGTGTCAGCCGCGTCACTCAGGCGGCGTAGAAGCGCCCGTGAAAGCCGTAGGGCACCCAGTACGGCAACCAGGCGCGCGCCACCGGCCCGTTGGCCAGGCGCATCGCGTCGAACACGCTCAGGAAGCTGCGCTGGCGGGCGATGTCGTAGCCGGTGCCGACGAGCCAGCCCTCCCCTTCGCCCGTGCTGCCGGGCCGCGGCACCATCACATGCTCCTCGACGACGGTGCCGGCCCCGAAGCTGAACCGCTCCCGCGCGCCGCCCTCGATGTCCAGCCGCATCAGGCCGTTGAAGCCCCAGCGGTCGCCGGTGTCGATGGCCGTCGGGTACCAGACGAAACGATGGCGCTGCGCCACGACGCGCGGGTCCACCACGGGGAACTCCACCGCCTCGCTGCGCTCTGCCAGGCTCAGCCGCCCGGTCTGAAGGTCGATCTCCAGCACGCGCGGCGTGGAGACGTCACGCGAGGTGCGCTCGCCGCGCATGATCTGGCGCGCGGCGGTGTTGAACTCCGGCAGCGGGGTGCTCTGCACGTAGTCCAGGCGCAGCAGGCGCCCGTCGTCCCACGCATTGCCGAAGTGAAAGACATGGGCCGCGGGCATCTCGAAGACGCGCTGGCGGCTGAAGTCGGCCTTGTCGACCACCAGCACGCGCGTGGGCCGCTCGCCGGCCCAGTGCATCGCATCGATCATCGACTGCCCAGCACGCACCGCGGCCATGTCCAGCGTGATGGGTGCGAGCAGGAAGACGAGGTGGCGCTGCGACACCGCGAAATCGTGCAGCATGGCCGGCGCCTTCACGTCCAGCACCGCATGCCGGCGCACCGCACCGGCCGCATCGATCTCGTACACGACGAGGCGCCCGTTGTAGGTGCCGAAGTTCCACACCGTGCCGTCGGACTCCACCTTGGGGTGGGCCGAGAACGGCATGCCGCGCAGCTCGGGCGACCAGGTCTTCACGCCGCGCGTGGCCAGCGTGTCGGGGTCCAGCGTGTAGGCGCTGCCGCCCTCCCACAGCGCGTACAGGCTCTGGCCCTGCATCAGTACGCTCGTGTTCGCCACGTTGACGCTGTCGGGGCCGCGCACCGGGCGCTGGGCGGGAATGGCCGTCCCGAAGGCCGGCAGCAGGAAGCGGCCGGCGGCCTGCTCGGCCTGGAACTTCTCGGTCTGCACGAAGCGGCCGCGGTGGCGGACCTGGCCGTCGGCCAGCGTCCAGGACTGCACGAAGCCGTCGCCGTCGAACCAGTGGTGGTAACGCTCGCCGCCACGGGACATCAGGCCCGGGCCGTTGCGGAACAGCCGGCCGCGCAGGCCCGCGGGCAGTCGCCCCTCCACGGCAGCACGCGGCGTGTCGAGCTCGCCGCCGGCCAGGCCGCGCAGGGGCGCCAGCTCCGGTGCGCTCGCGGCAAAGCCACTGGCGGGCAGGCCCAGGGCGAGCAGTTCAGGGCTGAGGCCGCCGGCCAGCAGCGCGGTGAGCAGGGAGCGGCGCGACGTGGTCATGGCGCCCTCCTCAGTTCAAGCGGATCTTGAGCGGCTGGCCGGCCACGGGCGTGACGACGGCCTGCTCGAACTTCGGCGGGCCGAATTGCCCCACCGCATCGTTGGAGAAGCCGAAGGGCTCGACCGGGATGCCCATGGCGTTCATGTCGAGCCGGCCGTTGCTGTTGGCGTCCTGGAAGAGGCTCAGCGCCAGCGGCCCGTCGGGCAGGTCCTTCAGCACCACGGTGATGCGGCCGTCAGCGGCGCTGTCCAGCGTGAAGCGGCGGCCGGTCTGCGGCTGCTTGAGCCAGCCGGCGGGCTCGGTGAACACGGCCACCATGAGGGCGGCGCCCTGCAGTCGGGTCTTGTCCAGGCCCTGGACTTCCAGGGTCAGGTCGGCCGCGTGGCTGGCCAGGGGCAGCAGCGCAAGGAGGGTGGCGGCGAGGGGGTGCTTCATGGCGGCTCCATCGGTTCAGCAGTGGGGATGGCTGCATGATGGAAACCGCCGGCCGGCCGCGCGAGCGCGCTGCGACGAGCGGGGACGGGCGGGCGCGAACGGCGCCCGCCGGGCGTCAGCAGGGCTTCAGCGAAGCGCCAGTGACGCGTTAGCGCAGGGTTGAGGGGCGGTCAGCCACGGCGCTTTTGCACCGCCGCTGCCAGCTCGCGCAGCAGCGGCTCGGTCTGGGCCCAGCCCAGGCAGGCGTCGGTGATGGACACGCCGGGCTTGAGGTCCGCCTTGGTCTGGCCCTCGGCCAGGTCCTGGCGGCCGGGCTGCAGGTGGCTCTCGATCATCACGCCCGTGATGCGCTGGTCACCGCCGGCGATCTGCCCGGCCACGTCGTGGCCGACGTCCACCTGGCGCTCGTACTTCTTGCTGGAGTTGGCGTGCGAGAAGTCGATCATGACCTGCTCGCGCAGGCCCGAGGTGCGCAGCGCGTCGCAGGCGGCGTTCACCGAGGCCGCGTCGTAGTTCGGCGCTTTGCCGCCGCGCAGGATGACGTGGCAGTCCTGGTTGCCACGCGTCTCGAAGATGGCGGCAGTGCCCATCTTCGTCATGCCCATGAAGGCATGGGCGCTGCTGGCGGCGAGCACGGCGTCGCTCGCGACCTTGATGCCGCCGTCGGTGCCGTTCTTGAAGCCCACCGGGCAGCTCAGGCCCGACGCCAGCTGGCGGTGGCTCTGGCTTTCCGTCGTGCGTGCGCCGATGGCACCCCAGGCGATGAGGTCGGAGATGTACTGTGGCGACAGCAGGTCCAGGAACTCGGTGCCGGCCGGCAAGCCCAGGGCGTTGACATCCAGCAGCAGCTGGCGGGCCAGGCGCAGGCCCTCGTTCATGTGGAAGCTGCCGTCCAGGCGCGGGTCGTTGATGTAGCCCTTCCAGCCGACCGTCGTGCGCGGCTTCTCGAAGTACACGCGCATGACGATGAGCAGGTCGCGGCTGAGTTCCTCGCGCGCCGTCTTGAGCAGACGCGCGTAGTCCATCGCCTGGTCGTGGTCGTGGATGGAGCACGGGCCGACGATGACGAGCAGCCGGTCATCGCGGCCGTGCAGCACGTCGCTGATCTCCTGGCGCGCCCGCTCGACAAGTTCGAGCGTGGCGTCGGGGATGGGCAGCTCTTCGAGCAGCAGGGCCGGGCTGATCAGCGCACGCACGGCGCCGATGCGGGTGTCGTCGGTGCGCGTGGTGTCGCGCGTGGTATCGCGGGAACCGACTTCACGGTCGTGGCTGGGGTCGTCGAGGGGTTTCATGTGGTCGGGCTCCCGGGTGAAGCCCTCGATTTTCACCGCTTCCCGGCCGCCAGGCACACGGCGAGTGCCGAAAGGCCGAACCCGGCCAGCGCCAGCGGCTCCAGCCGCTCGCCCAGCAGCACGAAACCCATCAGCGCCGACACCCCCGGGATGAGGAAGAACAGCCGCGCGACCTGCCCCGCCTGGCCACGCCGGATCATGATGAACATCAGGCTGAACGCGCCGATGGAGTTCACGAGCCCGAGCCACAGCCAGGCGCCGACGAACTCCGGCTGCCAGTCGACCGCGAAGCCCTCCAGCGGGCCGGCGAGCAGCGCCACCGCGAGTGCCGACACCGCCATCTGCACGCCGGCGCCACTGCGCAGGTCCATGTGGGCGCAAAAGCGCTTCTGGTAGAGCGTGCCGGCCACCAGGCCCAGCAGCCCCATGCCGGCAGCGGCATAGGCCGGCCAGGCACCGGCGAGCGGCTTGTCCGCCATCACGAGGCCCACCCCGGCCAGGCCGCCCAGCAGGCCAAGCATCTGCACCACGCCGACGCGCTCGGCCAGCCACAGGTGCGCACCCAGTGCCGTGGCCAGCGGCATCAGGCCGATCATCAACCCGGCCACACCCGCGCTCAGGCCCCACTGCAGCGCGAAGTAGACGCACGAGAAATGCAGCACCTGCATCAGCAGCCCCACCACGGCGAGATGCCCCCAGGCCCGCGCCCGGTGCGGCCAAGGGGCGCCGGTCGCCAACGCCACCGCGATGAGCGCCACCGCCGCCAGCCCGAAGCGCAGCGTCAGCAGCGTGAGCGGCCCGGTGTGCGGCAGCGCGAGCTTGCCGGCCACGTAGCCGCTGCTCCACAGCACGATGAACAGCAGCGGCAGGCTGGACGCCGCCAGGGCGGCCATCAATCGCACGGCCAGGCCCGGGCGAAAGGACTGCGCAGCGCAGGCTGGCAAGGTGGTGGTGGACATGACGGCTCCTGAGGGGTGCAACGAGGAAGCCACTCTAGAAATGACCCATACAGGACACAATCCACCACAAAGTCGATTCAGCGTTTCCAAACGGAGCACGATCACCATGGGCCGCCTTGAAGACCTCCACGCCTTCGCCCGCGTCGTCGACGCCCGGGGCTTCTCGGGCGCCGCCCGGCTGCTGGGCACCACCAAGTCCGCCGTCAGCAAACAGGTGGTGCGCCTGGAAGACCAGCTCGGCACGCGGCTGCTGCACCGCACGACCCGAAGCGTCAGCCCCACCGCCGAGGGCCGCACGGTGTATGAGCACGCGCTGCGCCTGCTGGACGAATCCACGGCGCTGGAGACCGAGCTCGCCGGCCGCCGCGACGAGCCCCGCGGCGTGCTGCGCATGTCGGTCTCCACCGCCTTCGGCAACCTGCAGTTCACGGCGCTGCTGGCGGCGTTTTGCGCGCGCCACCCGCAGCTGGACGTGGTGCTGGGGCTCAACGACCGCTACGTGGACCTGGCCGAGGAGGGCTTCGACGTGGTGCTGCGCCTGACCGCCCGGCCCTCGGACGGGCTCGTCGCACGGCGGCTGGCGAGCATCCGCTTCGTGCTGTGCGCCTCGCCCGCCTACCTTGCCGCGCACGGCGAGCCGCAGGCGGTGGCCGACCTCGCCACGCACCGGTGCCTGCGGTTTGGCTACCTGCAGTCGCCCGACCGCTGGCGCTTTCGGCACCCCGAGCTGGGCGAGGCGGCGGTGGAGACCCGCGGCGCGCTGCGCTTCGAGAGCGGGCTGACGGCCAACAGCAGCGAGTCCCTGCGCGTGGCCGCCCTGGCCGGCATGGGGCTGGCGGTGCTGCCCACCTACGCGGTGGGGCCCGACCTGCGCGCCGGCCGGCTGCGCGCGCTGCTGCCCGATTGGCAACCGGTGGGCGGCCTGGCGGACGCCGACACGCTCTATGCCGTCTACCTGCCCAGCCGCCACCCGACCCCCAAGGTGCGCGCACTGATCGACTTCATGCTCGAGGAGATGGGCGACGTGCCGCCCTGGGACCGCCCAGCGCCTTAGAACCAAACTCAGGGCCAAACTGAGGCCCAAAGCGCCCTGAGAGAATCGCGGGCTATGCCGCTGATCCCCTACGCCCTCACCCGCCCCTTCCTCTTCGGCCTGGACCCCGAGCAGGCCCACGAACTGACCCTGGGCAGCATCGCCAGGCTGCAGAACACCCCGGCCCAGCTGCTTTGGTGCGGTGAACGCGTGAGCGACCCGGTGACGGTGGCCGGCCTGCGCTTCCCCAACCGCGTGGGCCTGGCAGCAGGGCTGGACAAGAACGGCCGCTGCATCGACGGCCTGGGCGCCATGGGCTTCGGCTTCATCGAGGTGGGCACCGTGACCCCCAAGGGCCAGCCGGGCAACGACAAGCCGCGCATGTTCCGCCTGCCCGAGGCGCGGGCCCTCATCAACCGGCTGGGCTTCAACAACGAAGGCCTGCAGAGCTTCCTGGCCAACGTGCAGCGGGCCCACAGCTTCCGCAAGGCCGGCGGCATCCTGGGCCTGAACATCGGCAAGAACGCCGCCACGCCCATCGAGAACGCCGCGGACGACTACCTCCTGGGCCTGACCGGTGTGCACCCGCATGCCGACTACATCACCGTCAACATCTCCAGCCCCAACACCAAGAACCTGCGCGCCCTGCAAAGCGACGAAGCCCTGGACGCGCTGCTGGGCGTGCTGCAGGCGCGCAAGCAGCAGCTGGACGCGCAGGGCGGACGCCGCGTGCCGATGTTCGTGAAGATCGCCCCCGACCTCGAAGAAGACCAGGTCGCCGTCATCGCCCGCACGCTGACGGCCAACGGCATCGACGGCGTCATCGCCACCAACACCACCATTGCCCGCGACAAGGTGCAGGGCCTGGCGCATGCCGACGAGACCGGCGGCCTCTCGGGCGCACCTGTGTTCGAGGCGAGCAACCGCGTGATCCGGCTGCTGCGCGCCGCGCTGCCGGCGGGCTACCCCATCATCGGCGTGGGCGGCGTGATGAGCGGCGCGGACGCCCGCGCCAAGATCGACGCCGGCGCCGACCTTGTGCAGGTGTACACCGGCCTCATCTACCAGGGCCCGGCCCTCGTGAGCGACTGCGCGAGGGCCCTGGCCCGACGTTGAAACCCCATGCGCCTGACCGCCCTCGCCCTTTGCTTCACGCTGCTGGCCGGCTGCGCAACGCCCGACCGCGATGCACGCCTGCAGCCCGGCAGCAGCCGCGAGGCGGACGTGGTGGCCCTGTACGGCGCCCCGGGGCGCGTCTGGCCCGACGCCGACGGCGGGCGCACACTGGAGTACACGACCCAGCCCATGGGGCGCCACGCCTGGATGGTGAGGCTATCGGCCGACGGGCGGCTGGTGTCCGTGGTCGACGGCCTCTCGCCGGCCGGCCGGGCGCGCGTGGTGCCCGGCATGACGCCCGAGCAGGTCAGCCGCCTGCTGGGCCGTGAGCGCAGCCGCGTGTTCTTCCGCAACAGCGGCGAAGACGTCTGGGACTGGACCATCGAGCCCGACCAGACCGGCTACGGCATGCGCTTCAACGTTCACTTCAAGGACGGTGTCGTCGTGCGCACAACGCAGAGCATGGTGTTTCCCAGCCTTTTGCCTGGCATGGACGACTGAAATGCAAAAGGCCCCGGCACCTTTCGGCACCGGGGCCTGCAAGATCAGGACGGCTCCGCCGCCCCGATCCGTGCAGCTCAATCGCGGCGGCGACGCGAAGCGATGAAACCAACCATGCCCAGGCCGGCGGCCAGCAGGGCGTAGGTCTCGGGTTCCGGCACCGGCGCGGCGGACGCGGCGGAGTTGATCGAGTACGCGGCAGCGCCGTTGGCGACACCGAACACCGAGTAGTAGTAGTTGCCGGCGGCCAGGGAGACGGTGTGAACCGTTGGAGCGCCTGCGAACGTCCAGGCGCCGAAGCCCTGGTCGTCGGAGGTGCCGACAAGGCCGTCGCCGCCCACCGAGAACAGGCTGTAGGTGCCTGCGCCGATGGCGCCGAGGGAACTGACACTGCTCGCCACGCTGGACTGTGCGCCCAACGAGAACGAGAAAGTGTCGAAGATCACGCCGCCGGCCGACAGGCCGAGAGCGCTTTCGAGCAGATCATGCTGCCCCCAATCCGTGCTGGCAGCATGGCTGCTCAGCGCGGTGAGTGCCACCACGGAGGCGGCGGCGATGGATTTCAACTTCATTTGCGTAGCTCCTGACTTGACGGTCAAGCACAACCGCCAAATTTCATTGTGCGGTGCAGCGAACTCTCGCAAACCCCTGTGACCCCCTTCGCATTAGGGAGGGTTCCCACCAATTGTGTAGCGGCATGTAAGTGAACCGACGACATTGTCAGAACTGCGCCAAGGTCGGGCAGACCTGACACATCTGCCGAGCGTCATTCCGGTCAGTCGACGGCCAGGCTGGCCACCTTCTGCAGGCCTTCGACCGCCTTGCCCTTGCGCGCCCGCTTCCCGGCGTGTGCGGCCAGGGACTGGTTCCTCAAGAGCTCTTCCCTGGGCTTGCCGCCCCGGCCGCTGCCCTGCACCTTGAGCTGCGTGGTGAAGCAGGCCACCGATGCCACGGTGTCCTTGGCCTCCAGGTCCATCAGCATGAGGCCCTTGCCGCCCTTGGGCTGGTGCTTGAGTTCGTCCAGCGGGAAGGTCAGCAGACGCCCCTGCGCGCTGAGCACGCCGAGCTGCAGCGCGACGTCGCCTGCCGGCACCGCCGCCAGCAGGGGCTGCTCGCCCTCGTCGAGGGCCAGGAAGGTCTTGCCCGCCTTCTGGCGGCCGACCAGGTCGCCGATCTGGGCCACGAACCCATAGCCGGTCGACCCCGCGAACACGAGCCGCTGCGCGGGCGCGCCGGCCACGTAGTGGGCGATCTGCGAGCCGCTCTCCAGCTCGATGAGCGTGGTGATGGGCTGGCCGTCACCGCGGCCTCCCGGCAGGGCCGACACCGGCACAGAGTACACGCGGCCGTTGCTCCCGACGACGATGAGCGGGTCGACGCTGCGGCAGCGGAAGTGCCCCCAAAGCGCGTCGCCCGCCTTGAAGGTCTGGGCCGCCACGTCCACCTCGTGGCCCTTGAGTGCGCGCACCCAACCCTTCTGGCTGACGATGACGGTGACGGGCTCGTCGACGATCTTGACCTCGGCCACGACGCGCTTCTCGGCCTGGATGAGGGTGCGGCGGTCGTCGCCGTACTGCTTGGCGTCGGCCTCGATCTCCTTGATGACGGTGCGGCGCAGGGCGGCCGGCGAGCTGAGGATGTCTTCCAGCTTGGCGCGCTCGTCGCGCAGCTTGCTGAGCTCCTGCTCGATCTTGATGGCTTCCAGCCGCGCGAGCTGGCGCAGCCGGATCTCGAGGATGTCCTCGGCTTGGCGGTCGCTGAGGTTGAAGCGGGCAATGAGCGCCGCCTTGGGCTCGTCCGACTCGCGGATGATGCGGATCACCTCGTCGATGTTCAGCAGCACGAGCTGCCGGCCTTCGAGGATGTGGATGCGGTCGTTGACGTGCGCCAGGCGGTGCTCGGTGCGGCGGCGCACCGTCGTCTGCCGGAAGCCCACCCACTCGGTCAGCACCTCGCGCAGGCTCTTCTGCGTGGGCCGGCCGTCGGCGCCGATCATGGTCAGGTTGACCGAGGCGCTGCTCTCCAGGCTGGTGTGGGCGAGCAGCGTGTTGATGAGGTCCTGCTGCTCCACCGTGCGGCTCTTGGGCTCGAAGACGATGCGCACGGCCGCGTCCTTGCTGGACTCGTCGCGCACGCCGTCCAGCACGGCCAGCAGGCTGGCCTTGAGCTGCAGCTGGTCGGCGCTCAGCGTCTTCTTGCCGGCCTTGACCTTGGGGTTGGACAGCTCCTCGATCTCCTCCAGCACCTTCTGCGCGCTGGTGCCGTGGGGCAGCTCGGTGACGACGAGCTGCCACTGGCCGCGCGCCAGGTCCTCGATCTTCCAGCGGGCGCGCAGCTTGAGGCTGCCACGACCGGACACGTAGGCCGCGCGGATCTCCTCCGGCGCGCTGATGAGCTGGCCGCCGCCGGGGAAGTCCGGCCCGGGCACCAGGTCGAACAGCGCGTCGTCGCTGAGCTTGTCGTCCTTGAGCAGCGCCACGGCGGCCGCAGCGACCTCGCGCAGGTTGTGGCTCGGGATCTCGGTGGCCAGGCCCACGGCGATGCCGCTGGCGCCGTTGAGCAGCGCGAACGGCAGCCGTGCGGGCAGCTCCACCGGCTCCTGCAGGCGGCCGTCGTAGTTGGCCCGGAAGTCCACCGTGTCTTCATCGATCTCGTCCAGCAGCAGCCGGGCGATCGGAGACAGGCGCGCTTCGGTGTATCGCATCGCCGCGGCACCGTCGCCGTCACGGCTGCCGAAGTTGCCGTGGCCGTCGATCAGCGGGTAGCGCAGGGAGAAATCCTGCGCCATGCGCACCAGCGCGTCGTAGACGGACTGGTCGCCGTGGGGGTGAAAGTCACCGAGCACGTCGCCCACGACCTTGGCGCCCTTCACGGGCTTGGCGCCGGAATTGCCGCTCCAGCCCAGGCCCAGCAGCTTCATCGCGTACAGGATGCGGCGCTGCACGGGCTTTTGCCCGTCGGCATAGGACGGCAGCGCGCGGCCCTTCACGACGCTGAGCGCGTATTCGAGATAGGCCTGCTGGGCATAGGCGGCCAGGGTCAGCGCGTTGCCGCCGTCGCCCTCGGTCGGGGCGTTGAAATCGATGGTGGTCTGGGAGCTCATGGATGCAAGGTCAAACGCTGCGCGCGAGCCGGCTGGCTTTGCTGCAGCAGGGCCCAGTACAGCTCGAGCACGAGATGCACATGGGCCTGGGTTTCGTCGATGTCGGGCACACGGTTGCCGGCGCGGCGCACGGCGCCCTCGCCCGCGTTCCAGGCGGCCAGGGCGGCGTCGATGCGCCCGAAGCGGCGCATCAGGTCGGCCAGCATGCGCGCGCCGGTGTGGATGTTGATGCGCGGCTCGGCCAGGCGCGCCGCGTCGCCGGGAGTCGCATAGCGGCTGGCGGTTTCAGGGGTGATCTGCATGAGGCCAAGAGCGCCGCGCGGGGACACGGCGCCGGCCTGGTAGCCGGACTCGACCGCGATGATGGCCTTGAGCAGCTCCGCGTCCACACCGTGCGCGGCAGCGGCCTCTCGCACGAAGGGCTGCACGGCCTTCACCTCGGGGGCGATCTCCAGCCAGGCCAGCAGGTTGGCGCCGCCATCCGTCTTGCCGGGCACCCGCAGGGCCCCGGCGCCGCCCAGCACGGGGGCGTAGCGGGCGTCGATGCGGCGCGGCGCGAAGTGCGCCATGCCGGCGGCGTCCACATAGCCCCAGAGCTCGGCCTGCGCCGCGGCGGGCACCAGCAGGATCAGCAGCGGCAGCAGCAGGCGCTTCACACGGCCTCCTGCCCCAGCGCCACGCGGGCCTGGTATTCGCGGTCCAGCAGCGACATCACG
This sequence comes from Roseateles sp., assembly GCA_016790285.1. Classification (GTDB taxonomy): domain Bacteria; phylum Pseudomonadota; class Gammaproteobacteria; order Burkholderiales; family Burkholderiaceae_C; genus Pelomonas. The sequence goes on along the minus strand of JAEUPJ010000039.1, from coordinate 3,826 downwards.
ATGAGGCTGTCGTAGCCGTCGGCGCCGTCGATGGTCACGCGCACGCTCTCGCGCAGCCGCCCCTCCTCGACAAAGCCTTCGCTCTCGTAGAGCTTGTAGGCCCGGGTGTTCAGGCCCTTCACGTCCAGCCAGAAACGGTGCGCCTTGATCTGGGTGAAGGCCAGGGCCTTGAGCTGGCGCACGGCAGCACGGCCCAGCCCCCGGCCCTTGGACTGCAGGACGAGCCGCTTGAGCTCGACCGAGCCGTTCGGGTTGCGGCAGCCCTGCAGGATGGCGAATCCCGCCCGCTCCAGCCGGTCGCCCTCCTCCACGATGAAGTGGCGCGAGTCGGGGAAGCGGATGGCGCCTTCGTGCTGGGGGCGCTCCCAGGGCGTGATGAAGGGCAGGTTCGCGCCGTCGCGCTCGACCGAGACCACCCAGTCCAGGTCGGACAGCATCGTCGGGCGCAGGCGCAGCGTCATGCGCCCTCGAAGCCGGTCAGCACGGCCACCACGTTGCGGCCGATGGCCTCCGTGGCATAACCGCCTTCCTGCAGGAAGAGCGTCGGCGCGCCGAAGGCGGCCAGGCGCGCGCCCAGGCGGCGGAACTCGGGCTCGTCGAGCTTGAAGTGCGAGATCGGGTCGCCGCCATAGGTGTCGACGCCCAGCGAGACGATGAGCAGCTCCGGCCGGAACGCCGTGAGCCGCGCCAGCGCCTGCTCCAGCGCGGCGAACCAGTCGTCGTTGGCCACGCCCACCGGCAGCGGGAAATTGGCATTGAAGCCCTGCCCCGCCCCGGCGCCGGTCTCGTCGGCATGGCCGAGGAAGAACGGGAATTCGGTCTGCGGGTCGCCGTGGACGCTGGCGTAGAAGACGTCGGCTCGGTCGTAGAAGATGGCCTGGGTGCCGTTGCCGTGGTGGTAGTCCACGTCGAGGATGGCCACGCGGGCCAGGCCCGCATCGCGCGCGGCCTGCGCGGCGACGGCGGCGTTGTTGATGAAGCAGTAGCCGCCAAAGAAGTCGGCCCCCGCGTGGTGCCCCGGCGGGCGCGTGAGGCAGTAGGCGGCGCGCTGGCCGGCCAGCACCAGGTCCAGCGCCGTCAGCGACGCCTGCGCGCCGGCATAGGCCGCCGACCAGCTGCCCGCGGTCAGCGGCGTGCCGCTGTCCATGGAATACAGGCCCATGCGCGCGGCAAAGCTCGCAGGCTCGACGTCGCTGCGCAGGCTGCGCACCGGCCAGACGGCCGGGAAGGCGTCGCCCTCCCCGCCCAGCGCCCGCCACTCGGCATGCGCCCCCTCGATGAAGCGCAGGTAGCGCGCGGCATGCACCCGCTCCAGCGGCGCGCGGCCGTGGTCCACCGGCGCCCGCAGGTCGCCCAGCCGGGCTGCCTGCAGGGCCTGCAGGATGTAGTCCGCCCGCGCCGGCACCTCGAAGGCTGGCACCAGCCGCCCACGGAAGAACTCGTGCGTCGCCGCGTGGGCGCCGTGCTCGGCGTTGTAGATGGTGTGCATCAGACGTCCACTTCGACGGCGTCGCCGTGCAGCTCCATCAGCTCGCGGCGCGAGGCGGCTTCGCCCTTGCCCATGAGCTTGTTGAAAGCGTCCACGGTCGCGGCGAAATCGAGCTGCCCGTACTCCACGCGGGACAGGCGCCGCGTCTCGGGGTTCAGCGTCGTGTCCCACAGCTGCTCGGCGCTCATCTCGCCCAGGCCCTTGAAGCGGCTGATGCTCCAGGAGCCTTCCCGCGCGCCTTCCTTGCGCAGCTTGTCCAGCGTGGCCGTCAGCTCGCCCTCGTCCAGCGCGTAGAGCTTGGCCGCCGGCTTCTTGCCGCGGGCCGGCGCGTCCACGCGGTACAGCGGCGGGCGGGCGACGAACACATGCCCGGCCTCGACCAGCTTGGGGAAGTGGCGGAAGAAGAGGGTGAGCAGCAGCACCTGGATGTGCGAGCCGTCCACGTCGGCGTCCGACAGGATGCAGACCTTGCCGTAGCGCAGGCCGGAGAGGTCCGGCGTGTCGTTCGGGCCGTGCGGGTCCACGCCCAGGGCCACGGCGATGTCGTGGATCTCGTTGTTCTTGAAGAGCAGGTCGCGTTCGACCTCCCAGGCGTTGAGCACCTTGCCGCGCAGCGGCAGGATGGCCTGGGTTTCCTTGTCGCGGCCCATCTTGGCGCTGCCGCCGGCGGAGTCGCCCTCCACGAGGAAGACCTCGTTGTGCAGCAGGTCGCGGCTTTCGCAGTCGGTCAGCTTGCCGGGCAGCACGGCCACGCCCGAGCCTTTGCGCTTTTCCACCTTCTGCGCCGCGCGCTGGCGCGTCTGCGCCTGGCGGATGACCAGCTCGGCCAGCTTCCTGCCCAGGTCCACGTGCTGGTTGAGCCACAGCTCCAGTGCCGGGCGCACGTAGGCCGACACCAGGCGCAGCGCGTCGCGGCTGTTGAGCCGTTCCTTGATCTGGCCCTGGAACTGCGGGTCGAGCACCTTGGCCGAGAGCACGAACGAAGCGCGCGAGAACACGTCGTCGGGCATCAGCTTCACGCCCTTGGGCAAGAGGCCATGCAGGTCGATGAAATTCTTGATCGCGCCGAACAGTCCGTCCTTGAGCCCGGATTCGTGCGTGCCGCCGGCCACCGTCGGGATCAGGTTGACATAGCTCTCGCGCACCGGCGAACCTTCCTCGGTGAAGGCCGCTACCCAAGCCGCGCCCTCGCCTTCGGCCACGTTCTCGGTCTCGCTGCCGGTCGCGTACTGCTCGCCCTCGAACAGCGGGATCAGCGGCTCGGCGGCGAGGGTCTGCATCAGGTAGTCGGCCAGGCCTCCCTTGTAGAGCCACTGCTGCGTCTCGCCCGACTTCTCGGCCGTGAACGTCACCGTCACGCCCGGCATCAGCACCGCCTTGCTGCGCAGCAGATGCGTGAGGTCATGGCGCGGCAGCTCGACGCTGTCGAAGTACTTAGCCTCGGGCCAGACGCGTACCGTCGTGCCCTGCCTGCGGTCGCCGGTGCCGGCCTTGCGCAGCGCGAGCGGCTCGACCACCTCGCCCTGCGCGAAGGCGATCGTCGCCACCTGGCCCTCGCGGTAGACGGTGACGTGCAATCGCTTCGCGAGCGCGTTGGTGACGCTCACGCCCACGCCGTGCAACCCGCCCGAGAAGCTGTAAGCCCCGCCCGCACCCTTGTCGAACTTGCCGCCGGCGTGCAACTGCGTATAGACGATCTCGACGACCGGAACCTGCTCCTCGGGATGCAGCCCGAACGGGATGCCGCGGCCGTCGTCCTCGACGCTGACCGATCCGTCGGCGTGCAGCGTCAGCGCCAGGCGCTTGCCGAAGCCGGCGAGCGCTTCGTCGGCGGCGTTGTCGATCACCTCCTGGATGCAGTGCAGCGGGCTCTCGGTGCGCGTATACATCCCCGGCCGCTGGCGCACGGGCTCCAGGCCCTTGAGGACGCGGATCGATGCTTCTTCGTACTTGCCTTGCCTGCTGCTCGCCAGGGCGGCGGATTCTAGGCGGCGGGTCTGGCAGACCCGTCGGCAGGCCGCGCGCCGGACGCAACCAGCGCAGCACGGCAGGCGGTTGCACACCCCCTGCTGAGGGGGTGCCGGCCGCGCGGCCGTGGACTACGGTAGGTGGGCGCGACGATGGGCCGCGGTCGATCGCGCGCTCGTGCTTCACCATGCGGCCAAGGAGGACGGCGATGACTGCCAAGACTCGGAGTGCGATGGCGATCGCGCTGCTGGCCGGCCTGGGCCTGACCATGGGGCCCGGCAGTGCAGACGCAGTGCCGGTGACGGTCGTGTTCGGCGCCACGGTGAGCTCGAATTCGGGCGATGCGACCGACGGCATCTTCCCGCCCGG
>JAEUPJ010000106.1 GCA_016790285.1 Roseateles sp. | reverse complement strand
CGCGACCTCGACGACCAGGTCGTAGTAGCTGCGCGGCTTAAGAATGGGCAGCATCGCCATCTGCGCGCGACTCTCGATCTGGAAGACGCCGACCGTGTCGGCCTTGCAGATCATGTCGTAGGTGTCGGTGCAGTCGGCCGGGATGTCCTGCCACTGAAAGACGTAGCCGCGGCGTCTGCCAATATCTGCCAGCGCTTTGCGAATGGCGGTCAGCATGCCCAGGGCGAGCACATCGACTTTGAGCAGCCCCATCAGGTCAAGGTCATCCTTGTCCCACTGAATAACGGTGCGCGCCTCCATCGCGGCGTTCTCGATGGGCACGATGCGGCTGAGCCTCCCGGAGGTCAGTACAAAGCCACCGGTGTGCTGCCCCAAGTGCCGTGGAAAACCCAAGAGCTGCGCGGTGAGGTCGCGAAACTGCCTAACCAGCAGACTTGCCGGGTCGAGGCCCGCCTCGACGAGGATGTCGTCGGTCAGCTCCAGCTCCCAGCCGCCACTGGCCTTGCTGATGACGTCGAGCGCGTCTTCATCGATCCCGAGCGCCTTGCCGACGTCGCGAAGCGCACTCTTCGGGCGGTAGCTCGCGACAACAGCCGTAAGGGCTGCCCTGTCGCGCCCGTACTTCCGATAGAGGTACTGGATGACCTCCTCGCGCCTCTCGTGTTCGAAGTCGACATCAATGTCCGGCGGCTCTCCGCGCTCCCTAGAGATGAACCGCTCAAAAAGCATGGAGCTGCGCAGCGGGTCGACCTCCGTTACGCCGGTGCAGTAGCACACGACCGAGTTGGCCGCGGAGCCGCGCCCCTGGCAAAGGATGCCCTGCGACTTCGCAAAAAAGACGATGTCGTAGACGGTCAAAAAGTAGTGCTCGTAGTGCAGCTCCTCAATCAGGGCCAATTCATGCTCGATTTGGGTCTGCGCTTCGGCCGGTACGCCGCGAGGCCACCGCCGGCCAGCGCCTTCGTAGACGATCTGGCGGAGATAGCTGGTCGGCGTGTGGCCCTCTGGCACCACCTCGTCGGGGTACTGATACCTGATCTCGTCCAAGCTGAAGTTGCAGCGGTCGGCCACGCGCACCGTCTCTTCCATGAGCTCGGGCGGGCAACGTTCTGCAATAGCGCGGCGGGTGCGCAGGTACTGCTGGGCGTTTTGGCGCAGCTTCAGGCCGCATGCCTTGACCGGAGTCCTGAGCCGCGTCGCCGTGAGCACATCCTGCAGCGGTTTGCGCGATCGGACATGCATGTGCACATCGCCGACCGCGACGATGGGAACAGCCGTCAGCTCACTGCATTGCCGAAGCTTGTACAGCTGCACCTCATCGTCCAGCCGGCGCAATTGTTCCCAGCCCAGCCAGCAGTGCCCGGTCCAATGCCTGAGCAGCCATCGTGCGATGGTTTCCATCTGGCCCTGCGTGCAATTGCGGTCGGGCACCGCGATGACGACGCAATCGGCCAGCGTGCTGCTGTCGATCTCTTCCAGGTCAAGGTGGTAGGTGCCCTTCTCCGAGCGCCGCCTCAAATGGGTGATGAACTCGCAGAGGTTGCCGTAGCCGTTGCGGTTGGTCGCGAGGACGACGAAGCTGAACGGTGCATCAGACCTCACCTCGAACTGGCTGCCGACGAGCAGCTTGATGCCCGCTTCCTTGGCCGCCGTATGAGCGCGCACGATCCCAGCCAGGCTGCACTCATCGGCAATGGCGATGGCGCTGTAATGCAGCGCCTTGGCGCGATGCACCAGCTCTTCAGCTGTGCTTGCACCTCGCAGGAAGGTGAAGTTCGAGATGCAGCGCAGCTCGGCGTATTCGGGGATCATGGCCGCGCCTCACCCGAAAACGCCGTGCAGGTACCAGCCGATGCCGTCGTCCAGGCGCGCCTTGAAGATCCACAGCAGGCCGGCGTGCTCTGATTCCGCGAGCCAGTAGTCCCGCACGACGTTGCGGCCATGACCGGATTCTTCGTCGCGATCCCACCAACCGCCTTCGATGCATTGAGGGCCGGCGAGAAGCAGCAGCTCGCCCTGGTAGATCGGCCGATCCTTTCGAACCGACAACCTCATGGGCTCGCGAAGCACCCAGGTGGGCTGCGGCATCTCCGTGGTCGATGCGGCCTTGCGAGGCATGGGCTCACTGACCGGCTGCCAGTGCGCCACCCACTCCTGCCGGTGGTCCTCGCGGACCACGCACCGCTTCACCGCTTGCGGACCCAGGCGCGCTGCCATGCGCTCCAGCACCAGTTCCAGCGACTCTCCGTCTTCCACCGTGTCGGGCAAGAGTGAGGCGTTGGCGCCGGCGAGATCGTGCACTTCGTCCGCGCTCAGCTCCAGGTCGCCGGCCGGCGCCAATAACGTCACCTTGGCCAAGTGCTCTGCGAGCAGTCGGCACAGGTGCTCGACGTCCCGACTGGGATGGGCGGTGCCGACAGTCAACTGCCCGCTGTCACCCGCATCGCGCGGCCGCATGGCGTCGTGCCACCATTTCAACGTGAAGGAGGTGGTGCCGCAGTGGCGCGCGCAAAGCCAGCCGCACATCTGCACCAGCAGGCGCCTGGCACCCTGCAGCAGCGCGGGGGCGTGCTCGACTCTGAACCCAAGTTCGAGCCGCGCACAGAAGGTGTCCGGAAGGATCTCCCATCGGTAGGACTCGGTCACATGCGCATAGGCTTGGTCAAGGGCTAGCAACACGCCTTTGCCGAATCGTCGACTGATGCCTCCGCGCGGCAGGCGCCTGACATCCCCCAGGGTCCGGCATCCCGTCTGCGCCAGCGTCACCTCGTGTTCCCGGACGGCGCTCAAGCATCCCATCGGCCGTTTGTCGAGCAGATCCTGCAGCGGTTGCTTGAAGCCGTTCTCGATGCCGCAGCGAGCCAGAGCGAGCGCGGCTAGGCCGGTGCTGGCCCAGGCGACCTTGGCCACGCCGACTTCTTCGGCCTCGGCGACGACGCGGTCTCTCAATGCACGCTTGCCGCCGAACAACCGCACGCTGGCCTCGACCTCCATGAGTACGGCGTCTTCGAGGATGGTGACCCTGGGCGTGAACTGCAAAGCCCAGACAGCGACCGCTCTCAGGGCGTCAAGGCTCGGAGGTTTCGGGCGCTTCGGATCGCTCGTGCACGGCGGCAGCAGGAGTGCTGACCACAACGACATGGCTCTGCCTGGGGCGAAGGCGGCTGTAGTGGCGCAGCCGCGGGGTCATGATTTTGGTGACGCCACCTGGGAACGACACCAAATGCAATTGCTCTTCGACAGGTGCGCCCTTGCGTTTGAGGACGTCCACGCTGATCTGCCAATCGGTCTCGTAGCGAGCCAGTAGACGCAGCGGCGCTGCCGACGCGTCACGGGCGGCTGAGTCCGGCCGACACAGGATGACGGGCCCGGCACATTGGCTGGCCAGCACTTGCAGGCGCCGCACGCTTTCAGCCCGAACGTGAGGCAGCCAGGCGACCACCGCGCCGCACTTCCTGGACCGAACTAACTGCTCGGTCGCCCACAGCCGGTCCTTGGGCGTGTCAACGTCCGACCAGATCAGGTGGCGCTCATTGATGCCGTCATGCCGCAAGCCGGGCACGTGGGGATCCATGGGCGGCCCGACGAGTGCAACGGCTCGAGCGCCGGTCGTCAGCGCACCGACCAACGGCAGCAGCAGGCGAAGTTCCACGACGGAGAACTGGGGCACGAGGATCTCCGTCAACGATCCGCAAGGCCATCCGCCGCCCGGCAGCACGGCGTCCAGCGTGTCAAAGCCCGTGGACATGATCTCGGACGCCTGACTGCCGAGCTGGTGGCCGCGCCACAGCGCCGCTTCAACCTGCGGTGGCAGCGGCTCATGGACGTCGACAACGGCGTTTTGCAGGGGTGACGGCAGGCTAGACAACGGCGAGACCGCATCCAACCCGAGCGAGACGGGGGGCATAGAAGAACAATGTACTGTATGCGCATACAGTATATGGAAGCCGCGTTGCTGTCCAGCAGGACGCGACGCCGGCTTGCGGTAGGAGTTGGCGGCGTGGTCTTACACGCGGCTGGCGCCAAGAAGGCAAGGATCAAGTTGCGCCAAGCGCGCTTCGCAAGGGAATCCGATGGCAATTCGCGTGGGCACTGCGTCCTGGACGGACAAGACGCTGATCGACTGCAAGAAGTTCTATCCGCCGCTGTGCAGGACGCCGGAGCAGCGCCTGCGCTACTACGCAAGCCGCTTCCCCTTGGTCGAGGTGGACTCGAGCTACTACGCGATGCCCAAGGCCTCGAACGCCGACCTGTGGGCCCAACGCACGCCCAAGGACTTCAAGA
>JAEUPJ010000047.1 GCA_016790285.1 Roseateles sp. | reverse complement strand
CCTGACGGGCAGCCAGTCTTCGCTGGCCACCTCGATGCAGCGCCTGTCCTCGGGCCTGCGTGTCAACAGCGCCAAGGACGACGCCGCCGGTCTCGCCATCGCCGAGCGCATGAACGCGCAAGTGCGTGGCATGAACGTCGCGATCCGCAACGCCAACGACGCGATCTCGCTGGGTCAGACGGCCGAAGGCGCGCTGGGCAAGGTGGGCGACATCTTCCAGCGCATGCGTGAACTGGCCGTGCAGTCGGCCAACGGCACCAACAGCGACGCCGACCGCACCAGCCTGAACGAAGAGTTCACGCAGCTGGCGCAGGAAGCCACGCGCACCCTGGGCGGCACGCAGTTCAACGGCCAGAACATCCTGGCGACGACGAACGACAGCACGTTCCAGATCGGTGCCAACAACACCACCGACATCGACCGCATCACGGTCGCCGCGTTCGACTGGACGGCCAACACCGACATCACCGGCACGCTGGGCAGCGCCGTGATCACCGGCACCGAGATTCCGACGGCACAGATCACCGACGTGGCCGGCGCCCAGGCCGCGCTGGCCTCGATCGACGCCTCGATCAACGCCGTGAACAGCCAGCGCGCCACCTTCGGTGCGGTGCAGAACCGCTTCGAAAACGTGGTCAGCACGCTGATGGTCGCCGCCGAGAACCAGGCCGCCTCGCGCAGCCGCATCATGGATGCCGACTACGCCAGCGAAACCGCCAACCTGAGCCGCGCCAGCATCCTCCAGCAGGCCGGCAACGCGATGGTGGCGCAGGCCAACCAGCTGCCCCAGCAAGTGCTGGCCCTGCTGCGCTGAACGAGCCAGCCGCTCGGCAGACAATCCTTCCCGAGAGCCCACCGCGCCAGCGGTGGGCTCTTTTTCTTTGCGGGTGCGATTTGACGGGCCTTGGCGCCCCTTATCGATCGATCCTCGGCGCGGCGGCGGCCGTAATCTTCACCACAGCGTTTCGGTACTTCGGCAGGACGAATCGCGCCACGATTCACCGACTGCCGCAAACCCAGGAGAGCCGCCGTGCCCCAGACGATCAACACCAATCTCGTGTCGCTGAACGCCCAGCGCAACCTCACCACCAGCCAGGGCCAGCTGAGCACCGCCATGCAGCGCCTGAGCTCGGGTCTGCGTGTCAACAGCGCCAAGGACGACGCCGCGGGCCTCGCCATCGCCGAGCGCATGAACACCCAGGTGCGTGGCATGAACGTGGCCATGCGCAACGCCAACGACGGCATCTCGATGGCGCAGGTGGGTGAAGGCGCGCTCGGCAAGGTCAGCGACATCTTCCAGCGCATGCGTGAACTGGCCGTGCAGTCGGCCAACGGCACCAACAGCGACGCCGACCGCGTCAGCCTGAACGAGGAGTTCACGCAGCTGGCCCAGGAAGCCACCCGCACGCTGGGCGGCACGCAGTTCAACGGCCAGAACATCCTGGCCACCACGGCGACCAGCACCTTCCAGATCGGCGCCAACAACACGACCGACATCGACCAGATCACGATCACCGGTTTCGACTGGACGGCCAACACCGACATCACCGGCGCGCTCGGCAGCGCCGTGATCACCGGCACCGACGTGCCGGCGGTGCAGGTCACCGACGTGGCCGGTGCGCAGGCCGCGCTGGCCGCCATCGACGAAGCCATCGACGCCATCAACAGCCAGCGCGCCACCTTCGGCGCGGTGCAGAACCGCTTCGAGAACGTGGTCGCCACCCTGATGGTCGCCAGCGAGAACCAGGCCGCCGCGCGCAGCCGCATCATGGACGCCGACTACGCGGCCGAGACCGCCAGCATGTCGCGCGCGCAGATCCTGCAGCAGGCCGGCAACGCCATGGTGGCGCAGGCCAACCAGCTGCCGCAGCAGGTCCTCAGCCTGCTGCAACGGTAAACACGGCACAACAAACCGTCACACGCCGGGGCGCAAGCCCGCCTAAAGCTGGCGTGAGGGCGGCCGATAAGGGGCTCAGGAGGGTGGCCAGGGAGGCCGCCCCAAGAGCCCCTTCTCTTTGACGGAGCAAGCGAGAACCATGGCCGCCATCACATCGCTCGGCATCGGCAGCGGTGTCGATATCAACAGCATGGTCACCCAGCTGGTGGCCCTGGAAAGCCGCCCGCTCACGCAGATGCAGAGCGCGGCCAAGGCCCTGCAGACGCAGGTGTCCTCCTACGGCCAGCTGTCCAGCCTGTTCAGCGCGCTGCAGACCGCCGCCAACAAGCTCACCGGCACCAGCCTGTGGCAGCAGAGCAAGGCCAGCACCAGCGACGACACCGCCGTCAGCATCGTCGGCGGCTCGAGTGCCGCCGCGGGCAGCTACTCGGTGAGCGTGCAGAACCTGGCCACCAACCAGACCGTGGTCTCCACCGCCGCCTACGGCTCGGCCAGTGAACTGGCCGGCAGCGGCACGCTGACGATCGACATCGGCAGCTGGGACCTGCCGCCGATGAACTTCGTGCCCCAGGTCGGCCGCACCCCCGTGCAGGTCACCGTGGACCCCGGCGACACGCTGGCGCAGATGCGCGACAAGATCAACGCCGCCGGTGCCGGGGTGACCGCCAGCATCGTGACCGACAGCTCCGGCGCCCGCCTGGCGCTGCGCTCCACCGCCACCGGCGAGGACAACGCCTTCCGCATCAGCGTGTGGGACAACGACGGTGGCGCCGCCGGTGACGGCGCGGGCCTGTCGCGCTTCGGCTTCGACCCCGCCACCGGCCTCGTCAACATGGAACAGAAGGTGGCGGCCGAGAACGCGCGCGCCACCGTGAACGGCATCGACGTGGTCTCGGCCAGCAACGAGCTCAGCACGGTCATCGAAGGCCTGACGCTGCGCCTGCGCAAGGAGAACTTCGGCAGCGCCGAGGTGGCGGTGTCCACCGACCGCGAGGCCGTGAAGACCGCGATCCAGTCCTTTGCCGACGCCTTCAACGCCCTCAGCAAGAACATCGCCGAGCAGACCAAGTACGACGCCGCCAGCAAGACCGGCGGCCCGCTGCAGGGCGACAGCGCCGCCACCGGGCTGCAGCGCCAGCTGCGCGCGCTGGTCAACGCCGGCTCGGGCGCTTCCGCGGTCTTCACGCGGCTGTCGGAGGTGGGCCTGACGATGCAGCGCGACGGCACGCTCTCGGTGGACAGCGCCAAGCTCGACAGCGCCACCGCCGACCTCACCGAGCTCAAGAAGGCCTTCGCCAACAGCGACACGCTCAACAGCGCCAACGACGGCTTCGGGCGCCGCTTCTCGGCGCTGGCCACGCAGGTGCTGGGCATCGACGGCAGCCTGACCACGCGCACCGAAGGCCTGCGCGAGCGCATCTCGCAGAACAGCGAGGACCAGGCCAAGCTCGAGGAACGTGTGGAGCGATTCCGCACGCGCCTGATCGCGCAGTACACGGCCATGGACGCCAACCTGGCGCGGCTGAACTCGCTGTCGAGCTACATGGAACAGCAGCTCGCGTCGCTCACCAGAAGCAACGGTAACAGCTGAGTCCGGCTTCTCAAGTGGCCCGCGAGGGGGGCCGATAAGGACTGCAACAGCAGCACGACACCCCTTCGATGTTCGCCAGCCCCTTCGCATCCAACGCCCTCAGCCGCACCCAGCGCGGCGGCCTGTACCAGCAGGTGGGCGTCGAGACCCGCGTCAATGCCGCCGACCCGCACCAGCTCGTGCTGATGCTGTTCGACGGCTTCCTCGAAGCACTCGCACAGGGCCGCGGCGCCATGCGCGGCGGCCACCGTGCCGCCAAGGGCGCGGCCCTGGGCCGCGCGGTGCGCATCATCGAAGAAGGCCTGCGCGCGGGCCTGGACCTGCGCGCCGGCGGCGCGCTGGCCCGTGACCTGGACGAGCTCTACGCCTACCTCACGATGCGGCTGACCCTGGCCAACCTGCGTGACGACGAAGCCCTGCTGGACGAATGCCAGCGCCTGGTGACGCCGCTGCGCGAGGCCTGGCTGGGCATCGCGCCCGCGGTGGGCACCGGGGCCATGCCGAAGACGGCTTCGCAGGACAAGTTTTGATGGATCCGCAATTGCTCAGCTACTACGAAGCCATCGAGCGCGCCAGCGCCGACATGCTCAGCGCCGCGCGCGCGGGCAACTGGGACGAGGTCGTGCGCCTCGAAGGTGCCTGCGTGCTGCTCATCAGCCAGCTCAAGCACGCGGCGCAGGAGCCGGCAGCCACCGCGCGCGGCACGCCGGCCAGCACCGACGAGCAGGAAGCGGCCCGTGTCAAGTCGCGCATCATGCAGCGCATCCTGGTGAATGACGCCGAGATCCGCCACCTGGCGGAGCCCTGGCTGCAGGACCTGGACGACACGCTCTCGGGCCGCCGCAAGACCTTGCACTAGTCCGCCTCCGGGAGCACGCCGCCATGTTCCAGGACACCCGCCCCGCCGCGCTGGATGGTGCCGGCGGCGAGGATCCGTACGCCGAGTTCCGCGTCGGCCACCCGCAGGAACGCGTGGCGCTGCTGCGCCAGCTGCGCGACGGCCAGCAGCCGGTCATCCTCAACGGCCCCGACGGCAGCGCCTTCACGACCACGCTGTGGTCGATCGACGAACACGCCGGCCGCATGCACTTTGCCGTGGGCGCAGGCGACCCGCCGGCGCTGCAGGCCCTGCTCGATGGCGACGAGGCCATCGCCGTGGCCTACATGGACAGCGTGAAGCTGCAGTTCGAACTGCAGGGGCTGATGCTGCTGCGCGGCACCACCAGCCGCACGCTGCAATGCGCGCTGCCGGCCCAGGTGTGGCGCTTCCAGCGCCGCCAGGCCTACCGCGTGCGTGCACCCGCCGGCCAGGCGCCGGTGGCACGCCTGCGCCACCCCTCCCTGCCCGACATGAAGCTCGCGCTGCGGGTGCTGGACCTCAGCATCGGCGGCTGCGCGCTGTGGTTCCCAGCCAACCTGCCGCAGCTCACGCCGGGCACGCGATTCAACGAGGTGCTGATCGAGCTGGACGCGGCCACGCGCTTCTCGGTGGGCATCCAGATCCAGCACGTCACCGCGCAAGGCATCAGCGACAAGGGCCACCGCCTGGGCTGCGAATGGCTGGCGCTGCCGGCACCGGCCGAGCGGCTGCTGCAGCGCTGGATCGACCAGGCGCAGAAACGCCGCCGCATGCTGGCCATGGGGTGAGCACGTGAAGGCCTTGTCGAGCCCGCGCACCCGGCGTGGCTTCACGCTGGTGGAATGCCTCACCGCCTGCGCCATGGCCGTGGCGCTGGTGGCGCTGGCACTGCCGGCCTTCCGCGGCCATGACTTCCGCGCCGGCCGGCTCGACGCCGTGGACGCGCTCACGCGGGTGCAGGTGGCGCAGGAGCAGCACCGCAACGCACATGGCCTGTACGCGGGTGACCTGCGCGCGCTGCTGGGCACCAGCCCGCGCAGCCCGCAAGGCCGCTACACGATCCGCGTGGCGCTCACCGGCCCGCTGGCCTACGTGGCCACCGCCAGCGCGGTGGGGCCGCAGGCCGAAGACCCGGGCTGCGCCCAGCTGACGCTCACGGTGAAGGAAGGCTTTGCACAGACGGGTCCGCACGCGGGCTGCTGGCTGCGCTGAGGGTACGCCGCATGCAACAACGCGGCCTCACGCTGCTGGAGCTGGTGATCGCCATCGCGCTGGTGGCGGTGCTCGCCTCGCTGGCCATCCCGAGCATGGGCGCGCGGCTGGACCGCCAGCGCGCCGTGGCTGCCGCGGAGACCCTGGCCGCCGACTTCAACGAAGCCCGCTTCGAGGCCGCCCGCCAGGGCCGCCCCGTGCACCTGCTGGTGCAGCCGGGCAGCGCCTGGTGCTGGTCGGTCGCCGCCCATCCCGGCTGCCCCTGCGGCCAGGCCCAGGCCTGCGAGCTGCGCGCGGCCACGCCGCTGCAGCAGGCCGGCATCGCCAGCGTCGAAGGCGCTTCGCTGCGCATCAGCCCGCAGGGCACGCTGGATCAAGCCGGTGCCGTGACGCTGCAATCCCGGCGTGGGCTGCGGCTGCGTGTGGAGCTGCAGCAGCTCGGCCGTGCGCGCATCTGCAGCGAAGGCGGCAGCGTGCCGGGCTACACCGCCTGCTGACCGCAGGCATGACACCATCGCGGCCCCGATGACGCCGCATCCCGACACCCCAAGCCCTCCGCCCGCCGGCACCGGCTTCGACCTGCTCGGCGTGCGCCACCAGCTGGCCGAGGCCGCCGCGCGCGGCCTGTCGCTGTTTGCCGGCGCCTTTGGCGGCCTGCTGCTGGTGGCCAGCCTGCTGCAGATGGCCCTGGCGCCCAGCGGCGGTGGCCTGGAGGGCCAGCGCGCGCTGCTGGGCCTGGTGATCTGCACCGGCGCCGGCATCGGCTTCGGCCTGCGCCGCAGCGGCCGCCCCTCGGCCGCTGCGGCGGCCATGGTCATGCTCTTCGGCGGCGCGGTGGTGATGCACGCCGGGCTGATCGGCCTCGGCCTGTACTCCACCGCGCTCACCGGCCTGTGCCTGCTGGTGGCCGTGGCCGGCATGATGCTGGGCCCGCGCATGGCCGTGGCGCTGACCGTGGCCTACGCGCTGTCGGTGTCCCTGCTGGCCTGGGCCGAGATGCAGGGCTGGATCGCCGGCCGCGCCGTGCTGGGCACGCTGCCGGTGGCGGAACGGGTGGTCGGCCACGCCATGCTCGGCGCCGCCGGGCTGCTGGTGGCACTGCTGCTGTACCGCCAGGTCACCGGCATGGTGCAGGCGGCCGTGGCCGAACAGCACCGCCTGGCCGAGCTGCTGGGCATCGGCATCGACTGGACCTGGGAGATGGACGCCCAAGGCCGGCTCACGCAGGTCTCCGACGGCTTCGAGAAATCCACCGGCCGCCGCGTGGCCGAGTTCATGCGCCTGGGACAGCCCGGCGGCCCGACGGTGGCCGACACACCCGGCCTGCGCGAGTGGCGCGCCGCGCTGCGCGCGCGCCGGCCCTACCGCGACGTGGAGATCACGCTGCGCTGCACCGACGGCACCGAGATCCACCTGCGCGGCAACGGCCGCCCGGTGCAGGCCGCCGACGGCACGCTGCGGGGCTGGATCGGCGTCAGCCGCAACGTCACGGCCGAGGTCGAGGCCGGGCGCGAGCGCGCGCGGGCGCAGCGCCTGATCGACCGCAGCCGCGCCGAGAGCCACGCCATCCTGGAACACGCCAGCGTCGGCATCGCGCTCGTGCGGCAGCGCCGCTTCGAGCGCGTGAACCCGGCGCTGGAACAGATGCTCGGCCGCGCGCCCGGCTCGCAGCAGGGCCGCCCGGTCACCGAGGTGCGGGGCGGCCGCGGCCGCATCGCCGCGCTGCGGGCCCAGCTGCGCCAGGGCGGGGAGTTCGACCAGCCCTTCGCCCGCCCCGACGGCAGCAGCGTGCTGCTGCGCCTGCGCGCGCGCCCGCTGGAAGCCGGCACCACCGTCGGCACCGGCACCATCTGGGTCGCCGAGGACGTGACCGAACGCCGCCGCGCCGAACACGAGCTGGCCGAAGCGCGGCGCCAGGCCGAAGCCGCCAGCCGCGCCAAGAGCGAATTCCTGGCCACCATGAGCCACGAGATCCGCACGCCGCTCAACGGCGTGCTGGGCCTGGCGCGGCTGCTGCAGCAGGCCGGCCCCGACGAGCGCCGGCCGCAGTACGTGGCCCACCTCGTGGCCGCGGCCGAGTCGCTCAACGAGATCGTCTCCAACGTGCTGGACCTGTCCAAGATCGAGGCGGGTCACCTCGAACTTGAGAAGATCGAGTTCGACCTGCATGCCCTGGCGCAGGCCAGCTTCGAGGGCTGCGCGGCCCTCGGTCGCGAGCGCGGTCTGGACATGCAGATCGAGCTCGCGCCGGGCCTGCCGCGCCTGGTGGTGGGCGACCCGCTGCGGGTGCGGCAGATCATGGCGAACTTCCTCGTCAACGCGCTGAAGTTCACCGAGCGCGGCCACATCCGGCTCAAGCTTTCCGCGGCCGAGGCGGGGCGCGTGCGCATCGTCGTGCAGGACAGCGGCATCGGCGTGCCGCCGGAGCTGCAGGACCGGCTCTTCCGCCCCTTCGCGCAGGCCGACGACTCCACCACCCGCCGCTTCGGCGGCACGGGCCTGGGCCTGTCCATCTGCCGCGAGCTGGCCGCGCGCATGCAGGGCCGCGTGGGCGTGCAAAGCGACGGCCACAACGGCTCGAGCTTCTGGGCCGAACTGGCCCTGCCCACGGCGCTGACGGTGGACGACACCGCGGCGCGCAAGCGCATCCCGCTGCCACCGCGCTACCCATTGGCCGGCCAGCGCCTGCTCGTGGCCGAGGACAACCCCGTCAACCGCCTCATCATCACCGCGCTGCTGCAACGCCTGGGTGCCGAGGTCGTGGAGGCCGAGGACGGCGAGGAGGCCGTGCGCCTGGCCCGCGAGCAGGCCGGCCGTCTGGACGGCGTGCTCATGGACCTGCACATGCCCAAGGTCGATGGCCTGAAGGCCACGCAACTGCTGCGCGGCGACCCCGCCACCGCCGCGCTGCCCATCCACGCCTTCACGGCCGCCGTGCTCGACCAGGAACGCCAGGCCGCGCTGGCGGCGGGCATGAACGGCTTCATCGCCAAGCCGGTGGCTGAGGCCGAAGTCATCCGCGTGCTCGGCCGGTCCTGAGAAGATGCGGCTCCGGGAGGAGCTGCGAATGAGAACGTGGATGAGCGCGCCCTGGGTGGCGCTGAGCTTGACCTTGACCCTGCCGCTGACCGCGGCCGGGCAACCCGCGGACGCATCGCGGCCACGGGCCACGCTGCCGGCCTTCGAGACCGAGGCCGAGCTGCAGGCCTTCCTCGCGCCGCTGGCCGAGGCCCGGCGCGAGATGCTCGAAGCCCAGCGCCGCCGCGAGGAAGAGGCGCGGCGCGCGGCCGAAGCGCAGCGCAAGCGCGATGAAGCGGCTCGCCAGGCCTGGGAGCAGGCCAACCCGGGCAAGCCATACCCGCCGCCACCGCCGCCACCGCCGCCGGCCCCCCTCATGGCCGCGGCTCCGATCGCGGAGTCCGTGCAGGTCACCGGCAGCAAGGTGGGCAGCATCACCAACAACCAGACGGCCGGCGTGGACGAAGGCGGCATCGTCAAGCTGCATGGCCAGCACCTCGTGGTGCTGCGGCGCGGGCGCCTGTTCACGGTCGACGTGAGTGCGCGCACCCTCAAGGCGGTGAGCAGCATCGACGCGCAGGCGCCCGGCCTGCCGCCGTATGGCACCTGGATCGACGAGATGCTGATCGCCGGCGACACCATCGCCGTCATCGGCTACAGCTATGCGCGCGGCGGCACCGAGGTCGGGCTCTTTCACATCGACGACGCCGGGCAGCTCAGCTACCGCAGCACGCTGCACCTGCGCTCGGCCGACTACTACTCGGCCCGCAACTACGCGAGCCGCCTGGTGGGCCAGCAGCTCATCTTCTACACACCCATGCCGCTCACGCCGTGGCGCGACCTGGCCGACCAGCTGCCTGCCTTCCGGCGCTGGTCCGGCGATGCCAAGGCGCCCTTCGAGCGCATCGGCCTGGCCACACGGCTGTACCGGCACGGCGAGACGCCGGACCGCCAGCGGGGCATCACGCTGCACACGGTGGTCAGCTGCGACCTGTCGGCCGCCGAGCCGAGTTGCCAGGCCACCGGCGTGTTCGGCCCTGCCAGCCGCGTGTTCTACGTGTCTGCCAACGCCGTGTATGTGCTGACCGCGCCTCACGCGCCCGCCGGCCAGGCGGCGCCGCATGCGAGCCTGTACCGCCTGCCGCTGGACGGCGCGCCGCCCCAGGTGCTGGGCGTGGCGGGCCGGCCTATCGACCAGTTCTCGTTCCTCGAGGCCGACGGGCACCTGAACCTGCTGCTGCGCGACAACGGCCGCGGGGGTGACGGCATGTGGCAGGCCGAGTTCAACGGCGCCAGCCAGGGCCTGTCGCTGCTGCGGGTGCCGCTGACCGACTTCTCCGGGGGTGACGCGCAGGCCGCCCCCGAGCGCTACCGCGCCCTGCCGCCGCTGTCCAAGGACAACTGCAGCCTGCAGAACCGCTTCATCGGCAGCCACCTGCTGTACGGCTCGGGCTGCGCGTGGCGGCCCGCCAAGGCCGGGACCGACGCCGCCGTCAACGTGGTGGCCTACGCCACGCCGAAGCAGCCGGTGGCGCAGCTGGCGCTGGACCACGGCGCCGACCGGCTGGAGGCCATGGGCGGGGACGCGGTCGTCATCGGCAGCAAGGGCAACGAGCTGGTGTTCTCGGCGCTGGCGCTGCGCGACGGCCGCCCGGCACTGGCCGGTCGCTATGTCCAGGCCCAGGCCAGCCAGGGCGAGACTCGCAGCCACGGCTTCTTCTACCAGGCGCTGGGCGAGCACGAAGGCCTCATCGGGCTGCCGCTGCGCAGCGGTGGCGAGGCGGGCTACCAGCAGCTTGCGAAGGGGTCGACATCCCTGCTCTACCTGCGCAACGACCACCTGCGCATGACCCCCGTGGGCCAGCTGGCCGCGCAGCCGCCCGGTGGCGACGACCGCTGCCGCATCAGCTGCGTGGACTGGTACGGCAACGCGCGGCCGATCTTCCTGGGCGACCGCGTGTTCGCGCTGATGGGCTACGAGCTCGTGGAAGGCCGCGTGCTGCGTCGCGCCGGCCAGGACCGGCTCGTGGAGATGCGCCGGGTCAACTTCCAGCCGGGCCGCTGACGACGCCTCGTCCAGCAGCGTAGGGCGGGTCAAGACCCGCCGTTTTCACCGCGCGTCCCGCGTCGGCCGGCACCTTGGCGGGTCGCGACCCGCCCTACGCCGCGCGCGCTCACGTCCCGCCGCACTCCTGCGCCTCGCGCTGGCGGTTCATGTGCGCCAGCAGCGTAGGGCGGGTCAAGACCCGCCGTTTTCACCGCACGTCCCACCTCGGCCGGCACCGTGGCGGGTCGCGACCCGCCCTACGTGCTGGCGCCACTCGACCGCCCGTTTCATGAACCCGCTGCGCCCGACGCCCAATCGCCCGGATAGACGCCCGCCCGGACCAGCTGATGGAACGATGACCAGGGCCAGTCTGCCACCCGTTCCACCAGACCGTGCTTGACCGGGTTGAAGTGCAGATAGTCCAGGTGGTGGCGTACATCGGCCTCATCACGCAGCCAATGCTCCCAGTACCGGTGCTGCCACAGGCTTCCCTGGCCCTTGGCCTGGCGCCGCGCGGTCATCGCGTCGGGGTTGCGGAAACCCTCACCCAGCTGCCGCGTGACACGCGCCTTGATCAGCCGCCAACGTGTGGCGTAGTCATCGTCATCGACTGGCAGCGTCCACACCGCGTGCAGATGGTCAGGCAACAGCACCCAGCCGTCGATGCGAAACGGTCGATCACGGCGGACCTCCTGGATCGCCGCACGCAAGGCGTCGCGCACAGGCGCCTGTGTCAGCACTCGCTGCCGCTGCTCGGTGACCACGGTGAAGAAGAACGAGCCGCCCGGAACCCGGGCGCGGCGGTAGTGCGGCACGGAAACCTCGCGAGGGAATGCGGCGTCGCGCAGCAATGTCCGAGGGCGCCCCATGGGGGTCAACCAATCCACCATAAATCGGGTTGGCCGTAGGGCGGGTCAAGACCCGCCGTTTTCACCGCGCGTCCCACCTCGGCCGGCACCTTGGCGGGTCGCGACCCGCCCTACACGCTGGGCTTCTCGCGGGCGTTTCATGTCGGCCGGGCGTAGGGCGGGTCAAGACCCGCCGTCTTCACCGCGCGTCCCGCGTCGGCCGGCACCTTGGCGGGTCGCGACCCGCCCTACGCCGCGCGCGCGCTCACGCCCCGCCGCACTCCTGCGCCTCGCGCTGGCGGTTCATGTCCGCCAGCGTCTTGCCGGGTTCGTCGCGGAAGGTGTCGTCCAGCACCTGCAGCGTCTCCACCCGGTCGACGCGGAAGCTGCGGAAGTCGTTGCGCAGCTCGCACCAGGCCGCCAGCGTCCACACGGGGCCCCAGAACAGGCAGGCCAGCGGCCGCACGACGCGGTCGCTCCTCACGCCGCCGAGATCGAGGTAGCCGACCTGCAGCTTGCGCCGCGCCTCGGTGGCCTCGCGCATGGCGGTGAGGTGGGCGCTGGTGGCCGGGTCCAGCGCGGGCAGCGGCGCGTAGAGCGCCAGGCTCTCGGCGGCGGCGCGCGCATCCAGCGGCAGCACGGCCAGGATCTTGGACAGCGCGTTCTCGGCCTGGCGCGCCAGCGCCGCATCCAGCCGCGACTCCGACATGCGCACGGTGGCCACCAGCGCCTGGGCTTCCTGTTTGCTGAACATCAGCGGCGGCAGGTCGAACCCCGCCCGCATGCGGTAGCCCACGCCCGCCTCGCCCTCGATGGGCACGCCCTGCTGGGCGAGTGCGGCGATGTCGCGGTAGACGGTGCGCATCGACACCTCCAGCCGGTGGGAGAGGTAGTCGGCCGTGGTGAGCCGGCGGCCGCGGATGAGCTGGACGATCTGGAAGAGGCGGTCGGCGCGTCGCATAACGGTTCATTGTGGGCCAACCCGACCGGGCACGCCCCTTGCAAAAGACATGGTTCACCGACAACGACGTCGAGAACGATCATGGCCATCTACGCCTCCTTCCAGGCCCGCGTGACCCGCGGTGCCGAACTGGCCACGCTGGGCGCCATCAGTGCCCCGCTGCCGTCTCTGGCCCAGGACCAGCTCTTCACCGCGCGCGCCGCCACGGGGCGCAGCCGCCCCGCGAAAGGGCGCGCTCAGCCCATGGCCGTGCACAGCTCCACCAACGTGCCGTCCGGGCAGCGCACGTAAGCGACGGTCTGCCCCCAGGGCTTGCTGACGGGCGCGGCCAGCGGGCGCGCGCCAGCGGCCACGGCGCGCTCGTAAGCGGCGGGCACGTCTGCCACGGTGAAGCCGATCTCCATGCCCAGCGGCTGGGGGCTGGCGTCGGCCGGCACGTAGTCGTGCTGCACGCTCTCGCGTGCGGTGGCGTGGTCGACGAATGCCAGCGTCGTGCCGCTGGCGCCGGTGTCCACCTCGCCGTAGGCGCCGCTCTCGTGCAGGAAGCGGGTCTTCAGGCCGAAGGCACGCTCGAAGAAGGCGAGGGACGCGGCGACATCCGCCACGTAGACGAGGGTGTAGGCGAAGTTCAAGGCCAGCTCCAGCAAGTTGCAATGCCCGCATGCTGCCTCGGGTTGCCTGCCACCGCATGTCAGCAGCGCGGCGACAATCCCGCCCGATGCAAGCCTTCCTCATCGCCACCGGTCTGGTGGCCCTCGCCGAGATCGGCGACAAGACCCAGCTCCTGGCCTTCATGCTCGCGGCCCGCTTCAAGCGGCCGGTGCCCATCGTGCTGGGCATCTTCGTGGCCACCGTCGTCAACCACGCCGCCGCTGGCGCTTTGGGCAGCTGGATCACCGGGCTGATCGGCCCCGACGTGCTGCGCTGGATCCTCGGCCTGTCCTTCATCGCCATGGCCGGCTGGATGCTCATCCCCGACAAGCTCGACGAAGACGACACGCCCAAGCCCGGCCACGGTGTGTTCGTGACGACCGTGGTGGCCTTCTTCCTGGCAGAGATGGGCGACAAGACGCAGATCGCCACGGTGGCGCTCGCGGCACGCTTCCCGGCCGATTTCATCGGCGTGGTGGCCGGCACCACGGCCGGCATGATGCTGGCCAACGTACCCGCGGTGCTCGTGGGCGGCAAGCTCGCGCAGAAGCTGCCGGTCAAGCTCGTGCACACCGTGGCCGCGGTGATCTTCGCGGTGCTGGGCGTGGTGACGCTGGTGGCGGGCGGGCAGTTACTCGGTTAGCACCTGGCGCACAGCGCGGTCCCACTGCGCCAGGCGCGTGGCCGCCTCGTCGCGTGACATGCGCGGCTCGAAGGCGCGGTCGAGCTGCCAGATCGAACCGATCTCCTGCGTGGACGCATACAGCCCCTGGCCGAGCCCGGCCAGCAGCGCCGCGCCCAGCGCCGTCGTCTCGATGACCTGGGGCCGCAGCACCGGGATGCCGAGCAGGTCGGCCTGGAACTGCATCAGCAGGTCGTTGGCGCAGGCGCCGCCGTCCACGCGAAGCTCGGTCAGCCGGTCGGCCTCGCCGACGTCGGCGTTCATGGCCGACAGCACCGCGGCGCTCTGGAAGGCGATGCTCTCCAGCGCCGCCCGCGCGATGTGGGCCTGCGTGGTGCCGCGCGTGAGGCCGAGCAGCGCGCCGCGGGCGTCCGGCCGCCAGTAGGGCGCCCCGAGGCCCGCGAAGGCCGGCACGAACATCAGCCCGCCCGCATCGGGCACGCTCTCGGCCAGGGCCTGCACCTCGCCGCTGCCGCCGATGGCGCGCAGGCCGTCGCGCAGCCACTGCACCACGGCGCCACCCACGAACACGCTGCCCTCCAGCGCGAACTGCGCCTGCGTGCCCACCTGCGCGGCCCGCGTCGTCAGCAGCCCCTGCGTGGACGCGTGCGGGTGCGTGCCCGTGTGCATCAGCAGGAAGCAGCCGGTGCCGTAGGTGTTCTTGGCCTGACCGGGTGAGACCGCCGCCTGGCCGAACAGCGCCGCCTGCTGGTCGCCCGCGATGCCGGCGATCGGGGCGCCGAACTTGTCGGCCTGGCCGAACACGCCCGCCGACGGGCGCACCTCGGGCATCAGCGCGCGCGGGATGTCGAAGGCCGCCAGCAGCTCGTCGCTCCAGTCGCCGCGGTGGATGTCGAACAACAGCGTGCGCGAGGCGTTGCTCACGTCGGTGGCGTGCACGCGGCCGCCGGTGAGCTGCCACAGCAGCCAGCTGTCGACGGTGCCGAAGGCCAGCTCGCCGCGGACCGCACGCTCGCGGGCACCGAGCACGTGGTCGAGCAGCCAGCGCAGCTTGGTGGCCGAGAAGTAGGGGTCCAGCACGAGGCCGGTGAGTGCGCGCACGCGCGGCTCCAGGCCCTCGCGCTTGCGCTGCTCGCAGAAGGCCGCCGTGCGGCGGTCCTGCCAGACGAGCGCATGGTGCAGGGGCTCGCCCGTGCGGCGGTCCCACAGCACCACGGTCTCGCGCTGGTTGGTGATGCCGATGGCCGCCACCTTCACGCCGGCCTTGGCCACCGCCTCGCGGGCACAGGCGAGCTGGTCGGCCCAGATCTGCCGGGCATCGTGCTCCACCCAGCCCGGCTGCGGGAAGTGCTGGGTCAGCTCGCGCTGGGCCACCGCCAGCAAGCGCCCGGCGCGGTCGAAGACGAGGGCGCGCGAGCTCGAAGTCCCCTGGTCCAGCGCAAGCAGTGCGTCCATGGCGGCGGTTCACTTAGAGTCGTTGATATGGATGATTTTGACGTCGTGGTGGTGGGGGGCGGCATCAACGGCACCGGGCTGGCGCGCGACCTGGCCGGGCGGGGCTGGCGCGTGCTGCTGGCTGAAGGCGGGGACCTGGCCCAGCACACCTCGTCGAGCTCCACCAAGCTCATCCACGGCGGCCTGCGCTACCTGGAGACCTACGAGTTCTCGCTGGTGGCCAAGGCGCTGCAGGAGCGCGAGGTGCTGCTGCGCAGCGCGCCGCACATCATGTGGCCGCTGCGCTTCGTGCTGCCGCATGCGCCGCACCTGCGCCCGGCATGGATGATCCGCATCGGCCTGTTCCTGTACGACCACCTGGCCCGGCGCGAGCTGCTGCCCGGCTCCCACGGCCTGCGCCTGACCGGCACACCCTACGGCGACGCCCTGCGGCCCGAGTTCACGCGCGGCTTCGTCTACTCCGACGGCTGGGTGGACGACGCCCGCTGCGTGGTGCTCAATGCGATGGACGCCCGCGCGCGCGGCGCCGAGGTACTGACGCGCTGCGCCGTGACCGAGGCGCAGCGCAGCGCCAACGGCTGGCAGGTGCAGCTGCAGAACGGCCGCCGCGTGCGCTGCCGTGCGCTCGTGAACGCCGCGGGGCCCTGGGCCGAGGGCTTCCTGCGCGGCCAGGGGCTGCCGGCGCGCGGGCTGCGGCTCGTCAAGGGCAGCCACATCGTCGTGGCGCAGCGCTTCACGCACGACCACGCCTACATCTTCCAGAACCCCGATGGCCGCATCATCTTCGCCATCCCGTACGAGGGTCGTTTCACGCTGATCGGCACCACGGACGTGGAGCTGCCCGACGGCGCGCCGCCCCCCGACCGCGCCGAGATCAGCGCCGACGAGACCGCCTACCTGTGCGAGCAGGCCAGCCGTTATCTGGCGCAGCCCGTGCAGCCCGGCGACGTGCTCTGGAGCTACGCCGGCATCCGCCCGCTGCTGGACGAAGGCGGCGCGGCCTCGGAGGTGACGCGCGACTACCTGCTGGAGGCCGACGCCAGCGACGGCGCGCCGCTGCTCAACGTCTGGGGCGGCAAGCTCACCACCTACCGCAAGCTGGCGGAGGACGGCGCCAGCCAGGTAGGGCGCCTGCTCGGCGACGCACGCCGGCCCTGGACGCACGGCGCCCACCTGCCCGGGGGCGACCTGGGCGCGCATGGTGTCGACTTCGCCGGCTTCACCGCCGCGCTGCAAGCCCGCCATGCCGACCGGCCCGCCGCACTCGTGGCACGCCTGGCGCGAGCCTATGGCAGCCAGGCGCAGGCGCTGCTCGCTGCGCCGCCCGGTGCGGAGGTGGCGCCGGGGCTCTTCGAGTCGGAACTGCGCCATCTGGTGGACGACGAATGGGCGCGCAGCGCCGAGGACGTGCTGTGGCGGCGCAGCAAGCTCGGCCTGCACTACACGGCTGCGCAGCGCGAGGCCGTGGCGCGCTGGTTCGGCACACCGGGCTGACCGCCCGCGCGGCGTGACCACCGGCCGCTCCCGGCCGGCGAGGCATGATGCGCGCCATGGTTCTTGGTCTGCTGTTCGCCCTCACCGCCGGGTTGATGTGGGGGCTGGTGTTCGTCGCCCCCGTGATGCTGCCCGGCTATGCCCCTGCGCTGCTGACGGTGGGCCGCTACCTGGCCTTCGGCCTGCTTGCCCTGCCGCTGGCGCTGCTGCTGGACCGGCGCGTGCTCCGCGACCTGCGGCCCGCCGACTGGTGGGAGGCCGCGCGGCTGAGCCTGGTGGGCAACTTCCTGTACTACCTGTGCCTGTCGGCCGCCATCCAGCGCGCCGGCGCGCCGCTGCCGACCATGATCATCGGCACGCTGCCCGTGGTCATTGCCATCTGCGCCAACCACCGCAACCGGGTGCGCGACGGCCACCTGCCCTGGGCGCGGCTGGCGCCGTCGCTGGCCCTCATCGCCGCGGGCCTGGCCTGCGTGAACCGCGACGAGATGGCCGCCCTGCAGGCCGCCGCCGGCGACCCGCGCCGCTATGCCGAAGGCGCGCTGCTGGCCGTGCTGGCCGTGGCCTGCTGGACCTGGTACCCCATCAAGAATGCCGACTGGTTGCGGGCCCACAGCGATCGCAGCCCTCGCGCCTGGGCCACGGCGCAGGGGCTGGTGACGCTGCCCATGGCGCTGATCGGCGCGGTGCTGCTCGCCGCCGTGCACCTGGCCGCGCCCGGCACGCTGGTGCCGGCCGACTACGCTTTCCCGCTCGGCGAGCGGCCGCTGGCCTACGTGGGCCTGATGGCGGCCATCGGCCTGTGCTCATCCTGGCTGGGCACGCTGTGCTGGAACGAAGCGAGCCAGCGGCTGCCGACGTCGCTGACGGGCCAGCTCATCGTGTTCGAGACGCTGGCGGCGCTCGCCTATGCCTTCGCCTGGCACCAGCGCATGCCGCCGCCGACGACGCTGGCCGGCGTGGTGCTGCTGGTGGCCGGCGTGGCCTGGGCGCTGCGCATCAAACCGGTCCAGGCTCACTGAACACGCTGAACACCCGCTGGCCGTCGAAGCCGTTGGCCTCGCCCTTGCGCACATGGCCGCGCGCATTGCTCACGACGCGGGTGTCACCCAGCCGGTAGTCGTGCCGGCAATGCAGGTGGCCGTGCAGCCAGAGCTGGGCCAGCGGCAGCAGGTCTTCGTCGTTGTTGCAGAAGCTGGCGGTGCCGGGCTGGCGGCCATAGCGCGGGTCGGCGCTCTTGAGGCTGGGCGCGAAGTGCGTGATGGCCACGGTCGCGCTCCAGTCGCCGGTGCGTGCGAGCTCCGCGGCCAGCCAGGTGCGGCTCTCCACCGCCAGGGCCCGCACCGCGTCGACGTCGAAGACCTCGCCGTGGCGGCTGGACTGCATCACCTTCTGGAAATAGCCCCCGGCGCGCATCGCCCGCTCGCGGCCCGACACGCCGAAGACCTCGAAATCGGTCCAGCGCGTGCAGCCCACGAAGCGCACACGCCGCCCCTGCGCATCGGTCAGCACGACCGACTCGTCATCGAGCATGCGCAGGCCCAGCGCCTGCACGTGCGAGCGCAGCGCCTCGCGCGCCTCGTCCACGTCGCGCCGGTCGAACTCATGGTTGCCCGGCACGAACAACACCGGCACCGGCCAACCCCGGAACAGCTCGAAGCTGCGCCAGGTGGTGTCGATGTCGCCGGCCAGCACCAGCACCTCCGCGCCCGGCGCCGGCACCGGCGCGTACGACTCGGTCTCCAGATGGAGATCAGACAGCAGTTGCAGCTTCACGATGAATGAACGGTTCTCCCGTCCGCGCGCAGCGCCGGACGCCCTCCAGCGGCTGCCATGGAACCGGCTCTGCCGGGCCATGGGCAGCGCCCCCTCGGGGGGCCGGCGCAGCCGGTACGGGGGGTCTCAATTACTGCCGTGGCAGACCTTGTATTTGCGCCCCGACCCGCACGGGCACGGGTCGTTGCGCCCCACCTTGGGCGTGTCGCGGCGGATGGTCTCCACGCGGTAGCGCTCTTCCTCGGTGAGGTCGGCGAGGTCCGCGACGGTCACGACCAGCTCCTCGATGGCGTCGTCCAGATCCTTGAGCGGATGCTCGCGGTTGAGCGTCTCGACGACTTCCTTCTCCTCCGGCGTCTCGGCCGGCAGGTGGCGGTACAGGCGGGCGAGGGCGGCGGCGACGGCGTCGTCGGCCATGTCGGCCAGCTCGGGGAAGCACAGCGCCGCGTGCTGGAAGCCCGCGACCCAGGGCATCAGCGCGCGCGAGATGGCGCCCAGGGCCTCGTAGCTGGCACGGGCGGCGCGCTCCTCGTCGGTGGCGTCCGCCGGCAGCGGCTCGGGTGTCTCGGTCTCGTCGACGTCGAGGATCACGGGGTCGAACCAGCCGTCTTCCACCAGGCTGCGGTTCAGCGCGGCGTGGCGGCGCTCGACGAGCTGGGTCAGCTTGTCCAGCCAGGCGGCGTCCACGGTGTCGGGCAGCAGGCCGCCGTCGTAGTCGAAGATGTTGGGCAGCCATTCATCGGGCTCGATGAGGCGGGGCTGCACGATGACGCCGCACAGATAGCCGTCCAGCATGGAGGCGTCCAGCGGCTGCAGCGGCGCGGGCGTGGCGGCGAGGAGTTCGTCGAGTTCGGCGAACTCGGCGTCGGTCAGGTCTTGGGTGCTCATGGGGGCGGATTGTCGGGGGTGGGGCTGTGCACGGGTGGATGCCGCGGCAACGAAGGGTGAAACGCAGCGCAATCGATGTCATCGATGTCAGGCCGCCGCGACACTGGTGTTTACCCAAATGACATCGATAACATTTGCGCTCAAAGTCCACCCATCGAACCTCGGCGACGGCCGCGTCGGCGTTCGGGACGACACAACAACCATCGGAGACACCATGCCCAGCATCCCCCTGGCGCCGCGCGCCGGCGCCCGCTTTCGCCCCCAGCTCATCGCCCTGGCTGCCGCCAGCCTGTGCGGCGCCGCCTTCGCCCAGAGCGCGCCCAAGCCCGCCGAAGCCTCGCCCGAGGTCAAGGAACTCGAAGCCGTCGTCGTGACCGGCACCGCGCGCCGCGAGGGCGTGCGCAAGCTCGAGGCCGGCTTCTCGATCACGACCGCGACCGAGGAGCAGATCAAGCAGGCCGCGCCCACCAGCACGGCCGACATCCTCAAGACCGTGCCCGGCGTGTTCGTCGAGACCTCCGGCGGCCAGGCCGGCGCCAACATCCGCGTGCGCGGCTTCCCGACGCCGGGTGACGGCCCGTACTCGACCTTCCAGCTCAACGGCGCGCCGCTGTACCACCTGCCCACGCTGAGCTTCTTCGAGCACTCGCAGCTCTTCCGCCTGGACGACACCATCGAGCGCATGGAAGTGCTGCGCGGTGGCCCGAGCCCCGTCTTCGGCAGCGGCCAGCCCGGCGTGACGGTCAACTTCATCCAGAAGGACGGCCGCACGCCCGAGGCGGGCCTGCGCCTGACCACCGGCACCGGCAACCTCAAGCGGCTGGACGGCGTCTACGCGGGCAAGCTCACCGACCAGTGGAACGTGATGGTCGGCGGCTTCTGGCGGCGCAGCGACGGCGTGCGCGACACGCAGTTCCCGGCCGACGACGGCGGGCAGGCGAGCGTCGTGCTCAGCCGCAAGCTCGATGGCGGCAGCCTGCAGCTCTACGCCCGCGCGCTGCACGACCGCAACGCCTTCTTCACGGCCATCCCGGTGGTGGGCGGTGCCGACGGCAAGAGCGTGTCCAGCTACCCCGGCTTCAACGCCAGCAAGGACTACTTCTACGGCAACGAGCTGCGCAACATCGTGCTGGAAACCGGCCGCGCGACCGGCCGTACGCTGCCGAACGGCAAGCCCGAGATCCAGCGCAGCACCGTCACCAAGGACCTTGCGGACGGCCGCGGCGCCGACGTGCAGACCTACGGCGCCAACCTCGACACCAAGCTCGGCGACTGGACGCTCACCAACAAGCTCAGCCACACCACGGGCGACGTGCCGACCTACGCGCTCTTCTCCGGTGCCAACCCGCAGACGCTGTCCAGCTACATCGCGCAGCAGGTCACGGCGGCCAACGGTGACGCCGCCGTCGTCGCCGCCGCCGGCAAGGCCGCGACCACCGGCACCGCCACGTTCGCCAACGGCGGCGGCACGGTGGCGGGCAGCACGCCCGTCATCGTCAACGGCATGTGGGTGGTGGACAAGGCGCTGCGCTCGACCAGCAACGAGACGCGGCTGTCCCGCGAGATCGCGCCGGGCAACAACCTCACCGTGGGCCTGTACCTCGCCGGCTACAGCTCGCACGACGTCTGGACGCTCGGCCAGGCGCAGCTCATGACGGTGCAGTCGCATGCACGCCTCATAGACGTGCAGCTGGACAACGGCGTGCGCGCCTCGCGCAACGGCTACGTGACGCCGCCCTTCTCGTACAACCTCGACGCGAGCTACAGCGGCAACACCCACGCCTTCTTCATCGCCGACGAGTGGCAGCTGAGCAAGGAACTGCGCGTGGACCTCGGCGCGCGGCGCGAGACGCAGCGCATCACCGGCACCATCGCCAACGTCAGCAACGGCGACCTCGACGGCGACCCCACCACGCTCTACAACAACAACCTCGCCTACTTCAACGGCACCAACACGGGCATCGACAGCAAGCTCAGCCGCACTTCGTTCACGGGCGGCGCCAACTACGCCTTCAGCCGCGAGTTCAGCGCCTTCGTGCGCATGAACAAGGGCCACCGCCTGCCTGACTTCGACGTGCTGCGCGGCCGCGGCGCCAACGAGAGCCGCGACTCGGTGGAAGACATCACCCAGTTCGAGATCGGCCTGAAGACCGCCACCAAGCTCTACAGCGCCTTCCTGACGGCCTACCAGAACCGCCTCACCAACTCGCAGACGCAGCAGTTCACCAATGCCGGCAACGTCGTGCTGCGCCCGAACAGCCGCGCCACCGGCCTGGAGTTCGAGCTGGCGCTGCGCCCCGGTGCAGGTTTCGAGATCACGGCGACGGGCAACTTCCAGGATGCCAAGTACCGCGACTTCCAGCAGTACAGCGGCAACCGCGTGGAGCGCGCCCCGAAGTTCCAGGCCCGCCTCACGCCGAGCTGGCAGACGCAGACGGGCTTCGGCCAGCTGCGCACCTTCGCCACCTTCAGCCACGTGGGCGAGCGCTTTGCCGACCAGACCAACACGCTGAAGCTGCCGGCCTACCGCACGATCGACGCGGGCGCGGTGTTCTCGATGGACAACGGGCTGGAGCTGCGGCTCACGGGCACCAACCTCACCAACAAGGTCGGGCTGACGGAGGGGAACTTCCGGGTGCCGGGGGCGGCGGTGGGGCAGGATGGGGTGTTCCTGGCGAGGCCGTTGTTTGGGCGGGCGTATGAGTTGAGCGTTGGCTTTCAGTTCTGAGTCATGGGCTTGAAGCAGGTTGTCTTGTTGGCAAGGCCCAGCCGGGAGTTCGCCCCGGCGGGCGACCTACTTTTTGTGTCGACAAAAAGTAGGCAAAAAACGACCCCTGCAAAACCGCCCCTGCGGGGTCCCCTGCGATGCTCGAAGCCCGGGGCCGCGCCCAACTCACTTCGCTACGCTCCGTTCAGACAAAGGGGC
>JAEUPJ010000046.1 GCA_016790285.1 Roseateles sp. | reverse complement strand
GCCCCTTTGTCTGAACGGAGCGTAGCGAAGTGAGTTGGGCGCGGCCCCGGGCTTCGAGCATCGCAGGGGACCCCGCAGGGGCGGTTTTGCAGGGGTCGTTTTTTGCCTACTTTTTGTCGACACAAAAAGTAGGTCGCCCGCGGGGGCGAACTCCCCGCTCGGCCTCGCCACCAAGCCAAAGCCACGAACAAACATCAGGCGACTTTCTTCAACTTCGGATCGAGCGCATCCCGCAGCCCATCCCCCATCAAATTGATGGCCAACACCGTCACGAGGATCGTCAGCCCCGGCAAGGTGACCACCCACGGCGCCCGCGTGATGTAGTCCCGCGCCGCCGACAGCATCGTCCCCCACTCCGGCGTGGGCGCCTGCACCCCCAGGCCCAGGAAGCCGAGCCCCGCCGTCTCCAGGATGGCCGAGGAGAAGCTCAGCGTCGCATTCACGATCAACGGCGCCATGCAGTTGGGCAGCACCGTGATGAACATCAGCCGCCACACGCCGGCACCCGCCACGCGGCTGGCCGTCACGTAGTCGCGGTTGATCTCGCCCAGCGCCGCCGCACGCGTGAGCCGCACGTAGCCCGGCAGCGCGCCAATCGCAATCGCGATCACCGTGTTGACCAGCCCCGGCCCGAGGATCGTGATCACGCAGATGGCCAGCAGCAGCGCGGGCAGGGCCAGCACGATGTCCATCACCCGCATGATGGCCGGCGACAGCCAGCGCTCGAAGAACGCGGCCAGCAGCCCCAGCAGCACGCCGGGCAGCAGCGACATCAGCACCGCCGCCAGGCCGATGCCCAGCGACACCCGGCCGCCATGCAGCAGGCGGCTCAGCATGTCGCGCCCGAGCTCGTCCGTGCCCAGCAGGAAGCGCGTGCTGCCGCCTTCGGCCCACACGGGCGGGGTCAGCATGAAATCGCGGTACTGCTCGATGGGGTCGTGCGGCGCGATCAGCGGGGCCAGCAGCGAGGCGATGGCGATCAGCGCGAAGACGACCAGCGCCGCGAACGCGCCCCGGTTGGCGGTGAAGCCCTGCCAGAACTCCCGCGCGGGGCCGGGCGGGTCGATGTGTTTCTCAAGCACGGCGCTCATCAGTGCCCGCCTCCGCGGATGCGCGGGTTCACCACGCCGTACAGCACGTCCACGATCAGGTTCACCCCGATGAAGGTCAGCGCCGAGATCAGGATGCCGGCCTGCACGACCGGGTAGTCGCGCCGGCCGATCGAGTCGATCAGCCATTTGCCGATGCCCGGCCAGCTGAAGATGGTCTCGGTCAGCACCGCGCCGGCCAGCAGGCTGCCGGTCTGCAAGCCCACGACCGTCAGCACCGGGATCAGCGCATTGCGCAGCGCATGCACCACCACCACGCGCGTGGGCGACAGGCCCTTGGCGCGCGCCGTGCGCACGTAGTCCTCGCGCAGCACCTCGAGCATGGACGAGCGCGTCATGCGCGCCACCACCGCCAGCGTGCTCGTGCCCAGCACCAGCGCCGGCAGCAGCAGGTGCATCAGCGCCGACTTGAACGCGCCTTCCTCGCCCGAGAGCCACGCGTCGATGAGCATGAAGCCGGTCACCCGCTCAGGGTCGAACTCGATGCCGATGCGCCCGCTCACGGGCGTCCAGCCCAGCTGCACCGAGAAGAACATGATGAGGATGAGCCCCCACCAGAACACCGGCATGGAGTAGCCCACGGTAGCCATGCCCATGACGCCCTGGTCGAGCAGCGAGCCGCGCTTCAGGCCTGCGCTCACGCCCAGCAGCAGCCCGAGGCCCACGGCAAAGATCAGCGCGGCCGTGGCCAGCTCCACCGTCGCCGGGAAGAGGGCGGCGAACTCCTTGCTCACCGGCTCGCGGCTCACGAGGCTCTGGCCCAGGTCGCCGTGCAGCAGCTTGGTGACGTAGTCCAGGTATTGCACGGGCAGGGGCTGGTCCAGCCCCATGCGCTTGACGAGGGCGGCGTGGGTTTCAGGGTCCAGCCGGCGCTCGCCCATCATCACCTCGATGGGGTCGCCGGGCACCAGGCGGATGAGGCCGAAAGCGACGATGGTGATGCCGATCAATGTCGGCACCAGCGTGGCCAGGCGCTTGAGCAGGAAGGCGAGCATGCCGGTCGGCCTACCAGCGCGAGGTGTAGGGGCGCGTTTCGCCCTCGACCGCGCCGGCCACGCGCATGGTCGCGGGCGTGGAGGCCACCTCGATGAGGGCCGCCGTCTCGGCGTCCACCGTGCCGGAGATGTCGCGCGGGCGGTACTTCATCTGGAAGGTGCTGACCACTTCCTTCGTGAGCACGTCCATCTGGCCCGAGCGCGACACGTTGTAGCCGATGCGCGCCAGCCGCTCCTGCAGCCAGGCCACGTCGCGCGGGGCGACCTCGTGCTCCAGCGTCTTGACGATGACCGACGGCCCGTCCGGCCACGGGATGAGGCCGGCGTCGGCGAGCTGCTTCCACGGGAAGTTGGGGCCCGGGTCCTGCTTGCGGCCGGGGGCGATGTCGGCGTGGCCGATGATGCGCTCGGGGCGCACGTTATGCCGCTTCTGGATGTCGCGCACCAGCGCAATGACCTCGTCCACCTGCGCCTGCGGGAAGGGCGCATACACGCGCCCGCCCGGGCCGTCCACATAGCCGGCGTTGACGATCTCGATGCCGATCGAGGCCGAGTTCAGGTTGGTGTTGCCGGCCCAGAAGCTGGCACCCGCATGCCAGGAGCGGCGGTTCTCGTCGACGAGGGCATAGCTCGCCACGGGGTTGTCGCGCACCAGGTAGTGGGCCGAGACCTGGCCGCCCGTCGTCAGCACCTTGAGCGACTTCTCCCAGTCGAGCACGGTGTAGTGCAGCACGATGTAGAGCGCGCGGCTGTCCTGGTTCTGTGAGGTGTAGCTGCGGTCGATGTTGGGGGCGCGCACGGCCGCGCCGGGCCGGCCCGGCGAGGTGCTGGCAGCCGGAGGGGTGGCGGTGGACGGTGGCACCGCCGGGGGCGCCACGCTGGCGCAGGCGCTCAGCAGCAGGGCCAGGGCGGCGGCAACGAAAGAGGTGGACTTCATGCGAGGGGCAGGCGTGGCCGAAGGCCGGATTGTTGCAGTGCACCGCGCCCCGCGGCCCCGGGCCAGCCCGCAGGGGCCATGTCGGACGGCCATGCGGGTATGAGTGCAGGTGATGGTTGAATGGCGCCATGCCCTACGAGACCCTGCACGCCACGCCCACCCCCGAGGTCTACGCCGCCCTGCGCGTCGGCGCGGGGTTGAGCGCCAAGTCGGCCGAAGCTGCTGCCCGCGGCCTGCCCAACACCTTGTTCGCCGTGCAGATCCTGCATGGCGGCGAGCCCATCGGCATGGGCCGCGTCATCGGCGACGGCGGCACGGCCTTCCAGGTGGTGGACATCGCCGTGCTGCCCGCCCACCAGGGCCAGGGGCTGGGCAAGCGCATCATGGGCGAGATCGCGGCCTGGCTGCGCGCGAACGTGCCCGAGACGGGCTATGTGAGCCTGCTGGCCGATGTGCCGGCGGACGCGCTGTATGCGCAGTTCGGCTTCGTGCACACCGCGCCGCGCACCCTCGGCATGGCCTGGAAGCGTTGACATGAAGATCGCCGACATGAACTGGATGCAGGTCGAGGCCTACCTGCAACGCGACGACCGCTGCCTGCTGCCCATCGGCTGCACCGAGCAGCATGCCTACCTCAGCCTTGCCGTGGATGCCATCCTGGCCGAGCGCGTGGCGGTGGAGGCGGCCGAGCCGCTGGGCGTGCCGGTGTTCCCGGTGCTGCCCTTCGGCATCACGCCGGGCTTCATGGCCTACCCCGGCACCGTCACGCTCAAGGTCGACACGATGCTGCGCGTGGTGCAGGACCTGCTCGACAGCCTCGACCACCAGGGCTTTCGCCGCATCCTCATCGTCAACGGCCACGGCGGCAACCAGCCCGTGGCGGCGCTCCTCGGCGAATGGATGGCTGCCCACCCGCGCACCCGCGTGCGCATGCACAACTGGTGGAGCGCGCCGAAGACGATGGGCCATGTGAAGAGCATCGACCCCCAGTCCTCCCACGCCTCCTGGATGGAGAACCTGCCCTGGACGCGCCTGGCTGGCGTCTCGCAACCCGCTGGCCGCAAGGCGCCGGTGGACTACCAGCGCTACGCCGTGCTGCCGCCCGAGGCCGCGCGCGAGATGGCCGGCGACGGCAACTTCGGCGGGGCCTACGAGCGGCCGGACGCTGACGTGCTGGCCATGTGGCGCATTGCCGTCGAGGAAACGCGCGCGCTGATCGACGGCCCCTGGGCCTGAGCGCTGCCCGGCCTCATCCCGCCTCAGCGCAGCCCGTCGAGCAGGCGCTGTTGCTCCGGCACCGTCAGCCCGGGCGCCCGCGCGAGCCAGTGCGCGGTCAGTGCCGGGTCGATGTCATGCAGATGGCCCGCCAGCGTCTGCCAAGCCTGCCAGCGCTTGTCGGGCGAGGCGATTCGCGCCACCAGGTCCATCGCCTCGGCCGGCGCCTCGCGGGCCAGCTCGTCGCTGGCGGCATGCTGGGCGATGGCCGCGTCCAGCTCGGGCAGCGGGGCCATGGAGCGCAGCCAGTCGCGGGCGCTGGCGCCGTCCTGGGCCGTCCAGCGCGACAGGCCCTCGTCCAGCAGCGCCTGGCGCAGCGGGCCGGGGGGCAGCTGTGTGGCGAAGACGGTGGCCGAGCGGGCGTCCTGCTGCAGCCAGCGGTCCTGCAAGGGCGCCAGGCGCGCGGCCTGGCCGGTGGTGCTAAGGGCCCAGCGGGCGGCCTGGTCGGGGGCGGTCTCGGCCCAGCGCTCCAGCAGCTGCTGGCGCAGGCGTTCGCGCAGGTCCTCGGCAAGCGGCGCCCGGTCCAGCGCCTGCATGGCCTGGGCGTGCAGGCGCAGCGCGGCCCAGCGTGTGAGCAGGCCGTCGTAGAGCGCGAGCGCCCGCGCCGGCCAGGTGCGGGCGAAGGCTTCCAGCGCCGGCAACGCCGCCTCGCGGTGGCGCACCAGGTCGTCCAGCAGCCGGGCCTCCGCGCCCGCGTCGGCGCCGGGCGCGGACGTTGCCGTGGTGGTGGTCGTGCCGGTGGTCGTGGTGGGTGCCGCCAGCCCCATCATCTGCAGCACGGGGCTGGGCGTGGGAGCAGGTGTGGGTGCGTCCGCCGGCACGACCGCCGCCGGCGGGGGCGGCTCGGTGAGGGCGAGCGCCGCCCACCCGGCCGCACCCGCCGCCAGCAACCAGGCCAGCGGACGCAAGGCCATCACTTGAACACGCAGGCGCGTGCCACGTTGCTGCTGTTGGTGTCCTTCACCGGCTCGTTGCCCGAGCCCGTGCCGACAAAGCCTTCGCACTTGGGCTTGGAGCCGCCGTAGACGAGGTCGGTGATGGTGGCCACGTCGTACTTGCCGGCGATGCCGGACTTGGTGTCGTAGCTGCTGTTCACGCCCAGGCCAGCGGAGTTGACCTGCCCCAGGCGCACGCCCGACACCGTCACCTTGCGCGCGTACTGCGTGGAGCAGTTGCCGCAGGAGCGGTAGAGCTTGCCGATGTTGTCGGCGTAGAAGTCCTGGATCACCAGGGTGCCGTCGCCGTTGTGCTGGAAGAGCTTGTCAGCCGCCTTGAAGGCTGCGCCGCCGCTGATGGTCAGCTTGCTGGTCACGCCGCTGAGCTTCTTGACGGTGGCGCCGTCCTCGCCCACGTCCGCCCAGTAGACGTTGGTGACGTTGCACTGGCCGTAGCAGTGCACGCCGTCGGCGCCGCCGGCAGCCAGGTTGGTGCCGCTGCCCAGCGAGCCGTCGCCGATGACGACGTTCTTCACCGTGGAGCCGTTGTTCAGCTTGAACATCGGGATCTGGCTCTCGCTCTGCGTGCCCTTCATGTTGGACGCCGTGCCGACGAGGCAGACCCATTTGCCGTACTTGGCGAGGCCGTCCCAGGTCGTGCCGGCGGGCACGTCGATGGTGGTGCTGACGTTGACCTTGGTGCAGGCCGGCACCGTGCGCACGCCCGGGGCGGCGGCGGCGCTGCCGGCCACGGCCACGAGGGCCAGGCCGAGGACACCCTGCCAGAGGCGGTGCAGGGGGCGGTTCTTCAGGGTCGGGTTCATGGTTTGTCTCCTGTTGATGCTCTTGGATGGGGCCGCCTCGTCGT
Source organism: Roseateles sp. (assembly GCA_016790285.1). Lineage (GTDB taxonomy): Bacteria > Pseudomonadota > Gammaproteobacteria > Burkholderiales > Burkholderiaceae_C > Pelomonas. The sequence goes on along the minus strand of JAEUPJ010000046.1, from coordinate 114,411 downwards.
GGGGCGGCTCGGCGTCAGCGCGGGTCGAGGCCGGCAGGGCTTCAACAGGAATCAGCGGGGCAGCACCAGGGCTGCACCGCACCGTCGGCAGGGACGGTCGAGGCCTCCAGACGAGGCGGATGCGCTAAACGAAACGCATGTTCATTTTTTTGAAACACCATTCCAATAAGGAGTCGCCTGACCCGTTTTCAGGTGGCATGGCGGCGTGCTGCATTGCAGCAACGCCCGGGTCTGCTCAGCGGCGCCGGGGGCCGGGTGTCTTGCTGGCGGCGGACTTGGCGCCCGGCCTGCGTGCCGGCTTGTCGGTGCCGCCCTCGGCGGCCTGCAGCGGGGCCAGGGCCGCCAGCGTGTCGAGCTGGGTCAGCAGCCGCTGCAGGTAGCCGGGCGACAGCGTCTGCAGCTCCTGCAGCGCGCGGGCCACCAGCACCTGGCTGTTCAGGGGCCCGAGGTGCTCGGGCACGGGCGCGCTGACCTCGGCCATGCGGCGCGTGAGCCGCAGCGCACGCCAGGTGCGCTCGTGGGCGTGCACCTGGCGCAGCTCGGTGCCGGTGGCCTGCAGTTGCGCGACGAGTTCGGCCAGCGGCCGGCGTGCGGGCAAGCCGCGCGGCGCGGCCGGCGCCGTCGTGGGCGCTTCGGCGCGGGCGAGCAGCCGGGCCACGAGGCGCTCGCGCAACGCGCCCGACTGCGCGGCCGCCCGGCGGGCAAGGCCTTCCAGCACGCGCCGGCGCACCGGGTCAGGCTCGGAGCGGGCCTGCACCCAGGCGAGCGGGTCGTGCAGGGCGTCTTGCATCACGGGGCGGATGCCGCAGTGGCTGCCGCGTGGCGCGGCCGCGGCGTGGGCGCGATCTCCACGCGCCGGTTCAGCGCGCGGCCGGCCGCGTCGTCGTTGGACGCCACCGGCTGCTGCGGCCCGAAGGCGGCGGCAAACACGGCGTCGGGCGGCAGGCCCTCGGCCATCAGCGCGCGGGCCACGGTGAGTGCCCGCTGGGCCGACAGCTCCCAGTTGTCCGCGAACTTCGGCGCGCCCTTGCCGGTGATGAGGCCGCGGTCGTCGGTGAAGCCGCTGACCATCAGGATCTCGTCGCGCTGCGCGAGGTAGGTGCGCAGCGGCGTGGCCAGGCTCTTGATGAGGGCCCGGCCGTCGGCATGCAGCTGGTCGGAGCCGATGGCGAACAGCACGGCGCCGCTGATGCCGATGCGGCCTTCCACGAGCGTGATGCGGCCATCAGCCAGCGGCCCGGCCAGCGCGCGCTCCAGCGCCTCGCGCCGCGCCTGTTCGGCCTGGCGTTGGGCCACCTCGGCCTCCAGCTTGTTGGCGAGGTCCAGCTGCCCCACGAGCGCCGCGGCCAGCACCAGCACGAAGGCGCCGAGCACGCCGGCCATCAGGTCGCCGAAGGCCGCCCAGGCGGGCGTGCCGACACCTTCCTGCTCGATCTCCAGCGGCTCATCCATGGGCGGCGGCCCCTTGCAGCGCGTCCAGCACCTGCTTCTGCGAGCCCAGGCACAGGTCGATCACCTCGCGCGCCTGCGCCACGTAGTAGCCGAGCTGCTCGTCGCTGCGTGCCATCGCGCCGGCCAGGCGCTCTTCCAGCGCGGCCAGGTGCTGCACGAGCTGGGTGTTCGCACCCTCGTACTGCGCCACGGCGGCGCCGAAGCCTTCGCCCAGGCTGCCCATCTCGGCGGCGCTCGCGGCGATGGTGGTGGCAGCCTCGGCCAGGGCCTGGCCGGTGGCACCTGCCTGCTCGGTGAAGCGCTCACCCAGCGCCTGGAGCTGCTCGGCCGAGCGGCCCACCAGCGTGTCCACCTGCGAGGCGGCGCCGGTGATCAGCGCATCCAGCGCCGCGCGCTGCTCGCCGGCGGCCTGCTGCAGCGAGGCCAGCAGCGTCGAGACCGTCTGCATCAGCTCGGCACGTTCGGCCAGCGCCGCGCGGTCCTGCGCCTGGCTTTGCGCCAGCTGCTCGCGCAGCGCGGCAACCACCTCGACGGCCGCACGCGGTGCCTCGCCGGCCGCCTTGAGCAGGGCGCCCGCTTCGGTCAGCGTGCTGCGCGCCTGCGCCTCGGCCTGGGCGACGAGGTCGCGCGTGTGCGCCAGCAGCCCGTCGGCGAGCTGCTGCTGCTGGGCGAGCTGCGTGGCGCCGGCCGACTGCAGCTCGCTGCGCCAGGCGGCCAGGCGCTCGGCGTCGTGGCGGGCATGGGCGGTCTGCAGCTCGCCGTGCGCCTGGGCGATGGCGGCGATGGCGGCCTGGGTCTGGTCATTGAAGCGGGCGGTCAGCTCGGCCAGCGCCGCCTGGGCGCGCTCGCCGCTGGTGGCCAGCAGCTGCTGCGCCGCGTCGCGCTGCGCGGCCAGGAGGCGCTCGTTGGCTTCGCGCTGCGCGGCCAGGGCCTGGGCTTCAGCGCGGGCCTCGGCGCGGCGCTGGGCGTCGAGCTCGCCCTGCAGGGCGGCGTGGCGGGTCTGCGTCTGGGCGATGCGGTCCAGCAGGTCCTGCGTCTGCGTGGCAAAGCCCGTGGTCAGCTCGGTCAGTGCGTTCTGGGCGCGCGCGCCGCTGTCGGCCAGCAACTGCTGGGCGGCCTCGCGCTGTGCCGCGAGCAGGCGTTCGTTGGCGCTGCGTTCCTCGGCCAGGGCCTGGCGCTCCGCGGCCAGCGCCGTGCGCTGCTGGGCCTCGTGCGCGGCCTGGGCGGCCGTGCGCTGGGCGTCCTGTTCGGCCTGCGCGGCCTGCTGGCGGGCCTGGGCGTCGGCGATGCGGTCGAGCAGCCCCTGGGTCTGCGCGGCATGGCGCTCGGCGGTGGCCGCGAGGGCGGCCAGCAGCGCCTGCGCCTCAGTGGCGCTGCGTTCGGCCAGGCGGTCCACGGCCTGCTGCGTGGCGGCCTGGGTGGCGGCGAGCTGCTCCAGGGCGGCGTCGCGCTGCTGGGCGAAGGCGGTGGCCTGGGCGGCGAGGGCGGCTTCGCCCTGTTCGGCGATGCGTGCCGCGCCGGCCTCGAAGCGGCCTGCCGCGTGGCCGAGCTGCTCGGCCACCTGCGTGCCCACGCGCTCATGCAGCGCCGAGGCTTCGCGGGCGATGCCGGCCATCACGGCCTCGGCGGCCGGCTGGATGGCCGCACCCGCCAGGCGGGCGCTCTCGGTCAGGCTCTGGCGCAGCGTGGCGTCGACGCTGGTGGCCAGCGCCGTGAAGGCCTGGTGGGTCTCGCCGTGGAACTGGCGGTTCTGCGCGGCGAGCTGGTCGCCGATGTCGCGGGCATAGGCCTGCAGCTGGGCGACGAGTTCGAGCTGCTGCTGGCGCGCGGCTTCGGCGGCGGCCACGCGCGCGGCCTCCTCGGCCACGGCGCGGCGGTGCGCGGCGGTGAGCGGGCGCAGGCGCGTGAGCAGGGCCACGTCGAGCCGGCCCGACACGGCCGCGCGCTCGCGGCGCGCCAGGGCCACCATCAGGCCGAGCATGGCCGAGCCCGTCACGCCCGCCACGCTCGCGCTGAAGGCCAGGCCCAGGCCCTGCACCGGGGCGCCCAGCGCGTTGCGCAGCGCGGCGAGGTCGGCCGTCTGGCCCAGGGCCGAGGCGGTGCTGCTCAGCGTGATGACCAGGCCGATGAAGGTGCCCAGCATGCCCAGCAGCACGAGCAGCCCGGCCAGCGCCGGTGCCAGCGACAGCCCCGGCAGCGCCACGCGCAGGCCTTCCAGGCGCTGCTGCACGGCCGCGCGCACGGCGGCGGGCAGGGTGTCGACCCAGGTGTCGGTCGGCTCGGCGGCCAGCGCCGTGTCCAGCTCGCGGCTGGCGCGGCGCAAGGCGCTCAGCTCCACCACGCCCAGCGCGTAGAAGGCCGCGATCAGCAGCGTCATCGCCAGCGCCACCGGGTGGTGGCGGCTCGCGGCCAGCGCGGCACCGGCGATGCCGGCCAGGCCGGCGACCAGGGCGAAGGGGTAGAGGGCGTTCAGGAGACGGTTCATCGGGGGCGGTCGTCGTGCAGGGCCTCGATCAGGCCCAGCACCGGTTGAAGTCGGAGGTCGAGCTCGGCACGCAGCGCGCGCTGCAGGTCGGCCCAGAAGCGCGCCCGCCAGCCGCGCGGGTCGGCGGCCTGGTGGCGCTCGGCCCGCTGCGTGAGCAGGGCGGGCAGCCCGGCCAGGCGCTCGCGCTCGGGGCCGGCGGTGGCGCGTTCGAAGAGCGCATCGAGCTGCGCCAGGCGGGCCAGCGCGGCGGAGCTGTCGGCCAGGTGCGGGCGCAGCCGCTCCCGCAGCGTGGCGATGCGCGCGGCCATGCTGCGCTGCTGCTGCGTGTGATGCAGGCGGAACGGGGCGAGCAGGTCGGCCAGGGGCACGCCCTCGGGCGCGGGCTCGGCCGCGTCGCGGGCCAGCAGCGCGTCGTCGAAGGCGGCGCTGAGTTCGTCCTGCAGCCGGGCCAGCGCGGCGCCCGCCCAGTCCACGGCCTGCTGGTGCGCGCCGGGGTGGCGCGCGGTCGCGGCCGGCGTGGCCAGCACCTGCGACAGCCCGATGGCGTCAGCCCAGCCCAGCCAGCCGCCCAGGCGCTCGGCCACCGGTGCGGCGGGGGCGGGTGCTACGCCCCATTGCAGCAGCAACCGGGCCAGGGGCTCGGCGTTCAGCGGCTGCGGCAGGGTCGATGTCACGGGTGGGGTGCGCGAAGGCAAAAGGGCGAGATTTTAGTGACCACCCCCGAGGGCCCTTCCCGCGTCATCACCGCAGGCGGCGGCCCGGCGCAGAATGCCCGCCATGCAGTCCCACGACCTCTCCGCCTGGCGGCACGACCACGTCTTCGACACCGGCAACGCTGCCGCCGAACGCGGCACCCGCTGGGTGATGTGGATCACCCTCGCGATGATGGCCGTGGAGATCGCCGCGGGCTGGTTCTACAACTCCATGGCGCTGCTGGCCGACGGCCTTCACATGAGCAGCCATGCGGTGGCCATCGGCCTGAGCGCCTATGCCTACGCCACCGCGCGACGCCACGCCAGCGACCCGCGCTACGCCTTCGGGACCTGGAAGATCGAGGTGCTCGGCGGCTTTGCGAGTGCCGTGTTCCTGCTGGTGGTGGTGGCGCTGATGGCCTGGGGGTCGGTGGAGCGGCTCATCAAGCCCGAGCCCATCCACTACCCCGAGGCGATGGCGATTGCCGTGCTCGGGCTCGTCGTGAACCTCGTGTGCGCCCTCATCCTCGGCAAGGCGCATGACCATGGGCACGGGCATGACCACCACGGGCATGACCACGGCCACGCTCACCACGACCACCACCACGACCTCAACCTCAAGTCCGCCTACCTGCACGTCATCGCCGACGCCGCCACGTCGGTGGCGGCCATCGCGGCGCTGGCCGGCGGCTGGTGGCTGGGCTGGGCGTGGCTGGACCCGGTCATGGGTTTGGTGGGCGCGGTGCTCGTGGCCGTCTGGGCCAAGGGCCTCATCGGCCAGACCAGCCAGGTGCTGCTGGACCGCGAGATGGACCACCCCGTCGTCGACGAGATCCGCGAGGTGGTGGCCGAGCGGGGCGCGGCCTCGCACACGCTGATCGCCGACCTGCACGTCTGGCGCGTGGGCCGCGCCACCTATGCCAGTGCGATGACCCTGGTCACCCACGACGACAGCCTCACGCCCAACGCGGTGCGTGAGTGGCTGGCGGTGCACGAGGAGATCGTGCACGCCACGATCGAGATCCACCGCTGCCCCGACACCCACTGACATGGCCACCGCCCCCACCCCCTACAGCAACACCACCCCCAACGCCGACATCGAACTGCGCAACCGCTGCACCCGCTGGCTCAACGGCCACCGGCCGCTGCGCAGCATGCGCGAGTCGCTGCTGGCGCTGGCCGAGGCGCCCGAGGCCGCGCTGCCGCTGGACGTCTACGGCCAGGGCGAGGCGATGCAGGCGCTGGAGTCCGAGGTCGCTGGTCTGCTGGGCAAGCCGGCTGCACGATTCATGCACAAGGGCGTGGCAGCACAACTGGCCGCGCTGCGCGTGCATTGCGGCGAGGGCGACGGGCCGGTGGCGCTGCATCCGCAAAGCCACATCGCCATCGACGAGGCCGAGGCCTTCGAGCAGCTGATGCGGCTGCGCGGCCTGCGCATGGGCGACCTGGACACGGCCACCTGCGTGGCCGACCTCGACGGTCTGGCCGAGCGGCCGGCCGTTGTCACCGTCGAGTTGCCGCTGCGCCGGGGTGGCTACCGGCTGCCGGCCTGGGACGAGCTGGTGGCCATCAGCGCCTGGTGCCGCACGCGCGGCGTGCCGCTGCACCTGGACGGCGCGCGGTTGTGGGAGGCCTCGGCCTTCTACGGCCGGCCGCTCGCCGAGATCGCGGCGCTGGCGGACTCGGTCTATGTGTCGTTCTACAAGGGCCTGGGCGGCCTGGCGGGCTGCGTGCTGGCGGGCAGCGAGGACTTCATTGCGCGGCTCGCGCCGTGGCAGACGCGGCTGGCGGGCAATGTGTTCACGGTCTATCCCTTCGTGCTGAGCGCGCTGCAGGGCCTGCGCGCGCAGTTGCCGCACATGCCGGCCTACCGCGAGCGTGCGCTCGCCCTGGCGGCCGTGCTCGCCGCGCAGCCGGGCTGGTGCGTGGCGCCGGAGTTGCCACAGGTCAATGCCTTCCAGCTGCACCTGCCGGTGGCGCCGGAGGCGCTGCGCGAGGGGCTGCTGGCCGTGGCGCGCCAGCAGGGCTTCTGGCTCGGCGCGCGGGCGGCGGCCTCGCACCGGCTGCCGGGCGGGGCGATGGTGGAAGTGGTGATCGGCGACGCGGCCCAGGGCTGGACCGACGCCGAGGCGCTGGCCGCCTGGCGCCAGGCGGTGGCTGCAACCGGGGCCGGCTGATCAGCGCGGCGGCGTGCGCTCGACGAAGGCCGCCACGTCGTCCAGCACCGGCGCGAGCCAGCGCAGCGGCGTGCCGAAGGCGCCGATCAGGGTGGTGTGGCTGACGCGGTCGTAGACCTGGGTCGTCACCGGCACGTGCAGCGCCCGCAGGCGCCTGGCCAGCCCCATCGTGTTGCGTTGGGGGTCGACGAGGCGGTCCTCGCGCGCCGCGCCCAGGAAGGCGGGCGGCGCCGCGGCGCTGGCGTGCGACAGGGGCTGGCTGCCGGGCGGGTAGTTCGGGTGGAAGAACACCGGCTGGGTGTCCGGGTTGGTCATGGGCAGGAAGTCGTAGGGCCCGGCCAGGCCGATGAAGCCCGCCAGCTCGGCCGGCGAGTGCCGGCCCGAGGCGTTCTGCTGCAGCCAGCGCGCGTCCAGGGCCAGCATCGCGGCGTTGTAGGCGCCCGCGCTGTGGCCCATGACGAACACGCGGCGCGGGTTGCCGCCCAGGCGCTGGGCGCTGGTGAGGCCCCAGGCCAGCGCGGCGGCGCTGTCACGCAGGAAATCGGGGTAGCGCACTTCGGGGTAGAGGCGGTAGTCGGCCACCAGCGTCAGGATGCCGCGGGACGCCAGGGCCTCGCCGACGAAGGCGTAGTCGCGGCGCTGGCCCTCGTTCCAGGAGCCGCCGTAGAAGAACACCACCACCGGCCAGCCACCACCCGGTGCCGCCTGGGTGGGCGTGTAGATGTCGAGCTGGCGCCGCGCGCCGCTGGCGTAGGGCACGTCGACCGTGCGCGTGTGCGTGCCCGTCGGCGCCAGCGCATTGAGCGCGGTCACGGGGGAGCAGGCCACCAGAGCCGCGGCGATCAGGCCGGCGCCGAGCAGGGCCAGGCCGAACTTCATCAGAGCCATGGAGTGGGTACGCCGCGCAGGCGGGGGTGGATGCAGCGCCCAAAACAAACGGCCGCGCGGTGGGAACCGGGCGGCCGTGTGCAGGGGAGGGGCGTCAGCTCAGCGACGAGCGCCGGCGGTCGGTGCAGGACGCGGGCCACCGAGGTGGCGGAACGTGATGCGGCCCTTGGTCAGGTCGTAGGGCGACATTTCCAGCGACACGTTGTCGCCGGCCAGGATGCGGATGTGGTGCTTGCGCATCTTGCCGCCGGTGTAGGCGATGACCTTGTGGCCGTTCGTCAGCGTCACGCGAAAGCGCGAGTCCGGCAGGATTTCGTCGACGACGCCGTGCATTTCGATCAGTTCTTCTTTGGCCAAGTGTGGGGCTCCGTTTGCGATGGTTGAGACGGGGGCCGGGCTCTAGAGCCCTGCCGGCACGAGGTGCGGCCGCTGACCGCAGACGCCGCTCAATGGTGGCGGCGCGCCCAGGCGAGGCCTTCGGCCCGGGCGTAGCGCAGGGCTGCGGTCGGGCTGATGAACTGGGGCGTGAAGCGCATGACGCGATCCACGCTGGCCATGCCGCGACCGGAACGGATCGACACGAGTGCGTCGAAACCACCCCCCTCGCGGGCCTGGGTCATGGGTGAAACGAGGAATCGTCCCACCTCGATATTGTTGTTGTTCTTCAAGTAATTCTTGTTCTTGGGTAGGAGCCGCACGCCAGCGCATGCCGGCGGCGGCTGTGGGCGCCACGGGGCGCCCGGCGCACACCTTACAGCGTGCGGATGTTGGAGGCCTGCGGGCCCTTGGCGCCTTGCGTCGCTTCGAACGACACCTTGGCACCTTCGGCCAGCGAGCGGAAGCCGCCGCCGTTCTTGATTTCGCTGTGGTGGGCGAAGAGGTCCTTGCCGCCGCTGTCAGGCGTGATGAAGCCGAAGCCCTTGCCGTCGTCGAACCACTTCACAGTGCCGGTTTCGGTAGTCATGGTGTTTCCTTTGAAAAGATGGAATGGATAGAACCTCCCGACAGCGACATGCCGTGCGGGAACAGAAACACTCAAGAACACTCACCGGGGAGTTGCTGAAGCGAGCCGCTCGCGAGAACAGGCCAGGGGGTGGCCAGCGGGGCTGCAGATAAGACCTTGAGGAAACGGTCTTGCGCGAATCTATGTCCAGTAATGTACCAGCCGTGTCAACCCCCCCTGGCTGGCGGGTCTTGGCGTGCGTGCAAGCGTTTCCAGAATCCGTGCCCAATGCCCATAAATTCGCACGCGAGCGCTGGTTCACCGATTTCTGAGGACGATGCAATCGTTGTAAATTCCGCGCGAGCCCCTCGCCGGCCGCCTTCGCTGCTGGCGGTGGAAGGCTCGCAACGGCAGGGTCATCACCGTTGGGGCGCCGACGCCGCAGGCGGCAGGCGCATCGTGGTGGCCGCAAGCACAGGAGTGGGCGCCCGAGGCGACCCGCCCAGGAGACACGAATGATCCCAGCGGCGCTGCCCCTGGACGAGGCCGAGCGCCTGAAGTCGCTGCACGAGCTCGCGGTGCTGGACACCCCGGCGGAGGCCGCGTTCGACGCCCTCGTGCATGCCGCGGCGGCCGTCTGCGGCGTGCCCATTGCACTGGTGAGCCTCGTGGACGAACGCCGCCAGTGGTTCAAGGCCCGGGTCGGCCTGCCCGACGCCACCGAGACGCCCCGCGAGCAGGCGTTCTGCGCCCATGCCATCCTGCACAACGAGCTCTTCGAGGTGCCCGACGCGGCCAGCGACCCCCGCTTTGCCGGCAACCCGCTCGTGACGGGTGACCCGGGCATCCGCTTTTATGCCGGCGTGCCGCTGTTCCTGGCCGATGGCGCGGCCGTGGGCACCGTGTGTGTCATCGACCGCGTACCCCGCGCGCTCGACGCCCGTCAGCGCCAGGTGCTGGCCGAGTTGGGCCGGGCGGCGGCTGCGCTCCTCAATGCCCGGCGCGACGCCCAGTTGCTGGCCAAGAGCGAGGCCCGCTACCGGGCGCTGGCCGAGCTGTCGCCGGCCGGGCTCTTCGTGGGCGATGCCGACGGCCAGTGCACCTACACCAACGCCCGCTGGCAGGAGATCCATGGCCTCACGTTCGAGCAGAGCCTGGGCCTGGGCTGGATGCGGGTGGTCGAGCCCGCCGAGCTGGGGCGCCTGGGCGCCGCCTGGCGCGCCGCGGTGCAGGAGCGCCGGCAGTTCGACGAGGTCATCCAGGTGCGCCACCCCGACGGCACGCCGCGCGCGGTGCGCAGCCGCTCGGCCCCGCAGTTCGACGCGCAGGGCCGCATGACCGGCTTCGTCGGCCTCGCCGAGGACATCACCGAGGCCCGCGTGCAGCAGGAGCGGCTGAGCGACGAGCGCCAGTACCTGGCCTCCGTCATCGAGAGCACCGGCGTGGGCACCTGGGAGTGGCATGTGCCTTCCGGCGCCATGCGCATCAACGAACGCTGGGCGTCCATCCTCGGCTACGAACTCGACGAACTGGAGCCCGTGTCCATCGATACCTGGCGACGCCTGGTCGACCCCGAGGACGTGCGGCGCGCACAGGCCGCCTTGCAGCGGCATTTCAGCGGCGAGGCGCCCCAGTACCGCTGCGAGTTCCGCATGCAGCACAAGGCCGGCCACTGGGTGTGGGTGCTGGGTGTCGGGCGGGTGCTGTCGCGCGCCGCGGACGGCACGCCCGAGTGGGCGTTCGGCACGCACATGGACTTCTCCGAGCAGGTGCGCAACCGCGAGGCGGCCGAGCAGGCCTACCGGCGCATGGAGATGGCGCTGGATGGTGGCGGTGTCGGCCTGTGGGAGTACGACATCGCCCGCGACACGCTCAGCTGGCACCGCCTGCTGCAGCCGCTGTACGGGCTGCCCGACGACGCCGCCCCGCCGACCTACGCCGAATGGCTGGCCATGCTGCACCCCGACGACCGCGACCGCGTCGAGGCCGAGGTGAGCGCCGTCGTCAACGGGCAGCGGCCCTACGACATCCGGTTTCGCGTGCTGCGGCCTGACGGCGCTGTGCGGCACATGCACTCCATGGCCCGCTGCCGCCACGACGGCCAGGGGCGCGTGGCAGGCCTGCTCGGCGCCACCTGGGACATGACCGAGCTGAACGACCTCAGCGCCGAGCTCGCCGAGCAGCACGAGCTGATGCGCGTGACGCTGAAGTCCATCGCCGACGGCGTTGTCACCACCGACGCCGACGGGCGCGTCACCTGGATGAACCCCGTGTCCGAGCGCATGACGGGCTGGCTCGCCACCGAGGCCCAGGGCCGTCCGCTGGAGGAGGTGTTCGTCATCCGCTCCGAGGAGACGCGGGCCCTGGCGCCCAACCCCGTGCAGGCGTGCCTGGCCACGGGCGAAGTGGCCGGCCTGAACCCGCACACCGTGCTGGTGTCGCGCCAGGGGGAGCACTTCGGCATCGAGGACTCGGCCGCGCCCATCCGCGACGCGCGCGGCCGCATGCTGGGCGCCGTGCTCGTCTTCCACGACGTGACGGAGCAGCGGCGCCTCAGCTCCGAGATGACCTACCGCGCCAAGCACGACGCGCTCACGGGGCTCGTCAATCGGCAGGAGTTCGAGCACCGGCTGCACCGCGCGCTCGAGCAGGCCCGCCGCGAGAGCGCCTGCCACACGCTGCTCTTCATCGACCTGGACCAGTTCAAGCTCGTCAACGACGCCTGCGGCCACCAGGTCGGCGACCAGCTCCTCAAGCAGGTCGCGCAGCTCATCGGCACCGTCGTGCGCTCGCGCGACACGCTGGCGCGGCTGGGCGGCGACGAGTTCGCCGCGGTGCTCGAGCAGTGCACCAGCGAGCAGGCCCAGCGCGTGGCGCAGGAGATCTGCGACCGCATGGACGCGTTCCGCTTCGTGCACGACGGTCGGCGCTTTCGCATCGGCGCGAGCATCGGGCTGGTGCAGGTCGACGGCCGCTGGAACGAGCTGTCCGAGCTGCTCAAGGCGGGCGACGCCGCCTGCTACGCGGCCAAGGAAGCGGGGCGCAACCGCGTTCACACCTGGTACGAGTCCGACCGCATGATCCTGGAGCGCAGCGGCGACATGCAGTGGGCCACGCGGCTCACGCAAGCCCTGGACGAGGAGCGGCTCGTGCTGTTCGGACAGCGCCTGCAGCCCCTGGGCGACGCGCCCGATGGCCTGCACGTGGAGGCCCTCGTGCGCATGCGCCAGCCCGACGGCAGCCTCACGCTGCCCGGCAGCTTCCTGCCCGCGACCGAGCGCTTCGGCCTCGCACCGCGGCTGGACCGCTGGGTCGTGCGCCGCGCGCTGCGCTGGCTCGCCGAGCACGGCCGCGGCTGCGAGCTCGCCTGCCTGCACGTCAACCTCTCCGCGCAGTCGCTGGCCGACGCGACCTTCCGCGGTGACATCGTCGCCGTGCTGGAAGACGCCGGCCCGGCCGTCTGCCACGCGCTGTGCTTCGAGATCACCGAGACCGTGGCCCTGGCCAACCTGGGCGAGCTCGCCGCGTTCGTCGACGGCGTGCGGGCCCGCGGCGCGCGCGTTGCGGTGGACGACTTCGGCGCCGGCGCCTCGCACTTCGGCTACCTGCGCTCGCTCAAGGTCGACCTCATCAAGGTCGACGGCCAGTTCATCAAGGGCATGCTGCGCGACCCGCTGGACGACGCGTCCGTGCGCGGCTTCCTGGAGGTGGCGCGGGTGCTCGGCGTGCAGACCGTGGCCGAGTTCGTCGACGACGCCGCCGTGCTCAGCCGCGTGCGCGAGCTGGGCTTCGACTTCGCCCAGGGCTTTCACATCGCCCGGCCCCAGCCGCTGCAGGCCTGCATGGCCGACGCTGCCTGAAGCCTCGGAAGGCCGCGCGCGTGGTCAGGCGCAAGCGGCTGTCAGGTTAGGCTCGCGGCATGTGCAGCAACTACAAGCCCGTCACCCTGCAGGACCGGCTGCTCGCGCACTTCGGCGTGGCCCGCCCCGACGACGCCGACCCGCCCGAGCTCACCTACGCCGGCCGCGCCGCGCCCTTCATCGTGCGTGCCGAGCAGCGCGAGGCGCTGGCCTGCCACGTGGGCCTGTACGGGCTGCTGCCCGACTGGGCGCCCAACCTCGCGTTCGGGCGGCGCACCTACAACTGCCGCAGCGAGACGATGCGCAGCAAGCCGAGCTTTCGGCAGGCGTGGTTCGAGGGGCGGCGCTGCGTCATCCCGGTGGAGATGCTGTTCGAGAACTGCTGGGAAAGCGGCGACCCGGTGCGCTGGGCCATCTGCCGCAGCAACGGCGACCCCATGGCCGTGGCCGGGCTCTGGGGCGTCTGGCGCGACCCGCAAGGTGCCGAGGTGCTGTCCTTCACGATGCTCACCGTCAACGCCGACGGTCACGGCGTCTTCGGCCGCATGCACCCGCCCGGCGACGAGAAGCGCATGCCCGTCATCCTGCGCCTGCAGGACCAGCACCCCTGGCTGCACGGCAGCCTAGCCGAGGCGCTGGCCTTCATCCGCCCCTTCCCGGCCGAGGAGCTGCACGCCGAACCCGACCCCGCCGCCTGGAAGCCCCTGGCCGAGCCCAAGAGCTGGGCGCAGTCCGAGGACCTCTTCGCCGACGACTGGCACCAGGCCGCCGCCGACCCCAAGGCGCGCGCGCTGAAGGCCCGACGCACCCGCGCCGCGCCGCCACCACCGCCACCCCCACGCAGCGGCCCCGCCGAGCCGGAGCCTGGCGACACCGGCGACCTGTTCGGCTGACCTGCCGGGCCGCCGCGCGCCTGACGGTGCACCACCCCAGGAAACGGGATGGGCAGCCGAAACCGGCGCAGCGCCGTAAAACCGCCGCCAACGAGGCAAGGCGCAGCGGGCGAACCCCCTCGCGCAGGGAGCAGTACGGCATGAACAGTGATGACCCGGCGATCCGGGTGGCGGCGGCCATCCAGGACTTTGGCGAGCTGGTCAACGCGCTGTCGGCGGGGGTGAGCGGGCCGCTGCCTTGGCAGCGTCAGCTGGTGGCGCACCTGGACGGGATGGCAGGCGTCATCCAGATCCTGCGCATGAGCGTCGTGCTGGCGCGGCCCGACGCCGAAGTCCGCGAAGCCGCGCAAGTGCTGTTGGAGCACACCCGGCAGGCCAGCCTGGCCGTCGCCGGTTCGCGCGCCGACGCCACCGTGCGCGTCGCGCTGCGCCTGGCCCTGAGCCTGGCACTCACGATCAGCACCGGCCTGCGTGCCGCTGCGCCGCCCGGCATCGAGGAGGCCCCGCTGCGGCGGCGCGCCTGAGCATTCGTGCCCCGCAGCGGCGCTTCGGCTCGCGGCGCAGGCGCTTCGTCGCTGTGGGGCGTGCGGCGGCCGATGCGCGGTTGGAATCCCGCCCGGGCTTCCCCGAAGCTCCCTGCTGGCGATCCCTCAGCAGGTCGGCGCCGGCCCCCTGCTGGCGACGTTGGGCCCCGGCCGTTGCACGGTCGGGGCTTTTTCTTGCCGGGTTCTGGCGCGGCGCGCGCGGCCTCAGCCGTAGGCGTAGAAGAGGGCCGCGAAGAAATGGCACACGCTGCCGCCCAGCACGAAGAGGTGCCACACGAAGTGGGCGTAGCGCAGCCGGTTGTCCAGCAGGAAGACCACCGCGCCGAGCGTGTAGCTCAGGCCGCCGGCCACCAGCAACGCCAGGCCTGCGGCCGGCATGCGCGCCATCAGCGGGCCCGCAGCAAACACCACCACCCAGCCCATGGCCAGGTACAGCGCCGTGGACACGACTGGGTGGCGCAGCCGGTTCAGCAGCTTGATCGCCACCCCGAACGCCGCTGCCGCCCACACGGCGATGAGCAGCGTCACCCCCGGCCCGGTGTGCAGCACGCCCATCGTGAACGGCGTGTAGCTGCCGGCAATGAATACATAGATGGCCGCATGGTCCAGCCGGTTCAGCCATGCCTTCGCACGGCCGTTGGCCAGGGACGCAGGCAGGGCGTGGTAGGCCGTGGAGATGCCGTACAGCAGGATGGCCGTGGCCGCGAAGATGACGGCGGCCACCACGTCGGCCGCGCCGCCGTGGTTGAGCGCGCGCATCACCAGGATGGGCAGGGCCGCCACGGCCAGCATGGCGCCCAGGCCGTGGCTGATGGCGTTGGCGATCTCTTCGCCGAGGGTCTGGGGGCGGTCTGCGGTGGGGGACGGCATGGCGGGTACTGCGGGAGGCGGAACAACGGCGTCAAGGATGCCACAGCCGGGTGACATGGCCTTGATGCTCAGGCCCGCTCCACGCGGGCCTGAAAGCAGTTGAACTTCGAGCGGATGTGCACATAGGCCACGTCCGGCCGCGCGAGGATGTCGCGGCAGGCGTCAGCCAGCTCCGCCCCGGCCACCACGCGGCCGGTCTCGTAGACGATCCAGTCGTTGGCGCCATAGCCGCGCACCAGGGCGGGCGACAGGTGGGCGAACCAGGCCGGCAGGGCCTCGCTGTCATAACGCTCGCAGTCAGCGGCGTGCAGGAAGATGGGGCCGGTCTCGGCATAGGGCTGCGCCTGCGCGAAGGGGCGGTAGGCCAGCACCAGCTTGCGCTCACCGGCGGCGATGAGCCCGAGGCAGTGCCGGCAGGGGCTGCCTGTGCCTTCGACCACCGCGGTGAGCGGTGCGTGGCCGTGGGCGTCGGGGCCGCCGTGGCGCAGTGCCTGGACGTGCTCGGTGGGGATGCCTCGCACGGCGAGGCGAAGGGGCGGGGTGGTCTGCATGGCGGTCCTGGGAAGCAACGGGATGGGCGCCATTGCAGCAGCGCAACGCCCGGCGCGCTCGCCAGGACCGGACATGCAGTTCCGCGCCCCGCCGTCAGAACCGGCGCGTCAGGCTCGCGCTCGCGAGCCACGTGCGGCCCGGTGCGGGCTCGAAGAAGCGGCCGTTGCCGTCGTTGACGATGACGGAGCCGGCGTAGCGGCGGTTCGTGAGGTTGTCCACGCGCAGCAGCGTGGCGAGCTGCCAGGCGCCGAGGTCCAGCGTGTGGCCGGCCGCGGCCGCGAGCGTGGCGTGGCCGGCGGCGGCGTCGGTGTTGAGGTCGTTGACCCACACGCGGCTGAGCGCTCGGCCCTCGAGCGTGAGCCGCCAGCCGCCCGCGGGCTGCCAGGCCACGCTGCCGGTGAGCGCGCTGCGCGCGATGCCGGGGATGCGGTTGCCGGCGGCCACCGGCTGGTTGGCCGCGGCACAGGGCGTGGCGGTGCAGGAGAGGAAGCCGTCGCGGTAGGTGGCGTCCAGCCAGGTGGCGGCCAGCTGCGCGTGCAGCGTGGGCGTGAGCACCACCTCTCCCGAGGCCTCCAGCCCGCGGCGGCGCGTGGCGCCCGCGTTCTGGAACGTGGCGCGGCCGCCGAGGTTGGTCTGCGTGACGATCTCGCGCGCCGTCGTCGTCTCGAAGACGGCCAGCGTGAATTCGCCGCCGCCGGCCCGCGCCTTCAGGCCCGCCTCCACGCTGCGGCTGGTGGCCGGCTGCAGCGCGAAGTTCAGGCCCGTGGCGCCGCTGGCGCGGTAGGCCAGCTCGTTGAGCGTGGGCGTCTCGAAGCCGCGGCCGGCCGTGGCGTACACGCGCAGGCCCGTGCTGAGCGCGTAGCTCGCGCCCAGCACGGGCAGCGTGGCGGTGTAGCGGGCGCTGCCGCTGTCGTCGGGGTTGGCGGGCGTCACGTAGCCGTCGGCCGAGCTGAAGCTCACGCGGCTGCGGCGCACGCCCGCGCTCACGAGCCAGGCGGGCGTGGGGCGCCACTCGGACTGCAGGTAGGGGTCGGCGTTGCTGACGCGGTTGGTTTCGTTGCGCCGCAGCGCGCCGGCCACGCCGAGCGTGCTGCCGATGAAGTTCTGCCGGCCCACGCGCTGCTCGCGCAGGGCGTCGGCCGCAAGGCCCGCCACCACCGTCACGGTGGGCGACTTCCAGCGCCAGCGCAGGTCGGCGCCTTCGTAGTCGCGCGCCAGGTCGATGACGCCGCCCGGGTGCAGCGCGTTGGCCTGCGTCGCCATTGGGATGGACTGGAACTGCACCGTCGTGCGGTGGCCCTGGTAGACCATCACCCGCAGCAGGTTGGCCGCGTCGATGCCGTGCTCCAGCACCAGGCCGCCCTGGGTCTGCTGCATGGTCTTGCGGGTGTCGAAGCTCAGTGCCGAGGCGTCCACGCCGCGCGGGTTGGCGGCCCACTGCGCGCGGGTCAGGCCCAGCGGGTCCTGCGCCTCGGGCAGCTCCACCGTGTTGGCCACGAGCGTGAGGCGCGTGTCTGCACCGAGCTTCCAGCTCAGCCGCGCGTTGGCCAGGCGGCGCTCGGCAGCGCTGTGGTCCCGAAAGCCATCGGTCGTGAAGCGGCTGGCGCCCAGCGTGTAGCCGATGGCGTTGCCTTCGCCCGCGTTCCCGCTGGCGGTGGCCGCCACGCGGCGCAGGCCGTCGCTGCCCACGGCAACGCTGGCTCCGGCCCGCGCCGGCCCCTCGGGCGGCTGCGTGTACAGGCTGATGACGCCGCCCGACGAGTTGCCGTACAGCGCCGAGAACGGCCCGCGCAGCACCTCCGCGCGGCCCACCGTGCCCAGCTCGATGTGCGTGACCTGGCCCTGGCCGTCGGGCAGCGTGGCGGGGATGTCGTCCACGTACACCCGCACGCCGCGGATGCCGAAGCTCGATCGCGCGCCGAAGCCGCGCACCGAGACCTGCACGTCCTGCGCGTAGTTCTGGCGGTCTCGCGCCAGCAACCCCGGCACGCTGCCCAGCCCTTCGGAGAGGTTGACCTGGGCGCGGCCGGCGCGCAGGGCCTCGCCGTCGAGCCGGGTGATGGAGGCGGGCACCTCGAAGGCCGGCGTCTCGCTGCGCGTGGCTGTGATGACGACCGGTTCCAGGCGCTGGGGCGTCGCGGCGTCTTGCGCCTGGGCCCGCGGGCAGACCAGCGCCAGGACCGTCAGCCCGAAGGCGGTGGCCCGGCGCCGTGCGCGTGGCGGGGGGGTGAGTTGGCGGGGCGGCAAGGTCGGCACGGCAGGAGGGGGGCGGGGGGCGAAGCATGCCAGGGTTGTGCCGGGGGGTTGTGCCGGGGGTTGTGCCGGGGGCGCACGACGACCGTGCGGCGCGCTGTGGCGTGGAAGGTGCGACTTGCAACAGCCTGTAGCGCACCCGGCCTCGTGCCCCACGCGCCCACCCGCACACGCGGCGCAAGGCGCCCCGTGCCCGGCCGCCACCGCGGGCTGACAACGTTGCCAACGCGCCCGTTACAAGTTGCCGAGGACCCTTACCAGACCCCCTCCTAGAGTCGCGCCCGCTCTCCACCCACCCGGTGCCTGCCTGCCCCGCCATCGCGACATGGCGCGGCGAGGTGCGCATCCCACAACCGACGCGCCTCATCTCATGAAACACACAAGCTCTCACCCGCGCAGCCCCCTCCTGCTCGTGGCGGCCGCCTGCATGGCCGCCGCCGCCCCGGCGCATGCCGCGCTGCAGCTCAGCATCAAGCACGACGTCTGGCAGGGCGGCTTCTGCAGCCACGTCAACATCTACAACGACGCCAGCCAGGCCAGCGGCGCCTGGACGCTGCAGTTCGATCTGCCCAAGGGCCAGCTCAACGGCACCTGGAACGGCCAGTTCAAGCAGAGCGGCACCGGCTACAGCGTGACCGGTGTCAGCTGGAACTCGCCCGCCCAGCCGGGCCAGCGATTCGAGGTCGGCTTCTGCGGCAACGGCACGGCGCCCGAGGTGGCGTCCTTCCGCATCAGCGGCGGCAGCGTGACCCCGCCGCCGCCGCCGCCGCCGCCGGCCCCGGCGCCTTCGCCTGCACCCACGCCGGCCCCGACCCCCGCGCCCGCGCCGGCACCCACGCCGGCTCCCGCCCCTGCCCCTGCCCCGGTACCCGGCGGCGACCTCTCGGTGCCCGCCAACGGCGAGTTCAAGCCGCCCTTCAGCGTGGCCGACGGCAACCGCGTCGTCGACAGCCAGGGTGTCACCGCGTCCATCCGCGGCGTGAACTGGTTCGGTTTCGAGACGCCCGACCTCATCGCCCACGGCCTCTGGCAGCGCAACTACAAGGACATGGTCGCGCAGATGAAGAGCCTGGGCTTCAACGCCGTGCGGCTGCCCTTCTGCTCACGCACGCTCAGCGCCACCAGCCTGCCCACGGCCATCAACACCAGCATCAACACCGACCTCGCCGGCAAGACGCCGCTGCAGGCGCTGGACCGCATCGTGGCCGAGTTCGCCAGCCGCGGCATGTACGTGCTGCTGGATCACCACCGCTCGGGCGACTGCAGCGTCATCTCCACCACGCCGCAGACGGCCAGCTACTCGCTCGACCAATGGGTGGCCGACCTCAAGTTCGTGGCCCAGCGCTACCGCAACGTGCCCAACGTCATCGGCCTGGACCTGAAGAACGAGCCCCACAGCGACGGCAGCGCCGGCGCCTTCTGGGGCACGGGCAACATCGCCAACGACTGGAAGCTCGCGGCCGAGCGCGCCGGCGCGGCCGTGAACGCGGCCAACCCCAACCTGCTGGTGTTCGTGGAAGGCGTGTCGAACAACGCCGGCCTGTGCGAGTCGCCCGACGGCCACTGGTGGGGCGGCAACATCGAGCCCCACGCCTGCTACCCCATCGACACCACGCGCATCCCGGCCACCAAGCTGGTGCTCTCGCCGCACATCTACGGCCCCTCGGTGTTCGGCATGGCCTACTTTGCCGACGGCACGGGCTTCCCGAACAACATGCCCGCCATCTGGCAGAACCAGCTCGGCCGCTTCATGCCCAAGAACGCCGTCATCCTCGGCGAGTTCGGCGGCAAGTTCGAGGGCAAGGACCAGCAGTGGCAAGTCAAGTTCGTCGACTGGCTCAAGTGCAAGGGCGTGCGCAACTTCTTCTACTGGTCGTGGAACCCCAACTCCGGCGACACCGGCGGCATCGTGCTGGACGACTGGACGACCGTCTCCACCGCCAAGTACAACAACCTCAAGCGGCTGTGGGACGGCTCCGCCGTGGACTCGACGGTCTGCGTGCGCTGAAGACGAAACGGGCCCGGCTTGACCGGGCCCACGGTGCTGGCGCTGCGCCGCGTCAGCGGGCGCGCCGCCGCCGCGCCACCGTCGCGCCCAGCACCGCCAGGCCCGCCAGGGCCAGCGACGCGCTGGCCGGCTCGGGCACGGCCGTGACCTGGAAGGCGATGTTGTCGATGCCCACGTTGTAGGCCGTGTTGCGGAACTCGATGCGCAGGCCCGCCGTCGAGCTCAGGCCGAGGTTGAAGCTCGTGGCCGTGATGCTGCTGCCCACGGGGCCTGCATAGCTGTAGAGCACCTGGTTGGTGGCGAGGTCGAACACCTTCAGGTCGGTGTTGCGCGTGGTGTTGGGGTAGGCGCCCAGGTCCAGGCTCGTGAGCGTGACGCCCGCGGCGCCGGCCAGCGGCACCAGGTCGATGCGCGCGTAGGAGGCCGGGCCATCGCCGCCGTCGGCCCACAGCACGCCGTACAGGCCGTTGTAGCTGCCCGACCACCAGTTCAGCGTGGAGGGCCCCGAGGACAGCGGCTGGCTGTACTGCACGTCCAGCACGCCGGCGATGTCGCCATAGGCCTGGTTGAGCTTGGCGTAGTCGGCACAGGCCACGAAGGCGCCGCCGCCGTCGCCGGTGGCGCTGCAGATGGTGGGCACGGCCGGGCCGTTGCCGAAGTCCAGGACGCCCGCGTGGGCCGCGGCGGCGGTCAGGGCCAGGGCGGCGGTGAGGATCTGGGTCTTCATGGGGGGTGTCTCCGGTCGTTCACCGCGCATGCTGCGGCGGGAAGGCGGTGGAGGAAACCCCCAGGTTGCGGGGCGTAGCCAGGCGCGACGGGGCCCCACGGACCCCAGCGTCGCACGCGCTCTCCTCAACCTTGACGATTCGCCTCCTGGGGAGGGGCGCGCCCTCAACGGGGTGTCTGTTACGTTTGCCCGGGCTGGCGTCTTCGCGCCTGCGTCTTGAAGGAGAGACCACCGTGGAATCCCACGCAACGCGTTTTCAGCCTCGCCCCAAGCATTGGTATGAGCGGTTTCGGGTCGTCTGCCTGACCATCGCGCTCAGCGCCGTGGTGCTGTTCGCGGCACACCACTATCTCTCGCTCCACTTCAAGGAGTATCCCGGGCCCTATCTCGCGCTGTTCTGCAAGGAACTGGCGTTTGCTGCGGTGGTGGCCCTGTTTTTGAATTTGTCGATCGAATGGGTCAACCGCCGCCGGCACGACGACCAGCAGGCCGGCATGCTCAAGGCCATCGACGACGCATTCAATGCGCGCCAGGAAAGCCTCCTCGAGGAAATCCACAAAAAGTACAAGGAAACTGCAGACGCCTTGCTCGTGGACGTTTTCGCCACGGTCTACAAGAAGAATTTCGAGCCGCGCATTTTCAAGGTCGTCGAGAAACACATCCTCAACCAGAACCTCATCCGGGAGGACTACCGCGTCGGGATCCGGATCGACAACCTGCCACCCGACGTCCATTCCCAATTCCCGAACATGGTGAAGCTCACGTTCACCATTTCCTTCCGGCTGCGCAACACCACCAACAAGCTCATCAAGCACGCGCCGGTCGTGCCGGCCTATATCGACGTCACGCCGGGCCTGGAGGCGCATTGCAAATTCATCTCGGCGCGCATCGATCGGCGCAACTACCAGGGGGCGCTGCTCGACCAGCACATCACCGTGCCCGAGGGCGCACCGGCGCTGCAACTGATGCTGGCCGAGGAATTGGAGCCCGCCGGTATCCGCGAAGTGCTGCTGAGATACGAGAAGGTCGCGCCGCAGGACTATTCCGAAGTGGTGTGCTGCACCACGCAAATGGATGGCATGGATATCAGCGTGCTTTGCCTGGAACCCGCGCTTGCCGTGCATGCGGTGTCCCTGCACCCCGAGAGTGAAGAGGCCAGGGTATCCAACAAGGGGCCGGAAATCTGTGAATGGCGCATCAACCACGGCATATTGCCTGGGCAGGGCGTGGTGGTGTTCTGGTATCCGGCACGTGACCGGGCGCAAGCAAGTGTTGCCACCAAGTGACGCCAAATGCATGACCGCCGCACGTTGCTTTTGCGCCAAAGGGCACTTGAGTGTGGGGCCGCTCTGGATATCTGCGTGGCAGCGGCGTAGCATTTGGATGTCGCCGCCTTCAGGTGGCAACTTATAGGGGTAAACATGCCTGCCGGTATTACCAAGATGTGAAAAAGGGGCCTTGCGCCCCTTTTCCATTTTTGGCAGGCAATCTCCTCGCTCCGCCCTGGCAACCCCTGACCCCCGACCCCTGCGCCGGCCCACGGGGGCCACGTGCCGCAACGCGGTCAGCTGCTCAGCAGGTACAGCCCCGACAGCAGGAAGCCGCTGCCCAGCACCAGCAGCACCACCTCCCAGCCCCACAGGTTCAAGCCCTCGTCAATGCGCGCCTGGCCCGGCGCCGCGCGCGGCACGCGCACCCGCACGACGTCCCCCGGCGCATGCCGGCCCGGGCCGGTGCCGACGGGGTCCTCGACCACATGGCGCTGCCCCTCGTGCTCGAACGCCACCTCCGGGTAGTGGGCCCAGGTGATCGTGCCACCCGGCTTGTGCAGCCGCCGCACATGCACCTGCTGCACCGTGCCCTGCACCGTGGCGCAGCCGCGAAGCCAGGCGCGGCGCCGAGCCAGGGAGAACGCGAAGAGGGCCAGCAGGACGAGGCCGGCGAAGACGTTGGGCATGGCGCGCCGTGCGGGGTGGTGGGACGCGCATGCTGGGGCGGGGGCGGGTGGGGGCCAAGCGGTCCCGTGGTCAGGCGCGCTTCCGGGCTGCGCCGTCCGTCGCCGGGACCCCTGCGCGGGGTGAGGCTTGTCATCCGTTTGTGGGGCTCCCCGAGCCGGCGTGGCGCGCCTAAGCTGACGCTTCCTTCCGCCGGAGCCTGCCATGCCCGCCATTCGCTGCCTTGCCGTGCTGCTGTCACTGGGTCTTGCCGCTGCGGGTGGCGTCCAGGCCTCGGCTGCCAGTGCCTACACCACACTCGGCCTCACCGGCCTGGCGGATTTCGATCCGCCCAGCTTCAGCGGTGGCAGCTGGCAGGACGGCGTCTACACGCCGCTGGCACCGGCGGCGGGCCTCTACGCCACCTACGCCAACCCCTTCGGCCAGGACGGCGCCAGTGCCGGGCTGTCGGTGACGGGGGCCGTGGCTCCGGCGCCCGGCGAGGCGACGCTCCCGCTGAACGGGGCCGTTGGTGCCTTCGCCGACCTCGTGAACGGCCACCTGGGCCTGCACGTCAACACCCAGCTCGTGCCCGTCACCAACGCGTCGGGCGCCGCCGTCAGCGCCTTCAGTGCGGGCAACGCCTCCGCCGAGGTGGGCGAGGCTTTCGACGTGCTGCTGCCTTACGCGGGCGGCACGCCGGGGCCGGTGCAGGTGCGGCTGCAGCTGCGGCTCACCGGGCTGGTGATCGACGACGTCAATGACGCCAGCGTGGCCCTGCGCGCCACGCTCAGGCTCAACCACGTGGCCGAAGGCGCGGCCGGGGTACTGACGCAGCAGCAGACCTACGGGGCGGGCTTCGTCAACGACGTGATCACGCTGGACGCCACGTTGATCGACCCCACGTGCTCGGTGTCCGCCGGGCGGTGCAGCTACTTCTTTGGTTTCTACAGCGCGCTGGAGAGCGTCGGCCAGGTGCCCATCGGCTCCGGCTTGTACGCGGTGGTGGCCGCGGGCGACCAGCTCATGTTCGACAACGGCGGCAGCCTGAGCCTCGTCGTCTCGACCGGCGCCGTGGTGACCGACGCCAGCACCGGCCAAACGCACAGCTGGGTCAGTGCCGTGCCCGAGCCGGGTGCCGCGAGCCTGTGGGGCGTGGGCCTGCTCGGGATGGGGGCGCTGCGCCGAAGTTGGCGCCGCTGACCGGCCCCAGCCTAGCGCCGCCGCACCCGCGCGCTCTTGCGCGTGGCCACGAAGAAGTCGTCGGGCTTGGTGCGCACCCAGTCCACGAAGCGGCGGATCTCGGGGTGGGCGAGCAGCGCCTCCACCGTGGCGTACTGGCGGGCCAGTTCGGTCTCGGTCAGCAGCGCGTGGATCTGCCGGTGGCAGACCCGGTGCAAGGCCTCCGTCTGCCGCCCGCCGCGGCTCTTGGGCACGAGGTGGTGGGCGTCGCGCTGCGCGGGCGGGATGGGCCGCTCGCACAGCGGGCAGATCTCGGGCGTGGGCACGGCGGCGGCCCCGGGTGACAGGGGTGGTGATTGGCGGCGCGAGGGCATGTCTGCAGGCGTGTCGGCCGCGCGGTCTCAGCGCACCGCCTTGCCGCACAGGTCCAGCACATGCACCTGCCCCTGCAGGCTGGCCGAGCGCAGGCGGCCGTCGGCGTCGTAGCGCGTCACGAAGGCGGCCGTGCAGCCGTCCGGCGAGACCGCGATGGGCTCGTCCTGGAAGCAGTGCTCGTGGTTGCGCAGCGATTCGTCAGCCGGCCAGCCCGGCGGGCGGCCGCAGAACAGCCGCTGCAGGCCTTGCCGTGTCTGGCGGTACAAGCCCGCGCCGTCATGGCTGCGGCCGCGCACGGCCAGCAACACGCCGTCGCGCATCGGCAGCGCGAACACCTGGTGGCTCGCCCAGTCCTTCGACAGCAGCGGCGCGAGCGCGGCCGGTGCGGGCTGGCGCGCGATGCGGCCCTGCAGGTCCATCGTCGTCAGCGCGAGCCGCTCGGTCGTGCGGCTCGGGGCCATGTCGTAGACGCCCGGCGACAGCAG
This sequence comes from Roseateles sp., assembly GCA_016790285.1. GTDB lineage: Bacteria > Pseudomonadota > Gammaproteobacteria > Burkholderiales > Burkholderiaceae_C > Pelomonas. The sequence goes on along the minus strand of JAEUPJ010000046.1, from coordinate 90,090 downwards.
GTAGGCGCTGCGGTAGGGCAGCCACTCGACGAAGGGCGGGAGGGTTTCGGCCGGCACGTCCAGCGCACGGCGTTGGTTGCCGCGCGCCCAATGCACGTCGGTGCGCCGGCCCTGCAGGGGGGCGTCGGTCCAGCGGATCTGCCCATGCCCCGGCTCCAGCATGCGCACCGGCGCGGCGCCCGTCGTGACCTGGCCATTGCGGTCGTCCTCGGGGTCGAACGGGCGGCACTGCTGGGTGTGCATCGGCGGCCCGGGCGGCGGTGGGCTGGGCACCAGGCGCGATGCTGCGGCCTGCCAGCGGAACCAGGTCAGCACCGGCGCCGGCGCCTGGGCGTCGCGCAGCATCTGGCGCAGGTCGCCCACATAGGCGGCCACCACGCCGGTGTGCGGGTTGGCGCAGCTCAGGAAGCCGCGGTCCAGCAGCAGCCGCTGCGCGCCGGTGCGGCTGTCCACCGCCACCACGCGGCGCTGCTCGGCGTAGTCGCCCTCGACGCCGGGCGGCAGCGTGGTCACGGCCAGCGTGTGCGCGTCCAGCCAGGCGTAGGTCGTGGCCAGGCGGGACGGCAGCGCCAGGCCGGTGACGATGAGGCGTGCAGGGGCCTCGGGCACCGGCGCGCTTTGGGCGGCCGCCGGGGGGGCGGGGAGGGCGAAGGCAAGGAGGAGCGAGAGGGCGCTGGTGGCCCGCGTGAGCCGGCCCGTCATGCCGCCCGCTGGGCCTCGGCCGCCTGCGCGGCCTTGAACTTGTGGAAGGCGAAGATGCCCAGGATGCCCTGCACGTAGAAATAGCCGAACACCAGCGCCACGAGCAGGCCGGAGGCCGCGCGCGCTTCCATCATCAGGATGATCTTGGAGGTGACGAAATAGACCAGCATCACCACGGCGCAGGTGCGGCTCTTCTTGTAGATGCCAAAGCTCAGCCCAAAGATCAGCGCCACGTCGAGCAGCGACCACGCGCTGAACCCCATCGTCTGCGTGCCGGCCATCGCCAGCAGCGTGACGGCCAGCGTCACCGCGCCGGAGATGCAGCCGGCGACCCAGGCCGACTTGATCTTCTTGGCGATGTCGGGCGGGATGCTCGGCACGGGGTCCGCCACGGCGGCGGTGGGGGCGGCGTAGGGGTTGGCGGTGGACATGGGAGCTTCAATCGGGTGGTGGTGGGGCGCGTCGATGGGGCATCGACTCGCCATCCAGGGTAGCGGAGCGTGGCGCGCCGTTGACCTCGCGCTGACCCGAGGCCGGTCGGGCAGGTCGCCTGACCCGCCGGGCCCTCGGGCACGCTGGCACGGCCCGAAGCCCATTGCGAGGCCGCGCGCCTGACAGTGGGCTCACCGGGCCAGCACCATGGCCGCCACGGCGGCAATCACCGCGACCAAGGCGGCCCCCGTCACGGCATGACAGAGCCCGCGATGCCAGGTCGCGCAAGGTCCGCAGTAGAGGTAGGTCTCGCCCTTGTAGTGCGAGATGGGCTGGGCCTGCCCATTGAGTGGACATGCGCAGGTGTAGCAGCAGCCGGCGGCGTCGCGCCAGACATGCCAGGTGAGAAGGGCCGGGAAGGGGATGCGAGCAGCGTCGCTATGGTGGACGAGCGGGGCCAGTTCAGTGGCCAAAAACGGCCATCGCGGTGCGGGCGTGTTGCTTTGGGAGAGGTGATCGATGCTCGTCGAAACGATCTGCTTTACGTTAGCTGTCCTCCGACTGGCAACGGGCCTCGTGAGCAGTCTGGTGAGTTTGACCTTGCCAGTGCAAAGTCAAACCACAAAAACGTGGCATCAGAATTCTTAGCGCAAGAGTAGAAATGGCAGCAGGGCTGGCGCTGCCAAAATTATCATTTATCGTGGCGCCTTAATGTCGACAGCTTGATTTGGGCGAGGCGCCTCAGAAACGTGCCTCGCCAAAGGCGCCCATATCCGACCGAAAAGACGACGATATTTGGACATTGCAAACCTAAGCCCTAAGGTCGAATTTAACCATCGAATGACAGCGCTTTAGGACAATCAGCAGGCACAAAAGGACTGAAACGCCAGAATATGCTGTGACGGCTTTCCCGAGTAGTGCGACGGTTGGGTCTGGGAACAGCGCTACAAAGGATGCGATAACAAGAGCTATGCAAAGGAGAATGCTGAATGATATGGACGCTATGAGCTCGTCTGCCAACTTTGCGAAGTCAGTCATGTTTGATGCCGGCTTGTTGGAGTTCTTTGTGTTGTATGTGAGTGTATAGATCAGAACTAAAAGGTTTAGCATTAATCCGGCGACGATCGACGCCGCAGAGACAATAATGCCGGCAACGTCACTTGCTAGTGCTCCGGTTGTGCACAGTGTTAGGACCGTGACGGCGGCAGGGAAGACCAGGTGAAATGTGATCTCAGCAAAACTCAGCTTCCCTGTGTCGTATCTATACATTGAGCGAAAGTGTGATGAGACTATCTCGCTCGGATTCAGTTTGGTAAGCATGCACCATCTCCTATACGGCGGAGTTCCAGCTCATGCCAGCCACTCCCCAAGATTGCACGATGTTGGAGGCGAGCTCGTCTGCTTCCCGCAACCAGTCTGGAAGGTCTGGATGACCGCTGGCGGTTGGTTTTAAGTTCTCGAGTTCTATATTGGACGAGAAGTTTCCTGGTTTTCCGACGTTCACGGTTCGCTTTCTGCCGTCGATTGATACTTCCAGCTTAAGATTGTCGTGCGTAAATGATGGAATGGTGATGATTTCGCTCGCGCTGGATGCTTTGCCTTGAAAAGCCTCCAGCAGCCAGTTTACGTCGGAGAAGTGGGATTTTCGCTTGCTTCGAATAACTAACTCGATCTCATGAATATTATCGCGGTCGCTGATTGAAAAGACATCGGCAATGTCTTGCGGCAAGTTCTTCTTAATCAGCCGGATTGTCTTCAGTGCACCACCTTTCAATAGCGCCTCCATAACCAACTTTGGCACTACGCGCTCAATATTAAGTGTTAGGTCTTGAAATCTATTGCGGAAATAGTGCTGCAGGTGTGGGATGGTAATGTGTCGGATGCCGAGCGCCTGACGTCGTCCAAGCAGAAGCAGCCCACGGGCGCGTTGGCCTGATATCGATGCTTGAGGCATGTAAAAGCCGAAGTTGAAGGGAACCATGTCCGCTTCGTCAATCTTCCGATTGTGCGTTATCTTCTTGGCCTCAATGCTGTAGATGTCTGATTCAAACCCGAACTGTCCTGTCGCATAAACGCCCGCAACTGATGTCGGGGTGCTCGTACAGAGTTGGGACACCATGAACATTCGCTGTTGCGATTTGTCGAGCGCGGGTTGGTACTTTCGAAGATTCGCCTTGTAGTAATCGAGCAGCACATCCCGAAGGTTGTTTTTATTGTAGAAATCCCACAGATCCTGCGGTTGCTTGTAACTGTCGCGAACTTCTACTAGATATGGTGCAATGGCGAACATATTTCTCCTCCCGGCTCATCATTGATGGCTAAATTTATTGCTGCCCACTGGTTGTTGCTTGCAGCGGATTAAGAGCTGCAAGTCATGCATATTTATACACATTGGCCGTCAAACTTATACGGACTTGGCCTACTGATGGGCTAGTATCTCCTAGCGTGACGGTCGATGGGATGGGGTAAGCTCGCAAAGCAGTGTTTTAGTCTGGGGAAGCCTTAGCACCCGGGAGCGCGCGGCATGCAGTCGGAATCACAGGTGTTGTCTGCCTGCGCACGGCGGTTGGATTGGTGCAGCCAGAGACCTTAGGGCGTTTGGCATGTCAGGACTAGAGCGCCTCGGCGATACACCGTATTCCTACTAATCCCCAACCTCCTCGCCGCCTCCGACACATTCCCGCCGGTCGCCGCGAGCACCGCCCGAATCCGCTCATCCGTCAGTTGCCGCAGGTCCTCCGGCCCGGCGCCCTCGGCATCGCCGACCGGCGCCGCCGCAGCCACCCCGCCCACCGCCGCGCGCGCTGACGCCTTCGCGCCGCGCTGACCGTCTGCCGCCAGCGCCCCCACCTCGGCCCCCACCTCCTCCGGCAACTCCCCCGCCGTGATGACGTCCTGCCCGTCATCCAGCAACGCCACCGCCGTCCTCACCACATTCGCCAGCTGCCGCACATTCCCCGGCCAGCGCAGCTTGGCAAACCCGGCCATCACGCCCTCGTCCACTCGCAGCGCGCGCTCGGGCGCCTCGGCCTGCAGCAGCTTGGCCACGAGCGCGGGCAGGTCGGTGCGTTCGCGCAGGGGCGGCAGCGTCAGGGTCAGGCCGTTGAGGCGGTAGTACAGGTCCTCGCGGAAGCGGCCGGCGGCGACGTCGTCCTTGAGGTGGCGGTGGCTGGCGCAGATGAGGCGGAAGTCCACCGCCACCGCGGCGCCGCCGCCCAGGGGCGTCACTTCGCGGGCTTCGAGCACGCGCAGCAGGCGGGCCTGCATGGCCAGGGGCATGTCGCCGATCTCGTCGAGGAACAGCGTGCCGCCGTGGGCCTCGCGGATGCGGCCGGGCGCGCCCTGGCGGTTGGCGCCGGTGAAGGCGCCGGGGCGGTAGCCGAAGAGTTCGGCCTCGATCAGCGTCTCGGGCAGTGCCGCGCAGTTCAGGGCCACGAAGGGCTGGCTGCGGCGCGTGCTGGCGGCGTGCAGGGCGCGGGCGAGGACGTCCTTGCCGGTGCCGGTTTCGCCATGCAGCAGCAGCGGGATGGCGGGTTTGTCGAGCACGCGGCGGGCGCGGTCGAGGGTGGCGCGGAAGGCGGCGTCGCCGGTGTCGAGGGCGGCCAGGGCGTCCAGCGGGCGCCAGGGGGTGTCGGTGGCCGCAGGCGTGGGCCGGGCGCGGGGGCGCAGGGTGTGCAGGGGCTGGCCGGGCTCCAGGCGCATCCACAGCGGGGCGGCGCCCGGGCCGCGGGGCAGCGGGCGGGGCGCGGGGCCCTGGGCCAGCAGGCGGTCCAGCTCGGTGCCGAAGAGGCGCTCCACGGTCACCGCGCCAATGTCGCGCCGCGTGAGGCCCAGCATCTCCAGCGCCGCGGTGGTGGCGCCCACCATCCAGCCGTCTTCGCTCAGGGCCACGAGGCCTTCGGTGACGGTGCCCAGGCCCTCGGCCTGCGCGTGCAGCCGCACCACGAGCCCGGCCTGGAAGCGCGCGGTGAAGAGCTGGTGCTCCACCATGCGCGCGCCGCTGCGCACCAGGGCCAGGGTGTGGCGGTGGTAGCCGCGGCGGTCGCCGGAGATGTCGAGCACGCCGAGCAGGGTGCCGCCGGGGTCGGCTATTGGGGCGGCGGCGCAGGTGAGAAAGCCGTTGCGCTCCAGGTAGTGCTCGCCCGCGTGCACCACCAGCGGCTGCCCTTCGGCCAGTGCGGTGCCGATGGCGTTGGTGCCGCGCCATTGCTCGCTCCACTGGGCGCCGGGGCGCAGGGCCACGCGGGCGGCGCGGTCGGCGAAGTGGGCGTCGCCGGTGCTGTGGAGCAGCAGGCCCTGGGCGTCGGCCAGCAGCACGAGGCTGTCGCTGCCCTGCACCTGCTCGTTCAGGAAGGCCATCACCGGCTTGGCGTGGGCCACGAGGCTGTGGCGGTGCTCCAGCGCCCGGGCCAGCTGCGCGCCGCTGGCGTGGGGTGCGCCCTGCGGGCGGCCCAGGGGCTCCAGGCCGAACGCGCGGCAGCGGGCCCAGCTGGCGCGCAGGGGCTCGGGGATGAGGCCGGTCTCGACCTGGCCTTGCTCCAGCCATTGCCGGCGGGCGGTGCGCAGCGGGGTGGGCGCGGTGGGCATGCGTTGTCTCCTGGTGGCCGTGGGCGGCTCTGGGTGGGCAGGCTGCAGCCTGCGCTCGGAGACGGACGCTAGCCTGACACCGCTGCGCGTCAAGCGTTTGTGCCGGTGCGGCGGCAAACGTGGCGCAGCTGTGTCATTTCGGGACAGTTCAGCGCAGTTCGAACGCCCCGAGGTCGGGGGCCGCGCCCTTGTAGGGCAGGCCGGCGTTGACGCCCTTGTCCACCAGCCGGCTGCCGCTGGACAGCCGGAACAGCGCGTTGGCCGGCAGGGTGCCGTCGGCGTTGCGCGCGGCGGTGGCCAGGCCCAGGTCCAGGCTGGCGAAGTCGCTGCTGGCGGTGGTGATGCCGTTCCAGGTGTTGTTGCTGGCGGTGGCGTTGCAGACGTTGTCGCCCGCCTTGCCGGCCAGGGAGACGTTGTTGCGCAAGGTGTGCTTCTCGCCCGAGGCCACGCTGCCGCAGAAGCCGTAGTTGATGCCGTTTTGGTAGCTGGTGTTGTTGAGCAGGGTCACGCCGCCGGTGTTGCTGTTCTGGTCGAAGCCCTTGTTGGGGTGGCCGAAGGCGACGGACTGCACGATGCGGTTGCGCTGCAGGGCCTTGTTGCCGCCGAGCTTGAAGCCGTTGCCGTTGCCGTCGAAGGGGTTGAGGTTCCAGTGGTTGATGCCGTTGCGGAACGCCCAGCTCTGCTCGATGACGACAGCCTCGGGGCTGTCGAAGGTGTCGTAGCCGTCATCGGAGTTCTCCCAGGCACGGCAGCCGACGAAACGGTTGCCCGACCCTTGCGTCTGCTTGGCGGCGAATCCGTCGGCCATGCCGCCGTTCTTGTTGATGTCGGCGTTGCGCCAGGCGTCGCTGTTGAGCACGAGGGTGTTGGAGCCGCCCTTGTTGATCTCCAGCCCGGTGTTGCGGTTGTCGTAGAAGGCGGTGTTCTCGAAGGTGTTGCCGTTGCCGGTGACGTAGGCGCCGTGGTAGCCGGCGCGGGTGACGGCAATGCCCTTGAGGTACCAGTAGCTGCCGGTGACGGACAGGCCGAAGGCGTTTTGCAGCCAGGTGCCGGCGGGGAAGCCGAAGTCCAGCACCGCGCGGCCGCAGTTGGCGGCCACGAGGTAGATGCGGGCGCTGGCGCTGCCGGCCTTGGAGAGCACGAAGCCGTTCTTGGCGCCGGCCGTGTAGGGGATGGCGTAGGTGCCGGGCTTGAGCAGCACCATCTGGCCCGCGCCGACCTTGGCCAGCGCGGCGCTCAGGCTCATGGGCGCGGAGAAGCTGGTGCCGGCGCCGCTGGCGGCCGCGGTGGGTGTCACGTAGTAGATCTTGCTGGCGGTCAGGTTGCTGGTTTCGGTGCCGCAGCCGGTGACCTGGGCGTGGGCGGCGCTGGTGCCGAGCAGGGTGGCGAGCAGGGCGGCGGCAAGCACGGCAAGCCTGGCGTGCCGGGGTGAGGTGCGGTGGGTCATGGCGTGGCTTTCGGGGGGAGGGGTCAGGGCCCGGCGCGGCGCAGGCGCAGGGCGCCGAGTTCGCCGAGGCGGGCGGTGTCGTCGAGGTGGGCCTGCCAGGCCTGCAGCCGCTCGCAGCCCAGCGGCGCGCGGGCCACGCCGGGCAGGCGGGTGTCCAGCGGGTCGGCGCGCAGCAGGTCGTGGAACTCCTGGCGCATCGCCTGCACGCGCGCGGCGGGCAGGCCCGCGGCCTGGGCGACGGAGGCGGCCTCGGTGAGGGTGCGCAGGCTGTCGCTGCGCTGGCTCATCAGTTCGGCCAGCGCGCCGCAGGCCTCGGTGCGGCCGGGCAGGGCCTGGCCGCAGCGTTCGAGCACGAAGCCTTCGCCGGCCGAGGGCAGCTGCTGGGTGCGCAACTGCATCTCGCGGGCCAGCGCCAGGCGCAGGTAGCCGGGCAGGTCGGCCGGCAGCGCGGCCTGGGTGGCCAGCAGCAGGGACTGCGGGCGCTCGTGCCAGCGGCGGGCCTGCTGCAGGCCGGCCCAGGCTTCATCGGCAGCGGCGGGGTCTTCGTCGGCGAGGGCGGCCCAGTGGGCGGCGTTGTCGGGCTCCAGGCGCAGCCGCTCGCGCACCAGCGCCAGCCGGCAGGCGCCGGGGTCGGCGTGCTGCGTGCACGCGGGCTCGGCCCAGTGCAGCAGCTCGGGCATGCCGCTGTGGCGGGCCAGCGTGAGCAGCTCGCCGGCCCAGGCACGGGCGGCGTCGGCGGGCTCGTCGGGCGGGCGGTTGAGCAGCAGGGCGATGGCGCGCTGGCGGGCGTCGCCCTGGTGCAGCCGCGCCATGAGGCCGGCGCGCGCCTGGGCCAGGGCCTGCTCGCCGATGGGGCCGGGGAGGTCGGCGATGTCCAGCGGCGCGTCCCCCGCCGGGGTGCCCGGGAGCAGCACCCGGCCCAGGCCGCAGAGCTCCACGGGCGGCGCGGCGCTGGGGCTGGCGGCGGGCGCAGGGCCGGGCGCCTCGGTGGGCGAGCCTGGCACCGACCAGGCCAGCACCTGCAGCGCGCGCGGCGCCGTGGCCACCGGCGGCGGCGGGCCTGCGCCTGGCGCCGGTGCTTCGGCGTCGGGCGCGGGCCGCAGCAGCGCGGCAGCGAGCACGCCGGCCGTGGCGGCGGCGAGCGTGGTCAGGTGCAGGGCCTTCATGGGCGCCGGGTGCGCGCTACTCGGCCAGGTTCTTGCCGGCGCCGGCGGTGGCCAGGGCCTTGGCCTTGACCTGCGCGGCCGGCGTCACCGAGTAGCTGTAGCCGGTGGCGCCGAAGGCCTTGGTGGTGGCCCAGGTGGTGGCGTTGGCACCGGGGCTGCCGGGGCTGTCCCAGGTGATGCCGCTGCCCACGAAGTTGTTGCGCAGGTCCCAGTAGCCGATGGCCGAGCTGTCACGCGAGGTGACGGGGTTCTTCACGTTCTCGAAGTAGTTGGACTCGATCAGTGACAGCCCGCCCATGCGCACGTTGATGCCGGACGTGTTCACGTTGTTGAAGTAGTTGTTGTAGATGTGCGTGCGGCCCCGGCGCTGCAGCGGCAGGCGGGCCTGCACGTTCTCGAAGCGGTTGTGGTGGTAGGTGGCGCGCATCGCGTCGTTGGCGGTGTCGCTGTCGCTGTAGCCGTTGAGCGAGACCTTCTGGTGGTCGTGGATGTAGTTGTAGGAGTAGGTGATGTTGGTGGCGCCCTTCTTGTTGTCCATGGCGCCGTCCCAGGAGGCGTCACCGGCGCCGGCACAGTGGGTGAGGCTGCTGAAGATGGTGTTGTGGTCGATCCAGACCTTGTTGGGCGTGCCGCTGCTGTCGCCCTCGATGGAGATGGCGTCCGCCGACTCGCCGCCCTGCAGCAGGCCGATGGTCATGTTCTGGACGATGATGTTTTTCGAGTCGCTGACGATGCGGATGCCGAAATTGGCCGAGGAGCCGTTGGCGCCCTTGATCGTGATGTCGCTCTTGTCCTTGATCTGCAGCGTTTGCGCGGGCTTCTTCCACTGCGCGCAGACGTCGGTGATGGACGCGTAGTTGAAGGTGCCGGTGTAGTTCAGCACCAGGCCGCCGCTGCCGCTGTAGGCGTCGATGGCGGCCTGCGCCGCGGCGAGCGTGGCGACGTTGACGGCGGCCTTGCTGCCGCCGCCGGTGGTGCCGGCGCCGTAGCCGACGGGGCCGGCCGCGGCCGGGGTGGCGAGGGTGGCCAGCGGGAGCGCGGCCAGGCACAGGCGGGTCAGGGAAGTGAGCGTGAAGTTCATGGCGGACCTTTGTCGGCGTGAGTTCACCCGGCACGCGCGGCAGGCGGCCGGCGCACGGGCGTGGTGAAAGGGGCTGAGGCGTGTCAGCAGCCCAACGGGTGCGGGAGCCGGGCGAGTGCAGCCCTGCCGCCGGCGGCAGGCCGGGGGCGGTACGCCAGGTTTGTCTCCGTGCTGTTCTTGTGTTGACCGCTCGAAGGGCGGCCTGTGTGCAATCTAGTCCGGGCCTCCCGGCCGGGCTTGGGGATTCCTGCCCCCGCTTGCGAGCGCTTGCTGAAACCGAGGGAAATCAATAATGAAACAGTGGTTCGATATCAACGGGCTTGCGTTTTGAAACAACCTCAAGCCTGCCGGCGCAGCTGGGACGGCGGCGTCTTCCAATGCGCCCGGAAGGCCTGGGAGAACTGCGCCGGCTCGGGGATGCCCACGCGCAGCCCGATCTCGCCCATGCTCAGCGCCGTGGTCTCCACCAGCTCGCGGGCGCGCACCATGCGGCGTTCGCGCAGGTAGCGCATGGGCGAGACGCCCATGGCCGCCTTGAACAGGTGGGCGAAGTGCGACACGCTGCAGCCGGCCACGCGGGCGGCCTGGGTGAGGTCGATGGGTTGGTCCAGCCGCGCATGCAGGTGGGCCAGCACGCGGTCCAGCCGCAGGCGGCTCAGGCCGGGGCGCTCGGCCGAGGCGCTGTGGTGGGCGCGCAGGTGGGCGGCCAGGGCTTGCGCCAGGTGGCGGGTGAAGGTGGGGTCGGGCGCGGCGCCGGGGCCGCGCGTGGCCGCGCGCAAGGCCTGCGCCAGGCCCCCGGCGACGGGGTCGGGCCGGCCGATGCACGCCTGCAGCCGGCGTGGCGCGCGGTCGCTGCCGTAGACCAGGGCCGGGCGCAGCGCCAGCAGCAGCAGCGCGGGGCGGGCAGGCGGTTGCAGCAAGGCCACTTCTCCGGCGGGCAGCAGCAGCAGGCTGCCGGCCGGCCAGGCCGCGGTGCGCGGCGGCTCGCCCGGGAGCCAGGCGCGCACGGGGCCTGTGGCCTCCAGCGCGATGACGAGCAGGTGCTCCTGCAGCGGCCCGAGGCGTTCCGCGCCGGGCCAGCTGCCCTGGCACTCCAGCAGCTGCAGGTCACCGTCGGCCAGCGCCAGCGGCGCGCCGCCCGCGGCGGGCCACCAGGCGGCCAGCGGCTGGGGCGGCTCATCGCGCCAGGCGGGCAGGGCGGCGCCCACCGGGCTGTTGTCGTCCAGCGCATCAGGCGCGCCATCGGTGAAGGGCGGCATCGTCATCTTGGGGACCGCTGAGGGTCTTGTCTCCGCCGGGCTGTGCCGCCCGTGTGGCGCGCGAGGCTAGGGGCGCAGGTCGCGCCGGGCAATACGGGTTGCGCCGTAGCCCTGTTCCATTTCGTGACAGTGCCGGGCCCCTGGCACAGCCGCGGCGCCGCGGCGGGCGGTGGTTTGGCGCGGCGGGCCGGGCCGCCCGGCTCAAACCGCCGCTGGCACGCGCCTTGCGCTGAAGAGCCCGACCCGCGCCACTTCACGACGCCGGGCATTCATCCAGGAGACAACGCCATGACCGTTTACGCCGCACCCGGCACCGCCGGCGCCAAGATCGCCTACAAGGCGCGCTACGACAACTTCATCGGGGGCCAGTTCGTGCCGCCGGTCGAAGGCCAGTACTTCGACGTCATCACGCCCATCAGCGGAAAGGTTTACACCCAGGCCGCCCGCTCCGGTGCCGCCGACATCGAGCGCGCCCTGGACGCCGCCCACGCCGCCGCCGCCGGCTGGGCCGCCGTGCCGCCGGCCGAGCGCGCCAACCTGCTGCTCAAGATCGCCGACCGCATCGAGCAGAACCTGGAGCTGCTGGCCTACGCCGAGACGGTGGACAACGGCAAGCCCATCCGCGAGACGCTCAATGCCGACATCCCGCTGGCGGTCGACCACTTCCGCTACTTCGCCGGCTGCGTGCGCGCGCAGGAAGGCGCACTCAGCGAGATCGACCACCACACGATCGCGTACCACTTCCATGAGCCGCTGGGCGTGGTCGGCCAGATCATCCCGTGGAACTTCCCCATCCTGATGGCGGCCTGGAAGCTCGCCCCGGCGCTGGGTGCGGGCAACTGCGTGGTGCTCAAGCCGGCCGAGAGCACGCCCATCAGCCTGCTCATCCTGGTGGAGCTCATCGCCGACCTGCTGCCGGCCGGCGTGCTCAACGTCGTCAACGGCTACGGCCGCGAGGCGGGCATGCCGCTGGCCACCAGCAAGCGCATCGCCAAGATCGCTTTTACCGGCAGCACGGCCACGGGCAAGGTCATCGCGCAGGCGGCGGCCACGAACCTGATCCCGGCCACGCTGGAGCTCGGCGGCAAGAGCCCCAACATCTTCTTCGAGGACGTGATGGCGGCCGACGACGCCTTCCTCGACAAGGCCATCGAAGGCCTGGTGCTGTTCGCGTTCAACCAGGGCGAGGTCTGCACCTGCCCGAGCCGCGCGCTCATCCAGGAGAGCATCTACGACGCCTTCATCGAGCGGGCCCTCAAGCGCGTGGCCGCCATCAAGCAGGGCAACCCGCTGGACACCGACACCATGATGGGCGCGCAGGCCTCGGCGCTGCAGATGGACAAGATCCAGACTTACCTCGCGCTGGGCAAGGAAGAAGGCGCCAAGGTGCTCATCGGCGGCGAGCGCGCGCAGCTGGGCGGCGACCTGGCCGGCGGCTACTACATCCAGCCCACGCTCTTCCAGGGCCACAACAACATGCGCGTCTTCCGCGAGGAGATCTTCGGCCCCGTGCTGGCCGTGACCACGTTCAAGACCGAGGCCGAGGCGCTGGCCATCGCCAACGACACGCCCTACGGCCTGGGCGCCGGCGTGTGGAGCCGCGACGGCAGCCGGGCCTACCGCATGGGCCGGGGCATCCAGGCCGGCCGCGTGTGGACGAACTGCTACCACGCCTACCCGGCACATGCGGCGTTTGGCGGCTACAAGGAATCGGGCATCGGCCGCGAGACCCACAAGGCCATGCTCGACCACTACCAGCAGACCAAGAACCTGCTGGTGAGCTACAGCCCGAACGCACTGGGCTTCTTCTGACCGCCGCGGCCCACCCGGCCGCCCGTGATCGTCAGTCCCAGGGGCGGCTTCGGCTGCCCCTTCTTCCTGGATGAGGCGAGCCATGACCGAGACCCTGCCCCGCGTGCAGGCCACCGAGGCCGCCCGGGCGCTCATCGACGCGCTGCGGCGCGAGCACGGCGAGATCCTGTTCTACCAGTCGCACGGCTGCTGCGCGGGGAGTGCGCCCATGTGCTTCACCGTGAAGGAGCTGCGCCTGAACGAGAACGACCGCGTGCTCGGGGAGGTGGCCGGCGTGCCCGTCTACGCGAGCCTGGCCCAGTGCGACTACCTCGCGGGCCTGGAGATGACGCTGGACGTGGCCCCCGGCAACAGCGGCAGCTTCGGGCTGGAGGACGGCTCGGGGCAGCACTTCGTGGCGCGCTGGCGCATCTGGGTGGATGACGAGGTGCCGCGGCTCGCGCCGATCGGGCCCGCGATGCCGGCAGGCTAGCGGCAGCCGTTGGCGGCGGTGCGGGCGATGCTGATCCGGCTGTGGAGCGCCGAGCATGCGGATCGAGCCGCGCCGTCGAGCTGGCCTTCGCGCTGCAGGATGCCGGCAAGGATCAGGTGCTGGGCCGTGTCGTCAAGGAGGATCAGCGGGCGGCCAGCCGCATTGCAGATCGGTGCCCTGGCGTAGTCGCCGCCCAGTTCGTCGATGCCGGCTTGGCATTGCGCCAGTGCTTGCTTGTAGTCGGCTTGCTCGATCAAGGCCTGGCCGCGGCTCAGCCGCGCGGCAACGGCCTGAGTCCTGGCATCGCTGACCTGGCTGGCACAGCCGGCACAGGCCAGCAGCGAGCTGGTCCACGTGAGCATCCACATCGAGCGCGGTTTCATGGGCAGGCGGCGCGTTGATTTGCCGCGCATCCTACGAGACCACCCGTGGCTTGACCGCGCCATGCCACCCGGCATGGCGGTCGCGCGCGCTCAGCGGCGACGGCGCGCCAGCGGCAGCAGCCCGAGGGCCAGCGCCACCAGCGGCAGCGTGCCCGGCAGCGGCACCGTGTTGCCGTTGCCGCGCAGGGCCACGCGCAGGTTGTCCAGGCCGGTTTCCTCGTTGCCGCCGCTGGCCTCGTGGGCCTCGTTCCAGCGCAACGACGTGACGGCGAGGTCCGCGACGATGCCCACGAAGATGTTGGCGCCGCTGCCGCCCGCCACCGCGAGGTCGTAGCTGCTGCCGTCGCTGAACAGGAAGGTCAGCAGGCCGTTGTCGACGGCGGTGGTGCCGTCGCCCGGGATGGACTCGAAGGCCGTGATGTCCAGCGCCACCGCGCGGAAGGGCAGGGCGTACTGGGCCTCGTAGTAGGCGTTGCCCACCTGGCGCGCGGGGCCGAAGGCGACCGCTTCGGTGTCGGCACTGAACACCTCCACCGGGCCCAGGTTGCTCGACAGCGTCACGCCCGGCAGCACGGCCACGCCGGTCAGGTCGGTGCCCAGCGGGTAGCTGGTGAAGTCCTGCGTCTGCACGGGGCTGGCCACGGCGGCCTGCCAGGTGGCCAGGTTGGTGTAGACGGACACGGTCGCGGCCTGGGCGGCTCCCGCGGCCAGCAGGGCAAAGGCGAACAGGGTTCGGCGCATGGTGGGTCTCCTGGGGTCTTGTGCGCCTTCATTGGGCGACGCCGGCTCGCCCCCGCCCACCCCAAGAGCTTGGGGGAGCCCCGCAGATGCGCGGGGCCGGCTTGCCGTTGAATGACGGCAGGGGCCCCGCGCTCAGAGCACCCGCTGCGCGACCCCCGCATAGACCGGGATGCCCACGAGGATGTTCAGCGGGAACGTGAGTCCCAGCGACATGCCGAAGTACAGCGCCGGGCGCGCCTCCGGGATGGCGATGCGCACCACGGCCGGCACGGCGATGTAGGAGGCGCTGGCGGCCAGCACCATCAGCAGCGCGCCGTTGCCGGCCGACAGGCCGCAGGCCCAGGCCAGGCCCAGCGCCAGGCTCGCATGCACGGGCGGCGCCAGCAGCGCGTAGGCCAGCAGCTTCGGGGACTCGCCCCGCAGCGAGCCGATGTTGCGTGCGGCGAGCAAGCCCATGTCGAGCAGGAAGAAGGCGAGCATGCCCTTGAAGAGGTCGCCCGCGAAGGGCTTCATCATGGCCTCGCCCGGCGCGCCGGTGATCAGGCCCACGGCCATGGCGCCGATGAGCAGCAGCTGCGCGCCGTCGGTGAGCGACTCGTGCAGCACCGACTTCAGGCTGTGCGAATGCGCCGTGCTGCCTTCGCGCTTGCGCGCCAGGTTGGCCAGCACCACGGCCATCACGATGGCGGGCGACTCCATCAGCGCCATGGCCGCGGCCATGTGGCCACCGTACTCGATGCCCTGGTTGCCGAGGTATTGCGTGGCGGTGATGAAGGTCACCGCGCTGACCGAGCCGTAGGTGGCCGCGATGGCGGCCGCGTCGAAGCGCGACACCAGGCGGCGCAGCAGCACATAGCCGATGGCCGGCACGGCCACCGCCAGCAGCAGCGCGAGGCCCAGGCTCACCACCACTTCCGTGGTCAGGCCCGACTTGGCCAGCGCGAAGCCGCCCTTCAGGCCCAGGGCCATCAGCAGGTACAGCGACAGGAAGCGCGCAATCGGCGCCGGGATCTCCAGGTTGGACCTGAGGGCTCCGGCCAGCAGGCCGAAGACGAAGAAGAGGATGGCGGGGTCGAGGAAGTTCTGCATGGCGGGGCGCGATGGTGCGCATGCCGCGTCATATGCACAATTGATTTATCTCGATACCAATCATCGGAGAAGCCAATGCATGACGCCCCACCCCCGGGCCTGGAGCGTGCCTGGCGCGCCAACTGGCCGCAGCTGCGCAGCCTGGAGGCCACCGTGCGCCTGGGCGGTGTGGGCCGTGCGGCGCGGGCGCTGCACCTGTCCCAGCCCACGGTGTCGACCCAGCTCAAGGAGCTGGCGGCCAGCCTCGGCCTGGTGCTCTTCGAGGCCCACGGCCGGGGCTTGGCGCCGACGGCCGTGGCGTTGCAGCTGGCTGCAGCCGTGCGCGACATGGCCGCCCGCTGGCAGCAGTTCGAGGAAGACGCGGCCGCGCTGCAGGGCCTGCGCCAGGGGCGGTTGCGTATCGCGGCGGTCACGACGACCGAGTACTTCCTGCCCGACCTGCTCGGGCCGTTTGCGCGCCAGTACCCCGGCATCCGCATCGAGCTGGCGGTGGAGAACCGTGGTGCCGTCGTGGCGCGGCTGGAGCGTGGCGACGACGAGCTGGCCGCCATGATGCGCCCGCCCACCCACCTGCCGCTGGCGCGCTGGCCCTTCCTGGAGAACCCGTTGGTGCTCATCGCACCCGTGGACCACCCACTGGCCGCGCGCCGGCGGCTGCGGCTGCAGGACCTGGTGGACGAGCCCCTGCTGGTGCGCGAGAGCGGCTCGGGCACGCGCGCCGTGCTGGAGGAGGCGCTGGCCGAGCACGGCATCGACTGGCCGCCCCGCATGGCGCTGGGCAGCAACGAGGCCACCAAGCACGCCGTGCGCGCGGGCCTCGGCCTGGCGCTGCTGTCGCGCCACACGCTGGCGGCCGACCCGGCCAGCGAAGGCCTGGTGGTGCTGCCGGTGGCGGGCTTTCCGCTGCGGCGGCAGTGGGTGCTGGTGTGGCGGCAGGACCGGGCGCTGTCGCTGCCCGCCCGCACGCTGCTGGACGACCTGCGCCAGCGCCTGGGCGTGCGCGCCCGGCCGGCCTGAGCCGCGCCGCCCGCGGGCCGTGACCAACGGCGCCGGTGGGGTCGCGCTGCTAACGTCTCGCGCATGCTGAGCTTTCGACCCCTCACCCCCGCGGACCAAGGCGCCCTGTGGCACTGGCTGCACATCGCCCTGTGGGACCCCCCGCCCGCCCCGCTGCGCCCCATCGAGGTGCTGGAACACCCCGGCGTTCGCATCTACGCCGAAGACTGGGGCCGCCCCAGCGACATCGGCCTCGTGGCCGTGCGCGACGGCGAGGACGCCGGTGCCTGCTGGATGCGCGTGCTGCCCGAGGGCGTGGGCCTCGCGTCCATCGACGCCACCACGCCGCAGCTGGGCATCGGCCTTCTGCCGGCCTTCCAGCGCCAGGGCATCGGCAAGCCGCTGATGCAGGCCGCGCTGCGCGCCGCCTGGGCGCTGGGCCATGCGCGCGTGTCACTCACGGTGCACCCCGAGAACCCCGCGCGGCGCATGTACGCCGCGTGCGGGTTCGAGGACGTGGAGATGCGCAACGGCTACCACCTCATGGTGGCAAGCCGCCCCTGAGCCTTCAGCGCTGGCCGGTGCAGTTGGCGTAGAAGCTGACCGTGGCCGGCCAGTCCGAGAACACGCCGAGCACGCCGATGTCCTGCGCCAGCACGTCGAGCATGCGGAACATGTCGCCCTCGCGGGTGATGGCCGAGTCGTAGGTCTGGTAGTACGAGCCGTTGTTGCCGTCGGCCAGGATGCCGCTGCGCTCCAACGACCAGGTGATGATGTCCAGCCCCGCGGACTTCGCATTGCGCGCGTAGGCCGAGGGCAGGATGTTGCCGCTGCTGTCGGCGGTGAGCAGCACCCACAGCGGTGGCGCCACGATGCGGATGCCCTGGGCGCGGTAGTTGCGCAGCTGCTCCAGCGTGGGCACGTCGGCCGGCACGTTGGCGTCGTCCAGGTAGACGGCCTGGCGGCCGAAGGCGGGCTCGTTCTTGACCCAGTACAGGACGTCGTTGATGTCGAAGCTCTGCGCCCAGACGTCGCGCGCCGGCACGCCCGCGGCCTTGTGCTCGTCGATCATCTTCTGGGCGTAGGCGGCCTGCGTGAAGCCGTCGAACGGCATGGGCACGCTGGGCGACTTGAGTTCCGGCGTCATCCGCACGCCGAGCTGCTTGAAGAGGGCGATGGCTTCCTTCAGCGACAGCAGCGTGCCGCTGCTCGGGCCGGCGTAGAGGTCGGTGCGCCAGTTGGCGGTGCCCGCCATGTACTCGGCCACCGTGCGGCCGCGCGGGTTGAAGGCGTCCATCTTGCCGCGCAGGGTCTTGAACTCGGCCAGCGTGAGCTCGCTCGTGCGGCACTCGGCGGCGGCCGGCGTCACGAGGGTGCCCGCCGCGTCGATGACGGCCGGCGTGAAGGGCTTGACGCACTTGGCTGCCAGCGGCGTGGCCAGGATGTTGGTGGTGGTGTGCAGGTCGTTTTGCGCGTGGCGGCAGACGAGCTGCTTGTCCTTCGTGAAGGTCACGTCGCACTCGACGATGCCCGCACCCATGCGCGCGGCGGCCTCGTAGCTCTCCTTGGTGTGCTCGGGGAACTGCAGCGCAGCGCCGCGGTGGCCGATGGAAAAGAGCGTGGGGCGGTAGCTCTCGCGCGTGGCGGCGCAGTGCTGCAGGCGCTTCTTCAGCGGGCTGTCCGCCATGTCGTTGACGAGGAAGAACGGGCGCGGGCCGAGCTGCACGGGGACGGCGCCGTCGCGCTCGCGGTCGTGGGCCAGCGCGGGGGCGCTGACGCATGCCGCCAGCGTCAGGGCCGCCAGGCCGAGGAAGGTGCGTTGCATGGATGTCTCCGGTTGAGGTTCGCTGCCCGCACGCTAGGGACGGGCCGTGAACGTGCCGTGACAGCGGCAGGGCAACGGCGGAGTTAGGGGGTCACTGCGCCAGCCACTGCAGGGACTCGGCCGGCAGCGCCAACGCGAGGTGCTCGCCCACGCTGGGCAGCGGCGCACTGGCAGGCAACTGCAGAGTCAGCCCCTGGCCGTCGGCCGTGATCACCTCGACGCTGCCCGCCTGCCGCCCCTGGTAGGCCGCCTGCACCTGCGCCTGCAGGCGCCAGTGCGCCGCGGGGGTGTCGCCGGTGGCGGGTTGCAGGGCCGCCATCGGTGCGATCCAGCTGCCGCCTTCGCGATGCCACGGCGGCGGGGCCCGGCGGGCGTCCAGACGGTTGAAGGCGCCCAGGAAGTCGGCCACGCGCAGCGTGCTGGGGGACCGCCAGAGTTCGGCCGGCGGGCTGCATTGCTCGATGCGGCCATCGAACATGACCGCGACCTGGTCGGCCAGCTCGAAGGCCTCGTCGCGGTCGTGCGTGACGAGGACGCAGCTCTGCCCGAGGTTGCGCTGCAGCTGGCGGAAGGCCCGGCGCAGCGGCACGCGGAACGATTCGTCCAGCGCCGAGAAGGGCTCGTCCAGCAGCAGCAGCGACGGCCGGGGCGCGAGCGCGCGAGCCAGGGCCACCCGCTGGCGCTGGCCGCCGGAGAGCTGGCCCGGCCGCTTGGCCGCGTGGTCGGTGAGGCCCACCAGGGCCAGCAGCTCCGCGATGCGCGCCTGCTGCGCCCCCGCCGGCTCGCGGCGCGCCTGCAGACCGAAGCCGATGTTGTCCTGCACGCTCAGGTTGGGGAAGAGCGCGTAGTGCTGGAAGACGACGCCGATGCTGCGCTGCTGGGCGGGCAGGGCGCTCACGTCGCGGCCGTCGAGTTCGATGCGCCCGCTGCCCAGTGGCTGCAGGCCTGCGATGGCGCGCAGCAGCGTCGTCTTGCCGCAGCCCGAGCCGCCCAGCAGGGCCAGCACCTGGCCGCGCGGCAGGGCGAGGTCGATGCCTTGCAGGATGGGCCGTCCGGCCAGCACCACGCCGGCTTCGCAGACTAGGAGCGCGTGGGGGTTCGCCATGAGGTGAGCAGGTGCACGAGGATGCCGATCAGGGTGACGAGGGCGAAGCTGACCACGATGAGCGCGGCGGCCACATGGCCGTTGGCGCCCCGCAGCCCGTTGAGCAGGGGCTGCAGCAGCTCCAGCGAGCCGGCGAGCAGCAGATTGGCGATGGCGAACTCCATGGCGCCGGTGGTCCAGGCCAGCAGGCCGGCGGCGGCCAGGGCGGGCAGCAGCAACGGCAGCAGCACGCGGCGCAGCAGCAGGCCGTCGGAGGCGCCGAGGGTGCGGCTGGCGTCGATGAGGGGCTGGGCGTCGAGCTGCTGCAGGGCGGCCGACAGCGTCTGGTGCACGAGGGGGAAGAGCAGCGCGGCCAGCAGCCCGATGTAGACGATGCGCAGGTCGAGCACATCGCCCCAGCGGCCGACGAAGACATCCAGCGCGCCGATGGCCACCACGACCGGCGGCACTGCGTAGGGCAGCAGGGCCAGGCCGTCGAGCACGGCCTTGAGCCGGGGCGACGCGAGGTAGGCGGCGAGGCTCGCGGCACCGCCCAGCAGCACGGCGAGCACCGCGGCGGCGCCGGAGATCCAGACCGAGTTCCAGGCTGCCGCGCGCACCCGCGCGTCACTGGCCAGGCCCGCCAGCCATTGCAGTGTGGCGCCCTCGGGCAGCAGGCCGCGGTCCCACCGCTCGCTGAAGGCGTAGCCCAGCACCGCCAGTGGGGGCAGCAGCACGACGAGGGCGGCCAGCCAGAAGGCCAGGGCCGGCAGGCGCCAGGGGGCGGTGGCGTGTTTCACGGGGCCTGCCTCAGCCGGCGCGCCAGCCAGCGCCCGCCGACGATGACGATGAGCAGCAAGGCGCCCATCACGAGGCTCAGCGCCGTGGCGAGTTCAGGCTGCGCAAAGATGTCGCCACTGACGGCGGCGGCGATGCGCACCGCCAGCACGGGGCTGGCCGTGCCCGCCAGGGCGAACGGTGTGGCGTAGGCTGCCGCCGCGTTGGCGAACAGCAGGCTGGCCGCTTCGACGAGGCTGGGTGCCAGCAGCGGCAGGCCCACGCGGCGCCAGAAGCGAGCGGGCGATGCGCCCAGCGTGGCCGCGGCCTCGGCCAGGGCCGGGTCCAGCAGCCGCACGGGTGCCGCCAGCAGCACCATCGCCAGGGGCACCTGGAAGCAGGTGAAGGCCAGCAGCAGCCCGGCGTCGCTGGTCAGGTCCCAGCCCTGCAGCAGGCCGTGGGTGCGCGCCAGCGTGGTCAGCACGCCCTGGCTGCCCAGCAGCAGCGTGAGCGCCAGCGCCAGGGGCACACCGGCGAAGTTGGCGCCGACGCCGGCCAGCACCGCCACCGGCTTGCTCCAGCGGGGGTGCGCCACCAGGTGCAGCACCGCGCCGAGGCCCAGCAGCAGGCCCAGCGCGGTGCTCCCGGCCGACAGCGCCAGGGTGCGCAGGACGGCGTCCAGGTAGAAGCGGTCTGCCGTGAGCTCGCGCAGCACGCAGGTGTCGGGCCCGACGCAGGCGCGCAGCAGGTCCAGGCTGCGCCAGCCCAGGGGCAGCAGCAGGCCGGCTGCGCACAGCAGCAGCAAGGGGCCCGCCGCCAGCCACGCGCGTGCGGGGGTCAGCGGCATCCGAGGTGTTGGGCGATGAAGCCGCGGATGCCGGTCTGCGCCGCCGGCCAACCGGCAGGGGGCTGGCCACCGCCCTGGTGCGGCAGCCACACCAGCGGCACGTCCCGTTCGACGGCCAGCGGGCCGCCGTGCCAGTGGTCGGCATGCATGCCGTGGTCGCTGGTCAGCAGCAGGTCATAGCCTGCGGCGTGCCAGCGCGGCAGCGCCTGGGCCAGGACCTGGTCGAGCCGGCGCGCGGCCAGGCTGTAGCCGGCGGACTCGCCGCCATGGCGGTGCCCGGCGAGGTCCAGGCCCATCGGGTGCACCAGCAGGAAGTCGGGCGCGTGCGCGGCGCGCAGCGCTTCGGCGTCGGCCAGCAGGTGCGAGTCGGGGTAGTCGTCCTCCCAGTACCAGCGCGCGCCCTCGACGCCGAGCCGGGGCAGCGCAGCCTCCCGGTGAGTGAGCGGGTCGAACACCTCGCCGGCCAGCAGTTCGTACACCCAGTGATACGCCGCCACGGCCGAGCGGCGGCCGGCGTGGGCGAGGTCGTCGAAGACGGTGGCGCCGCAGGCCTGGCCAGCCTGGCTGTTGCCGAGGATGCCGTGATCCAGCGGCGTGCGGCCATTCAGCACGGTGGCGTAGAGCGGGCGCGACAGGCTGGGCAGCTCGCAGCGCAAGCTGCTCCAGTGCGCCCGCCCGGCTTCGTTGAGGGCCTGGACGTAGCCGAGGTAGTCGCGCGCGGTGTCGGCGCGCAGGCCGTCCACGAGCAGCAGGATGAGTTTGTTCATGGGCGGTTGCTTGCTTGCCGTGGGCCTCGCATCAGCCCAGCACCTCGCGCTGCCAGGCGCGCGGCAGCTTCTTGACCTCGTCGCTCCAGAGCTGGGGCTTGAGGGCGCGTGCGGCCTGGTACTGCGCGGCGGGCAGCAGCTTCTTCTTCACGTCGTCGGGCAGGGCCAGGTGATCCACGCGGATGGGCCGGGCGTTGCCGCGCGCCAGGTTGATCTGGCCCGCGTCGCTGAAGATGTGCTCGCGCGCCAGGTTGGCGGCGTTGGGGCGCTTGGAGAACTTGTTGAGCAGCGTGGTGTAGCCGCTGGTGATGGAGCCATCGCTCGGGATGAGCACCTCGTAGTCGGCGGCGTTGGGCAGCTTGTCGCGGTAGCTCAGCGCATTGAAGTCCCACACGAGGAAGACCTCGGCTTCACCGCGCTCCATGAGGGCGGGTGAGGGGTCGGTGCTGAGCAGCTTGCGGGCCCGCGCGAGTTGCGCGAAGGCGGCGAGCGCGGGTTGCAGGCGTGTCTCGTCGCCGCCCAAGGCGTGTGCTGCGGCGAGCACGGCGGCATTGGCCTGGGCGGCGCGGCCGACGGCGCCGATCATGACCCGCGGCTGGGCGGCGAACAGGGCCTTCCAGCTGCGCGGCACCTCCTTGAGCAGACGCTTGTTGACGGCGAAGGCGAGGGTGCCGGTGTAGGCCAGCGCCCAATGGCCCTCGGCGTCCTTGGCCCAGTCGGGCACCTGCGCCCAGGTGCTGGGCTTGTAGGGCCGCGAGAGGCCCCGGGCCTGCGCGATGGCGCCGAACTCGAAGCCGACGTCGCCGATGTCGATGCTGGCGTTGCCGCGCTCGGCTTCCATCTTGGCGATCTGCTCGGCGCTGCTCATGTCGGTGTCGGTGTGAGCCAGGCCATAGAGGCGCTGCAGGTCGGCCCAGGTGGCGCGCCAGTTGGCCCAGTCGTCGGGCATGCCGACGCTGTTGACGCGGCCCTCGGCGCGGGCCGCCTCGGCCAGCCCGGCGGGCTGGGCCAGGGCCGGGCGGGCCAGGCCGGCGGTGGCCAGGCCGGCAAGCAGGTGGCGGCGGTTCAGCAGGCTCATGGGGTGGCGAAGCGGAGTTGGTCCAGGCTCAGCGGCTGCTGCAGGCGGGTGTTGCCCTGGAGGTCGCGGATGCTGAGCTGCACGGTGGGCACCGGCGTAGAGAAGTCCAGGTCGACGAGGCCGAAGTTGACGCCAGCATAGACCTCGCCGATGCGCCGGCGGTTCGGCGTCGGGATGTCCCACACCTCCGTGAGGCCGCTGGAGGTCAGGTCCCACAGCGGGTAGCAGCCGGGCGTGTCCCAGCGGGAGAGGTCGGCGTAGTGCATGTCGCCGCTGAGCAGGACGACGCCCTGCGCGCGCTTGTCGCGGATCAGGTCCACCAGCCGCTGGCGCTCGAGCGGGAAGTTGTTCCAGCCCTCCCAGCCCGTGCCTTCGGCCGCGAACTGCACGCTGGAGACGATCAGCCGCACGTCGGCGGGCTCGGCCAGTCGCTCGGCCAGCCAGGCCCACTGCGTCTCGCCCAGCAAGGTGGCGGCAGGGTCGAGATTGGGCAGGTACCAGCCGGGCATCGGCGCGCCGCTGAGCCGGGCCTTGGCGTACATCGCGGCATAACCCTGCTTCAGGGCGGGGTCGGCCACCAGCCCGGTGCGGTTGAAGCGCAGGTCCAGCATCAGGATCTGCACGCTGCGACCCGCACGCTCGATGCGCCAGGCCTCGTAGATGCCGGGCCGGGTGCGGCGCGGGGAGCTGGCGGGTTCGTTCCACTCGTCGCAGAAGAGCTGCTGCGACAGCGCCTTGTGCGGGTAGTCGGCGCCGACGTCGTCGTCGCCGAAGTCGTGGTCGTCCCAGATCGCGAGGTGGGGCACGTCGCGGCGGAAGGCCTGCAGCGCCTGCACGCCGCGGAACTCCGCGTAGCGCTGGCGCAGCGTGGCGGCGTCCTGGGCGTCGGCGTAGAAGTTGTCGCCCAGGAAGAGAAAGAGGTCGGGCTGCGCCTGGCGGACCGTGGCCCAGATGGGCTGGGGCTTGGACTGCTTGGCGCAGGAGCCGAAGGCGATGCGCAGCCTTGCGCGCTGCCGGTCGTCGGCGGGCTCGGGCAGCGCCAGCGGGCGTGAGCCCGCCTGCGCGCCCATGCCCACCGCAGCCAGCCCGGCGGCCAGCATCAGCTGGCGCCGGTCGAGGTGGCTGGGCGATGCGGCCATCAGAGCTTGCCGGTGAAGGTCACGAAGAACTGCCGCGGCGCGCCCGTCAGCAGGGTCTGGTTGGTGCCGCTCGGGTCGCTGTTGATGAAGCCGTTGCTGCCGATGGTGGAGATGTACTTCTTGTTGGCCAGGTTGGTCACGCCGACCTGCACGCTGCCCTCGGCCAGGAAGCCCAGCGACTTGGTGCGCATGCCGCCGCTGAGGTTCAGCAGCGTGCGGCCTTCCACCGAAGCATCGTTCAGGTAGCTGTAGTAGCGCTTGGACATGTAGTCCGCGCCCAGGTTGCCGAACCACTGGCCGTCGTCGTAGCTGAGGATGCTCTTGACCATCTGGTCGGGCGCGTCGACGACATGCTTGCCGGCGGTGGCCACGCGGGTGGTCTGGTTGTTGGCGTCCTTGCTGACGACGTCGTCGCGGTAGGTCGAGTTGCTCAGGCTCAGGCTGTTGTACCAGCTCACGCCGGGCATCAGGCGCAGGGACAGCGCCGCTTCCAGGCCCTTGGTGCGCACGCCGCCGACGTTGCTCAGCACGGTGGGGTTGCCCTGGATGCCGGAGCCCTGGGTCACGCCCAGCAGGCGGTCCTTGAAGTCGACGATGTAGGCGGTGAGCGCGGCTTCGTAGAGCTTGCTCGTCGTGCGCCAACCGGTCTCGAAGTTGGTGGAGGTTTCAGGCCGCAGCGAGCTCTGGATGGCGTCGAAGCCGGCCTGCGTCGTCGCGAACGGCGTGGTGCCCGTGGCTGCACCCTGGTAGGCGCGCATGTTCTTGGAGACGCTGGCGAACAGCTCGTCCGTGCGGCTGAGCTGGTAGTTCAGGCCGACCTGCGGCAGGAAACCCTTCTTGGCGCTGATGCTGCCTGCCGGGCCCGTGCCCACCTGGCGGTCAGCGTCGATGGTGGCGCGCAGCGACTTGAAGCCGAAGCCGAGCGTCAGGCCGGGGGTGAGGGCGACGGTGTCCGACAGCGAGAACTGGTCGGTCTTCGTGGTGAAGGCGTACTGCCACTGCGTGAAGAACGGGTTGCTCGGGAAGTCGTAGGGGCTGGGCACGGCGCTGGGCGGCGTGGCGTAGAAGCGGCGGGCCTGGTCGAAGTCGTTGTTCTCGTGCCAGACCGAGGCGCGCAGTTGGTGGCCGGCGATTTCGTAGTCCAGCGTGGCGCTCAGGCCGTTGCGCTTGATGGCGTACTCGGTGGTGCGCAGTGCCACGGGCGTGCCGTCCGGCGACTTGGTGTAGGGCGTGTACCAGAGGCCGCGGCCGTCGTTCTTGTGGTGGTAGACGGTGGTCTTCAGGCGCAGGCTGTCGGCGAGCTTGGCGTCCAGCGTGGCGCCGGCCAGCGTGTCCTTGCGCAGGCCCGAGCCGGCGTAGTAGGCGTCATCGCACTGCGCGACGTAGGTGCTGCCGTTGTTGCCGCACAGCGTGTTGGAGGCCTTCACCGCGGCGGCGAAGTCGGGGTAGAAGTTGTCCCAGTTGTAGCCCAGGCGCTTGATCATCTCCAGGGACATGTCCTGGTAGTCGATCTCGCGGCGGTTGGACGTGTTGACGAAGGCCGACAGTCGGTTCTCGCCGAAGTCCTTCACGTACTTCAGGTTGACCTGATCCTGGCGCTGCTGGCCGTTGCCCTTCCACTTGTCCGCTTGCTGGTGGGTGTAGCTGACGTAGAGGGCGCCGAGGTCGGACGCGCCGCTGTCCAGGCGCACGAAGGTGCGGCGGTTGCTGTCGCTGCCCAGGGTCTGCGAAAGCCGCGCGCCGAAGGTCTTGGCCGGGTCGGCGGAGTAGAACTGCAGCGTGCCGCCGAGGTTGCTCGACGACGGCGTGTCCAGCGAGCCCGTGCCTTGCGACAGGTCGGCGCGCGCGACGTTCTCGCTGGAGATGGCGCGGCTGATGTGCAGGCCGTTGAGGTTGCCGTAGCTCATGTCGCCCAGGGGCACGCCGTCCAGCGTGAAGCCGAGCTGGTTCTGCGAGAAGGCCCGCACCGTGAAGCGGGTGGACCACTCGTAGTTGCCCAGTGGGTCGGCCGACTGGAAGTTGACGCCAGGCAGTCGCGAGACCGTGGCCAGCGGGCTCTGGCCTGCTGCTGCCGCGGCTTCGAAGTCGGCCTTGGTCAGGCCCTGGACGGAGCGGATCTGCCCGCGCCCGAGCGTCACGGTGACGCGTTCGAGCTCTTGCGTCTCGGCGGCGGGCGCCGTCTGGGCAACGGCGGGCAGGGTGGCGAAGGCCAGGCCCAACAGGGCGGCCAGGGGCGTGAAGGCGTGGACGGCAGATCGCATGGCTTGGGGGGCGCGAGGCGCTTTGGAGGGCTCAGATGACCCGTCGTGGCAATCGCCGCGACGGGTGGCGTGACCGGCGCAATGTCACAAAAATCCACGACAGTTCTGCGACAGAACGTCGGGTGTGAAGGGATTTCCACGGATTTCCACAACCACCCTCGAATTCACACAGGCGCCACGAAATGCTGGCCCACTTGGCGGCACCTTTTTGCCATCGCCGCGCCAGCCGCTCATGTGGGTCGCCGAGAGACACCGCCGCATCCTGGACCTGCTCCAGACCCATCAGCGCCTGACCACAGAGCACTTTGCCGAGAGCCTGGGCGTGTCACGCGAGACCGTGCGGCGCGACCTCATCGAGCTGGAACGCTGCGGCCAGCTGGCGCGGGTGCACGGCGGCGCAGTGCCGCCCGCGGCCGCCGCCCGACCCGAGCCGGCCTATGTCGAACGCACGGGCCTGCATCTGCCGCAAAAGCACGAGATCGCTCGCCTGGCAGCCGCCCTGATCGAGCCGGGCCAGGCCTGCTTCCTGGATGCCGGTTCCACGACGCTGGCCCTGGCCGAGGAGCTGGCTCGCAAGGAGGGGCTGGTGATCGTCACCAACTCGCTCGAAGCAGCCACGGTGCTGGCCCATGCGCCCGGCAACGAGGTGCGCCTGCTGGGCGGCCGGCTCGAGACCGACGTGCCCGCGACCTACGGCGAGCAGACCGTCGCCGAGATCGGCCGGCTGCAGGTGGACTGGGCGTTTGTATCGCCCGTGGGTTTCGACGCGGCCAACGGTGCCATGGACTACCTCTGGCACGAGGCCACCGTGGCGCGCGCGATGCTCGCGCGAGCGCGTCAGCGCGTGGTGCTGGCCGATGCGAGCAAGCTGGGTGAAGCCAGCCGCATCCAGATCTGCCCCGCGGCCGATGTCGACGTGCTCGTGACGGACCGGCAGGCCGACCCTGGCCTGCTCTCGGCCTTCCGCGTGGCGGGCGTGAAGCGGGTGCTGGGTGCCGGTCAGGCCTTGGCGTAGGCCCCGGTGCGCAGCGCGTCGGCGATGCCCTTGCGGTTCTGCGACAGCGCGGCCATGCTGAAGTGGATGTGGCCGCTGCCCGGGGACTGGCGCCGGATGACGTCGATCTGCGCCAGCACCTCCTCGGGTTGCCAGCTCTGCGGCGTGTCGTTGATGCGGCTGGTGAAGAGGCCCGGGTGGATGGGCCGGCCCAGCGGGTTGGCGGCGCGCCAGGCCTGCAGCAGCGGCTCGAAGGCTTGAGCCGTCTGGGCGCGCGGCCAGTAGAGCTGGGGCGCGAGGTAGTCGAGCCAGCCTTCGCGCAGCCAGAGCTCGACGTCCGCATAGAGCTTGTCGTACTGGCTGAAGCCGCTGATGCCTGCCGGGCGGGCGCTGGGCTTGGGGATGCCGAAGGGGCTGATGCCAACGCGGGTGCCCGGGCGCACCTCGTGGGCCAGCGCGTACAGGCGCTGCACCAGCGAGTTGACGTTGTAGCGGCGCCAGTCGGCGCGGGCGAGGCTGCCGCCGCCGCTCACGTAGCGCTGCCAGCTGGGCTCGTCGGGGAAGTCGACCTCCTGCTTGGTGGCCGGGTCCTGCACGGGGTAGGGGTAGAAGTAGTCGTCGATGTGGATGCCGTCCACCGCATAACGGCTCAGGCAGTCGCGCACCACGGCCAGCGTGTGCTCGGCGGCTTGCGGCTCGCCCGGGTCCATCCAGAGCTGGTCGCCATAACGCTTGACCCACTCGGGGTGGGTGCGGCTCACGTGGCTGTCGGCCACCGGCGACTTGGCCGTGCTGTGCCGCGAGCGGTAGGGGTTGAACCAGGCATGCAGCTCCAGCCCGCGGGCCTTGGCCTCCGTGATCCAGACGGCCAGCGGGTCGTAGCCGGGGTGCTGGCCCTGCGTGCCGGTGAGGTATTCGCTCCAGGGCTCCAGCTTCGATTCATACAGCGCATCGGTCGCGGTGCGCACCTGCAGGATGAGGGCGTTCAGGCCGATGCTCACCGCCGTGTCGCAAAGCGCGCGGATCTCGGCCTGCTGGGCGGCGGCGCTCAGGCCCGGCTTGCTGGGCCAGTCAATGTTGGCGACGGTGGCCACCCAGGCCGCGCGCCACTCGCGCGGCGGTGGGGTCACGAGGGGCGCGGAGGCGGCGGGGCCGGGCGCGGGCGGTGTCACCGCACCGAGCGCAGCCTCGCTCGGGGAAACCGGGGCGGCAGGCGTGGGCGCCGGCGTGGGCGGGGTGGCGCATGCGGCGAGCAGCGGGGCGGAGGCCAGGCTCAGGAGGTGGCGGCGTTTCACGGCATCAGACTTTCACGAACCATTGCTTGCGGTACATCACCCAGGCCACGGCATACATCACCGCCACGAAGGCCAGCGCATGCAGCAGCGAGGCATTCACGGGGGCGAGGCCCGAGTCGCGCAAGGGCGCGTAGAGCGTGGCACCCAGCGTGCGGCCATCGGCGAACTTCACCGTGTAGAGCATCTTGGCGACCAGCCCCGACAGGGCGAACAGGAAGAGGGCGTTCATGCCGAACACCACCAGCGGGTGCAGCGCACGCGCCCAGCGCGCCCGCGACAGGGGCTGCGGCTGCGCGTCCAGCAGCCAGTAGAAGACGGCGAACACGACGCAGGCCCAGCCCGCCATCGTGAACACGAAGGACGGCGTCCACAGCGACTTGTTGATGGGCATGAGCCAGGCGTCCAGCACCTGGCCCAGCCAGAGCGCGGCCAGGCCGGCGAGGACCCAGGTCATCGTCTTCTCGGCGGGTTGCCGGGCCGACGCCAGCACATAGCCCGCCAGCACGCCCAGCAGCTGCGAGGACACCGCCGGCAGCGTGGACAGCAGCCCTTCCGGGTCCCAGGTCTTGGCCTGGCGCCAGAGGTGGCCGTCCATCAGCGCGCGGTCGAGCCAGGCGCCGACGTCCTTGCCGGGCTCCAGCAGCCCGGTGTGCACGACGCCGTCGGCATCGGGCACCGGCAGGTACAGCTGCAGCGCGGCATAGACGGCCATCAGCGCCAGCGCCCACAGCGCCACGCCGCGCGGCCGGCACCAGATGACGATGGGCGCGGCGGCCAGCGTGCACAGCCCCAGGCGCTGCAGCACGCCGGGGATGCGCACGGTGCTGAAGTCGAAACTCGGGATGAGGTTGAGCAGCAGCCCGATGCCGATGATGACGGCGGCGCGCCGCGCGGTGGTGAGCAGCAGGGCGGTCTTGTCGGCCCCCGCCTGAGCACGGCGCGCCAGGCTGATGGTCATGGCCATGCCGCTGATGAACACGAAGAACGGGAACACCCAGTCGGTGAAGGTCCAGCCGTGCCACTTGGCGTGCAGCAGCGGGCCGTACACATGGCCCCAGTCGCCGGGGTTGTTGACCAGCAGCATGGCGCCGATGGCGAAGCCCCGGAAGGCGTCGAGGCTGAGCAGGCGCTGGTTCACGCGTCCTCCTTGCGGCCGAAGTTCTCGGGCACCTGGATCAGCGCCGCCATGATGAAGCTGGGCACCGTGGCCACGAGCACCCACACGAAGAACGGCACGTAGCCGATGTGGTCCTGCAGCCAGCCGCTCCACATGCCGGGGATCATCATGCCCAGGGCCATGAAGCCGGTGCAGATCGCGTAGTGCGCGGTCTTCTGCGGGCCTTCGGCGACGTGGATCATGTACATCAGGTAGGCCGTGAACCCGAGCCCATAACCGAACTGCTCGACGGCGAGCGCGGCGCTGATGACGGCCAGGCTCGTCGGGTGCGTGAGCGCCAGCGCCAGGAAGGCGACGTTGGGCACGTGCATGGCCAGCACCAGCGGCCACAGCGCACGCTTGAGGCCCACGCGGGAGATGACCCAGCCGCCCACCAGCCCGCCCAGCGTCAGCGCGGTGAGGCCGACGGTGCCGTAGGCGATGCCCACCGCCTTGGTCGACAGGCCCAGGCCGCCCTTGTCGACCGGGTCCAGCAGGAAGGGTGAGGCCAGCTTGAGCAGCTGCGCCTCGGGGAAGCGGTACAGCAGCAGGAAGCCGAGGATGACCGCGATGCCGGGCTTCCTGAAGAAGCTCGCGAACACGGCGAGGAACTCGCGCGCCAGGCCACGTGCGGCGCGGTGGCCCGGGCCCTTCACGTCGGCCGCCGGCCGCGGCAGCACGAAGGCATGCCACAGCGCCAGCCCCACGAACAACGCGCCCAGCAGCCAGAACACGAGGCTCCAGGCCTTCACGGCGCTGCCGGTGCGTTCGGTCAACTCGCCGGCGAGGTAGACGAGGCCGCCCTGGCCGCCGATGTTGGCCAGCCGGTAGAAGGTGGAGCGCACGCCCACGAAGGCGGCTTGGCTGTGCTGGGGCAGCGCCAGCATGTAGTAGCCGTCGGCGGCGATGTCGTGCGAGGCGGAGGCGAAGGCCATCAGCCAGAACACCGCGAGCGAAAGCTGCACGACGT
Organism: Roseateles sp.; assembly: GCA_016790285.1. Taxonomy (GTDB): domain Bacteria; phylum Pseudomonadota; class Gammaproteobacteria; order Burkholderiales; family Burkholderiaceae_C; genus Pelomonas. The sequence continues at coordinate 59,730 of JAEUPJ010000046.1, read as the reverse complement.
GTTCGGTCGGGATGGTCAGCGCCACGCCGGCCAGCGCCGCGCCGACGAAGAACTGCAGCACCGCCACCCACTGCCGCTTGGTGCCGAACAGTTCAGCCAGCGGGGACCACAGCGGCTTGATGACCCAGGGCAGGTAGAGCCAGCTCGTGTAGAGGGCGAGGTCGGTGTTGGACAGGCCCAGGTTCTTGTAGAGCACCACCGACAGCGTCATGACGACGACGTACGGGATGCCCTGGGCGAAGTAGAGCGTGGGGATCCACGCCCAGGGGGACGACTGCCCCGGCGTGGCCGCCTGCCGGCTCATGCGGACAGGGCCCGGCTCACGCTGCCGTCCGCCGCATCCAGCAGCGCCCGGGCTTCGGCCGCGCCGATGCCGCGCTTGAGCATCACGAGCGCGGTCTTCACGTGGTGGCCGCATTGTTCGAGCGCGGCCTGCGCTTGCGCCTCGCTCGCGCCGCTGGCGCGCACGGTGAGCGCCAGCGCGCGCTTCACGAGCTTGGCGTTGGTGGCCTTCAGGTCCACCATCAGGTTGCCGTAGACCTTGTTGAGCTTCACCATCAGGGCCGACGAGAAGGTGTTCAGCGCGATCTTCTGCGAGGTGCCGGCCTTCAGCCGCGTGCTGCCGGAGATGACCTCGGCGCCGGTGTCCAGCGTGACGCCGATGTCGGCTTCGCGCGTGACGGGCGCGCCCGGGTTGTTGGCGAAGCCGATGGTGAGCGCGCCGGCCGCCTTCGCGGCCTCGATGGCGCCCAGCACGTAGGGCGTGCCGCCCGAGGCCGCCAGCAGCAGGGCGACGTCGTTGGGGCCGGGGTTCAGGGCCGCCAGGTCGGCAGCGCCTTGTGCGCGGTCGTCCTCGGCGCCTTCGACGGCGACGAACATCGCGCCCTCGCCGCCCGCAATCACGGCCACGGCGCGCTCGCGCGGCCAGGAGAAGGTCGGGTGCAGCTCCACGCTGTCCAGCACGCCCAGGCGGCCCGAGGTGCCCGCGCCGGCGTACAGCAGCCGGCCGCCGGCGCGGATGCGCGGCAGCGCGGCGTCCACCGCGGCGGCCAGCTGCGGCAGCGCGGCCTTGACGGCGGCCACCGCGGCGGTCTGGTCGTCGACGAACGCATCCAGCAGCGCCGGCGTGGCGTAGGTGTCCAGGTCGGGGTGACGGGTGCTCGGGGTTTCGGTGTTCAGCATGGGATCAGGTGGCGGCAAGCTGCCGGACTCTAGCGGCTGGCGCCGGGCCCGACGAATGCCGGCCGCCATTGCAGTCATAACGCCAGGTCATCAGAATCTGACCGCCGGCTGTAAGGACTGGCCAGGTCACGCCGACGCAAGCAGGCAAGTCGATGCGAGGTCTTCTCGGATCGACCTGTGGTGAACCCGATCTCAACCACTTCCTTTTTCTGTTTGGAGACCTCCATGAACGCATCCCTCAAGACCGGCCTGGGCATCGCTGCCGCCGCTGCTGCCCTCTTCGCCACCGCCGTGCCCACGACCGCGATGGCTGCTGACGGCATGGTCAAGTGCTCTGGCATCAACGGCTGCAAGGGCACCTCCGAGTGCAAGACCGCCAAGAGCGAGTGCAAGGGCCACAACGGCTGCAAGGGCCAGGGCTGGGTCAGCAAGAAGTCGGCTGACGAGTGCACCAAGGCCGGTGGCAAGGTGGAGAAGTAAGACCCCCCTACCGGCTGACGCCGGCCCCCCGAGGGGGCGCACCGTGCGGACTGGCGGAGCCAGATCCGCAGGTGCTGCTGGATGCGGCGCGGCGCCTGCGGCGCGCGCCCTTCCGTTCAGATGAAACACATGACCAAGATCCAAGGCTTTGGCCTGGGGTTGCGCGTCGAGCATTACGCGGCCTTCGAGGCGGGCGTGGGTGCTGACGTGCGGCCCGACTGGCTGGAGATCATTTCCGAGAACTACCTGGTGCCGGGCGGGCCGCCGCTGGCGCACCTGGACCGCATCCGGGCGGACTACCCGCTGGTCATGCACGGCGTGTCGCTGTCGGTGGCCGGACCGGCGCCGCTGGATGTGGCCTACCTGCGCGAGCTCAAGGCCCTGGCCGACCGGCTGGAGCCGGGCTGGGTGTCCGACCACCTGTGCTGGAGCGCCGACGCCCACAGCCAGCTGCACGACCTGCTGCCCGTGCCGCTCACGCGCGCGGCGCTGGACCATGTCGGCGGCCGTGTGGCGCAGGTGCAGGACATCCTCGGCCGCCCGCTCGTGCTGGAGAACGTGTCGAGCTACGTGCGCTTCGCGGCGGACGAGATGACCGAGTGGGCCTTCATCGCGCAGCTGCTGAAGGCCACCGGCGCGCAGCTGCTGCTGGACGTGAACAACGTCTACGTCTCCAGCCGCAACCACGGCTTCGACCCGCAGGCCTACCTGGCCGGCATCCCCGTCGAGCCGGTGCGGCAGATCCACCTCGCCGGGCATGAAGACCGCGGCGACATCGTCATCGACACCCATGACCACCCCGTGCGCGACGAGGTCTGGGCGCTGTACCAGGACGCCGTGCGGCGGTTCGGCGCGGTGCCCACCATGATCGAGCGCGACGACGACATCCCGCCGCTGGACAGCCTGCTGGCCGAGCTGGCCGTGGCACGACGACTGGCGGCTTCGGCATGACGACCGCCGCGCTCCAGCAGCGCCTGGCCGCGGCCATCCGCGACGGCGCCGACGCCACCGGCCTGCTGGCGGGCGACTTCGCCCTGGGCCTGCAGGCCTACCGCCACGCCTACCGTGCCCGGCTCGTGGCGGCGCTGACCGACAACTTCACCGCGCTGGCCCGCGCCCTGGGCGACGAGGCCTTCGACGCCTTGGGCCAGGCCTACCTGGCCGCCCACCCGAGCCGCCACCCTTCCATCCGCTGGTTCGGCGACGGCCTGGCCGGGTTCATGGCCAGCGCCGGTGACGATCTCGTGCCGCACGCCAGCCTCGTGGACTTCGCCCGCATGGACTGGGCCCTGCGTGGCGCCTTCGACGCCGCCGCGGCGCCGCCGCTGGAGGGTGCCGCGCTGGCCGCGCTCGGCCCCGACGACTGGGCCGGCCTCGTGCTGCACCTGCAGCCCAGCGTGCAGCGCGTGACGCTGGCCCACGCCATCGAGCCCGCCTGGCGGGTGCTGCGCGAATGGGACCCCGAGTCAGGCGACGAGCAGCCCGAGCTGCCCGAGCCCGTGCCGCACGTTCATGAGCTGCTGGCCTGGCGCCAGGGGCTGGAGACGCGTTGGCGATCGCTGGAGCCGCTCGAGGCCGCCTTGCTGGCCGCCGTGGCCCGTGGCGACACTTTTGCGGCCCTGTGCGAGGCCGCGGCCGGCGAGCTGGGCGATGCCGAGGCCGCGGCGCCCGCCGTCATCAGCCTGCTGCAGCGCTGGCTGGCCGACGGCCTGCTTCAGAGCTGCGCGTCGTAGCTCAGCGGGTGCGTGGCGGTGCGCTGGCCCAGGAGCGCCCCGTGGCGGTTCATCGTGGCCGGCGTGCTGCCTTGCACCGCGTGGGTCCAGGTGACGGTCAGTGCGCAGCGGCTCACGGCCGGCGTGCGGGTGTCGTTGTTGTTGAAGCTGCGGCTCGTGGCGGTCAGGGCCTCGTCGACGTCGGTCGGCTCCAGGCGGTAGGCACCGGCCGTGCTGCCTTCGATGCGGGCATTGAGGCCCGTGGCCTGGGTCGTGAAGCTGCTGCCATCGGTACGTGTGCAGGTGCCGCTCGCCGACGCAGTGGCCGTGCCCACGGTCGCCATGCTCAGGCGCACCGGCAGCGCCGCTCCGGTGCGCGTCAGCTGCGCCGCACCTGCAGGCTGCAGCACGGTGAAGCCCGTGGGCAGCGTCACCTGGCTCACGTGCCGCACGCCGCCCCGCGTGAACACCACCTGCACCACGGGCTGAGTGCTGCGCGCCGTCAGCCGGGTGGTGTAGCTCAGGCGTTTGCCGTCGGGGTTGGACATGGCCACCTCCGGGCTGCCGTCCACGCTCACCGCCAGCTGCTCGTTGGGCGCCATCAGCACGGACGTGAACACATTGGCCGATTTGCCCAGGCCGCCCTCCACCACCACGGCGTTGTCGCCAGCCGCCTGCGTGGCCGTGAAGCGCGGGCTGATCTCGTCAATGTTGAGCGTGGAGGATTCGGTGCAGTTGCGCAGGCCGCACACGACGCCATCGATCAGGGCGCCGGCCACATCCTCGCCCACGCTGCCGATGCCGCCGCAGCCTGGCAGGGCCACCGCCAAGGCCAGAGACAGGGGCAGGTACAAGGGAAGCCAGCGCGCAAGCGCCGGCACGCGGCAGCAAGTCGGAGTAGTCATTCATTTCACCTCGGGATTCGCAGCCGCAGATACTAGACATGCGCCGGTGACTGCCGTGCAACCGATCAATGTGACTGTTCACCTTTTGGAGTCGTTATGCTGAAGTCTCCCTCCCGACTGCTGTCCGCCCTGCCGCTGCTGCTGGGCCTGGCGCTGCCGGCCCATGCCGCCCTGACCGTGGGCGCGCCGGCGCCCGACTTCAGCGCCGACGCCGCCGTGGGTGGCCAGCCCTTCAAGTTCAAGCTGGCCGACGCCCTCAAGCAGGGGCCGGTCGTCGTCTACTTCTACCCCAAGGCCTTCACCAGCGGCTGCACCGTCGAGGCCCACCAGTTCGCCGAGGCGACGGACAAGTTCAAGGCACTCAACACCACCGTCATCGGCCTGTCCAACGACAACATCGACACGCTGAAGAAGTTCAGCGTCGAGGCCTGCCGCAGCAAGTTCGCCGTGGCGGCGGACGCCGACGGCAAGGTCATCAAGTCCTACGACGCGGGCCTGAAGATGGTGCCGGGCACCATGGCCGACCGCATCTCCTACCTGATCGCCCCCGACGGCAAGATCGCCGCGGTGCATGCCAGCATGAACCCCGACGGGCACATCGACGCCATGCTCAAGGCCGCCGAGAAGTTCAAGAAGTGATCGCCGCGCTGTCGGTCGCCGAACTGCTGGCGGCCTACCGCTCGGGCGAGCTCTCGCCCGTGGACGTGCTGCGCGACGTGGTGGCCCAGGCCGAGCGACGCGAGCCGGCGCTGCACGCCCTGTGTGCGCTCGATGCCGACGGCGCGCTGGCTGCCGCCCGCGCCAGCGAAGCCCGCTGGCGTGCCGGCACGCCGCTGGCGCTGGACGGCGTGCCCGTCACGCTGAAGGAGAACATCGCCGTGCCGGGCGCCGCCTACCGGCTGGGCACGGCGGCCACGCCTGACGACGCCGTGGCTGGCTTCGAGGCCCCGCCCGCGGCGCGGCTGCGCGAGGCGGGGGCCATCGCGTGGGCGCGCACCACCATGCCCGACTACGGCATGCTCAGCTCCGGCCTGTCCAGTCTCTACCCGGAGCCGGCGCGCAACCCCTGGGATGCACGCATGACGCCCGGCGGCTCCAGCGCCGGGGCTGCCGCGGCGGCCGCCGCCGGCTACGGCCCGTTGCACCTGGGCACCGACATCGGCGGCTCCATCCGCTTGCCCGCAGGCTGGTGTGGCCTCGTCGGCCTCAAGCCCAGCCACGGCCGCGTGCCCATCCAGCCGGCCTACGCCGGCCGCGTGGCCGGGCCGCTCACGCGCACCGTGGCTGATGCCGCGGCGATGCTGGCAGTCCTCGCCCAGCCCGATGCACGCGACCCCACGCAACTCCCGCCGGGCGACGTCATGCCGCGGCCCCTGACCCTGCGCGGCCTGGGCATCGGCCTGATGCTGGACGCCGGCTGGGGCGACGCCGTGCAGCCCGAGGTGGCCGCTGCCGTCACCGCCGCCGCGCGGGCCTTCGAGCAGGCGGGCGCCGTCGTCGAGCCGCTGGCCGGCTTCACGACGCGCGAGATGGCCGACGGCATCGACCGCTTCTGGCGCATGCGCTCCTGGCTGGACATCTCGGCCCTGCCGCCCGAGCGGCGCGTCAAGGTGCTGCCCTACATCCTCGACTGGGTGGCGCCCGCGGCCGGCTACGACGCCAGCGCCGTGTTCCGCGGCTACAGCCAGATGCAGGCCCTGCGGGAGGCGGCCAACGCGGCCTGCGAGCCGTTCGATTTCGTGCTGTCGCCCGTCTCGCCCATGCCCGCCTATCCGGCGCACCAGGCCAGCCCGCTGCACGACCCGGCGCGGCCCTTCGAGCACATCGCCTTCACGCTGCCCTGCAACATGAGCGAGCAGCCGGCGCTGGCCCTCAACGCCGGCTACACGGCCGCGGGGCTGCCCATCGGCCTGCAGATCATCGGCCGCCGCTTCGACGACGCGGGCGTGCTGGCGCTTGGCGCGGCGTGGGAACAGATGCGCCCGGCGCAGCGCGCCTGGCCGGTGTGAGGGGGCCGCCGGTCAGCGGCCGAGGCTGTCCGGCTGCGGCTGCTCCGGCAGGCCGGCTTCGCGCAGCACGCGGTTGACCTCGGCCCACGCGGTGCCGGCGTCGGTGCACAGCAGCAATGGCCGGCTGCGCCGGTAGATGGCCGCCATCTCGACGACCATGGGCGCTTCGTCGTCGCCTGGGGCGACGAGCAGGACGGTCGCCAGAGGCACCGTCTGCCGTGTCACGAACCCGCCGACGGTTTCCTTGAACTCGCGCAGGCCGTCGTCGTCCAGCCCGAGCGGCCTGCGGAACTCCATCAGGCTGACGTAGCGGCGGTCGGCCGGGATGCGCTCGGCGGCGACGTTGGTGCCGCGCTTGGCGGCTGCCATCAGTGCGGCGTCGAACGGGCCCTGGGCGACGTAGTGCATGACCCGCCCGATGAACCCCACGGTGACGCGGCCGAAGCCGTGGGCGTCGGGCTGTTCGTACAGGGGCGTGGAGCCGGGGGCGTTCATGACGTTCGGGCCGCGGCGCATGCGGTGCACCAGACCCTGGGGTCAGAGCTTACCGTCGCTTCACGAACCCCAGCAATGCCGCCATCGGCAGCACCGAGCGTGGCAGGTAGGGCAGGCGCCACAGGCCACCGTGGTTGGCGGTGTGCACGAGGAGCTTGAGCGGGTGGGCGAAGTCGCGCGGCGCGGTGCGCAGCTGGTGTACCCACATCGCGGCCATGAGCGCATTCGTCGTGGCCGGTGCGAACACCTCCACGCCGAAGGCCTTGGCGCCGCGAAAGCCCGCGGCCAGCAGCGGGTTGGAGACGACGGAAGCCGTCGTCGTGCTCGGTGCCACGTTGAAGGCCACGCGGTGCCCGTCCGCGCGAGCCACGAGTGCCCGCCACTGCTGCAGCCGCTTGGCCAGCGCGTAGTTGGGCCCCTGCTCCACCACCAGGGCGTCCACCAGGCCCCAGTGGCCGAAGTCACCCGCGTCGACCAGCGCCTCGATGTGCGGCGCAAAGCCCCGCCCGCCGCTGGTGAGCCGTGCGCCGGCCTGCACGAGCTTCTTGACGAGGCCACGCCGCGCGAAGGCGTCCGTGGACGCCCGCGCCACGGCCTCGGGCACGGCGAACACGTCGGTCGGCGTGGCCATGTAGGCGAGCTGGGTGCGGCTGTCGGCCGCGCACAGCGTGGCGCTGATGGCGTCCATCGCGAGGGACACGCGCACATGCCGCTCGCCGTCCAGGTAGGCCAGGTTGGCGATGGCCAGCGGCTGGCCCAGGCCGGCCAGCCAGGCGGCGATGTCGGGCGTGTCGCCCAGCAGGTCGGCCCCGGCGTGCGCGGCGTCCAGCGGCTGGCCAGGCGCGACGGGCGCGGTCAGCGTGGCGTTGCCGGCTGCGACGGTGCCGGCGATGCGCTTCCAGGTCGCCGGCCGCGCGAGGTCGATGCCGACGAGGTTCGCCCGCCACTTCGCCAGCCAGGCCAGCGGCCCGGCCTCGCTGCCCGCGCCCAGCAGCACGAGGTGCTGGTCGGACAGGTCGAACCACTCGGGGTGGGCCAGGCAGTCGTGCAGCGCGGCGGCATGCGCGGGCTCGCAGACGCCCGACTTCTCCCAGCGGTCGATCTGGCGTGCGAGCGCGTCGCCGGTGAGTTCGCGGCCTTCGTGCGGCACGGCCCAGGCTGCGGGAGCGGCCTCGCCCTGCCCGCGCAGCTGCAGCGTCTGCAGCCGGCGTTGCGGCGTGCGCATGGCCTCGGCCAGGGCGAGGGGCTGGCCTGCGCGAACGAAGGGCAGCTCGGCCCAGGCAGCCGCCAGGCCCGCGCGTGCCGACGCGACGGCGCTGACCGGCCGGGCAGCCTGTGCCTGCACCAGGGCGCGCCAGTGGCGCGGGTAGGCGTGGCGCCAGTCGCGCTCGGCCCGCACCGCGTCGGCGGCCTCGGGCGCCAGCCCCTGCAGCGCGGCGGCCACGATGCGCTGGCCCGGCGGGCCGGAGGCGCGCTTGCCCTTGGCGTCCAGGGGCCACTGCAGGCCGGCGGCGTCACTCATGTCTTCGGCGCGGGTGGGTCTTGCGGTGGCAGGCCGGCGGCGACCAGGTCGGCATTGACGAGCGCCCAGGCCGCCTTGAACGTGTCGGCGCGACGAACCGGGCGGCTGGCGCGCCAGATGTCCATGAGCGCCGGCAGCCGCTCGATGCCTGGCAGCCCGGGCGGCACGAGGAAGACGGTGGACACCGCCACGATGCCGCGCGAGCCGAAGGCGTCAATGCTCGCGCGCAGTTGGGCGAGGGCGTCGCCGTCCATCTGCAGGCTGGTGCGGATCTCGATCATGTCGCCAAAACGCCGGTCCGCCGGCAGTCGCTTGCCGGCCAGTGCAATGGCGCGCTTGGCGGCGGCCATGAGCGCCGCGTCGAACGGGCCCTCGGCCACCGACATCATCACCCGCCCCACCACGCCCACGCTGATGCGGCCGAAGCTCGACCGCGGCGCGGGGTGTTGCATGACGGGCGGCGCAGGCAGGCGGGGCGGGCCGGGGGCGTGGGTGCTCATGGTGTGAGACGATTTTGCACGCTCAACGAAGGAGTCATGGCGATGTTGACCCTGTACGGAACCAAGGGCTCGGGCTCGGCGGCCATCGAGGCCGCACTGACTTGCGCGGGCCTGGCCTTCACCGGCGTGGATGCCGCCTCCTGGAACCCCGGACCGGGGCGGGACGCGCTGCTGCAGGTGAACCCGCTCGGCCAGATCCCGACCCTCGTGCTCGCCGACGGCACGGTGCTCACCGAGAGTGCCGCCATCCTCATCCACCTGGGCCTGACCACGCCGCCGGGCCTGCTGCTGCCGGCCGACGCCAGCGACCGGGCCCGCGCGGTGCGCGGCCTCGTCTACGTCGCGGCCAACTGCTATGCGGCCATCAGCGTCATCGACTACCCCGAGCGCTGGTGCGAGCCCTGCGACGACGACATGAAGGCCCGCATCCGCGCCGGCACGCGCGCACGGCTGCACGAGCACTGGCGTGTGTTCGCCGACCAGTTCGCCATCGGCTTTGACGCGGCCAGCCCCGGCGCGCTGGAGCTGCTGGCCACGGTGGTGTCGAAGTGGTCGGGCTCGCGGCCGATGCTGCAGGCCGAGCGGCCGAGCTTCTACGCGCAGTTGATGCGCGTGGAGCAGCACCCGGAGGTCGCCGCGGTGTTTCAGCGGCACTGGCCTTGAGCGCACGAGCGCGCGAGCCAGCGCGCCGTCAGAACACCGGGTCGGGCAGCTGCTCCTTGCTCACCACGCGCTGCGTGGCCGGGCGCTCGAACACGCGCTGCAGGTAGGCGCCCAGCGCCGGGCGCGTCTTGGCGGGGCGGGCATGCATGCGCGTCCAGCGGCACAGCATGAAGGCCAGCGGGTCCACCGCGGTGTAGGCCTCGCCCAGGAACCACGGGCCGCCGTGGCGGGCGAGCTCGGCGTCCATCTGGTCGAGCATCGGGCCCACCTGCGCCTCGGCGCGGGCCTTCACCTCGGCCGCGTCGCTGGCCATGCGGTCAGGGTAGTAGTAGTGGATGAGCATGGCCTGCAGCGTGTTGGTGAGCCACACCATCCATTTGTAGTACTGGGCGCGTTCGGCCGTGCCGGGGGCGGGGGCGAAGCCGGGGTGGCAGTCCGCCAGGTGCATCAGGATGGCCGCCGTCTCGTACAGCACCAGGTCGCCGTCGACGAGCACCGGGATCAGCCCGTTGGGATTGAGCTTGAGGTAGGCGGGCGACTTGTGCTCGTTGTTGGCCCGGTCCACCGTGCGCAGCGTGAACGGGATGCCCATCTCCTCCAGCAGGAGGTGGGGCGCGAAGCTGGCGTTGCTGGGGAAGTAGTGCAGTTCGATCATGGCGGTGCGTGAAAGGCTGGCGACAGCAGGAGCGGCGAACTTTACGTGGCCGCAAAGCGGGCGCAGTGCACCTGCGCGAGGCTGCTGCCGTTGCCTGACCACCCCGGCTCTTTCGCTGACGACCATGAAGACACTGCTCCGCTCCACCGCCGCCGCGCTGCTCGCCCTCGGGGCCCTGGGCGCGGCCGCCACCGCCCATGCCGAGGTGCGCGCCCGCGTGAACATCGGCATGGTGTTCGACAACCGCTACCACCACGACCACTACTACCCGGCCCCCGGCTACGTGGCCCCCGTGGTGCCGCATGGCGCGGTGATCGTCGGCGCCGGCCCGGGCCGCTACTGGTTCCACGGCGGGGTCTGGTACCAGCCGTATGGCCCGCGCTACCGCGTCGTGCTGCCGCCGGCGGGCCTGGTCATCCCGCTGCTGCCGCCGGCCTACGTCACGCTCACCGTGGGCGGCCTGCCGTACTACTACGCCAACGGCGTGTACTACCGCGCGGTGCCCGAGGGCTATGCCGTCGTCGCGCCGCCGCCCGAGCCGGTGGCGCAAGTGCAGCCCGCGCCGCCGCCCCCGGCGCCGAAAGCCGAGCCCATCATCTACCCGCGCAACGGCCAGTCGGGCGAGCAGCTGGAAAGCGACCGCCGCGAGTGCAACCGCTGGGCCACCACCCAGCCCAACGCGCAGGCCGACGCCAGTGTGTTCAACCGCGCCGTCGAGGCCTGCATGGATGGCCGGGGCTACACGATGAAGTGAGCGTCAGGCGATGGCCGACGCCGCTCAGGGCAGGGCCAGCACCCAGGCCTGCCCGCCGGCCCGGCCCACCGCGAGCTGGCGGCCGGCAGCGTCGAAGGCCAGGGCCGTGACCGCGGCACCCACGCGGGCTTCGCCCATCAGCTGGCGGGCGTCGACATCCCAGACGCGCACCAGGCCGTCCGGCGAGGCGCTGGCCACGCGCCGCCCGTCGTCGCTGAGCGCCGCCTGCAAGAGCACTGGCCCGCCCGAGGCGTCGCGGCTGCGCTGGCGCGGCAGGCGCACGACGGCCTCGTTGCGCTCGAAGTCCCAGACGGCCAGCCGGTGGGCGCGGGTGTCGGCCGCCACCACCCGGTTGGCCGCAGCGGGCAGCTCGGCCAGCGCGAGGCCCGTGCCGACGGGGCCGCCGCGCAGTGCCCAGGCGGTGTCGACGCCCGGGGTCTCGAAGCTCGCCGGGTCGACCGTGGCCTGGGCATGGCGGCCGTCGGCCGAGAGCATCAGCCGGCTGACCCAGGTCGCGTCGCCACCGGGCGAGGGGCGCGCGCCGACGGTTTGCGCGGCCAGCGGCGCGCCGCTGAAGAGCCGTTGCGTGCCCTGGTCGTCCATCACCAGCAGCCGGCCGTTGCGCGCGGCCAGGGCCTGCACGGGCCGCCCTGTCTCCAGCGACGGCAGGCGCCGCCCGTCAGCCGCCACCTGCTCGACGGTGGCGCCTGTGGCACCCGTGACGCGGTAGAGGCGGCCCGCCTGGGCGTCGGCCGCCATCAGCGGCGGGCGGGTCTCGGCCGCGGGTGCCATCAGGCGTTGACCGGTGAGCGCCCGCAGCCAGCCGCCCTGGCCGTCCGATACGGCCCAGTCCATGCCCAGCCACAGCGGCGGCGCGAGGTCCCCCTGCGAGGCCAGCGCGCGACCGGGCTGAGGCTGGCCGGTGGCCAGGGTCCAGGCGGCGACGGCCGCCCGGGTGCCGCCGCGGTCCACGTACAGCGCGAGCAGCTGCCCGCGGGCATCGAAGCGCAACTGCTGCAGCGGGCCGAGCGGCAGCGGGGGCGCACCCGGCGGCGCCGGCACGGCCGGGCTCAGGCGGGCGGTGACGGCCAGCGTCGCGGGCGCATCCGGCAGCGTGACCCTCTGGCTGCGCACGACGGCATCGGCAGGTGGGCAGGGCTGGGCATCGGCGGCCACGCGCAGTGGGGCGGGCTGCAGGGCCGTGGCCGGCACGTCCACGCGGAACAGCCTGGCCGGCGCGGGCGCGGGGGCATCGGCGCCGAGCAGCGTCATCGCCGGCCCCTGGCTCGCGGGCCGGGTGTCGACGACGGCCAACAGGCGGCTGCCGTCGGGCAGGGGAGTCAGGGCCCGGACCCGACCCGGCAGCTGCAGCGCGGGCGTCGGGCGGCCGCCGTCCACGGGGAAGAAGCGCAGCGCGCCCGCGCTGGCCGTGGCCACCCAGCGGCCGAGGGGATCGGCGGCGAGGGTCTCGGCGAAGGTGCCGCTGTCGGGGCCCTCGGGGGCGCCGGGCCTCCCCGCGCCCAAGGCGCCGAGTGGCCGGGCCGGCGCGCAGCTGTCCAGGCGTTGCACCGTCAGCTGCTTCACCCCCGTGCTCGCGAGCAACCAGCCGCCACCGCCCAGCGCCGCGCCGGCCTGCAGCGCCTCGTCGCCTTCGGGTGGTGCGGCGCCCACCTGCGCCAGCTCCAGGCCCTGGGCGGCGTCCCACAGCGTCACCACACGGCCGACGTCGTACTGGCGGCGCTGCCAGTCCTGCGTGACCAGCAGTCGGCCCGCCGCCGCGAACGCGACGTCCACCGGCGCGGCGACACCCTCCATCGGGTGCCCGTTGTAGACCGAGTCCAGCACCTGCAGGCGGCGCCCGGTGCCCAGCTCGAAGACCTGCGTCGTGCCGTCCGCGCTGCCGCTGGCCAGGCGGCCGCCGTCCGGCGACACCGCCAGGGCCAGGATGCGGCCGGCGTGGCCGCGGAACTCGCGCAGCGGCGTGGCCGCACCGCGCGCCCAGAGCAGCACGCGGCCATCGGCGTGGCCGGTGACGACGAGGCTGCCGTCGGCGTTCAGCGCGACGCTGGCGGCGGCGGTGGTGCGCGGCGCATCGGCCAGGAGCTGGATGGTGGTCGCGTCCCAGAGCTTGACGGTGCCGGAGGCGTCCACGTGCGCGGCGACGCGCCCGTCACGCGACAACGCCAGCGCACCGGGGTAGCCCGAGACAGGCCCCAGGTCGCGCGGCAGAGCGGCCGCAAACGCCGCCGGCGCCGCCAGGGCCAGCAGCGCAGCCAGCCTGCGCCTCACAGCGCGCAGCCGGCCTCGGCGCGGGGGCCACCCGCCTGGTAGCGCACGGCCGTCATCTCGGCCAGGATGGAGAGCGCGATCTCGGGCGGCGTGCGCGCGCCGATGTTCAGGCCGACGGGGCCATGCAGCCGGTCGAGCTCGGGCTCCGTGAGGCCGAAGTGCTCGGCCAGCCGCGCGCGGCGCTTGGCCTGGTTCACGCGCGAGCCGATGGCGCCGACGTAGAAGGCCGGGCTCTTGAGCGCTTCCATCAGCGCGAGGTCGTCGAGCTTGGGGTCGTGGGTCAGCGCGACGATGGCGGTGGCGTCGTCCACCTCGAAAGCGGTGACGACATCGTCGGGCATCTCGCGCGTGAGCGTCACGCCCTCGAGGGCGAAGCCGTCGGCGTACTCCTCGCGCGGGTCGCACACCGTCACGCCGTAGCCCAGGGCCTGGGCCATCTGGGCGAGGTAGTCCGTCATCTGACCCGCGCCGATGACGAGCAGCCGCCACTGCGGGCCGTGGTGGCTGACGAGCTGGGTGTCGGTGAGCGTCAGCGTGTCGGCGCCGCGCTCGGCAGGGGCCAACGTGACGGTGCCGGTGGCGAGGTCCAGCGTGCGGCGCACGCGCTCGCCGCGCAGCAGCCGGGCGAGCAGCTCGTCCAGCGCCGACTGCGGGCCCAGCGGCTCCAGCATCAGCTCCAGCGTGCCGCCGCAGGGCAGGCCGAAGCGCCGGGCTTCTTCCGCGCCCACGCCGTAGCGCAGCGGCGCGGGGTGGGTGAGCGTGAGGCTGCCGGCGCGCAGCTGGGCGACCAGGTCGTCCTCGATGCAGCCGCCCGACACCGAGCCGGCGATCAGGCCGTCGTCGCGCACCGCCACGAGCGAGCCCACCGGCCGTGGCGCCGAGCCCCAGGTGCGGGTGATGGTGCCCAGCACCACGCTGCGTTGTTCGGCCCGCCAGCCGGCCGCGGTGCGCAGCACACCGAGATCGAGGTTGTCCATGTCTGCTTATCCCCAGCTTGTATTGCCCCTAGGGTAAACGGCAATCACAAGCCGGGTTGTCAGGAAGAGCATTTGCGCCACAACACCGACGGAGACAAGCCATGAAGATTCAGCTCACGGTCAACGGCCGTGCGGTCAGCCGCGACGTGTCGCCCGACACCCTGCTGGTGCAGTGGTTGCGCGAGGACCTGGCGCTGACCGGCACGCATGTCGGCTGCGACACCGCGCAATGCGGCGCCTGCACCATCCACCTCAATGGCCGCGCGGTGAAGGCCTGCAGCCTGCTCGCCGTGCAGGCTGATGGCAGCACCGTCACCACCATCGAGGGCCTGGGCGGCGCCGACGGCAGCCTGCACCCGATGCAGGCCGCCTTCAAGGAATGCCACGGCCTGCAATGCGGCTTCTGCACCCCGGGCATGGTGATGAGCGCGGTGGACCTCGTGCAGCACCACGACTGCGGCAGCGAGGCCGCCATCCGCGAGGGGCTGGAGGGCAACATGTGCCGCTGCACGGGCTACCAGAACATCGTGCGGGCCGTGCAGGTCGGCAAGACGGCGATGGGGGTCTGACATGAACGCACCCAAGGACGGCTTCATCGGCCAGAGCGTCAAGCGGCGCGAAGACGCGCGCTTTCTCACCGGCCGCGGCCAGTACACCGACGACATCGTGCTGCCGCGCCAGACTTACGGCGTCTTCGTGCGCAGCGCGTATGCCCATGCCCGGCTCGCGCGGGTCGACACCGCCGCCGCAGCCGCCGCTCCCGGCGTGCTGGGCGTCTACACCGGCGAGCACTTCAAGGACGTGGGCGGCCTGCCCTGCGGCTGGCTCATCACCAGCACCGACGGCACGCCGATGAAGGAGCCCAAGCACCCCATCCTGGCGCATGGCAAGGTGCGCTACGTGGGCGACGCGCTGGCGCTGGTCGTGGCCGAGACGCTGGCCGAGGCCAAGGCTGCGGCGGCGCTGGTGGAGGTCGACTACGACGAGCTGCCGGCGGTGGCCGACACCGCCACGGCCGCCGGCCATGCGGGCTCCGTGCACGACGAGGCGCCGGACAACCGCTGCTACGTCTGGGGCTGCGGCGACAAGGCTGCAACTGACACCGCGATGGCCCGCGCCGCCCACGTCACGCGGCTGCAGTTCCGCAACAACCGGCTCATTCCCAACGCCATCGAGCCGCGGGCGGCCAACGCGAGCTACAGCCCGGCCGACGAGAGCTACACGCTCTACGTCGCCAACCAGAACCCGCACGTCGAGCGGCTGCTGATGTGCGCCTTCGTGCTGGGCATCCCCGAGCACAAGCTGCGCGTGGTGGCGCCGGACGTGGGCGGGGGCTTCGGCTCCAAGATCTTCCTGTACGCCGAGGAGACGGCCCTGGTGTGGGCAGCCAAGCAGCTCGGCCGGCCGATCAAGTGGACGGCCGAGCGCAGCGAGGCCTTCCTCTCCGACGCCCATGGCCGCGACCACGTCACCACCGCCGAGCTGGGCCTGGACGCCGCCGGCCGCTTCGTCGGCATGCGCGTGCACACCACCGCCAACCTGGGCGCCTACCTCTCCACCTTCGCGTCCAGCGTGCCCACCATCCTGTACGCCACGCTGCTGGCGGGGCAGTACACGACGCCCAGCATCTACGCCGAGGTGACGGGTGTCTTCACCAACACCGCGCCGGTGGACGCCTACCGCGGCGCGGGGCGGCCGGAGGCGACCTACGTCGTCGAGCGCCTGGTGGAAACCGCCGCGCACGAGTTGGGAATCGACCCGGCCGAGCTGCGCCGGCGCAACTTCATCACCACCTTCCCCTATGCCACGCCGGTGGGGCTGACCTACGACATCGGCGACTACGACGCCACGCTCACGCAGGTGCAGCGCATTGCGGACGTGGCGGGCTTTGCGGCGCGCAAGGCCGTCAGCGCCTCCAAGGGCCTGCTGCGCGGCCTGGGCTACTCCACGTACATCGAGGCCTGCGGCCTGGCGCCGAGCAACATTGCCGGCGCCCTGGGCGCCCGCGCGGGCCTGTTCGAGGCGGGTGAGGTGCGCGTGCACCCGACCGGCAAGGTGACCGTCTTCACCGGCAGCCACTCGCACGGCCAGGGCCACGAGACCACGTTCGCGCAGGTCGTGGCCGACCGGCTCGGCATCCCGCTGGAGGACGTCGACATCCAGCACGGCGACACCGGCAAGGTGCTCTTCGGCATGGGCACCTACGGCAGCCGCTCGCTGTCGGTGGGCGGCACGGCCATCGTGAAGGCACTGGACAAGGTCATCGCCAAGGGCCGCAAGATCGCCGCCCACCTGCTGGAGGCCAGCGAGGCCGACATCGAGTTCAGCAACGGCGAGTTCCGCGTGGCGGGCACCGATCGCGTGGTGCCCTTCGCGCAGGTCTCGCTCACGGCCTACGTGCCGCACAACTACCCGCTCGACAAGCTGGAGCCGGGCCTGAACGAAAACGCCTTCTACGACCCCACCAACTTCACCTACCCGGCCGGCAGCTACGTCTGCGAGGTGGAGGTGGACCCGGCCACAGGCGTCGTGCGCATCGACCGCTTCAGCGCGGTGGACGACTTCGGCAACATCGTCAACCCGATGATCGTCGAAGGCCAGGTGCACGGCGGGCTGGCCCAGGGCATCGGGCAGGCGCTGCTGGAGCATGGC
Source organism: Roseateles sp. (assembly GCA_016790285.1). Classification (GTDB taxonomy): domain Bacteria; phylum Pseudomonadota; class Gammaproteobacteria; order Burkholderiales; family Burkholderiaceae_C; genus Pelomonas. Next base: position 42,935 of record JAEUPJ010000046.1, on the reverse strand, counting down.
GTGTACGACGCCGACTCCGGCCAGCTGCTCACCGGCAGCTACATGGACTACGCCATGCCGCGCGCCGACGACCTGCCGAGCTTCAACGTGCAGACGGCCAGCGGCACGCCCTGCACGCACAACCCGCTGGGCGTGAAGGGCTGCGGCGAGGCCGGCGCCATCGGCTCGCCCGCGGCCGTCATCAACGCAATCTGCGACGCCATCGGCGTCAAGGACCTGCCCATGCCCGCCACGCCCTGCACGGTGTGGACTGCGCTGCAATCCAAGGCCTGAGGAGACGACGATGAACTACCAAGCCGCATCCTCCGTCGCCGCCGCCCGCCTCGGGCCCGACGACAAGTTCCTGGCCGGCGGGCAGAGCCTGCTGGGCGCCATCAAGCTGGGTCTGGCCGCGCCCGAGGGGCTGGTCGACGTGCGCCGCCTGCCGGAGCTGCAGGGCATCAGCGCCGCCGGGGGCGCCGTGCGCATCGGCGCGGCCACGCCGCATGCCGTGGTGGCCGCCTCGGCCGACGTGCAGCGGGCCATCCCCGCGCTGGCCGATCTCGCCGGGCGCATCGGCGACCGCCAGGTGCGCAACGTCGGCACGCTGGGCGGCAGCCTGGCCAACAACGACCCCGCCGCCTGCTACCCGGCCGCGGTGCTGGGCCTCGGGGCGACGGTCCACACCGCCAGCCGGCAGATCGCCGCAGACGACTTCTTCCAGGGCCTCTTCACGACGGCCCTGCAGGAGGGCGAGCTGATCACGGCGGTGAGCTTTCCCATCCCGCAGGCCGCGGGCTGGCAGAAGTTCAAGCAGCCGGCGTCACGCTTCTCGCTGGTGGGGGTGTTCGTGGCGCGCTTTGACGGCGGCGTGCGGGTGGCCGTCACGGGCGCCGGGCCCGGCGTGTTCCGCTGCACCGAGCTGGAGCAGGCCCTCAGCCGCGACTGGAGCCCGGCGGCGGCGCGTGCCGTCAAGGTGAGCGCCGACGCCCTGAACACCGACCTGCATGGCACCGCGGCCTACCGCGCTGCGCTGATTCCCGAGCTGGCCGCGCGCGCCGTGGCGGGGGCCTAAGTCGCGCTCGGCATCCCCAGAGCTCGGGAGTAGTTCGTGACTCCGGGGAGGTCCTTCGGGGCGGCGGCAGCGCCGTTCGTCGCAGAGGTCGACCGGTGCCGGGGGAGGGCTTGCACCATACAGGCATGTCATGCACTGCACCCGCCTCCAACGCCATGCACCCCGCCCTGCCACTCGCTCGCCCTCACCACAGCCACAGCGCCGACTCCGGCGCGGACATCGCCGAGCTGCGTGAGTCCATCCACCGCGCAACCGCCGGTCGCGCCGGCCGTGACGAGCTCGCCCAGCGCCAGAAGTTCAACGAGGGCGTTCTGGTCTGCGAATCGTCGATCAGCCGTTGGACGGCGCTGGTGGGGCTCTAACCCACGGGCCGCTCGTTTTCCTGCGCGGCGATCAGCGCCTCGCGCCACAGCCGGGCCGGGATGAAGGTGCGCAGCTGCTCCATGGCCTTGTCGATGAGGGCCGGGTGCAGGCTGTGGTCGATGTGGGGCAGCAGGTCGGCCGTCACGTCGGCGCCGAGGTCGACGAGGGCCTGCGCGGCGTCGACGACGTGGCGGTACGGGAAGCGCTCGTCGGCGATGCCGTGCAGCAGGTGCACGCACACGTCCTGCGGCGCCGCTTCCGGGCGCGCCAGGTAGCCGCCGGCAAAGGCCAGCACGCGGCCCACGAGCGCGGGTTCGGCCTGCACGGCCTCCAGGGCCAGCAGCGCGCCGTCGCCCACGCCGGCCAGGGCCACGCGCTGCCAGGGGAGGTCGTGCTTGCGCGCCTCCAGGCGCAGGCGCTCGATGAGGCGCGGCAGGGCGGCATTCACGCCGTCTTCGTCCGGCGCGGCGCCGGCCCACCAGCGGCAGCGGCCCTCGGCGTCGCGCAGCGGCGGGTGCAGGTGCAGCACCAGGGCCTGCGGGTATTGGGCCGTCAGGGCGGCGGCCAGCGGGGCCAGGGTGTCGGGGCCGTCAGGGGCGATGCCGCTGTCGGGCAGGAGGGCGAACAGCAGTTCAGGCGCTGTTGCATCTTGGGGCAGGCTCATACGGCCATTTTCGTCGCGCGCGGCTATTCTGGCGCGCCCTGCCAGCCGAGATGACCCGCTGATGGACCTGAAAGTGAATGGCCAGGTCATGGCCCTGCCGGAAATCGCCAGCGACCCCGCCATGCCGCTGCTGTGGGCGCTGCGGGACGGGCTGAACCTCACCGGCACCAAGTTCGGCTGCGGCGTGGCGGCCTGCGGCGCCTGCACCGTGCACCTGGACGGCCAGCCCGTGCGCGCCTGCGTGACGCCACTGGGCGCCTGCGCGGGCAAGGCCGTCACCACCATCGAGGGCCTGGCCGCAGGTGACGCACCCCATGCCGTGCAGCTCGCCTGGCTGGCCGAGCAGGTGCCGCAGTGCGGCTATTGCCAGAGCGGCATGCTGATGGCGGCCGCTGCGCTGCTCGCGAAGAACCGCAACCCGAGCGACGCCGACATCGACGCGGCCATGACCAACCTGTGCCGCTGCGGCACCTACCCGCGCGTGCGGGCCGCCATCCGCCAGGCCGCCAAGGGGATGAAGAAGTGAAGCGCCGCACCTGGTTGCTCTCGGGCCTGGGCGCGGCGGGCGCACTGGTGGTGGGCTGGGGCGTGATGCCTCCGCGCTCACGGCTGGGCCATGCGAACACGCTGCCCGTGGTGGACGGCGAGGTGGGGCTGAACGGCTGGATCAAGATCGCCGCGGACGGCCACGTCGTGCTGGCCATGAACCGCAGCGAGATGGGCCAGGGCGTGCACACCGGGCTGGCGCAGCTCGTGGCCGAGGAGCTCGACGTTCCCCTGCACACCGTGCGCCTGACCGCCGCCGGCCACGACAGCCTCTACGGCAACGTCGCCACCATGCTGGGCAACATGCCCTTCGGGCCGCGTGACGAGGGCGGGCTGCCCGCGCGCATCGCGGGCTGGGCGACGGTGCGCGTGGCGCGCGAGCTGGGGATCAACCTGACCGGTGGTTCGTCCAGCATGGCCGATGCCTGGGAGCCGCTGCGCGGGGCTGCAGCGACGGCCCGTGCGCAGCTGCTGGGCGCCATGGCGCTCAAGCACAAGCTGCCGGTGTCCGAGCTGTCGGTGAAGGACGGCGTCGTGCACCACGCCAGCGGCGCGCTCGGCCACTACGGCGAGGTCGCGGCCCAGGCGGCCCTCACGCCGCCGGGGGAGGTCGTGCCCAAGCCGCCCGGCCAGTGGCGCCAGATCGGCCAGGCCCTGCCGCGCATCGACCTGGCGGCCAAGGTCAACGGCCAGGCGCGCTTCGGGCTGGACGTGCGCGAGCCCGGGCAGCTGTTTGCGGCCGTGCGCCACTGCCCGATGCTGGGCGGCGGGACGGGGCCGGTGCGCAACGCCGCGCAGGTGATGGCGATGCCGGGCGTGGTGCGCCTGGTCACGCTCGGCCCCATGGCGGGCTCGACGGCGGCGATCGCCGTGGTCGCACGCACCACCTGGCACGCGCAGCAGGCGGCCCGTGCGCTGGACGTGGACTGGCAGCCGCCGCCGGGCGGGCGCGTCGATTCGGCGGCCGTCATGCAGCAGCTCACGGCCACCGCGCAGGCGGCGCACCAGGCGCAGGGCGGTTTCGCCTTCCGCCGCGAAGGCGACGTGAAGGCGGGCCTGCAGGCGGCGGCGCGCCAGGTGCGGGCTGTGTACAGCGCGCCCTACCTGCCGCACGTGACGATGGAGCCGATGAACTGCACGGTGCAGCTGCGCGAGGGCGCCGCCACGGTCTGGGCGCCCACGCAGGTGCCAGGGGCGGCGCGTGAGGCGGCGGCCCGGGTGCTGGGCCTGCCGCTGGAGGCGGTGACGGTGCACGTGACCTACCTCGGCGGCGGCTTCGGCCGGCGGCTGGAGGTGGACTTCATCGCGCAGGCCGCCCGCATCGCGCTGGAGTGCGGTGGCGCGCCGGTGCAGCTCGTGTGGTCGCGCGAGGAGGACACGACGCACGATTTCTACCGCCCCGCCGGCGTGGCCGTGCTGCAGGCGGGCCTGGACGCCGCCGGCCAGCCGCTGGCGCTGGCCATCACGAATGCGGGCGACGCGCTCGTGCCACGCTGGCTGTCGCGCATCGTGCCGGGCGTGTCGGACCTGATCGAGGGGCTCACGCGCAACGGCTTCCCCGACGCCCGCGCGCCCGCTGCGCTGCTGGCCGCGGGCGACGCGCCCGACAAGACGGCCTCCGAGGGCCTCTTCGACCTGCCCTATGCCGTGCCGGCGCTGCGCGTGGCCCATGTGCCCACGCACAGCGGCATCCCGGTGGGCTCCTGGCGGGCGGTGGGGCATTCCCACCATGCCTTCTTCATCGAGAGCTTCATCGACGAACTGGCCCACGCCGCCGGGGCGGACCCCGTCGCCTACCGGCTCATGCTGCTCGACGGCCTGCCGCGCCATACGGCCGTGCTGAAGCGCGCCGCCGAGGCGGCGGGCTGGGGGCAGCCCCTGCCGGCCGGCGTGGCGCGGGGCGTGGCCCTGCACGAGAGCTTCGGCAGCATCGTCGCCCAGGTGGTGGAGGTGACGAAGCACGCCGACCGGCCGCGCGTGCGCCGCGTGGTGTGCGCGCTGGACTGTGGCACCGTCGTCAACCCCGGCGTGGTGGCGCGGCAGATGGAGAGCGGGATCGTCTTCGGGCTCACCGCGGCGCTGCACGGGCGCATCGACGTCGTCGGCAGCGAGGTGCAGCAGAAGAACTTCCCTGACCAGCCCTTGCTGACACTGGCCGAGTGCCCGGTCATCGAAACCTATTTCGTGCCCAGCGACGGCCCGCCGACGGGCGTGGGCGAGCCCGGTACGCCGCCGGTGGCGCCGGCGCTCGCGAACGCCTGGTTCGCGCTCACGGGGGAGCGCCGGCGGGCCCTGCCGTTGCTGCCGGCCTGATCGGGCCTGCGTCAGACCTTCAGCTTGAACGGATTGAAGTCGGTCCCGCGGTCGTAGAAGTCCACGCCCTCGGCGCGCTTGAGGAAGTTCACGACCCGCGCGGTGACCGGGTACATGACGGCTTCCCAGGTCGTCTTGAAGAGGTACTGCGCCAGGATGACGGCAAACAGCTGCTCGTTGGCCCAGATGCCGTAGAAGGCGATCAGGAAGAACACGCCCGTGTCGACGAGCTGGCCGACGACCGTCGAGCCGACGATGCGCGCCCACAGGTAGCGCCCCTGGGTGGCGATCTTCATCTTGGCCAGCACGAAGCTGTTGGCGAAGCTGCCGCAGGCAAACGCGATCATCGAGCCCGCCGCAATGCGCCAGGTGTTGCCGAACACGGCCTCGAGCTGCGGCTGGTAGGTGGCCATGAAGGGCGTGTCCGCCGGCGTCTGGTGCACCACGGCCCAGGCCATGAAGGCAGAGAAGGCCAGCGCGCCGAAGCCCGCCCACACCACGCGCCGGTCGCGGCCGTAGCCGTAGACCTCGGTCAGGATGTCGCCAAAGATGTAGCTGATGGGGAAGAAGAACAGGTCCGCGCCGTAGGTGACGGTGCCGATGACGGGCAGCGTCAGCTGGGCCTGCTTGGCCGCGCCGATCAGGTTGGAGCACAGCAGCACGCAGACGAAGGCCGCCATGATCAAGTCGTAGTACTTGAAATGACGCGGCGCGGTGTCGTTCATGGGGCTCCCTCCGGTTGGAGCCGGCATTGTCAACGTTTGGCCGAGGTCAGGCGCAGCAGGGTCTGGTGCAGCTTGGGCGTGTCGATGGGCTTGGTGAGGAAGTCGTTCATGCCCGCGGCGAAGGCGTCGTCGCGCTCGGACACGAGGGCGGCGGCGGTCAGGGCCACGATGGGCAGCGCCTCGGCGCTGAAGTGCTTGCGCAGCTCGCGCGTGGCGTCGTGCCCGCCCATCACCGGCATCTGCACGTCCATCAGCACGATGTCGAAGGGCTTGCCCACGCTGGCCGCGGCGTGCACCGCCTCGATCGCCTGGCGGCCGTCGCTGGCCTGGGCGACTTCCATGCCCCATTGCTCGAGCTGGGCCACGGCGATGAGCATGTTGACGGGGTGATCCTCGGCGATCAGCACGCGCAGGCCGTGCAGGGCCTCATGGGCCGGCCCCTGCGCGCGCGGCTCGCGGGGCTGGTGGGCCATCGGGGCGGGGGCGGCCGGCAGCGGCAGCTCGGCCCAGAACGCCGAGCCCTCGCCGGGGGTGCTCTGCACGCCCACGTCGCCGCCCATCAGCGAGGCCAGTTCACGGCAGATGGACAGGCCCAGGCCCGTGCCGCCGAAGCGCCGCGTGGTGGACTCGTCGGCCTGCGTGAAGGGCTGGAACAGGCGCGACTGCTGGTCAGGTGCGATGCCGGGGCCCGTGTCGCGCACCTCGATGTGCACCCACTCCCCGGCGCTGCCGCGCGCGTTCACGGTGAGCAGCCGCACGCTGACGGTCACGCCGCCCTTCTCGGTGAACTTCAGCGCGTTGGTGAGGTAGTTGGACAGGATCTGGCGCGTGCGCAGCGGGTCGCCGAACACCCAGTGCGGCAGGGCCGGGTCGATCTCCACGGCAAACGTCAGCCCGCGCGCCTGGGCCAGCGTCAGGTAGGCCAGGCGGATGGACGCGAGCAGCTCGCGCAGCGAGAAGGGCTGCGTCTCCAGCGTCAGGCGGCCGGCTTCGATCTTGGAGAGGTCCAGGATGTCGGAGATCAGGCCCGAGAGGCTCTCGGCGCTGTCCATCATCTGGTTGAGGTAGTCGCGCCGCTGGGCGTCGCTGATGTCGGGCTGCTGGGCCAGGCGACCCAGGCCCAGCAGGCCGTTGAGCGGCGTGCGGATCTCGTGGCTGGTGTTGGCCAGGAAGGCGCTCTTGGCGCGGCTGGCGGCCTGGGCTTCGTCCTTGGCCTGGGCGAGCTGGTCTTCCACGCGGCGGCGCTCGGTCACGTCCTCGATGATCCAGATGGTGCCGCCGCGGCTGGGGTGGGCCGGGTCCACGGCCTGGGCCAGCAGCCGCGCGAGGAAGGTGCTGCCGTCGCGGCGGCGCATGACGCGCTCGGTCTCGACCTGCTGGCCCGCAGCCAGCTGCGCCCCGAGCTCGCGGCCCACGGCCTGCCAGTCCTCCACGCTCGGCCACACGACGCTGCCGTGCTGGCCGATGAGCGCGCCGCGCTCCCAGCCGAACATCTTCTCCACGCGCGGGTTGGCCAGCACGAACTGCTGGTCGCGGGTGAGCGTGATGCCGATGGAGGCGTTCTCCAGGATGGCGCCGTGCACGAGCCGCGTGCGCTCGCTCTCGGACACGTCGCGGGCGTACAGCACGAGGTAGTTCTGGCCGTCCATCGCGAACGGTGCGACCGACACCAGCATCGACACGACGCTGCCGTCCTTGCGGCGGAAGGCGACCGCCCGGTTGCTGGCGATGCCGTCGCGCCGCACGGCCTCGCGGATGCCGTCGCGGTCGGCCGCGTTCTGCCAGATGCCGATCTCCGCCGACGTGCGGCCCACCACCTCGGCGCTGCTCCAGCCGGTGAGCGTCTCGAAGGCCTGGTTGACCATGGCGTAGCGGCCGGTGTCGGCCTCGGTCAGCGTGATGAGGTCGGGGCTCGTCGCCACGAGATGGCTCAGCAGGCTTTCGCTGCGGCGCAGCGCGTCCTGCGCGCGGCTCTGCTCGGTCTGGTCGGTGAAGAAGGTGAGGGTGGCCGGGCCGCTCGCGGTCTCCACGCGCACGCTGGTGGCCTGCACGAGGCGGCGCCGGCGCGAGAGGGTGCGCAGCCGGTACTCGGCCATGGGCTGCATGGCGCCCGGCGCCAGCCCCTCCAGGCGCGCGGCCTGCTGGCGGGCGACCTCGTCGTCGCCGGGCTCGTAGTGGCTGAACAGGTCCTGCCCGATCATGCTGGAGCGCTGCGCATAACCGAACATCGCCATGGCAGCCGGGTTGGCGTCCACGACGCGGCCCCAGCGGTGCAGCACGAGCGGGCTGGGCGAGCGGCGAAACAGCTCGCGGTAGCGGGTCTCGGTGGCCTGCAGCGTCTGCTCGGCGGCCACCTCGTGCGTCACGTCGCGGCCCACGCCCCAGTAGCCACGGAAGTTGCCCTGGCTGTCAAAGCGCGGCTCGCCGCTGATGGACACCCAGCGCGGGCTGCCGTCGGTGCCCATGCGCCGTGCCACCATGCCGTGGAAGGGCCGGTGCGATTCGAGGTCGGCGCGGTGGGCGTCGAGCTCGTCGTCGGTCAGGCCCATGCCTTCCAGTTCCCACGGCGTCTTGCCGATGCGGGCTTCCAGGTCGAGGCCCGACGAGCCCGGGCGCTCCTCGGCCACATGGGTGAACCGGAACTCGCGGTCCATCTCCCAGTACCAGTCCACCGCCATGCCGAGCAACCCACGAAAGCGCGACGTGCGCTCCTCCGCCTCGACGAGCGAGCGCTGCACCATCTTCAGCAGGCCGAAGCCGGCGATCAGCCCCGCGCCCAGCATGCAGAACTGCACGATGGTGCGCAGCAGCAGGCTGTTCATGGCCATCGGGTGCGTGGCCCAGCCCATGGCCTCGGCGATCGACAGCCCTCCCAGCGCCGTGCCCGCCATGAGGGCCAGCAACACGCCCGAACGCAGGCCGAGCATGCCGGTGGCGAAGGTGACGATGACGCCGATGATGGCCAGGCTCAGCGCCCACAGGCCCAGGTCGCGCGAGATGGCCACGCTCACGGGCACGGCGATGACGAGGGCCATCATCGCCAGCGCCATGCCCGGCCGTGCCTCGCCGCGCGGGTTGCGCGACAGGAACATCAGCCGCACCAGCGCCAGCACCGACACCAGCGCTGACAGCGCGGGGGGCACCCAGCCGTCGAGCCATTCCGTGGGCTGGCGCGTGAAGCTCAGCAGCACCGCGATGGGCAGGAAGATCGGCGCGCAGGCCAGCAGGAAGACCCGCGCGGCATGCCATCGCATGCTGGCGGCCAGGCGCAGGCGCTGCTGCTCGGGCGGCGCCGCGTGGCCGACCAGGCTGCTGAGGTCGTCGCCGCCGCGGGGCATGGTCAGGCCAGCGCAGCCCGTGTGGCTTCGGCCACGGCGCGGGCGCGGGCGGCGAAGTCCGGCCCGGCGCTCGCGTAGAGGATGGCGCGCGAGGAGTTCACCACGAGCGGCGCATGCCGGCCCGCCGCCTGCACGACGGCTGCCGCATCGCCACCCTGCGCGCCCACGCCCGGCACGAGCAGCGGCAGGGTCGGCGCGAGCTCGCGCACCCGGGCGATTTCGCCGGGGTAGGTGGCCCCCACGACGAGGCCGAGCTGGCCATTGCGGTTCCATTGCGTCTCGGCCAGGAACGCCAGGTGCTCGAACAGGCGCGGCTGCCCGGGGACGTCGGCCAGGCGCTGCATCTGCCAGTCGTCGCCACCCTTGTTGGACGTGCGGCACAGCAGGATGGCGCCCTTGCCTTCGTAGGCAAGGTAGGGCTCGACCGAGTCGAAGCCCATGAAGGGCGACAGCGTCACCGCATCGGCCTGGTAGCGCACGAAGGCCTCGCGGGCGTACTGCTCGGCGGTCGAGCCGATGTCGCCGCGCTTGGCGTCCAGGATGACCGGCACCCCGGGGGCGACCTCGTGGATGTGGGCGATCAGCCGCTCGAGCTGGTCTTCGGCGCGGTGGGCGGCGAAGTAGGCGATCTGGGGCTTGAAGGCGCAGACGAGGTCGTGGGTGGCATCGACGATGGCGGCGCAGAAGTCGTAGATCTTGCTCGCGTCGCCGGCCCAGGCCCCCGGGAGCCTGGCCGGCTCGGGGTCGAGGCCGACGCACAGGCGGGTGGAGGAGAGGGCTTGGAGCTGGGCGACGAAAGCGGGCATTGGGGTCAGATGGCGAAGGCGGAGATGGGGGCGTCGGCCGGGGCGGCGGGCGCTTGCGCAAGGGCGAATTCTGCAAAAGCCTGCGCGGGCAGCGGCCGGCTGAACAGGAACCCCTGGACGGCCTGGCAGCCTTGGTGGCGCAGGAAGGCCAGCTGCCCCTCGGTCTCCACGCCTTCGGCCAGGGTCTGCAGGCCCAGGGCCGCGGCCATGCGGATGACGGCGTCGACGATGGCGCGGTCTTCGGCGTCATCGGTCAGGTCGCGCACGAAGGACTGGTCGATCTTGAGCTTGCCCACGCGGAACTTCTTCAGGTAGGACAGCGACGAGTAGCCGGTGCCGAAGTCATCGATGGATAGTTGCACGCCGCGGGCATACAGCTCGTTCATGACGGTGATGGCCACGCTCGGGTTGTCCATGGCCGCGCCCTCGGTCAGCTCCAGCTCCAGGCGCCGGGCCGGCATGCCGAGCTCGTCGAGCACGCGGCCGACAAGTTCCGGCAGGTCGTCGTGGCGGAACTGCACGGCCGACAGGTTGACCGCCATCGTCAGCTCGGGCAGCCCGTCAGCGTCCCAGCGCTTGAGCTGCGAGAGGGCCTCGCGCAGCACCCATTCGCCGATCGGCAGGATGAGGCCGGAGGCTTCTGCCACCGGGATGAACTCCGCCGGTGACACCCAGCCGAGCTCGGGGTGTTGCCAGCGCAGCAGGGCCTCCGCGCCGATGATGCGGGTCTGGCCATCCGCGCCGAGCTCGAATTGCGGCTGGTAGTGCAGGCTGAGCTGCCGGCGCTCCTGCGCGCGGCGCAGCGCGTTCTCCAGCTGAAGCGCGCGCGCCGACTGGGCCTGCATCTCGCTCGTGAAGAAGCGGTAGGCATTGCGGCCGTCGCGCTTGGCGCGGTACATGGCCGCGTCGGCGCATTTGCACAGGGTGTCGAAATCGTCGCCGTCGGTCGGGAACATCGCGATGCCCATGGACGGCGTCACGGTCAGCTCCTGGCCGTCGACCTGGAACGGCGCACTGGCCAGGCCCATCAGCTTGGTGGCGAGGTGGGCCGCGCCGGCGATGTCCGTCAGCGGCAGCACCAGCACGAACTCGTCGCCGCCGGTGCGGGCCACGGTGTCCTGCTCGCGCACGGCGCCGCGCAGGCGCGACGCGAGCTGGGTCAGCAGACTGTCGCCCACGCGGTGGCCCAGGGAGTCGTTGACGTTCTTGAAGTGGTCCAGGTCCAGGAAGAGCACGGCCAGTGGCTCGTCGTTGCGTCGGGCGATGTCGATGGCCTGGCTGGCGCGGTCGGCGAGCAGATGGCGGTTGGGCAGGCCGGTCAGGCCGTCGAACAGGGCCAGCCGCTCGGCGCGCGCCTCGGCGGCCAGCTGCTCGGCGATCTTGAGCTCCAGCGCCTCCACGGTCTGGCTGAGCTGCTGGGTGCGCTGCTCCACCAGGGCTTCGAGCTGGGCCTTGGCCTGCACCAGCTCCAGCTCGGCCTGCTTGCGGGCGGTGATGTCCTGCGTGATCCAGATCGAGCCGCGAGAGAGGTCGCTGCGGTCGATGGCCTTGCTGCGCACTTCGCAGTAGATGGGCGTGCCGTCCTTCTTGCCGAGCAGCATCTCGGCGTGGAAGGCGTCGCCTCGCGACAGCGGCTCGTAGCAGAGATCGCCAGCGGCCTTCCAGTCCTCGTCGTTGAGGTACCAGGCGCGGGAGAGCTGGCCATCGAGCTCGCCCGGCTCATAGCCGAAGAGCTGCTCGAAGGCGCGGTTGCAGCGCGTCACGCGGCGACCGCGCAGGAAGACGATGCCGACCATGGCGTGGTCGAGGATGAGCTGCTGCTCGGCATGCAGGTCGGCCAGCGTCGCGTCGGCGCGCTTGCGGTCCTGGATGTCGTCGACGATCCAGATCGAGCCTTCCGACGGGTCGTCGGGGTTGATGAGGCGGCCGGTCAGGTGGGTCCAGAACAGCTCGCCGTTCTGGCGCCGCATCAGCTGCTCGCTGCGGAAGGTCTCGCCCGCGGCCAGCACCGGGTAGGCGCGCCGGCCCAGCTCGCGCGCCTCGGCTTCGCTCTGGTAGAGGTCGACGCTGCTGCGGCCCACCGCGGCCTCGGGGCTCGCGAAGCCGTAGATGTCGGCGTAGCGCTGGTTGCAGCGCACCAGCGTGCGCGACTTCACGAACACCACGCCCACACCGGCATTGGCCAGGATGACGTCCAGCTCGCGCACGACCTGGTCGAGCGCGGGGTTGTCGCTGGCGTCGTGGACGGTGCTCATCGGCGGTCAGGCAGTGTTCAATCGGGTGTCGGGCAGGGAGCGGAGCGTGACCGGGTATTGTCTGGTCTCATGCAAATCCTCTGCACCGAACGGCTGTCGCTGCGTGAATTCACACCGCTTGACGCCCCCTTCCTGCTGCGCCTCGTCAACGAGCCCGGCTGGATCCGCAACATCAACGACCCCGGCGTGCGCAGCGTCGAGGACGCGCTGGCCTGGGCCGAAGGCCGGCTCTTCAAGGCCTACCGCGAACTCGGTCACGGCTTCTGGGCCGTGCAGCGGCGCGACGACGGCGAGCTCGTCGGCATGTGCGGCCTCTTCAAGCGGCCGGCGCTGCCGGAGCCCGACCTCGGCTACGCGCTGCTGGCCGAGCACGAGGGCCGCGGCTACGCGCTGGAGGCGGCGCGCGGCTGCGTGGCGCACGCGCGTGACGCGCTCGGCTGGCGCACGCTGATGGCCATCACGGCCGTGGACAACCCGCCCAGCGTGGCGCTGCTGGGCAAGCTGGGTTTCGTGGAGCAGGGCCAGGAGATGCTGGAGGGCTACACCGAGCCCTCGCGCGTGTTCCGCCTGGCGCTGTAGCGTCAGACGCGCTTGGCGAGGTCCTGCGCCAGGCCGGTGTAGCTGCCCGGCGTCATCTTCAGCAACCGGGCCTTCTCGGCCTTGGGCAGGTCCAGGCCTTCGATGAAGGCGCGGATGGACTCCTGCGTGATGGCCTTGCCGCGCGTGAGTTCCTTGAGCTGCTCGTAGGGGTTGGGCAGGCCGAAGCGGCGCATGACGGTCTGGATGGGCTCGGCGAGCACTTCCCAGGCGGCATCTAGGTCGTCGGCCAGCGCCGCTTCGTTCACCTCCAGCTTGCCCAGGCCCTTGGCCAGCGAGTCGTAGCCCAGCAGCGCGTAGCCCAGGCCCACGCCCATGTTGCGCAGCACGGTGGAGTCAGTCAGGTCGCGCTGCCAGCGGCTCACCGGCAGCTTCTGGCTCAGGTGCGTGAGCACGGCACTGGCCAGGCCGAAGTTGCCTTCGGCGTTCTCGAAGTCGATGGGGTTGACCTTGTGCGGCATGGTCGAGCTGCCGATCTCGCCGGCCTTGGTCTTCTGCTTGAAGTAGCCCAGCGAGATGTAGCCCCACACGTCGCGCGACCAGTCGATGAGGATGGTGTTGGCGCGCGTGAAGGCGTCGAACAGCTCGGCCATGTAGTCGTGCGGCTCGATCTGGATGGTGTAGGGGTTGAAGCTCAGCTTGAGCTGCTTCTCGATGACGGCCTTGGAGAAGGCTTCCCAGTCATGCTTGGGCCAGGCCGAGAGGTGGGCGTTGAAGTTGCCGACCGCGCCGTTCATCTTGGCCAGCGGCTTGACGGCGGCGATGCGCGCGCGCGCCGTGGCCAGGCGAGCCACGACGTTGGCGATCTCCTTGCCCACGGTCGTGGGGCTGGCCGTCTGGCCGTGCGTGCGGCTGAGCATCGGGGTGGCCGCGAACTGGTGGGCCATGCCGCGCAGCTTCTCGATGATGCCGTCCAGTGCCGGCAGCATGACCTCGTCGCGCGCGGCCTTGAGCATCAGCGCGTGGCTGGTGTTGTTGATGTCCTCGCTCGTGCAGGCGAAGTGCACGAACTCCGAGGCGGCGAGCAGCTCGGGCTGGCCTTCGAAGCTGCGCTTGATCCAGTACTCCACGGCCTTCACGTCGTGGTTGGTGGTGCGCTCGATGGCCTTGATGGCCTCGGCGTCGGCCTCGCTGAACTTCTTCACGAGGCGGCGCAGGCGCGAGCGCGCGGCGCTGGACAGGGGCTTGAACTCCTTGAAGCCGGCATCCGACAGCGCAATGAACCACTCCACCTCGACCTGCACGCGGCGGTGCATCAGCCCGTACTCGGACAGCAGCGGGCGCAGTGCAGCCACCTTGGCGGCGTAGCGGCCATCCAGCGGCGAGAGGGCGCTGATCGGGTTGAAGTCGGTCGTGGTCATGGCGGGCCGGCAGGTCGTGGAAAACCCGCAATTCTATTTTTTGAAGAAGGCTTTTCGCTCTTCGTCGGCCGGATGGCTCGAAAAAGCAGCCGCGAAGGCCCCCTGGGCACTGTGCTCATCGGTGCCGCGCTGCTGCTGAAGGCGTTCGAAGAAGCCGACCATCACCGCCGGGTCGATGCCGGCGCCGCGCAGCAGCGTGCGTGCGTAGTCGTCGGCCTCGCGCTCGAACTCGCGCGAGTAGCTGCGCTGGGCCAGCATGGCCGGGGCGGTGGCCAAGGCGATGGAGAAGTCGCCGATCAGCGCGCCGGTGGCCAGGCCCGCGGCGCTGGCGCGCAGGGTCAGCCGCATGCCGTGGCGGTGCTTGAGGTGGCCCAGCTCGTGACCGAGCACGCCGACAAGGGCCTGGGGCTGGTCCTGCAGCAGCTCCACCAGCTCGTCGGTGACGATGATGGTGCCGCCCGGCAGGGCCAGCGCGTTGGCGCCGAAGGGGCCGCCGCCCTGGCGGAACTGCAGGTCGAAGTGCGTCAGGCGCGGCAGCGCGCGGCGGTCCAGCGCGGTGTCGACGGCGTCGGCGAAGTGGTCGAACACGGCCCGACGCTGCGCCCAGGTCAGGCGGCTCGGCCGCAGCCAGTGGCTGTCCAGCTCGCGCAGCACCTGCTGTCCCACGCGCTCGTCCACGGCTTCGGGCAGGAAGCGCACGGTGGTGTCGGCCGCGACGGGCACGCCCCAGCGCCAGCCCGCGAACAGCACGCCCACCAGCAGCGCGAGCGTGAGGAACGCCAGCGCGGTGCTCTGTTGCCAGCGCGCGATGACGCCATGGCTGCGACCACTGCCCGTCAGCCAGGCGTCGAAGGCCTGGGCATCGCCGCACGCCAGCACGCCGCCGTCAGGCAGCAGGAGCTGCCGCTGCGCGTGGCGCAACGGCTCGGGCCAGCGCAGGCGCGTGGCGGGGTAGTCCTGCGCGGCGGTGCCGTCCGCCGGCTGCAGGGTGAGGTGCCGGCCTTCGAGCCGGATCGTGGCCGCGCGGGCGACGGGGTGTACGCCGTCGAACCACTGCACGGCCAGCTCGGTGTTGTTCAGGGTGCTCATAGGCCGACGTCGATGCCGAAGAAGTCGCCCGCGGCTTCGCCCGCCGCATCGGCATAGGCGGCGCTGTCGCGACCGTCCCAGCCGTCCAGCGAGCCGCATACCTCGATGCGCAGGGCCTGCACGCGCAGCCGGCAGGTGTTGATGACGGCGAAGGGCCGGTACAGCCCCAGGGTCAGAAGGGTGAAGACCCAGTTCTTCGTGGTCATCCAGGCGAGGTCGCGAAAGCGCAGCGCGCTGGACAAGCGCAGCTGCTCGGAGGCGGTGTGGTTCCACACGAGGTTCTGCAGCCGGGCGTGGAAGTAGGGCACGACCAGCATGAAGCCCAGCAGATAGGCCGCCAGCACGCCGCCCATGATGGCCAGCCCCAGGGTCTGGCGCGACTCGAACAGGCCGCGAACCGCGGGCACCATCAGCAGGGCGCCCAGCAGCAGCAACGGCACGACGACCCACGCCGCCGTGCTGGCCGCCAGCGCATAGAAGCGGCGCGTCTTGACTTGCAGCTGCGTGCGCTGGCCGGCGATCTGGTAGTGGTTGTGCTGGTAGCGCTTGACCTTGGCCAGTGCCAGCGGCAGCAGCCCCACGTACAACAGCGTGCCGATGCCGCCGACCGCCACGATGGCCGTGGCCACGCCCTCGACCCAACGTGCGCTGACGGCCACGCGCCCGGTGACGATGTCGGCCGCCACGCGTTGCACGCCGACCATGACCACGAGCGGCCAGATCACGACGCCGAAGGCCGCGTAGGCGTCCCCGAGGTCGCCGCGGAACGCCAGGCGCAGGCCGCGCCACGAGGTGTTGGCCAGTCGGAACTGCTGGCCCGCCCGCCACAGCGCCGGCCATAGCACGCACAGGCCGAGGAAGGCGACGTACCCCGCCAGCGGCGCGAAGCGCCCGCCCACCGCATACACGCCGAACAGGGCCACGAGCACCATGAAGCCGCGGAACATGGTGCGCGGGTCGCCGTGGAAGCCGAGGGCGTCGCCGTCGACCCAGGTGTTGGCCTGCAGGTAGCGAAGCCGGCGCGCCTTGGCAAAGGGCAGGTACAAGCCCAGCGTGACGACGATGAGCAGCAGGTGCAGCAGCCAGATGCGCAGGTATTCCACGCCGCTGCCGGTGAACCGCAGCGGCAGCTCGCGCCAGGCCGGCGCTTGCGGCGCCGGCACGGGCGCCGCCGCGGGCATCGGGTCCGCGGCCACGACCATCTCCATCTTCTCTCCCTGGGATTTCTGTCTTCTTGTACCGGCTTCCGGGGACGGCGCCAGTGTGTGAGCGCAAGGACTGTGCAGGCTGCCGCCATGGCTGGCAAGCCCCGCTTGAGGTGGCTGTGTACCGCAGCCGACAGGGCCTATTCACGCCCGGAGGGCAGGGGGGCGCTGGCTAGAATCGTTTCGACCTGTGACCCCCTTGCCGCCTTTATGACGATGAAGTTGATCGGATCTCTCACCAGCCCTTACGTGCGCAAGGTGCGCATCGTGATGGCCGAGAAGAAGCTCGACTACCAGCTGGTGCTCGAGGACGTCTGGGGCAGTGATGCCATCCTGAAGATGAACCCGCTGGGCAAGGTGCCCTGCCTGGTCATGGAAGGCCAGGACTCCATCACCGGCGCGGTGTTCGACTCCCGCGTGATCGTGGAGTACGTGGACACGCTCTCGCCCGTGGGCAAGCTCATCCCCGAGCGGGGCCGTGAGCGCTGCGAGGTGCGCACCTGGGAGGCGCTGGCCGATGGCATCGTCGATGCGGCCATCCTCGTGCGCCTGGAGCGCACTTGGGCGCACCGCCCGCCCGAGCAGCGCAGCCCCGCGTGGATCGATCGCCACCTCACCAAGGTCACGGCGGCACTCGCGGCGATGAGCCAGGGCCTGGGCGACAAGCCCTGGTGCTCGGGCAACCATTTCTCCCTGGCCGACATCGCGGTCGGTTGTGCGCTGGGCTGGCTGGAGTTCCGCTTCCCCGAGATCAACTGGCGTGAGACGCACCCGAACCTGGCGCGCCACATGGACAAGCTCTCGCAGCGCCAGAGCTTCATCGACACCGTGCCCACCGCCTGAGCGGCGGCCGCCTCGGGGCGGCTGTCGGCCTTTCAGGCGATCAGCAGCTCGCGCGAGCGCACGTGCAGCAGCCGCACGAGGCGCCACACTCGGCGTTCGATCTCGGCGGCCTCGAGCTTCCAGAGCGTGGCGATCTCGGGCAGCAGCAGGCCCTGGGCCAGCAGCGTCAGCAGATGGCGGCTCGCCTGCTCGATCTGGCGGCCAGCGGGGCTGGCATCCAGCGGTGCTGCGGGCTGGCGCGCCGTGGCGATCGGGCTGCGCTCGATGCCGAAGGCCGCGAGGGCCTGGCGCGCGAGCTGCGGGCTGAGCATGGCGCGGCGATCGTGCAGCCGGGTGAGCGCCTCCACGAGGCCGGCTCCGCTGCCGTCATCCACGTGATAGGCATTGGCCCCGGCGCTCAGCGCGGCGAACAGCTGCAGGTCATCGGCGGTGGGGGTCAGCAGCAGCAGCTGCGGGCGCACCGGCAGCCGCCCCAGTTCATGGGCCACGCGCATGGCATGCGCGTCCACCAGTCGCAGGTCGCTCGCGACGATGTCCGGCGCCAGCGTGGCGATCTCCGCCAGGCCGTCGGCCAGCACATGGCTGCTCCCGGCCAGCTCCACCCCCTTGGCCTGCAGCAGCTGGGAGCGCGTGCGCTGGAGCGTGGTCTCGTTGAGACGGAGGAGGTAGACGGTGGGCATGGCGGCGGCGAACAACGGCCCGCATTGTGCGCGCTTCAGGCCGCTTCCCCCTAACTTGCAGCCTTCACCCCCCGCAGCCGGGCGGTTCACAGGGCCCCCGTGACCCGGGGTGGTTTTCGGTCGCGCCCTCGGGCAGGCGCGCGAACGGCACCGTTCAGTGCATGCGCTCGATGCTGCCCTGGGGCGCGAAGCTGTGCGCACTGGCCAGCGGCCAGTAGATGCGGAAGGTGTTGTGCGGCACCTCGCCGCGCAGCACCGCGCCGGGTTCGACGAAAGGCAGCAGGTTGGCCAGCAGCCGCACCTCGTGCTTGTCCAGCCGGTGCACGATGTGCTGGGCCGTGATCTCCTGCGGGTGGCACAGCCCCGCGGCCTCGACGAGCTCCTTCAGCGCCTTGAGCGTGTTCTGGTGGAAGTTGGCCACGCGCTGGGCCTTGTCGGGCACGAAGAGCGCGCGCTGGCGGCTGGGGTCCTGCGTCGTCACGCCGGTGGGGCAGTGCCCGGTGTGGCAGGCCTGGGCCTGGATGCAGCCGAGCGCGAACATGAAGCCGCGCGCCGAATTGCACCAGTCGGCACCCAGGGCCATGAGCCGCACGATGTCGAAGGCCGTCGTCACCTTGCCGGCGCAGCCGAGCTTGATCTTGTCGCGCAGGTTCAGGCCGATCAGGGTGTTGTGCACCAGCAGCAGGCCTTCCTGCAGCGGGGCGCCGACGTAGTTGGTGAACTCCAGCGGCGCGGCTCCCGTGCCGCCCTCGGCGCCATCGACCACGATGAAGTCGGGCGTGATGCCCGTCTCCAGCATCGCCTTGCACAGCGCGAACCACTCCCAGGGGTGGCCGATGCAGAGCTTGAAGCCTGTGGGCTTGCCGCCCGAGAGGGTGCGCAGCTGCTCGATGAACTGCATCATCTCGACGGGTGTGGAGAAGGCGCTGTGCCGCGCCGGCGAGATGCAGTCCTGGCCGACCGGCACGCCGCGCGCGGCCGCGATCTCCTCGGTCACCTTGGGGCCCGGCAGCACGCCGCCGTGGCCTGGCTTGGCGCCCTGGCTGAGCTTGAGCTCGATCATCTTCACCTGCGGGTCGCGGGCGCCGGCCTCGAACTTCTCGGGGCTGAAGCTGCCGTCGTCGTTGCGGCAGCCGAAATAACCCGAGCCAATCTCCCAGATCAAGTCGCCGCCGTGCACGCGGTGGTGCACGCTGATCGAGCCCTCGCCGGTGTCATGCGCGAAGCCGCCGGTCTTGGCGCCCTTGTTCAGCGCCAGGATGGCGTTGGCGCTCAGCGCGCCGAAGCTCATGGCCGAGATGTTGAAGACGCTGGCCGAATAGGGCTGGGCACGGCCTGCGCCGATGGTGATGCGGAAGTCGTGGCTCGTGAGATGAGTCGGCGCGAGCGAGTGGTTGATCCACTCGTAGCCGCGCGCACCGGTGTCCAGCTGCGTGCCGAAGGGGCGCTGGTCGGGCTCGCCCTTGGCGCGCTGGTAGACGATGGAGCGCTGTGCGCGCGAGAAGGGCGCGGCGTCGTTGTCGCCTTCCACGAAGTACTGGCGGATCTCCGGGCGGATGAACTCCAGCAGGAAGCGCAGATGCCCGATGACGGGGTAGTTGCGCAGGATGGAGTGGCGTTGCTGGCGGGAGTCGAGCAGGCCCTGCACGGTGAGGGCCAGGAAGATCAGGACGAGCACCCCGTGCGTGAGGCCCGCCGTCCAGGTGATGGCGAAGAACAGCGCGAGGAAGCCGCACAGCATCCACGTGAAGTAGCGCAGGGGGAAGTGCTCGTTGATGCGTCTCGTCCAGCCGGGCCAGGCAAGCATGGGGCGTCCTCAATACCGTGACTGGCGGATGCTAAGCCCCAATCCCCCCACAATGTCCGGCACGAATCCTCAAGGTCGCCTCCCATGAAGTCTCTGTTTTCAGCCATTGGCTGGTTGTTCTCCAAGGCCTGGTGGCTGCTGGACGGCACACGCCGCGCGTTGATGAACCTGGTCGTGCTGGTGCTGCTCATCATCCTGGTGACGGCGCTGTTCACCCGCGGCCCCAAGCCCCTGGCCGACAAGACGACCCTCGTGCTCAAGCTCGACGGCAGCCTCGTCGAGCAGTTCTCGGGCAGCCCGCGCGAGCAGCTCATGGCCCAGGCCCAGGGCCGCGGCACGCCCAAGCAGACGCGCCTGCGCGACGTGCTCGCCGCGCTCGACCAGGCAGCCCGTGACGACAAGGTCGGCGCCGTGCTGCTGGACGTGGAGAACCTGCAGGGCGCGGGCCTGGCGGGCCTGCACGAGGTCAGTGCCGCGCTGCAGCGCTTCAAGAAGAGCGGCAAGCCGGTGCTGGCCTATGCCGACAGCTACAGCCAGCGCGGCTACTTCCTGGCCGCCCAGGCCAACGAGGTCTACCTCCACCCGATGGGCATGGTGATGCTGGAGGGCTTCGGCCGCTGGCGTACCTACTACAAGGACGCGATGGAGCGCCTGGGCGTGACGGCCCATGTCGCCAAGGTCGGCACCTACAAGAGCTTTGCGGAGCCCTACACCGCCACCGGCCCGAGCCCCGCGACGGTGGAGGCCGAGGGCCTGGTCTATGGCGAGCTCTGGCGCGGCTTCACGACGACGGTCGAGACGGCGCGCAAGCTCGAGGCCGGCAGCATCGCCCGCAGCATCGACCAGATCCCGCAGCTGCTGGCCGCGGTCAAGGGCGACACCGCGCAGATGGCGCTGCAGGCCAAGCTCGTGGACGGCCTCAAGACGCGCGATCAGATGCGTGAGCTGCTCATCGCCAAGGGCGCCAAGGACGAGGAGAGCAAGAGCTTTCGCCAGGTGTCGCTCGGCCAGTACATGGCCTACGTGAAGGACGCGGGTGCGCCCAACAAGCTGCAGCCGGGCGTCGGCATCGTCGTCGCCGAGGGCGAGATCGTCGACGGTGACGCCGGCCCGGGCCGCATCGGCGGCGACTCCACCGCGCGGCTGATCCGCAAGGCGCGCGAGGACGAGGGCATCAAGGCTGTCGTGCTGCGCGTGAACTCACCCGGGGGCAGCGCCTTCGCCTCCGAGATCGTGCGCCGCGAGCTGGAGCTCACGCGCCAGGCCGGCAAGCCGGTGGTCGTGTCCATGGGCGACGTGGCGGCCTCGGGCGGCTACTGGATCTCGATGAGCAGCGACGCCGTCATCGCCGACGCCGGCACCATCACCGGCAGCATCGGCGTGTTCGGCATCCTGCCCACCGCCGAGGGCCTGATGGGCAAGCTCTCGCTGCACACTGGTGGCGTGACGACCAGCTGGCTGGCGGGCGCCTACGACCCGCGCCGGCCGATGGACCCGCGCTACCTCGCGGCCGTGCAGTCGGGTGTCGAGAACATCTACGCCCGCTTCACCGGCCTGGCCGCCCAGGCGCGCAAGAGCACGCCGGAGAAGATCGACACCGTCGCCCAGGGCCGCATCTGGACCGGGGCGCAGGCCAAGGAGCGGGGCCTGGTCGACCGCCTGGGCAGCTTCGACGACGCCGTGCAGACCGCCGCGCAGCTCGCCAAGCTCGAGGTCAAGGCGGGCGAGCGCCCGCGCCTGGCCTACGTGGAGCGCGACCTCAGCCGCAGCGAGCGTCTGATCGCCTCGCTGACCGACGTGCTTGCGCCGCCGCTGGCCTTGGCCGTCGGGCAGTCGCTGGGCCTGGACGCGCTGCCCGCGCCGGTCGCCGAGGAGCTGGCCGCCATCCAGGAGATCACCCGCATCGCCGCCCGCGGCCAGTGGGACCGCGCGGCCGCCGTGCACTGCCTGTGCGGGGCGCCGTGAGGCGCGTTCAGTCCAGCGTCTGGCGGTAGCGCAGCAGCGCCACGCCGCCGGCGACGGCCAGGAAGGCCAGCATCGGCCACAGCTCGGGCGCCAGCTCCGCCGCGCCCGAGCCCTTGAGCATGACGCCGCGCACGATGCGCAGGAAGTGCGTCAGCGGCAGCGCCTCACCCAGCGTCTGCGCCCAGCCCGGCATGCCGCGAAAGGGGAACATGAAGCCCGACAGCAGCATCGAGGGCAGGAAGAAGAAGAACGTCAGCTGCAGCGCCTGCAACTGGTTGCGCGCGAGCGTGGAGAAGGTGAACCCCACGCCCAGGTTGGCCAGCATGAACACGCCGATCATGGCCAGCAGCAGCGGCACGCTGCCCACCATGGGCACGTCGAACAGCACGAAGGCCGCGCCCAGGATGACGCCCAGCTGCACGTAGCCGAGCACGACGTAAGGCAGGATCTTGCCCACCATGACCTCGATGGGGCGCACCGGCGTGGCCAGCAGGTTCTCCATCGTGCCGCGCTCGCGTTCGCGCGTCATGGCCAGGGCCGTGAGCATCACCATCGTCATCGTGAGGATGGTGCCCACCAGGCCCGGCACGATGTTGTAGCGGGTCAGGCCCTCGGGGTTGTAGCGGCGCTGGATGCGCACCTCGAAGGGCAGCGGCCGCGGCGCCTGCGCGGCCAGCGCGCCGCGCAGGTCCCGCGCCAGCGCCGTGGTGCCGAGCTGGTTCAGCGCGGCAATCGCGTTGCCCGATGCCGAGGGGTCGGTCGCGTCCACGGCCACCAGCACCGCGGGGCGCTCGCCGCGCACCAGCCGCGCGCCGAAGTCGTCGGGCACGACGACGAGGAACTGGATCTCGCCGCGCTGCAGCAGCGCGTCGCCCGCCGACTCGGCCAGCCCCGTGTGCACGACGCGGAAGTAGCCGCTCGTCTGCAGCGCCGCCACGAGGCTGCGTGCCATGGGGCTCGTGTCCTGGGCGACGACGGCCGTCGGCAGCCCCTTGGGGTCGGTGTTGATGGCGTAGCCGAACAGCACCAGCTGCAGGATGGGCACGCCCACGGCCATCGCGAACGTCAGCTTGTCGCGCAGCATCTGCTGCACTTCCTTCAGCGCGATCGCGAACATGCGCGCCAGGGCCTGCATCAGGCGGCCTGCGAGTAGTTGTCGGTGGCCTGGCCCACGAGGCGCACGAAGGCGTCCTCCAGGTCCGAGGCGCCCGCGGCGGCCACGATGGCCGCGGCCGTGCCGCGCGCCAGCACGCGGCCGTAGGCGATGTAGACGAGCTCGTCGCAGCGCTCGGCTTCGTCCATGTAGTGCGTGGAGACGAGCACGGTGATGCCCTCGGCCGCGAGGGCATGGATCTGGTCCCAGAACTCGCGCCGGGCCTTGGGGTCCACGCCCGCCGTGGGCTCGTCCAGCAGCAGCAGGCGCGGCCGGTGCAGCAGGCACGCGGCCAGGGCCAGGCGCTGCTTCCAGCCGCCCGACAGCGCACCGGCGAGCTGCTTCTGGCGCGTGGCCAGGCCCAGGCGCTCGAGGGCAGCGTCCACCGCGGCGCGGCGGCCCGGCATGGAGAAGAGCCGCGCGACGAAGTCCAGGTTCTCGCGGATGGAGAGGTCCTCGTACAGCCCGAACTTCTGCGTCATGTAGCCGACCTGGCGCTTGACTTCGGCCGCCTGGCGGCGGAAGTCCAGGCCCAGCACCTGGCCCTCGCCCGCGTCCGGCGTGAGCAGGCCGCACAGCATGCGCAGGGAGGTCGTCTTGCCGCTGCCGTTGGGCCCGAGGAAGCCGACGATGCGCCCGGCCTGCACCTGCATGTCCACGGCGTCCACGACGCGGCGCCCGCCGTAGGCCTTGGTGAGGCCGCGCACGTCGATGGCCAGCGCGCTCATCGCGTGACGTCCAGCGGCTGCCCCGGGTGCAGGCGTTCGGCGTCCTCGGGCTTCACGGGGCGCGCCTCGATGAGGAAGACGAGCTTGTCGCGCTGCTGGTTGGAGTAGATGACGGGTGGCGTGTACTCGGGGCCCGCGGCGATGAAGCTGATGCGCGCGGCAATCGCCGCACCGCAGCCGTCGCAGTGCAACTGCACCGGGGCGTCCAGCTGCAGCCCGCCCACGGCCGATTGCGGCACGTAAAAGCGCGCCTTGCGGTGCGTGGGCGGCAGCAGGGCCAGCACCGGCTGCCCGGCGGGTACCCATTCGCCGGGGCGCAGGAAGACGTCCTGCACGCGCGCGGCCATCGGGGCGCTCTGGCGCTTTTGCTCCACGCGCCAGGCCGTCTGCGCGCGGCTGCTCTGCGCGGCCTCGGCCAGGGCACGGGCGGCGCCGCGGGCGTCCTCGCGCGCGGGCAGGCCCGCCACGGCCAGGGCGGCCTGCAGCTCGGCCACGCGGGCGCGGGCCTGGGCCAGTGCGGTGGCGGCTTCGTCCACGCGCGCCGGCGCGACAAAGCCCTGGGCGAGCAGCTGCTGCTGGCGCGCGAGCTCCAGGCCGGCCAGCCGTTCGGCGGCGCGGGCCTGGTCGAGCTGGTACTGCGTCACGGCGACCTCGGCGGGGCGGCGGCCCTTGTCGGCGTCGCGCGCCTGGGCCTGGGCGCTGCGCACGCGGGCCTCGGCTTCGGCGTCGGCGGCCAGCTCGGGTGTGGCGTCGAGCTCGAAGAGCGGCTGGCCGGCCTTCACGGCCTCCCCCGCGCGCACCGACAGCGTCGTCAGCCGCCCCGCGACCGCGGGTGCGACGTAGACAGGCTCGCCCTCCACATAACCCGTCCAGCCGGTGCCGGGCTTGTCGCCACAGCCGGACAGAAGAAGCGCAAAAAGCGGTAGCAATCCTCGTTTGCTCGACACGGGGCCTCCAGCGGCGGACCTGGCTTGATCCCCGTCATGGAGATCAGGCCCTTGCATGCCCATTATTGGCGCTGAGGAGGGCTGGCAAGGCCGAGCGGCGCTTGCCATCACTGATCGAATCATTAGCATGCGGGCGGGAGACTGCGTCGCGCAATCCGGCAAGGAGCACCTAGATGAATATCGCCACCTGGATGCGAAGTTTCACCATCCGAACCCGCATGCACGGGGCCATCGCGATGGTGCTGACCATGTTCGCGGCCATCGGCCTCACGGGGTTCGTGGGCGGCAAGCGCCTGGCCTCGCTGAACGAGGACTTCATGAACCACTCCGTGAAGGAGGTCGGTCATGTCTCGTCCATCCGCCAGGCCCTGTCGGACGTGCGCCTGGCCGAGAAGGACATGGTCATCGCCTACGAGGTGCCCGAGAAGATCCGTGCCGACCGCCAGCGCTGGGAGGCGGCAGCCGACCGGCTCGTGGTGTCCTTCAAGGGCCTGCTGGAGGGCGAAGAGGACGAAGACAACCCGCTCGCGCGTGAATCCATCCAGTTGCTCGCCGACTACCGCAAGTCGGCCGACCCCGTGCTCAAGCAGATCGAGGCCGGCAGCTACGACAACGCCCGCGTGGCCGACCGCATGCTCGCCCGGCCCAAGGCCAGCATGGCCGAGATCGAGAAGCGCGTGGAAAAGATCAGCGCCATCATCAATGGCGAGGTGGGCAAGACGCAGGAAGAGTTCGACGGCCAGATGCGCCTGATCGCCTACCAGTCCCTGGCCGTGCTGGGGCTCATCATGGTGATGGTGGTGCCGCTCACGCTGATCAACTCCAGCACCATCATCAGCCCCATGCGCTACGCCTGCACGGTGGCGCGCGCCATCGCCGGGGGCGACTTGAACTGCGTCATCCGCGTGGTGGGCCGCGACGAGGCGTCGGAGTTGCTCCAGGCCCTGGACAGCATGCAGACCAGCCTGCGCGACCTGGTGGGCCAGGTGAAGGCCTCCACACACCGCATCGAGGGGGCCAGCAACGAGGTTGCCTCGGGCAACCTGGACCTGAGCCAACGCACCGAGGAGGCCGCGTCCAACCTGCAGCAGACCACCGCCTCCATGGAAGACCTCACGGCCGGCGTGCAGCACGGCGCCGAGGCGGCGCTCAATGCCAAGGAGCTGGCGCTCGGCGCGGCCGAGGTGGCCCGCCGCGGCGGCGAGGAGGTGGCCCAGGTCGTCAGCACCATGGACGACATCAACACCAGCTCCAAGCGCATCGGCGACATCCTGGGCCTGATCGACAGCATCGCCTTCCAGACCAACATCCTCGCGCTGAACGCGGCCGTCGAGGCGGCGCGCGCGGGCGAGCAGGGCCGCGGCTTTGCCGTGGTGGCCGGCGAGGTGCGGGCGCTGGCCCAGCGCTCGGCGGGTGCGGCCCGCGAGATCAAGACCCTGATCGAGGCCAGCGTCGCCCGCACCGATGCCGGCGCGCGCCAGGTGCAGCACGCGGGTGCCACCATGCAGCAGATCGTGGACGCCGTGCAGCGCGTGAGCGACATGATCGGCGAGGTCGCCGCCGGTGCGGCCGACCAGAGCGCGCGCATCCAGGCCGTCAACGGCTCGGTCAGCAAGCTCGATCACATGACCCAGCAGAACGCCGCGCTCGTGGAGCAGTCCGCTGCGGCAGCCGAGAGCCTGCGCGAGCAGTCGCAGCTGCTGTCGGGAGCGGTGGCGCAGTTCCGGCTGGAGGCTCAGTCCTGACGCCTTTAGAATGCCGTCCATAGCGCCGATTTGTTCCGGATTGCGGGCGCTCTACAAATGCCGCTAAACAGGACTCCGTAGAACCGGCGTCCGCAACAGTGGCCGCCGGTTTTGTTTTTTGGAGTGGGCCATGACGGGCCGTAGCATCGGCGACGTATCGCCGCAGAGTTTTCATTTCGACGAGCCGCTGCCGCTGCGCAGCGGGGCCAGCTTCGGGCCCTACGACCTGATGGTCGAGACCTATGGCCAGCTCAATGCCGAGCGCAGCAACGCGGTGCTGGTGTGCCACGCGCTGAACGCCAGCCACCACGTGGCCGGCACCTACGCGGGCCAGGCCAGGAGCGAAGGCTGGTGGGACAACCTCATCGGCCCGGGCAAGCCGCTGGACACCGACCGCTTCTTCGTCATCGGCGTCAACAACCTGGGCTCCTGCTTCGGCTCGACCGGCCCCATGCACGTGAACCCGGCCACCGGCCGCGCCTGGGGGGCTGACTTTCCGGTCGTGACGGTGCAGGACTGGGTGGACGCCCAGGCCCGTGTCGTCGAACGCTTCGGCATCCTGAAGCTCGCCGCGGTGCTGGGCGGCTCGCTCGGGGGCATGCAGGCGCTGGACTGGGCACTGCGCTACCCCGAGCGGCTGTCGCACTGCATCGCCATCGCGACGGCGCCCAACCTGTCGGCCCAGAACATCGCCTTCAACGAGGTGGCCCGCCGCGCCATCGTGACCGACCCGGACTTCCACGGCGGCCACTTCTACGACCACGGCGTGGTGCCCAAGCGCGGTCTGCGCGTGGCGCGCATGATCGGCCACATCACCTACCTGAGCGATGACGTCATGGCCGAGAAGTTCGGCCGCGAGCTCAAGGGCGGGGCGCTGGGCTACAGCACACAGGAGATCGAGTTCCAGATCGAAAGCTACCTGCGCTACCAGGGTGACAAGTTCAGCGACTATTTCGACGCCAACACCTACCTGCTCATCACCCGGGCGCTGGACTACTTCGACCCCGCCTCCGAGCACGGCGGCGACCTGACCCGCGCCTTCGCCTCGGCGCGGGCCAAGTTCCTGATCGCCAGCTTCACGACCGACTGGCGCTTCTCGCCGCAGCGCTCGCGCGAGATCGTCAAGGCGCTGCTGGACAACCGGCTGGACGTCTCCTACGCCGAGATCGACGCACCCCACGGCCACGATGCCTTCCTGCTCGACGACCCGCGCTACCACGGCGTGCTGCGCGCCTACTTCGAGCGCATTGCCGAGGGCCTGCAGCGGCCGACCGGGTTCGCGCTGAAGGGAGTGGCGGTATGAGCTTCGACCCGGCGATCGCGGCCCTCGTGCCGCCTGGCTCTCGCGTGCTCGACCTCGGCTGCGGCACGGGCGAGCTGCTGGAGCACCTCATCAAGCACAAGGGCTGCAGCGGCTACGGCGTGGAGTTGGACGACGCCAACCTGCTGGCCTGCGTGAAGCGTGGCGTCAACGTCATCCAGCGCAACCTGGAAGAGGGCCTGTCCATCTTCGAGGACCAGAGCTTCGACGTCGTGCTGCAGCTCGAAACCCTGCAGCACCTGCGCAATGCCGAGCAGATGCTCAAGGAGACGGCGCGCGTGGGCAAGCTCGGCATCGTGAGCTTTCCGAACTTCGCCCACTGGCCCAACCGGCTGCAGGTGCTGACCGGCCGCATGCCCGTCACGCGGGCGCTTCCCTACGAGTGGTACGACACGCCCAACATCCGCGTGGGCACCTTCGCCGACTTCGAGGTGCTGGCACGCAAGAACCGGCTCAAGATCCTGGACAGCTTCGGCCTGCAGGCCGGCTCGGTGGTGCGCAGCCTGCCCAACCTGATGGCCAGCGTGGCGGTGTTCAAGTTCGAACGGGAGTAGATGTTGCCCCCGTCCAGGCTGCCGCGCTGGACGCGGGCAGCCCGGCCTGCCCCCCGAGGGGGCGGCGATGCGCGCGGCTTTGAGCCGCTTGCACATCGCCCGACCGGGCCGGCTTGGGGCGGCCCGGCGCTCGGCCCGAAGGGAATCAGGCTCGTCGTCCAGGCTGCCGCGCTGGACGCGGGCAGCCCGGCCTGCCCCCCGAGGGGGCGGCGATGCGCGCGGCTTTGAGCCGCTGGCACATCGCCCGACCGGGCCGGCTTGGGGCGGCCCGGCGCTCGGCCCGAAGGGAATCGGGCTCGTCGTCCAGGCTGCCACGCTGGACGCGGGCAGCCCGGCCTGCCCCCCGAGGGGGTGGCGATGCGCGCGGCTTTGAGCCGCTTGCACATCGCCCGACCGGGCCGGCTTGGGGCGGCCCGGCGCTCGGCTCTCAACCTCAGGCGGTCTTCTTGTGGCCCTTCTTGGCGCCCTTCTTGTGCTTGGCCTTGGCCGTCTTCTTGACCGCCGTCTTGGCCTGCACGCCGCTGGTGGCGTGGGCGGTGTGGTGCTTGGCCACGCGAGCTTCGGCGGCCGGGGCGGCGAAGGCGATGGCAAGGGCGGCAGCGGTGAGCAGGGTCTTCATTGCGGGTTCTCCGGGATCAGATGTCAACAGCGTAGCGGATCCAGCTTGCGCCAGGCGGACACTCAGTGGCCCTTGCGGACCATGTGCCCGTCGTCCGTGCGCTCGTCGTCCTTGAACACGCCTTCCCAGCGGTCGCCGGTGGGCCAATGGAAGACGCCCTGGCCATGCTTGAGGCCACGCGACCAGGCGCCCTCGTAGCGCTCGCCGCTCTTCCAGGCGTACTTGCCCGTGCCGTGCGCCTTGCCGGCCTCGAACTGGCCCTCATAGGTGTCGCCGTTGGGAAAGACCATGCGGCCCTGGCCTTGCGGCAGGCCGGCGGTGAGCTGGCCCTCGTACTGGTTGCCGTTGGTGAAGCGCATGCGGCCCTGGCCCTGGGGCTTGTCGTCCACCCAGTCGCCCTCGTAGCGCTGGCCGCTGAGCCACACGTAGCTGCCGCGGCCGTGGGGCAGGCCGCGGCGGATCTGGCCGCTGTAGACGTCGCCCGAGGCATAGGTGAGCTTGCCTTCGCCGTCGGGGTCGCCGTCCAGCAGCGTGCCCTCGTAGAGATTGCCGTTCGTGAAGGTCATGACGCCGCGGCCCGTGGCGCGGTCGGCCACCCACTCGCCCTTGTAGCGCTGGCCGTTGGCCCAGCGGATCTCGCCGACGCCCTCGCGCCGGCTGCGCGTGAGCGGGCCTTCGTACACGTCGCCGTTCTTCCACTCGACGCGACCGGTGCCGCTGACCGTGTCGTCATCGTTGCGAACGAACTGGCCGACGTAGCGGGTGTCGCCCGCCGTGCGGTCGAAGAGCTTGGGCTCCGGCGCGGGTGCAGCCGCAGGTGGCGCTGACGGCGGCGCTGACGGCAGCGTGACGGCGGCGGCGGGGCGGGTGCCCTGCGCGGCGGGCGGGGTGGGCGGGGTGGGGGCGGAAGGCGACGAAGGCGTCGCAGCAGCCGGCTTCGGGGCCGCAGCCACGGCCGCCTTCGGCGCTGCGGTGGCGGTGGCGGGCGCGCCGGGCAGCGCGGTGGCCACCCACGGCGTGCCGCGTTCGCGGGCCAGGGCTTGCGCGTTGTTCAGGGCCAGCTCCTGGGCGTTGCCCTTGCAGGCCTTGGCCGTGTCGCGCCACAGGGTCTCGGCGATCTGGCTCTGCGTCTGGCGTTCGGCCAGGGGCAGGGCGGCGCTGCCGTTGCGAAAGCGGGTGGAGAACTCACGCGCCCGTTCGAAGGGCGGGGCGCAGAACTCGGCGTTGTGGCCGTCGATCTCGCTTTGCTCGCGGCGGCGCTGGGCGGTCTGCTGCTGGCTGCCGGTGCACTGCTCGGCGGCCAGCTCCCACATGCCCTCGGCCTTGCGGTACAGGCTCGCCGCGTCGGCAAAGCGTCGATCACCGAAGGCGCTGCGCGCCAGCTCCTGCAGCGCGGCGGCGTCGCGGTGGGCGGTCTCGCAGTGGCTGCCGGCCTGCAGCTTCTCGGCCAGGGCGTCGCGGGACTTCTGGCTGTCGGCGAGGTTGCGTTGCGCGCGTTCGCGGGCACGGCCGTCGCACGTGGCCAGCGCGGCACCCCACTGCGCCACGGCGTCATCGTGCAGCTGCACGAGCGCCTGCAGCGGCTGGTTCTGCGACTGCGCCGTGGCGGCGCGCAGGTCGGCCGAGAGGGCGCGGCTCGTCAGCTGCGCGCAGCTCGGCGGCGGCGGGCTGGGCGCTGCCTGCGAGGCGGCGGGGCCTGGGGCGGAAGCCGCCTCGGCAGCCGCACTCGCGGCGGGTTCCGGCGGCGTCTGCGCGCCGGCCAGGGTGGCTGCGAACAGCAGCGGGAGCGCGAGGCATTTCATTTCTTGCGGGCCGACTCCGCCGGCATGTCGAGCAGGGCGTCCACCAGGCCGCGTGAGAAGCGGCCGGCGCCGGGGTCGTCGGGGCTGTCGAAGGCGAAGCTGTCCTGGGCCGAGGCCAGGGGCATGGCGCCGATCTGCGCGAGCAGCGTGTCGGCGCGAAACCCGCCGAGGATGGCCACCACCTCCGCCTCGAAACCGCGCGCCGCGGCGACCTTGTTCAGTGCGGCGAGCCGGTCGGCGTCGAAGACGAAGGCGTTGGTCGCGAGCCGCCGCTCCAGCAGCTTCTGGTGCAGCGTGAAGCCGGCCAGGGGCGGCGCCCCGAGGGCCGCCATGCGCGTGAACGCCCAGGCGTCCGCCCGCTCGAAGGCCGTGGCGGCGATGCGCGAGATGCCCGACAGCGCCCCGCGGTTGGCCGCGGCCGCCTGCATCACGCTCACGACCTGCTGGCGCGTGAGCTGCTGGGCGGCGTCGGCCAGGCCTTCGCGGATCTTCTGCGCCGCCAGCGCCTTGCCCTGCTCGATGAGCTGCTGCTTGAGGATGTCGCTGGCGACGTTGGCGGCCGCGCTCTTGGCGGCGCTGAGCGCGGCGTCCGCGGCCAGCGCTGCGGCCTTGACGCCCGAGGCCAGCGTGGCCAGGTTGTAGAGCGTGCCGCCGATCTTGAGCGCGTAGTGGTAGGTCTTCATGCGGGCCCCGCCTTCTTCGGAGAGGCCCTGCGTCCACAGCACCGCCCACAGCGCCTCGTCGGGCGTGGGTTCGGCCTGGGTCAGCTCCAGCGGGTGCAGGCTCAGCAGCCAGTGGTAGTCCTGCAGCTGCGGCGTGTTGGGTGGCGCAAAGCGCGTGTAGCCGCGGCAGACTTCGAAGGGCGCCACGCGCACGCCCTTGCCACCGGGCGTGCCCACGGTGAAGGGCTTGCCGTTGTCGCGGGCTTCGGCCAGCCATTCCAGCAGCCGCTCGCCGTCGTCGCTGGCCTGGCCGGCGACATGGTTGATGCGCGTGCCCATGGGCAGGGGCGAATCCTGCGTCACGGCGATGACGGTGAGCCGCTCGTCCACCTGCAGGGCCCGGGCCCAGGCGACCCGGTCGTTCTCGCTCCAGCCAGCGCTGGTGGCCACGGCAAAGGGCAGCTCCCACTGCTTGTCGCAGTCCTTGTCCTTCAGCGCGGCGCTGCGCGCAATGGCCGGGCGGATGAGCCGCTCGCCGGCGCCATAGGCCCGCATGCCGGCCAGCAGGGGCTCGTCGACCGGGCGGCCGTCGTCGACGGTGAACTTCGGGCCGGAGGCGCAGCCGGCCAGCAGCGCGAGAGCGGCGAGGAGCAGCAGGCGGATCATGGTGTCGCCGAGCCTAAGTTGTGGGGATGGCGCCGGAGGCCGGTAGTTATCCGGAGCGGCGTCCTAAACTCTTCGGATGCGCCACAAGCGCACAAGGAGCCGCCATGAACGCACGAGACCCCCACCTGCCCCTGCAAGCCGACGAAGCCAAGGCCCTGGGCAGTTTTGCCGAGCGCGTCTGGGACGAGGAAATCGTCCCCGCGCTGACCGACTACATCGCCATCCCGGCCAAGAGCCCGATGTTCGACGCCGACTGGGCGGCCAATGGCCACCTCGAAAAGGTGCTGACCCAGGCCGCGGCGTGGGTGGAGAGCAAGAAGGTGGCGGGCCTCACGCTCGAGGTGGTGCGCATCCCCGGGCGCACGCCGGTCATCTTCTTCGAGGTGCCGTCCACCAAGGCCGGCTCCGACGACACCATCGTGCTGTACGGCCACCTGGACAAGCAGCCCGAATTCAGCGGCTGGCGCAGCGACCTCGGCCCCTGGACCCCCAAGTACGAAAACGGCCTGCTCTACGGCCGCGGCGGCGCCGACGACGGCTACGCGGTCTACGCCTCACTCACCGCCATCATGGCGCTCGACAAGCAGGGCATCCCGCGCCCGCGCTGCGTCGGCATCATCGAGACCTGCGAGGAAAGCGGCTCGTACGACCTGCCGGCCTACATCGACGTGCTGAAAGCCCGCCTGGGCAACGTCTCGCTCGTCGTCTGCCTGGATTCCGGCGCCGGCAACTACGAGCAGCTGTGGCTGACGACCTCGTTGCGCGGCATGGTCTCGGGCGTGCTCAAGGTGGAGGTGCTGACCGAGGGCATCCACAGCGGCGACGCCTCGGGCGTCGTGCCGTCGAGCTTTCGCATCCTGCGCCAGGTGCTGGACCGCCTGGAAGACAGCAAGACCGGCCGCCTGCTGCCGGAGAGCTTCCACTGCGAGATCCCCGGCGCGCGCCTGGAGCAGGCGCAGGCGACGGCCGCCATCCTGAAGGAAGAGGTCTACAAGCGCATGCCATGGGCCTGCGGCGCTGACGGCGGCCCCGTGCTGCCGGTGACGAGCGACCCGGTCGAGGTGCTGCTCAACCGCACCTGGCGGCCCACGCTGTCGGTGGTTGGTGCCGATGGCTTCCCCGAGCTGAAGAACGCCGGCAACGTGCTGCGGCCCTACACGGCCTTCAAGCTGAGCCTGCGCCTGCCGCCGCTGATCGACGGCAACGAGGCCGCGCTCAAGCTCAAGGCGCTGCTGGAGGACAACGCGCCCTACAACGCCAAGGTCACGTTCACGCCCGACGGCCGCGCTGGTGCCTTTGGCGCCACCGGCTGGAACACGCCGGACCTCTCGCCCTGGCTCAGCCAGGCGCTCGACGAGGCCAGCCAGGCGCATTTCGGCGCGCCGGTGGGCTACATCGGGCAGGGCGGCACCATCCCGCTGATGAGCATGCTGCAAAAGGGCTTCCCCAAGGCGCAGATGATGGTCTGCGGCGTGCTGGGCCCCAAGAGCAATGCGCACGGGCCCAACGAGTTCCTGCATGTGCCTTACGGCAAGCGGCTGACGGCTGCCGTGGCGCAGGTGATGGCTGCCCACCCCTGATGGACCAGCTGCGGGCCATCAAGGTCTTCGTCCGCGTCATCGACGAAGGCAGCTTCGCCGGTGCCGCGCGGGCGCTGGACCTGGCGCCCGCGGTCGTCACCCGTCTGGTGGCGGAGCTGGAAGAGCACCTGGGCACGCGGCTGCTCAACCGCACGACGCGGCGGCTGTCGCTGACCGAGATCGGCGACGCCTACCTGGAGCGCGCCCGGCGCATCCTGGCCGATGTCGACGAAGCCGCGGCGCTGGCGGCATCGGCCACGCAGGAGGTGCGCGGCCTGCTGCGGGTGCTGTGCCCGCCGGCGATTGCCGTGCACCAGCTCGCCAAGCACCTGCCGCGCTTTCACCGCGAATTCCCGCTCGTCACGCTGGAGATCACCTCGCCCGGCCCGGTCGACACGGTGGACGACAGCTACGACCTGACCATCTTCCTGACCCGCGAGGTGCCCGACGGCGACTTCATCGCCCGGCGCCTGGCGCGCAGCGAGTTCATCATGTGCGCCTCGCCCGAGTACCTGGACCAGCGCGGCCGGCCGCAGCATCCGCACGACCTCAAGCAGCATGACGCCCTCCTGCCGCCCACGCCGGCGCTGGCCCGCGGCCTGACGCTGCAGCGCGGCGACGGCTCCGAGGAGATCACGCTGCCCATCGTGCCCTCGCGCGCGGCGCTGTCCACGACACACATGGACACCAACTACGCCGCCGCCCTGCACGGCCTGGGCGTGGCCGGGTTGCCGAGCTTCATGGTGGAAGACGCGCTGCTGGAGCAGGCCCTGGAGCGCGTCATGCCGCAGTGGCGGCTCTTCGGCACGACGCTGTGGGCGGGCATGCCCACGCGCAAGTACGTGCCGGCGCGCACGCGGGCCTTCCTGGACTTCCTGCTGGAGATCTTCGGCGGCGAGGACAAGGACCCGTGGCTCGTGGCCGCCGGCTGCGCGACCTGTCCCTAGCCGCGCGGCGGGTCACTTCAAGGTGAAGCCCAGCTCGAAGAACTCGGGCAGCCGCGTTTCCATGGCGCGCTTGAGCGGGCCCAGGGCCACGTAGCGCGACGCCGTCTTGGCGATGTAGGCCAGCAGCCGGCGCGACTCGGCGTGGCCCTGTCCCAGCACCACGAGGTGGTGGCGCAGCGCGCTCCATTCCAGGCGGCGCCAGTACTCGCCGAAGTCCGCGGCGAGGTCGTCGTCCAGCTGCCCGTCGGCCTTGCACGCCTGCCAGTGGCGCACGGCCCAGTCGAGCTCCTGGGCTTCGTCCCAGGCCAGCATGGGCGGGCGCAGCAGGGCGGCGATGCCGTCGGTCGCGGCGCCAAGCGGGGCGTCGTCCAGCAGGCGCTGCAGCACGGTGTCCAGGCCCTTGTCGGGCAGGGGCGCGATGCAGGCGAGGCCGGCGCGCAGGGCGTCGGCATCGACAGGGGCTGGCGCAGGTGGCTTGCGGCGCAGCGCGGCACAGGCGTCGCGCATCAGGCGGTCGGCGTCGGCGGGCTGGGCGAGGAGGGCCTGGAACAGTTCGGGAGTCGGCAAGGTCATGGTGGCAGGGGCCCTCGTGGATAATGAAATTCTAAGAACCGCCGGCCCCGGCATCCTCACCGACTCCGAGCCTTGTCTTCGCCCGTGCCGCGCTCGTTCCACCTCCCCCGCCCCGCTCCCCTCACCACGCTGATCGCCCTGGCGCTGTGCGCCTGGGAGGCATCTGCCCAGCAAGCCCCGGCCGACGCGCCGGACGCCACCGTGCCCCTGCGCACGAGCCGCGTGCTCGGCGCGCCCGCCAAGCCCGGCGCGGCCAAGCCGGCGCTGGTCATCTCCGCCACCAAGCTGTCGGCCCAGATGGACCAGCTGGCCGAGGGCAGCGACGGCGTCGAGTTGCGCTACGGCGAGCTGCTGCTGAACACCGACAAGCTCAGCTACCGCGTCGTGGACGACTTCGCCCGCGCCGAGGGCAACGTGCGCATCAACCACAACGGCAACGTCTTCACCGGGCCGCTGCTGCAGATGTACGTGAGCCGCTTCGAGGGCGAGTTCCTCACGCCGAGCTTCTACCTGGCGGCCACCGGCGGCGCGGGCAAGGCCCAGGTGCTGAAGTTCCAGGACAGCGAGCACATGAGCGCCGTGGACGGCAGCTACAGCAGCTGCCCTGCGGTAGAGGGCCAGGAGCCGGCGTGGCAGGTGACGGCCCGCAA
Organism: Roseateles sp.; assembly: GCA_016790285.1. Lineage (GTDB taxonomy): Bacteria > Pseudomonadota > Gammaproteobacteria > Burkholderiales > Burkholderiaceae_C > Pelomonas. The sequence continues at coordinate 7,377 of JAEUPJ010000046.1, read as the reverse complement.
GCTGCAGCTGGACCTGGCCGGCAACGAGGGCGTGGCCGACGGCGCCGTGCTGCACTTCCTGGGCGTGCCCATCCTGGCGGCGCCGTCGCTGAGCTTCCCGCTCAGCTCGGCGCGCAAGTCCGGCTGGCTGCCGCCCAACATCTTCCTGGACAACCGGGGCGGCCTCGAAACCGGCGTTCCCTACTACTGGAACATCGCCCCGCAGCGCGACGCCACCTTCACGCCCTTCGTCATGACCAAGCGCGGCGTGGGCCTGGACAGCGAGTTCCGCTACCTGGAGCCGGGCCACGCCGGCCGCATCAACGTCGACCTGCTGCCAGGCGACCGCGTCTTCGGCCGCTCGCGCTGGAGCCTGAAGTTCAACAACGATGGCCAGGTGTTCGGCGACTGGCGCTACCGCCTCAAGAGCGAGCGCGTGTCGGATGACGACTACTGGAAGGACCTCTCGCGCCGCGTCGAGAGCCAGACGCCTCGCCTGCTGGCCAGCGACTTCACGCTCAACCGCCAGCGCGAGCTGTCCTGGGGCGTCATCGACACCTACGCCCGCATCCAGCGCTGGCAGACCCTGCAGGGCACTGACGTGCTGTCGCAGTTCGACACGCCCTACCAGCGCAGCCCCCAGATCGGCGTGCGCGTGACGACGGCGGCCGACGAGGCCGTGCTGGACAGCTTCCGCCCCTGGGGCCGCAAGGCGCGTCTGGAGGGCGGGCTGGAGCTCGAATACAACCGCTTTGACCTGCCCGGCTCGGCCCGGCCGGCCCAGCCGCGCGGCGGCCAGCGCCTGCATGCCCTGGGGCACGTGGCGGCGCCGCTGGGCGGCGAGGCCTGGTGGTTCATCCCGCGGGCGTCGTTCAACGCCGCCGCCTACGACCTCGACGAGCCGCAGGCCGATGGCCGCCGCCGGATGGGCCGCGTCATCCCGACGCTGAGCATCGACCATGGCTGGGTGTTCGAGCGCGACACGACGCTGTTCGGCCGCGACTACCGCCAAAGCCTGGAGCCGCGCCTGCTCTACGTGAACACGCCCTTTCGCGACCAGACCAACCTGCCGAACTTCGACTCCGCGGCCAAGGACTTCAACTTCGACTCCATCTACACCGACAACCCGTTCTCGGGTGTCGACCGGGTGTCGGACCTGCACGCGCTCAGCGTGGGGGCCACGAGCCGCTGGGTGAGTGCCGCCCAGGGCGAGGAGATCCTGCGCCTGGGCGTGGTGCAGCGCTTCCTGTTCCGCGACCAGCGCATCACGCCGGACGGCCAGCCCGTGACCCAGCGTTTCTCCGACCTGCTGCTGGCGGCGGCCGCGCACCTGGACGAACGCTGGTGGGCCGACGGCACGCTCGAGTTCAACCCGGAAACCAACCGCTCGGTGCGTTCGGTCATGCGCGCGCGCTACTCGCCGGGGCCGTTCAAGACGGTCAGCGTGGCCTACCGCTTTGCCCGCGCGCAGAGCGAGCAGGTGGAGCTCGCCTGGCAGTGGCCGATCTACGGCACGCCCGTCACTTCGCGCGGCGCCAACAGCAATTCCTGCGGGGGCGCCTGGTACAGCGCCGGCCGCGTGCAGTACTCGCTGCGCGACAAGCGCCTGACGGACTCGGTGCTCGGCTTCGAGTACGACGCGGGCTGCTGGGTGCTGCGCTGGGGCGTGGAGCGGCTGTCCACCGGCCGCGCTGAAACCAAGACGCAGCTGATGCTGCAGCTGGAGCTGGTCGGCCTGTCACAGGTCGGTTCCAACGCACTCAAGGTCTTGAAGGACAATGTTCCCGGTTACCGAAGGCTGAGCTCCGATCGCTCGCCGAGTTCAGATTTCCAACCATGATGCTTCGTCTCGCTCCCCCCATTCTTGCCGTGATGCTGGCCCTGGCCACTTTCCAGGCCTCGGCACAGAAGCCCACGCTGCAGCCGGGGGACTACATTGCCGCCGTCGTCAACCAGGACGTCGTGGCCGCCAGCGAGGTCGTGCAGCGCACCGAGCGGCTGCGCCAGGAGGCGCGCCAGCGCGGCGAGGTCATGCCCGAGACGGCCGGCCTGCGCAAGCAGGCGCTGGAGGCCCTCATCGAGGACCGCGTGCTCGTCACCTACGCCCGTGAGAACGGCAACCGCGTCGACGAGGCCGAACTCGACCGCGTGGTGGGCAACGTCGCGGCGCAGAACAAGCTCACGATGGAGCAGCTGCGCGAGCGCCTCAAGCAGGACGGCACCGACTACAAGAGCTTCCGCGAGAACCTGCGCGACCAGATGATGACCGAGCGCGTGCGCGAGCGCGAGGTGCAGGGCCGCATCAGGGTCACCGACGCCGAGATCGACGCCTACCTCGACAAGAAGCGCGCCGAGCTGGCCGCGGGTGGCGCCATCAACCTGGCCCAGGTGCTCGTGCCGGTGCCCGATGGCTCGGCGGAAAGCGTCGTGGCCGAGCGCCGCGCCCGCGCCGAGGCGGCACTGGCCCGCATCAAGGGCGGCGAGGACTTCGCGAAGGTGGCCCGCGAGGTCTCCGAAGACAGCAACAAGGCCCGCGGCGGCGAGATCGGCATGCGCCCGGCAGACCGCCTGCCGGACGTGTTCGTGCAGGCCGTCAAGGGCCTGAAAAGCGGTGAGGTCGCGCCCGAGATGCTGCGCACCGGCGCCGGCTTTCACATCCTGAAGGTCGTGGAGCGCCAGGGCGGCGCCTCGCTCACGCAGAGCGTCCAGACCCACGCCCGTCATATCCTGCTGCGCCCGTCGGCTCAGCTTACGGCCGAAGTGGCCGCCCGCCGCTTGGCCGAGTACAAGCGCCAGATCGAGACCGGCCAGGCCAAGTTCGAGGACATCGCGAAGGCGTATTCCGAGGACGGCAGCGCCCCCGAGGGCGGCGACCTGGGTTGGATGGGCGCCGGCGGCTTCGTGCCCGAGTTCGAGGAAGCGATGAACGCGCTGCCGCTCAAGGGCATCTCGGGGCCCGTCGTGTCGCGCTTCGGTGTGCACCTGATCCAGGTGCTGGAGCGCCGCAACGTCGAGATCGAGATGAAGCAGCTGCGCGACCAGGCGCGCGCGGCGCTGCGTGAACAGAAGTACGACGAGGCTTACCAGGAGTGGGTCAAGGACCTGCGCAACAAGGCCTTCGTCGAAGTCCGCGAATGGCTGGATTGATCGCTTCCCCCCGACGGCTTGCGGGGCTGCGCTCGCCTGGTCGCAGTTGCGCATGAAGCCACACATCGCGAGAAAGCGGTTCGGGCAGCATTTCCTGACCGACAGGGTGCTGATCGAGGCCATCGTCGACCTGATCGACCCGCAGCCGGGTGAAACGCTCGTGGAGATCGGGCCGGGCCTGGGCGCGATGACGCTGCCGCTGCTGGAGCGGCACAAGCCGCTGACCGTCATCGAGCTCGACCGCGACCTGGCGGCGCGCCTGCGCAAGCGTGACGACGTCGAGGTCATCGAGAGCGACGTGCTCAAGGTCGACTTCCACGCGCTGGCTGTCGCCAAGGGCGCGAAGCTGCGCGTGGTGGGCAACCTGCCCTACAACATCTCCACGCCCATCCTGTTTCACCTGCTGCCCGTGGTGGACGACGTCGTCGACCAGCACTTCATGCTGCAGAAGGAAGTCGTGGACCGCATGGCCGCCGGCCCCGGCGGCAAGGACTACGGCCGGCTGAGCGTGATGCTGCAGTGGCGCTACGACATCGAGTCGGTGCTGGACGTGCCGCCCGAGGCGTTCGACCCGCCGCCGCGGGTGGATTCGGCCATCGTGCGCATGCTGCCGCTGAAGACGCCGCCCGCTGTGAACCCCGTGTTGCTCGGCGAGCTGGTCGCCAGCGCTTTCTCTCAGCGCCGCAAGCTTTTGCGCCACAGCCTGGGCCACTGGCTGACCGAGCGCGGCTTCTCGGGCCACTTCGATTTGCAGCGCCGCGCCGAGGAAGTGCCCGTCCACGAATTCGTGAATCTCGCCCTCGCCGTCCAGGCTGCAGAAACAACAAAGCCCGCCTGAGCGCCTCCCGCAAACAACAAAGCCCGCACAAGGCGGGCTTTGCTTCCTACAGCAGCAGTCGTGGATCCGGCTTCGCCGGGCCACTGACTGCGCCCCCTCGGGGGGCCGGCGTCAGCCGGTACGGGGGGTCTTCTTATGCGGCATTGAGCCACATGGACGTATCGAAGGCACTGCACATCATCGGCATGTTCATGCCGAAGTTGGGATTGCCAATCGTCTTCGCGCTTTTCGGCGCAGGCTTTTCAACCACCGGGGCCACCTCAGCAGCCCGCTCCCATGACCCGTTTTCTTGGGAGCGGGCTACTGAAAAGAATAGAAACACCGGAAAGGCACCTTCCGGTCGGCCCAGTAGTCGGCCGTGTCGCGGAAGACATCGAGCAACTGCTCGCGAGCCTCTCGATCGAATCGCACGTTGTCAGGCAGCTGCTCCAGCACCACCACGAAGCCCGGCTGGCTGCCGGCCTTGTGGACGAGGTCGGTCATGCAGTCATGCAGGGCGTCCAGGTTCTTGCCGAAGTGAGCAGGGAAGAGGAAAGCCTGGGCGATCCCGTCGAGCACGTCCTGCTTGGACTGCGCCTCCGACAGGTTGGCGTACAGGAAATGCTGGCCCGCTTCTTGGGCGGCCTGCATCAAGTCCTCGACCCGGTAGGCCCGTATGGCCTGCACGATATTGGGACGGACGGTCTGCAAAAGCATGGTCGCGTTCCTCCTTTCAAGTCACAAAACTGCCGAACCTTCGACCTTCACCGGCCAGCTGCCGCGCGGATGCGCTTGAAGCTGGCATAGTGATCGTCGGTGTAATAACAAACCTCAGGCGCCGTGGGCGGGGTGCCGCCACAGACGAGACGACGAGCGCCCCGATTGCGCGCGCCAGGGGTTTTGACCGTGTATTCGCGGTAGAAGCCGCGAGCCTTGCGGGGGAGCAGGCGCTCGCGATTGCCGAACACCACGCCGTCCTTGGTATATGGAAACGGGCCGCCAGCGAACACGAGCCGGTGGGTTTCCTGCGCCTGGGCGGGCAGCTCGCTCAGCGAAATTTCAGCCAGAGCGGGCGTTGCGGTGGGAGGGGCTTCCTTGGCTTGCGCACCTCCGGCGAGGCCGGAAAGCAGCAGGGCGGTGGTGACCGCCTTGGCGCCGGAGCGCGCCAGCCACGAGAGCAAAGACACGGGTTTACCCTGAACGGAAAACCATCATGGTACCGAAGGGGCCCCAAAAGCTCAAGCCGCAGCCGGGCGGCCAAGTCTGGAATGTGGGCATGTGAGCCTGCGCTCACATGCGTCTAAGTGCTTGTTTTTACGAGATGTGTGACGCGCTCATGACGAAGTTTTCGGCATGAAAACTTCTGTCAATTGGGGGAGTCCGGGCGCTTTTGTCCCGTTCCCCCGCGTACCGCGCCGGGGCGCTGATCGACCGTTCAGCCGCGTGCGGCGTTCGCATCGGCCACGGTCAGCGCCGTCATGTTGACGATGCGCCGCACGGTGGCGGAGGGCGTCAGCACGTGCACCGGCTTGGCCGCGCCGAGCAGCACGGGGCCGATGGCGATGCCGCCGCCGGCCGCCGTCTTGAGCAGGTTGTAGGAGATGTTGGCAGCGTCGATGTTGGGCAGCACGAGCAGGTTGGCTTCGCCGGTGAGCGGGCTGTGCGGCATGAGCTGCTTGCGGTAGGCGGCGTCCAGGGCGGTGTCGCCGTGCATCTCGCCGTCGACTTCCAGCCACGGCGCAAGCTGCTGGATGAGGGCCAGCGTGTCGCGCATCTTCACGGCCGACGGCTTGTCGCTCGTGCCGAAGTTGCTGTGCGAGAGCAGCGCCGCCTTTGGCGTCAGGCCGAAGCGGCACATCTCCTGCGCGGCCATGATGGTGATCTCGGCGAGCTGCTCGGCCGTCGGGTCGTAGTTGACGTGGGTGTCCACCAGCATGACCTGGCGGCCCGGCAGGATCAGGCCGTTCATGCACGCGTAGGTCTTGACGCCCGCGCGCTTGCCGATGACCTGGTCGATGTACTGCAGGTGGGTGGCCGTGGTGCCCCAGGTGCCGCAGAGCATGCCGTCGACCTCGCCCTTGTGCAGCAGCATGGCGCTGATCAGCGTCAGGCGGCGGCGCATCTCGATCTTGGCGAGCTGCTGGGTCACGCCCTTGCGCTCGGTCATGCGCAGGTAGGTCTGCCAGTAGTCGCGGTAGCGGTCGTCGTGCTCGACGTTGACGACGTCGTAGTCGCGCCCGTGCTGCAGGCGCAGGCCGAAGCGCTCGGCGCGCTCGGCGATGACGGACGGGCGGCCCACCAGCGTCGGCCGGGCCAGGCCCTCGTCGACGACGACCTGCGCCGCGCGCAGCACGCGCTCCTCTTCACCTTCGGCATAGGCCACGCGCTTGTTCGGCGCGCGCTTGGCGGCGGTGAAGATGGGCTTCATCGTGTTGCCCGAGGCGTAGACGAAGCTCTGCAGCTTTTCGCGGTAGGCGTCCCAGTCGGTGATGGGGCGGGCCGCCACGCCGGAGTCGGCCGCAGCCTTGGCCACGGCGGGCGCGATGCGCATCATGAGCCGCGGGTCGAACGGCTTCGGGATCAGGTACTCGGGGCCGAAGGACAGCGTCGCGCCGACGTAGGCCGCGGCCACGACTTCACTCTGCTCGGCCTGCGCCAGGTCGGCGATGGCCTGCACGGCCGCGATCTCCATCTCGACGTTGATCGTCGTGGCGCCCGAGTCCAGCGCCCCGCGGAAGATGTAGGGGAAGCACAGGACGTTGTTGACCTGGTTGGGGTAGTCGGTGCGGCCGGTGGCCATGATGGCGTCGTCGCGCACCGCCTTGACCTCTTCCGGCAGGATCTCGGGCGTGGGGTTGGCCAGCGCGAAGATGAGCGGATGGGCCGCCATCGTGGCGACCATGTCGGCCTTGAGCACGCCGCCGGCGGACAGGCCCAGGAACACGTCCGCGCCCTTGATCACCTCGCGCAGCGAGCGCGCGTCGGTCTTCTGGGCGTACTCGGCCTTGTCCGGGTCCATCAGTTCGGTGCGGCCCTCGTAGACGACGCCGGCCAGGTCGGTCACCCAGATGTTTTCCTTGGGCAGCCCGAGCTTCACGAGCAGCGAGATGCAGGCCAGTGCCGCGGCACCCGCGCCCGAGGTGACGAGCTTGACCTGCTTGATGTCCTTGCCCACGACCTTCAGGCCGTTCAGGAAGGCCGCGCCCACGACGATGGCGGTGCCGTGCTGGTCGTCGTGGAAGACGGGGATCTTCATGCGCTCGCGCAGCTTGCGCTCGACGTAGAAGCAGTCCGGCGCCTTGATGTCCTCGAGGTTGATGCCGCCGAAGGTGGGCTCCAGCGCCGCGATCACGTCGACGAGCTTGTCCAGGTCGTTCTCGGCGACTTCGAGGTCGAAGACGTCGATGCCGGCGAACTTCTTGAAGAGCACGCCC
>JAEUPJ010000013.1 GCA_016790285.1 Roseateles sp. | reverse complement strand
CACCCGTGCCAGCTGGCTTCTATATGCCGATCCGGCGCCGGCTCCATTACGCCGATCACGCAGTGGCTCCAATATGCCGGTCAGTCACTGGCTCCTACATGCCGATCACGGACCGGCTCCTATATGGCGGTCGGTGACAACGTCCTCGGAATTCGGAGCTATCGCATCGAAAGGCGGGCGCTACGGCGAATGTGAAGACGCCGCCACCGAGTGACGGGTGCGGCAAAGCGCTGTTGCGACTCCGGGCACAGATGGGCAGCGCAATCTCGCATCCCGTCGGAGGGTAGTCGCCGCTCTTGCCTGCTGGTGTGTGGCGATCAGCTAGTACAACTAGATATGTCGCTTGACTGAAGCTGGTCTGTAGACGCTCTAACGGCGGGGCCGTGCCTCGCGCGGCTCGCGGCGCATCAACAGACTTAATGCTTTGCGGGCAGGGGCAACCTAACTCGCCCTGTCGACGAGTGTCGGACGCATTGGCTCGAAGGCAGACCATATCTGCACTGAGCAGCGACTTGCCCGGTGCTCGACACCCGCTTCCAACATCCGTTGGAACCCACGGCATCCGCACAGCGCAAGTCGCTGTTCAACGCAGCGAGTAGAGAATACATCACTCCTCGAGCGCTCTCTTTGTTCTGGGCTGGCGAACAGCATTTGCCGAACTTTTTTAGATTCCAGCGACTCTGATCCATCTAGCCGCCTCTCGAAAGTCGCATCGGCCCAAGTGCATGACCAGGTCGATGGCACCACCGCCCCCGATGTTTGCCCGGGTGTCCCAGAATTTTGGTCCCGACAACAAAAGCTCAAACTCCTGCCCGAGGACAGTTGCATGCCACCGAGTGCTGCTCGGATTCTTTGTCGGGGCGTAGGTCTCGTCTCGTTTGGCGAAGTCGGCCAACGCTTCGACCACGCAGGCCGCATCGAGCGCCCTCCAACGCGCCAACGATCTTTCTGACACAGGCCTCATGGTCAAGAAGCGCAATCGGTTTAGGTCTAGCGTAGTTGGCTGGAGGTGTTTAACCCGTCCACTTAACGCGTATTCTCGACTGCGATCACAGCTTCATCTGTTGGACAGCCAAAGCTTGAGATGATCTTGGCTCCGAAGGCAACCGCCATCTCGACAAACTCCTGCCGCGCCAGAACGTCTTACGGCAGGGCCGACGCGCCGGAGCTCAAGGCTTACGCCACCAACTCCACCAATGCCTCACCCTGACCCTCGCTGTACCAGCGATCGGACGACCCGCGTTCATTCAGCATGGCGGCGAGCCTGCGAAGGCTATCGATGCGAAACGGGCCTCCTAAGTGCGTCGTCAGGAAGTGGCAGAGGCGGGTGACGCACTATTCGTCGCGAACAAGATTCGCGGCGGCCCAGCGCTTGGATGCACCCTGCGTCCGCAGAGGCGCACCCGGATTCAACCGGGACAGCGCATCCGCGTTGCCAAAGGCAAGCCGATCGCAATTCAAACGCTCGCCGCAGAACCAGAGGGCAGGTTGAGGCCAGTCGGCGCCGAGTCCGTACTCCGGAGAGGCCCGCCACACACTCTCGAATGCCACCGGGTAGTCGCACTTCCCAAGACGTATGCGCAAACCGCGAATGAAGTTCTGAAACGAGTAGTGCGCGGCCGTGCTCTGGGTGTGAACGGGTTCCCAAGCCGCGCTTCCTTCAACCGGTAGTGATGAAGCTCTTGGTGAACAGACCCCCGGGGGATCCGTTCTGGGCGAGTGTCAATACATGATCTCCTTCTCGCGAGTCCAGGCTTCGAAACGTGATCAGGTGTTTGATCCAGGGCCACGGCCCATTACCAAGTGCATTGGTGTCTCAGATGAACTCATGAACGATTTCCCACTACTGAGTTATCCACAGGGTCGTGATCCCCCTCCGGACCTCCCCGGCTACTCGAACTCAAGAGTTCCGCAAAAACACAAATGCACTCCACCCCCTACGGCAACCCTTTCCACTGAACATCTTTCGTCGCCGCATAACGTGCTCGCAGCCTCGGTAGGGGTTGATGGAATAGTCGAACGAGATGTCGGGCGACTGGTTGGCGCTCACGATCTTCTTGGCGTGTTCCTCGATGACCTGCGTGGCGGGCGGCAGGTGCTCCTCGGCAGCCGATTGCTCCAGCGTGCCCCAGCCGTCGTCGTACTGTTCGCGCTCGCGCTGCTCGAAGCGGTGCGGCATGGCCGTCGCCGTGCCGCGCCCCTTGATGGAGTCCAGCGGAACGAGAGCGGGCTGCGCCGCGGCGATGCGGGTTCGGGCGGATGACATGCTGTGAATATATACAGTATTGTCCAGCCCGTCAGCTCACCGCACGACGGCGGGCCTAGGTACTAGTCCCCGGGCCGCTGGGGCCCGATTCCCCAGACAGTCTGAAACCATGAACCCGACGCCCGCACTGCCGGCCCTGCATGACGCGCACGACGCCGGCGCGCTGCGCGTGCTGGTGGTCGATGACGATGCCGACGCCGCGGAATCGCTCGCGTTTTGCCTGCAGATGGAGGGCCGGGAGGTGCGCTTCGTCACCCACGCTGAGGAAGCCCTGCACATTGCCGAGTCGTTCTCGCCGCATGTCGCGCTGATCGACATCTTCATGCCCGACCTGGATGGGCATTCCCTGGCCACGCGGCTGCGCCAGCGATTTGGCGAGGACATCGCCGTGGTGGCCGTGACGGGCGCCCTCAAGACCGTGGAGCTGGACGCCTTCGACGGCCACCTGATGAAGCCGATCGACTTCGCCCAATTGGACCGTTTGCTCAGCGCGCCGCGCTGACCACCCCTCGGGGCGCAGCAACAGGGCCGCGTCTGACAGCCCGCGCGGCCGGGATGTGAGACGCTGCACGTCGCCCGCCACGGGCCAGCCGCGCCAGGCAACGACGCCGGCGCCCCCAACAAGAACGCCTGGCGTCGCCAGGCGCCCGGCCCAGCCGGACCGCCATCGCGCGCTCGCCGACTCAAGGATCACATGAACATCGACATGGCCCTGCGCGGCTCATTGGCTTCGCTGCCTGACAGCTTCAACGAAATGGGTTTCCTCAGCGCCCTCGCCGTCCATGGGCTCACGCTGCAGGACAGCCGGCTGCTGATCGAGAAAGCCGTGCTGGAGGGCTACGTCGCCCATGCCGAGCACGGCTTGCTGACGAAGCTGCCGCGCGCCTTCGAGCGCGCCGACGCCCACACCGCTGCGGCCGACGGGAAGTCCGAACGCGAGAGGCGCTGAACCCCGCGTGCGCGCTGCCCACTCGACGTCGCCCGACCGAGGCGGCGTGCCGATTGCCGGCGGTGAGGTTCCACCCAAGGAGCCTCCATGAACCATGACGACCCCAGGCATCGAACCCCGCCCCGCGCCGAGCCGCAGCAGCCTGACCGACCCGGCCAAGGCCAGGGCCGCCAGGACAAGGGCAGCGGCGACGCACCCGCCAAAGGCGAGCAGGCCCACAGCCCCGAAAGCGTGGAGAAGCTCAAGCAGCAGAGCGAGGACGCGCTCGCCAACGTGAGGGAAGGCTACGGCGGCAGCTGACCCGCCGACACGGCGGGCACCACGCTTGCCGCGTTGACGCGCCGCGTGGCCGCGATGGCCTGGCGCAGCGCCGCACCGCTGGAGCCTTCGAGCTTCAAGGTGGTGAGTACCGTCTCCGTCGTGCTGCCCTTGGCCTCGAAGCCCACCGCGTCGATCGACGCGTCCACACCGTGATGGCCCGTGGCATCGATGATGTAGGCGGCGGGGTCGTCCACCTGGTCGAAGTTGATCGGCACGACACCGTAGGTGGCCGCAGCGAAATCCAGCCGGTACTGGTGGTGGTCGATCATGAAGATCTGCTCGGCACCCAGCATGCGGCGGCAGGCAGCGGCCATCAGCCCCACCGGCCCCGCCCCGACGATGGCCACCGTGGAGCCCGGCCCCACCTCGGCGTTGACCGCGGCCTGGTAGCCCGTGGGCAGGATGTCTGACAGGAACAGCACCTGCTCGTCGCGAAGGCTCGAGTCCGGAATCAGCAGCGGCCCCACATTGGCCTTTGGCACGCGCACGAACTCGGCTTGGCCGCCGGGGTAGCCGCCATAGAGGTGGCTGTAGCCAAACAGGCCTGCACCGGGCCGGATGTCCTTGCGGTTCAGGATCGTGCCGCGCCCCGGGTTGGTCGTCTCGCAGGCCGCAAAGAGCTGGCGCGTGCAGAACATGCAATCGCCGCACGAGATCGTGAAAGGCATGACGACCCGGTCGCCTTTGCGCAGTTGCGTGACGCCCGGACCCACGTCCTCGACGATGCCCATGAACTCGTGACCGAGGATGTCCCGGGCACCACCCGAACGACCACCTCTACACCCACGTGACGGAGTTCAAGCACCTGACCGGCCAGCGCCACGACGCGACATCCCTGGTGTACGAGTACCCGCGCGCGGAAGGCGACCCCTACTACCCCGTGCCGCGGGCGGAGAACACGGCGCTGTTCCGCCGCTACGAAGCCGACGCGGAACAACTCACCGACGTGACCTTCCTCGGGCGCCTGGCCAGCTACAAGTACTACAACATGGACCAGGTCGTGGCCCAGGCGCTCACGGCGTTCAAGCGACTGGCGCTCGGTCAGCGTTGATGAAGTACAAAGCGCCGACGCCGCGAAGCTCGCGACGCCGGCGCTGGACGGGCAGCTGGCACCGCGCTTTTCAACGCAGGAACAGCGCGATCAGGATGATGATCGGGATGGGCACGCCCAGGAACCACAACAGCAGGGATCGCATCGTCTTCTCCTTGTCAGAACTGGTCGCGATGACGGCCGCCCAGCGTGGCGGACCAACTCGCGGTGAACGCACCGATCAGCAGGGCCACGAAGCCCCACAGGGCCGCCTTCGCCGCCGCCTTGCGCGCCTTGTCCGCTGCAGCCTTGGCCTCCTGCCGGGTGGCCTCGGCCTGGGTCTGCATGCGGTTGAACGTGTCGACGACGCGCCGCTCGGCGTCTGCCGGCGGCATGCCGGTCTGTTGCGACACCAGGCGACCGAGCTGGCGAACGTCGTCCTGCGGCAGCGCGCCCGTGCTCACCGCGTTCGCGAAGATGCGCATGCCTTCAGCGCTGGCGGTGGCGGAGGGTGACGGCATGGCGGAACCAGCGCTGGCGTCGGCACCGGCCGATGCAGCGCTGGCAGCGGCGCCCAGATCCCGCCTGAACAGCCCGTCCACGAAATACCCGGGGCCCGCCGCGCTGGCCGCCTGGGCAGCCAACGGCGCTGCTGCGGTGACAGCCGTGGCCGCTACCGTACCGCCCGCTTTGGCGCCGGCGCCCACGATGACACCCGCGGCGCTGCCCAGCAGGCCGGCGCTGACCAACGCGGCCAGCGACCACGCGAGGAAACCATGCGCCGTGTCGCGGAAGTACACCTCGTCGGCCTGCACGCCGGCCCAACGCGTGCGCAGCCGCCCGGCCAGGTAGCCCCCGAGCCCGGAGGCCGCGAGCTGGGTGAAGGTCAGCCAGAGGATGGTCGACAACCCGAACGCCTGCGCCGACACGCCCTCGCCCGACCAGGGCGAGACGGACGAGAGGCCCAGCCCCACGCCGAGCATCAGCAGGATCAGCGACAACGAGGCCGCTCCCGCAGCGCCCGCAAGGACCGCGCCCCAGCACACGCCGGGGCTCGGCGGGGCCTCATGCCGCTCACCGATAGGCATGCGCCGGTCGGTGGACGGATGACTTCCGACGGGAAGTGCGGCGTTCATGCGTCGTCCGCCATGTCGGCCAGCAGTTCGTCCATGCGCTGTGCCATGTCCTGACCCAGCCCGACGATGTCGAGCCCGCTCGCCTGGACCTTGGGGAACAGGACGTCCTCTTCTTCACGGGCGTGGTGGTCGACATACTCGCCCAGGACCTTGACCTTGGCGTCGTACATCGGCTCGTCCGGGGCGCTTTGCTCGATCTGGACGATCAGCTCCCTGGCGCAGGCATGCTCGACGGCGGCCTCGTCAACGAGGTCTTCCTCATCCGGCAGCACGTCGCGCACGGCGGGGTAGAACAGTTCTTCCTCGACGTCCGCATGCACCGTCAGCTTGGTGCAGATCTCCTGCGCCAGCTGCTCCTTCTCCTCGTCGTCGCCGTCGGCATCGGCCAGTTGCTGGTAGGCCTTGAAGAGCGCCTTGACCTCGCGATGGTCGTTGCTCAGCAACTGGATGGCGTCGGGCGCCGTTGCGATCATGGGGGTGGTTGTCATGGGATCCTTGGCGGGGGCGCCGCTTGGTTGCGAAGTTCGCACTTCGAGAGCCGGGGGTCCGGCCAGACCCCTGTGGCAATGCCCGCGCCCGCTTGGTGGCCCCGGCGCCGCCCAGTGCTGCTGCGGGTCAGCGGGCTGCCGGCGCGCCGGCCGGGCAGGCCGGACGTCGTGGCCAGCCCGGTAAAGGCGACCGATCCACGCCGGGCCAGGACGGCTTTACGGGTTTCATGCACAAATCGCCGCAGCACTCGCGCGGCACTGCCTTCCAGGCAGGGACTGTCAAGGTGCCGTCGCGCGGGTCAGCGGCTGGTGCGGCCCATGCACAGTGCCACGATGGCAGCGCCCGCCGTCACGATCAGCGCGTCTTCGATCAGCCCGCTGCGGGTCTGGCCCATGCGCGCCATGGCGCGCTTGCGCACGGCCAGCGTCGCGTAGGCCAGCGGCACCGCGGTCGCCACCGCAGCCGCCGCGCCCTCGCGCTCGCTGCCCTTGGGCGCGAGCGCGGCACCGGCGATGCCGGCGCTCATCACACGGGCCGCCAGGCCGAGGAACACGGTGCGGTCAGGCGCCGTCTTCATCTTGTCGCCCAGCAGCTCGCCAGCGCCCATCAGCACGGCACCAGCCTTGAACACCGGGCGGTCCAGCAGCATGAGATGCCCCGGCGTGCGTCGGCCGGCAAACCGCGCCAACGCGATGGAAGCCATCGGCGTCATGGAGCGGGCGCTTGCGACGGCGCCGATGAGGATGGACGGGAGAAGGTTGCGAAGGCTCATGGGGGTCTCGGTTCAGTGCGGGAGATGCAGGGGGCTGCGCCAGCGCGGCGTGCGCAGCTCAGGCCAGGTGGCGCAGGGTTTGGGCGTCGTTGACACGCTCCACGGGAAGCGGGCGCGTGGCGTCGATGGGCGCAGCAGAAGGCGCTTCGGTCTCCAGGCGAGACGGCACCGGCATGCCTTCGCGCAGCCCCGGCGCTATCGGCAAGGTGCAGACATACAGCAAGGCGAGCACGACGGCCACGGCGAGCATCGTCGACACGGCAAGGCGGTGCAAACTCATGACAGCTCCTTCGCGCAACCGGCGCCAGGAGATGGTCAGCGAATGATGACGCGGCGCCTGTAGGAGTGGGCCGCAAGGGCGCGCCGGCAACGGCAACTCGCGCCGTCGGCGGCACGTGGGCCGGTCGCAGGCGAGCAGGCCGGCTATCCGATGGCGCGCGCCAGCAGTTGCACGCCCGAGCGGATGCTCACCTCCGAGAACGCGGCGAACCCCAGGCGCAATCCCGCAGGGGTGGCATGCGCCAACCGATAGGCTGACAGCGGCGTGACCGACACGCCGGCCGCGTCGGCCTGGGCAGCGACCTCCGCGTCGCGGATGCCGTCCGGCAAGCGAGCCGTGACGCTCAGGCCGCGCTGGATCGACGGCAACTGCAGCCAATGCCCGAAGTGGCGGTCCAGGTGGTGGCGCAGCGCATCGGCGCGCAAGCCATACACCGAGCGCAGATGCCGGATGTGGCGCGCCCAATGGCCCTCGGCGATGAAGTCACTCAGCACGGCCTGCTCCAGCAACGAAGGCTGGCCGTGCGTCAGCGCCATCGCCTGGCAGAAGGGGTCCACCAACCGGCTGGGCAGCACGACATAGGCAAGCCGCTTGCTCGGCGCGATGCTGCAGGCCAGGCTGCCGAGGTGAATGACACAGTCTGCGGCATCCGTCGCCTTCAGGGCCTCGGGCGGCGGACCGGCGAAGTGGAAGTCGCCGTCGAGGTCCTTGTCGAGGATGTAAGCCCCCGTCGACTGTGCCCAGCCCAGCAGGGCGATGCGTCGTCCGGGAGAGAGCGGGGGGCCCAGCGGCATCTGCGCTGCAGCCGTCACGCAGGCCAGGCGTGCACGGGGCGCGGCCTGCACGCCCGCATCCACCCGAAGGCCCTCGTCGTCCACGGGCACAGGCACCACCTTGGCGCCTGCCGTCGCGAGCAAGGTGGCCAGTGCGTGGGAGCCGGGGTCCTCGAGCCACACGGGCTCGCCCGGGTTCACGAGCAGGCGCACCAGCAGGTCTGCCGCCTCGCGCGTGCTGGACACGATCGCGATCTGACCCGCGTCGACACGCAGGCCGCGCGTCAGCGCGAGCTGGTCAGCCAGCGCCTGCCGCAGCGAAGCCAACCCCTGCCCATGCGGGCGTTCCGTGATGCGCCCCTCGTAGCAGCGCGCGCGCCGCGCGGCCAGCCGGGCCCAGATCGGGGAAGGAAACAGGCTCGGGTCGATGCGATCGGCATCGAAGGTGCGCGGCAGTTGCTCGTGACGGGCGAGCAGGTGCGCGCCGTGATGCGCCATCTGGCGCCCGCGGCGTGAAAGGAAGGGCTCGATCGGCGAGGCAGGCAGCGGCACATCGGCGGCGCCATCGGGCTGCGGCGAGCGCCCGGGTGCGACAAAACTGCCGCGGCCGACGCGCGCACAGATGTAACCGTCGGCAAGAAGTTGCTCAAAGACGGCGGTGACGGTCGAGCGCGAGACACCGTGGTCACGGGCCAGGCTGCGCGTGGTCGGCAACCGACCGCCGGGCTGCAAGGTGCCATCGCGGATGGCGTCGCACAAGGCGCCGTACAGCCATTGCTGCAACGTGGTGCCGGCAGGCCGGGGCTTGAGAGCCAACGAATGCTCGGCGGGGCGGCGCATGGTGGGCGATGGATTGGTTTGATGAAGCGCGGCCGAATTGGTCTGCGACCCGCGAGCACGCGCCAAGGCACGATCCGCGCCGCTCACAGCCGGCAGGGACGGCAAATGACGTCGATGTCATCTTAGGCGCGCGTGGCGCGCCCAGGACCGCAACAACACCAGGAAAACTCATGAAGCGACATCCAATGCGCCAACTTTCCACACGGGGGCTTCCCCTCGCCCTCGGTCTGGTCCTGGCCGCCTGCGGCGGCGGCGACACCGCCCCCGAGGCCCAACGCAGCGATGCGCCTGCATTGGCCAAGGCCCTGGCGGCGGCGAGTGACTCCGAAGCTGCACTGACCCCGGTCAGCGTCACGGCCAGCGCCTCCGAACGCGGCGACCTGTCGCCCGCCGCGGCCGTCGACCACGACGCCGGCACCCGCTGGAGCAGTGGCTTCACCGACGACCAGTTCCTGGTGCTGGACTACGGTCGCACCGTCACGATCAACCGTGTGCGCATCGACTGGGAACGGGCACACGCGAACCAGTACGAACTGCAGGTGTCCACGGACGGCGCGAGCTGGACGACGCTCAAGGCGGTGGCCAGCAGCCAGGGCGGGACCGAAGACTGGACGGGACTCTCCGGCCAGGGCCGCTACCTGCGCATGAAGGGCATCCAGCGCTCTTCGAGCTATGGCTATTCGATCTTCGAGATCCAGGCTTTCACGGGCGTCGCACCCGCACCCGCGCCGGCACCCAGTCCTGCGCCTGCGCCCTCCCCTGCGCCGTCCCCTTCGCCGGCTCCCGCCCCCGCGCCCAGCCAGCCGGGCCAACGCGTCCAGCCGGCGGCTGCGACCTCGTCCGCCACCGAGAACGCCGGCACGTCGGCTGCCATGGCCGTCGACGGCAAGCCGGGCACGCGCTGGGCCAGCACCTTCGAGGACGGCGCCTGGATCCAGTTCGACTTCGGCAACCGAACACCCGTGGGTTATCTCAAGCTGGTCTGGGAGAACGCCTACGGCAAGGCGTATTCGCTGCGCGTTTCTGACGACGGCAAGACATGGACGGAACTGCGCAATGTCGCCAACGGCCGCGGCGGCACGGAGGAGTTTTTCAACCTGGGCATGAATGCGCGCTACCTGCGCCTGCAGGGCATTGCGCGCGCGACCGGCTACGGCTATTCGCTGTTCGAGGTCGAGTTCAAGAGCCCGGGCAGCGACAACACCTTGCCCGACATGGCCACGTCCGCCATGCGCTTTCCGGCCAACGGGGCGGGACTGCAGCCCCTGCCGACCTCCGCCGAGCCGCTGGAGTCGCTGCAGTTCGCGCTGCCCGACGGCACCCTCGTCACCCGCTTCGGCGTGCGGGGCCTGGCACGGCACGGGCGCGAGCGCGGCGAGGACTGGAACGAGCCGGGCTACGGCCCCAACGAAACGATCGACGCGCTGGGCAACCCGGTGGACAAGGGGCCCGGCAACTTCCTCACCTTCGTGCCCCAGTACTTCAAGAACCGCACCTGGGGCTTCGAGATCATCGACAACAGCCGTGTGGCGGGCGTGACCCAGCCGACGCTCAAGGTCAACCAGTACTTCACGCAGGCCCAGCTGCCCGGCGGCGTGGCGTGGTTCCGCGCCTTCGACCGGCCGGGTGTGACCGGTTATGGCTGGATGGCGCCCGGTGAACTGGCGGACAGGAGCCTCGCGATCTGCCCGCCGGTCGCCTACCCGCCCAACGGCAAGCTGCTCAGCGCCAACCTGCTGAACAACGGCTGCAGCCTCACGGTGAAGAACTACCCGGGCCATGCCGACCTCGGCGCCGATGGCCTGCCCAACGGCAAGAGCTCGCCCGCCCGGCCGCTGGTGGTGGGCGACGTGATCGAGGTGTCTCCGTCGTTCTTCTCCACGACGCAGGCCATGCAGGCGATCGGCGACAACGGTGGCCTGCGCTACTACGCCGGCGAGTGGACCTATGTCGTCGGCGTGGGCCTGCGCCCGTCCTACGGCGTGCAGCCGCGGCTGATGAACGCGCCGCTGCCGGGAGCCACCCTGTCGGGCGGCGACGGCTCGGTGTCGTACAACTACTCGGACAACGGCCTGTTCATGTTCCAGCAACCGCACAACCACGCGGGCATGCAGAACATGCAGCGCTTCGTGGAGGGGCGCCGCCTGGTGCACACGAACTTCACGACCGGCGACCACAACGAGCCGGGCAACGACCGCTACCTGCCCGCCGTGGGGCTTCAAGGCACCCGTTTCAACCAGAGCGCCTGCATCGGCTGCCACGTCAACAACGGGCGCAGCCCAGCGCCGGCCGCCATCAACCAGCGCCTGGACACCATGACAGTGCGCGCGGCCATGCTCGATGCGAACGGGCAGCAGGTACCGCATTCGCGCTACGGCACCGCCATCCAGATGAACGCCCAGTCGTCCACCGGCACGCCCCAGGACTGGGGCCAGGGCGTGCGCGTGGCCGGCTTCGATGCACGAAACGTGAAGCTGGCGGACGGCACGGTGGTGGAACTGCGCAAGCCCACCCTCGCCTTCGATGGCGCCGTGCCGCCCGTGTTCTCGCTGCGTGCGGCTCAACCCATGATCGGGGTCGGCCTGCTGGAGGCCGTGCCCGAAGCCGACATCCTGGCGCTGGCGCGAGCGACCCCGGACGCCGATGGGGTGAAGGGCGTGCCCAACTTCGTCTTCGACCCCGAGACCGGTGCCGTACGACTGGGACGCTTCGGCTGGAAGGCGGCGAAGGCATCGCTGCGCCATCAGGCAGCGGCGGCCCTGCTGCAGGACATGGCGGTCACCTCGCCCGTCTACCCCAGCCGGGCCTGCCACAGCGGCCCCACCGCCTGCGCCACCGCCAAGCCGGAGCCCGGCATCTCCGAGGCCGACCTGCAACAGGTCTCGCGCTACCTCGCACTGCTGGCCGTGCCGGCCCAGCGCAGCCTGGCCAGCGGCTTCCCCAAGGGCGTGGCACCGCTGGACGAGCACCGCGTCGACCCCGTCCAGGTCACGAACGGGGCGCGGCTCTTTGCCGAGGCTCGCTGCACGGCCTGCCATGCCACGACCCTCAAGACCGGTTCGGGGCACCTGTTCGCCGAGCTCCGCAACCAGACCATCAAGCCCTATACCGACCTGTTGCTCCACGACATGGGCAGCGCCCTGGCGGACAACTTCGCCGAGGGGCAGGCCAGCGGCAGCCTCTGGCGCACCGCGCCGCTCTGGGGCATTGGCTACACGGAGAAAGTGATGGGCAACAGCGCGAAAGTGGGCTACCTGCACGACGGCCGCGCGCGCAGCCTGACCGAAGCCATCCTGTGGCACGGCGGCGAGGCAGACAAATCACGCCAGCGCTTCGAGGCGCTGTCCAAGGCAGACCGCGACGCCCTGCTCGCCTTCCTCCGCTCGCTGTGATGCACCGCGCGGGCCTCAGCCCGCGGCCGGCGCGGGTGCGCGCACGCGCATCACCAGCACGGCCGCCACGAGGCAGGCTGCGCCGGCAGCGAACAGGGCCGGGCTGTAGGTGAGCAGCAGCGTGCGCGTGAGGCCGGCGCCGTAGGCAGCCACGGCGGCACCGAGCTGGTGGGCGGCGAACACCCAGCCGAACACCAGCCCGGCCTTTTCCTTGCCGAAGGCCTGGGCGGTCAGCTTGACGGTGGGCGGGACGGTGGCGATCCAGTCCAGCCCATAGAACATGGCGAACAGCGACAGCCCGTACAGCGAGAAGGTGGAGAACGGCAGCCAGAACAGTGACAGCCCACGCAGCGCGTAGTACCAGAACAGCAGCTTGCGGTTGTCATAGCGGTCGGACAGGTAGCCCGACAGCGTCGTGCCGACCAGGTCGAAGGCGCCCATCATGGCGAGCACCGACGCTGCCGGCACCGCGGCCAGGCCGTTGTCGCCGCACAGCGAGATGAAGTGGGTCTGGACCAGCCCGTTCGTGCTCAGGCCGCAGATGAAGAAGCTCGCCGCCAGGATCCAGAACGTGCGGTGCCGCGCGGCTTCGACCAGGATGGTGAACGGCGCGCGGAAGTTCAGCGGGGCTGGTGCCAGCGGCGCTTCAAGCGGCTCGTCGGGCGACTCACCCACCGGGCGCAGACCGAGCTCGCGCGGCTGGTTGCGCACGAACATCAGCGCCAGCACTGCCACTGCCATGCAAGCCGCCACGACGGGCAGCACCGCGTAGCGCCAGCCGAGGTGTTCGATGATCCAGGCCGCGGCCGGCAGGAAGATCAGCTGCCCCGTCGCTGCGCTGGCAGCGAACAGCCCGACGACCAGCCCGCGATGCTTCGTGAACCATCGGTTTGCCACCATCGCGCCCAGCACCAGCGCCGTGAGCCCCGTGCCACAGCCCAGCACCAGGCCCCACAGCAGGAAGAGCTGCCACAGCTGCGTGACCTGCGTGGCCAGGCCCATCGCCACGGCGATGAAGCTCGCGGCCACGACCATGATGCGGTTCAGCCCGAACCGCGCAATGAACAGCGCGGCAAACGGACCGAGCAGGCCGAACAGCGCAAAGCGCACGGCAAACACCGACGCGAGCTGATCGGTCGACCAACCGAACTCGCGGCTCAGCGGCTGCAGCATCGCCCCAGGAAGGCCGAGCGCTGCGGACGTCGTCAGCATGGCCAGGAAGGTGACGGCCGCCACCACCCAGCCGTAGTGGATACCGCGCCGGCCCAGGGCGGCGGCAACAAGTTGAGCGAACATGGGTCGGCCTGAAAGTTGTAGCTGCAATCATTGTAGATACAATCAACCAATGCCCCTGCCCACCACAGACCTTTCCGCCGTCGACACCCGCGCGCCCACGGGCTGCAGCAGCCTGAAGCTGCGGCAGCTGTCCCGGCGTGTCAGCCAGCTGTTCGACGCCGAGGTCAGCCTCGCGGGCCTGAAGACGACGCAGTACTCGCTGCTGTCGCACATCGTGCGGCTCGGGCCGGTGCGACCGGGGCAGCTCGCCGCGGTGATGGAGATGGATGCCTCGACGCTGACCCGCAACCTGCAGCCGCTGGTGACGCAGGGCTGGGTGCGGGTGGGCCCGGGCGATGACGGTCGCAGTCGGCAGGTCGACGCCACGCCGGCGGGTCGCGCCATGCAGGCGCAGGCGCGCAAGGCCTGGCACCGGGCACAGCAGGCCTTCAACGAGCGCATGGGCAGCGAGCGGGTCGCGCGGCTGCATGCGGCCATCGATGAGTGCCTGGCACTGCTTCACGAGGGAGATGGGGCGTCCGAATGACCCGCTGCGCATCGGGGCGGCGAGGCACTCCCGCACACGAGCCGCACGGGCGGCGCTGATCCCGGCGGGCTG
Organism: Roseateles sp.; assembly: GCA_016790285.1. Classification (GTDB taxonomy): domain Bacteria; phylum Pseudomonadota; class Gammaproteobacteria; order Burkholderiales; family Burkholderiaceae_C; genus Pelomonas. Next base: position 51,950 of record JAEUPJ010000013.1, on the reverse strand, counting down.
ATCCCGGCGCGCTGATGGCGCTCGTGACCGTCAAATGCGCTGGCCGACGGATTGCAGAGTGGCGCGCACAAAGGAAAACGGGTTAGCGCCTTTCGGTGCTAACCCGTTGATTCTCTTCTTATTATTGGCGCGGCTGGCAGGATTCGAACCCACGACCCCTTGGTTCGTAGCCAAGTACTCTATCCAACTGAGCTACAGCCGCTGAAGCCTCACAGTATAGCCAGATTTTCAGGCCCTCGGCAAGAACTTGAGGTTTTTTTTGAAAATAGTTTGGCGCCCGCTTCAGGGCAGGCGCGCGGCCGCCTCGAAGCAGCGCGCGCGGCGGGCGTCGTCACCCTCCTGCTCCGCCAGTGCAGCCAGGGCCAGCCAGCTGCGCCGGCGTGCGGCGCTCGGCATCGCCGCGTCTTCGGCCACGGCTTCGAGCATGAGGCGCGACTTGCCCCAGAGCTGCCGCTCGGCGAGGGCATGGCCCAGCGCATAGGCGAGTGCGCGCTCGCGGGGGAAGCGCGTCTGCGCAGACTCCAGGCGCTGAAGCCAGTCGGGCCCGCACCCGGCCAGCACCGGCACGAGGGCCGTGGCAAGGGCGGCGCGGTCGTCGGACTGCAGTTCGGCCAGGTCGTCGAAGAAGGGGCGCAGCCACCCGCGCCCGTCGTCCGGTGCGCCCAGCTGGCCGGCGCATTGCGCGGCGCGCGCTGCCACGAGGGGATCGCGGCGGTCTGCCGAATCGAGCTGTTGCCAGACGGCGCGGAGTTGGTCCACATCGCGCGCACCGTCCAGCGCCTCGAAGGCCAGCGAGCGCAACAGGCTCTGCGCGGCAGCCTTGGAGAAAGCCTGGTGCTTGGCGAGCAGCCTCGCCGTGCGCAGCGCGTCCAGCGGCTGGCGCGCCAGCCGCGAGGCCTGCAGGCGCAGCCGCAAGGCCTGCGTGCGGCGGGCCACACCGGGCGCCAGTTCGCCGAGCACGGACAGCGCGCGGGTCGCGTCCCGGTCATCCAGCGCCCATTCGGCAGCGAGCAGGCGCGCGCCGTCTTCCTGCGCCCGCGCGCCACCCGCACGCCGGGCCAGGTCCAGGGCGCGGTCCAGCTGTTCGTCGCGATGCCGGCGGTCCTGCAGGCGGTGGGCGCTGGCTGCCGCCAACAGGTGGGCCAGGGCCATGAAGGACTGGTCGGCGGCCAGTTCGGGCGTGGCGGACTGGATGTTGAGCGCCTTTTGCGCCGCCTTCTGCGCCCGGCTGTAGCGGGCGCCAAAAAGCTCCACCAGCGCCTCGCGCAGCGCCAGCTGGGCACTGCGCTCGCGCTGGGCCAACCGCCACTCGCGCGCCCGCTTGGGCAGCGTGGTCAGGGCCTCGATGGCCTGGATGGCCGTGACCAGCGCAAAGCAACCCGCCACGAGCAGCAGCAGGAACAGGTTGAGCGAGATGTCGACGCGCCAGCCCGCCCAGTAGAAGCTGGCCAGGCCGTCGTTGGAGCCGAGGGTGAGTGCCGCGACAACGGCGACGACGAACAGCAGGACGAGCCAAATGACGAGACGCATGCTCAGCGCCCCCTCATCGACCGGCGGCCGCTGCGGTCAGCGCCGCCAGCGTGTCGTCCGGCCGGGGCACGCTGACCTGGCGCGCCTGGCCCGACACCTGGCGCAGCAGCTCGGTCACCGCGCTGACCTTGCGCGAGCGCGTGTCGAAGTAGCGGTTGAGCATTTCCTGGCTGTCGCGCAGGTCGGACTGGGCGGTGTCGAATTGGCGACTCAGCAACGCCAGGCGGGCATTCAGCAGGCGAAGCTTCAGGTTCTCGCGCAGGAAGAAGCTCTGGTCGGGCGAAATCAGTGCCGCCTCGGGGTGCTCGATGCGCGTCACGCGCAGCAGCGTGCGGGCTTCGCCCCAGACCAGACCCGTCCAGGTGGACAGCTGCTGGCTGGCCTGCCACCACCACAGCGACAGCTTGCCATCGGCCGCGGCAGCGGCCTGCTCGCGCTGCAGCTTCAGGGCGCGTTCGCGCTCCTTGGCGGCGTCGCCACCCCGCTCGTCGCGCGGCTTGGGGCCCGCTTCGCTGACCGACATCAGCGGGAGCTCGTCGGCCATGCGCACGACCTCGTCGAGCTTGATGGTCAGCGTGGAGACGTCCACCACCGCCACGGCCTTGACCCGGTCCAGGTCGCGCGCCACGGCGCGGCGCACGCCTTCCATGCGCGGCTGCTTGTAGCGCAAGAGGCGCTCGTCGGCCTGCTTGAGCGTGGCCACCAGCGGTTCGGCACTGCCCGTGATCTGCGTCTGCTGCATGGCCACACGAATGGCGGCCTCGATGTCGCCGACGACGTTCTCGTCGCGCGAGCGGGACATGGACTGGATGAGTTCTTCCAGCTGCCCGCGTTGCAACGCCACCTCGGCCAGCCGCGCCTCCAGCAGGGAGACCTTGGCGGCGGTGTCCCGCACCAGGTCAGACGACTGCTTGGCGGCCAGCCGCGCTTCGGTCGCCTGGGCCTGGCTGGCCTCCTGGCGGCGCACCAGCTCCTGCTCCAACGACTGCTGGCGCGACAGGCTCTGCCAGGCAAGCACGACGCACAGCACGACAGCCACGCCCATCAGGGCCAGCAACCACGGCAGCCACGCCGGCAAGGCCGGGGCGGCGGGAGGGACGGGGGTGTTGGGGGCGGCAGGCTCGGCTGCGGCAACAACTTGGGGATTCAGCTCGGGCTCACTCACAGTGCGCCAGATTCTGTCAGAGCCCCTTCAGGGCCTGCGTCACCGCTTCGGGGGCCGGTCGCGCCAAAACCACAGGCGAGAAGCCGGCAGCGCGCGCGGCCTCGGCGATGCGGGGATGGGTCGCGATGGCACGCTGGCCAGCAAGCGGCCAGCCCTGCAGATGACCCACGGCCTCGGCGCTGCTGAACAACCACACGAAGCGCAGGGGCTCCGCCTGGACGCGGGCGAGCAAGGCCTGCTCGGGCTCGCTCCAACGCGGGCCGCTGCGGTGATAGACCGTGACCGCATCGACCGTGGCCCCCGCCTCGGCCAGGCGCTCGGCCAGCCACTCCCGGCCACCGTCGCCGCGCAGCAGCAGCACGCGCGCTCCAGCCCAGTCGCGCTGGGGCGACAACTGCTGCCACAGGTGCTCGGAGTCCAGGCTTGCCGCGTCGGCGGCCGGCTGCACGATGAGGTTCGCCGGCACGCCGTGCTCGGCCAGGGCCTGGGCGCTGCCCGGGCCCACGCAGGCCGCGAGCGTGTGCGGCGGCCAGGCGGCGCCCTGCGCACGCGCGAAGAACTGCTCCACCGCGTTGGGGCTCACGAAGACCGCGAGGTCGACCGCCGGCAGCGCGGCCCAGGCCGCTCGCACCGGGCCATCGTCGCGCGCCGGCAGGATCTCGATCAGCGGCAGCGCCACCGCCGAGGTTCCGAGCGCCGCGAGCCGCGCCAGCCACGCCTCGCACTGCTGGCGCGGGCGGGTGACGATCAGCGTCGTGGTCATCCCGGCAGGTAGGAGCCGGCGCCGAGTTCGCGCAGGCGTTGCGCGGCCTGCTGGCCCAGGGCCTGGGCGGCCGCGCCATTGGTCACGTCGCCCGCCACGCTCGCACGCAGCAGTGGCGAGGTGTGCGCCTCTGCATGGCCGAGTGCGGCGTCCAGGCACAGCGTGGCGCCCTGCCAGCGGGCGTGCGCTGCCAGCGGCAGGCTGCAACTGCCGCCAAGCGCGCGGGACACCGCCCGCTCGGCCTCGCAGGCCAGCTGCGTGGGTGCGTGCGCCATGCGCTGCAGCGCTTCGGCCAGCGACGCATCGTCAGCGCGGATCTCCAGGCCCAGGGCGCCCTGCCCTGCGCACGGCAGCATCTGGTCGACTTCGAACACCGCACGCACGCGCTGACCCAGGCCCAGGCGCTTCAGGCCCGCAGCCGCCAGCACGATGGCGTGGTAGCCACCTTCGTCGAGCTTGCGCAGCCGGGTGTCGAGGTTGCCGCGCAGCGGCTCCACGCGCAGGTCAGGCCGCACGCTCAGCAGCTGCGTCACGCGGCGCAGGCTGGAGCTGCCGACGACGGCGCCCTCGGGCAGCTCTGCGAGCGACGCGTAGTCGTTGGAGACGAAGGCGTCGCGGGGGTCTTCGCGCTCCAGCACGGCCGCGAGCGTGAAGCCGTCGGGCAGCTCCATGGGCACGTCCTTGAGCGAATGCACGGCCAGCTGCGCGCGGCCTTCGGCCAGCGCCGTTTCCAGCTCCTTCACGAACAGGCCCTTGCCGCCCACCTTGGACAACGTGCGGTCCAGGATCTGGTCGCCGCGGGTCGTCATGCCCAGCAGGAGGGCCGTGATGCCGAGTTCGCTGGCCAGGCGCGCCTGCACGTGTTCGGCTTGCCAGAGCGCGAGGCGACTCTCGCGCGTGGCGATGGTGATGGAGGTCGTCATGCGCGGATTATCGAGGCGGCGCCACCCAGGGAAGAACCCGAAGCCGCCGCGCCCGCCACCACTGACACCTCAGGGTCTGCGGCTCTTGAAGAAGGCGTTGATCGTGAGCCGACCGAGGCCGTTGAGGTAGCCGGCGCCAGGCGCCCAGGAGATGTCGCCCGAGTGGAAGACACCGCCGTCGTAGAACACCGCGCGGTTCCATTTCGCGGGCAGGCGGCCGATGACCTCGAAGTACCGGTTGCCCTCGGTCATGTAGCCCGCGGGGATGCCGTATTTGTCGGAGAAGGCGGCGGCGCTCAGGCTGTTGGCGTCCCACATGAAGGTGCGCGTGTCGGCGTCGGACATCAGCGAACGGAAGAACACCGTGCCGCCCAGGGCGGAGTCCCGGAACAGGTAGTGCACCGAGGCGCAGACCATGGCGTCGGGGTGCACGCCGGAGTTGTCGCGGTGGCAGATGCGCTGGCGGGCATCCAGCGTGGCGGGGTCCTGGGTGACGCGGGAGAAACGCGCCATCATGTCCAGCACGTCGCCGGCGCCCAGGCGGGCGCGTATCTGCTGCGAGAAGAACGCGTTCAGCTCGGCACCCATGCCGGCGGGCAATTGCAGCTGCGGCCCTGGGTAGGGGTGGTTGGGCGGCCGCTCGAACTGCTCGGCCATGGACTCGGCCAGCGCGACGAGCGACTCGGGGTCCTCGACGAAATCGTCCACCACGAAGACCTTGGACCCATCGTCCAGCGTGACGACGTCCAGCGCCGCGCTCGGTTTGATGCGCAGCGCCGGCCCTTCGACGGCCGACTCCGGCCTGGGCGCGGGGCAGAAGCCGCTGATGAACTGCTGGTGCTTGGGCAGCTTCATCATCGTGCGGGCCACGTCCTTGCGGATGCTGCCGAGGAAGTCGCCGAGGCTCGCGTTGTCCATCTGCCGCGTGATCGGGTGGTGGCTGCGCGGGCCGATGCCCTGCCCCATCATGACCTGGACCCAGGAGTTCTCGGCGAAGAGGTCGCCCGCGACGGGCGCGAAGCGGGCCGAGTCGCGGAACATCTGGATGCGGTGCTTCAACGAGGCCGGGATCTCCATCTCGCGGCACTGGCGCCAGAAGGCGGAGTCGTCCCGGTTGGTGACGTGGTAGTGCAGGATGATGAAGTCGCGGATGTGCTCGATGGACTCGCGTGCCTGGCGGTTGTATTCGTCCACGTCGCTCTGGCAGATGCCGTCCGCCGGGAACAGCTCGATGAGCCGGGTCAGGCCCTTCTGGATGAGGTGGATGCTGGTGGACTCCAGCGGCTCCAGGAAGCCGCTGGACAGGCCGATGGCCACGACGTTGTTTTGCCAGACCACATCGCGCTGGCCCGGCGTGAACTTGATGACGCGCGGATCGCGCAGCACTTCGCCCTGCACGTTGGCGAGCAGCGCCTTCTTCGCGTCGTCGTCGCTGATGTGCCGGCTGCTGAACACCACGCCGTTGCCCACGCGGTGCTGCAGCGGGATGCGCCACTGCCAGCCCCACGGGTGGGCGATGGAGCGCGTGTAGGGCACGGGCTCGCCGACGGAGGACGTCTGCACCGCCAGCGCGCTGTCGCAAGGCAGCCAGTGCGACCAGCTCTCGTAGCCCACGCCGAGGGTCTGGCCGATCAGCAGGCCGCGCATGCCGGTGCAGTCGATGAAGAGGTCGCCCTCCAGCAGCGCGCCGTTGTCGAGCGACAGGCCCGTGATGTCGCCACTGGCGCCTTCCCGGTGAACCTGCACGATCTTGCCTTCGAAGCGCCGCACGCCCAGAGCTTCGGAGAAGCGCCGCAGGTACTGGCCATAGCGCGTGGCGTCGAAGTGGTAGGCGTAGTTGATGCCGTTGTCGGGCAGCAGTGCGAAGCGGTTGTCGAGCGCGGCGCGCAGCTCCAGGCAGTAGTCGCCGTAGTCGCTGGCCAGGCCGCGTTGGCGCCCCTCCAGCCAGAAGTGGTGGAAGCCGGCAGTCCAGTGCCCCTTGCCGGTCCTGCCGAACGAGTGGAAGTAGTGCTCGTTGACGTTGCGCCAGTTCTCGAAGCTGATGCCGAGCTTGAACGTGGCCTGGGTGGCCTGGATGAAGTCCTTCTCGTCCAGGTCGAGCACCTCGTGCAGCAGGTGCAGCGTCGGGATGGTGGCCTCGCCGACGCCGACGGTGCCGATCTCCTCGGACTCCACGAGCCGGATGTCCAGCTGCTGGCCCAGGCACTTGGAGAGGCCGGCCGCGACCATCCAGCCGGCAGTGCCACCGCCGGCGATGACAACGCGTCGGACGGGCTTGGGAGCGGATTGCGTGTTCATGGAAAACGTCGCGCTATCGGTTGAGTCGGCTCAGCAGCAGGGCGCGCAGCTGGCGCGCACCGTGCTCGTTGATGGGGTTCAGGATGCCGCGGCCCTGGGGCGGGATGTGCGCGGCGGTTTCGACATCGGCGTCGAACACGTAGTGGTCGAACAGCGCGCGCCACGCGTCGCGCTGCGCTGGCGGCAGGTCGCGCAGTGTCAGCAGCGCCATCATCAGCGTGTTCAGCGGCGTGTCCATGAAGGCCGGGGACTGCCGCCACCAGAAGTTGACCAGGCCGCTGACGGGCGACAGGGACTCCACACCATGCCACCACTGGCTGGGCAGGAAGAGCGCATCCCCCGGCTCCAGCTCGAAGACCTGCGCGTGCTCGAGCGCCTGGGCATACCGAGGGAAGCGGTCCAGGTCGGGATGGGCCAGGTCGACCAGGCTGATGGGCTGGCCGGCGGGCGTGAGGTCCAGCGGGCCGATGTACAGGTTGGCCACCTGATCCGGCGGAAACAGCGTGAAGCGGCGCCGCCCGGCGACCACGCAGGCGATGTTGTCGGGCAGGTCGAAATGCGTGGCGACGCGGATCTGGTTGCCCAGCCACAGGCTCACGAGCGGGTTGAAGCCGGCAAGCGCGGGCAGGTCGTTGTCCTGGCGCAGCGCGGGAAAGCTGCTGTCGATGGCCGTCGAGCCGAGGTAGATGGCGTCGGTCGAGCCGGCCAGCAGCTCGTCCAGCACCGCGCCGAGCGTGCGATGCTGGCGCTCGAAGTTGAAGCCGCTGAAGTCGTCGTTGTAGAAGAAGCGGCCGCCGATCTCGGGCGCCCCTCGCCACATGAGCAACCGCTCGGCGGCGTCGAAGCCGCGCAGGTAGTCGCAGAACCCGGCGTCGGAGCGACGCGCCTCCTGCACCAGGGGCCAGTGCGCCACCAGCCCGCGCAGCAACACGGGCTGCGTGGACAGGAGCACGTCGGCCGGGACCTGCCCGAGGGCGTCCGAGCTCATGAGCCTCACGCCTCGCGGGCAAGGTGGCGCTTGATGAGCGCCCTGAAGTTGGACAGCGAGGCAATGGCCATGTAGATGGGCTGCAGGTAGTCGGCCTGATGCAGCAGGGCCACGGCCTCGGCGCCCAGCGCGGCGAGGCGTTCCTCGTGGATGATGTGAAAGCCCGTCAGTTGGCCGTGCGAGCCGTCCGGGCGTTCGACGTCCAGCACGAAGGGCTCCAGCAGGTCGTGGCGCATCAGCGTCTGGACAAAGTCGGTCGTGGCTTGCAGGCCTTCGTGCAGCGCGCGCAAAACGGCGTTGGCGTGCTCGGTGAAGTCCGTGATGCCGCCGTGCGGCAGGAACACGGCCTCGCCTTCGGCCCCGTGGCTGACGCGCTTGCTGTCCGGGTCGATCATCATGCGCAGCTCGTCGTCGGCGATACCGATGGCAAACGGGATGCGCTGCACGGACAGCGGCAGGTAGTCGGCATCCCAGCCCTGGCCGTCCAGGAACAGGTTTTCGCCCGCTTCCAGGCCGAACAGCACGGTCGGCACGAAGCCTCCCTTGTCGTCGGCCTGGAAGACGATGGGGTAGTGCGCCTGGAGCTTGCGGAACTCGTCCACCACCGCGGGCGCCGACATGAAGTCGTCGCCCCACTGGGCGCCCCGCTGGGTGACGATGCGAAGGTCCTTGTGCTGGATGTTGTTGAGCAGTTGCAGCATGGGCTGAGTTCGATGGTTCAGGTGGCCGGCAGCATGCCGTGCGCACGGAGGTGTTCGATGCAACGGTGCCGTGGGCCAACACCCGCAGCAACCGCGGGGTGATTGTCGGCACATCCACCGGGCCGCCGAAGAGAAGCGGCAAGGCGCTCTGCCACGCAGTGTGCGTGAAGCGGGCCTGAGGGGGCTGACGGGCCTGACGTGCAGCACGGAACCCGCGAAACGAACGTGGCCGGGGCGGGCGTTGAGCACCCTCCCCGGCCAACACGGCGTGCGGGCACGGCGCCTACCCCGAGAGGCACGCGCCGTGCTGCGGTACGCGTCGCTCAGAAGCGATAGCGCGCGCCGATCAGGTAGCGACGACCGGTCTGCAGCGCGGAGACCAGCATCTCCTTGGTGCGGCCGTGCTGACGGATGTAGCCATCGTTCAGGTTCAGCAGATCAGCCTGGAGGGTCAGGTTCTTACCGATCTTGTAGCCGATGGAGGCATCCACCTGTCCGTAGGCCTCGGTGTAGACCGGGTTGTTGCCCGCGCCGTCGGTACGTGCTGCGAGGAACTCGCCGCGCCAGTTGTAGGCACCGCGAATGGACCAGGTCTCGTTCTCGAAGAAGCCCACCAGGTTGGCGGAATCGCTGATGCCCACGAGGCCCGACTGCGTACCGATGCTCGTGTTGACGAACTTCAGGCCGCTCTTGACGGCGGTGTAGTTGCCGGAGACACCGAAGCCACTGTTGCCGAACATGTGCTGGAAGTTGAACTCCAGGCCCTTGATGTTGTCACCGGCGCCGTTGGCGTACGACGTGATCTGGAACACCATCGGCTGAGCGCCCGCCACCGCACCCGTGATGTCGCCCTTGATGAAGGCCGGGTCACTGGCGTCGGTGATCTTCACACCGGTCTGGCCGTTGTAGTTGTTGAAGATGTAGTTCCGGATCGCCTTGGCCTTGTCGGGCGTCAGGCCCGAGTTCAGGGCGGCCTGCCAGTACGCGCCGCTGGCTGGCTGGTTCAGGCCGGCCACCGTCGTGCTCACCACCGTCGTGCTGACGAAGTCGCTGATCTTCTTGTAGAAGGCACCCGCGGCCACGTAGGACGACTTGGCGTAGTAGTACTCGGCCGACAGGTCCAGGTTCTTGGACTTCAGCGGCTTGAGCGCCGGGTCGCCCGTGGAACCGGTGCCGCCGATGTTGTAGCGCGCGTTCGGGCTCAGCGACACGCCACCGAGCATCTGATCCCAGCCCGGGCGACCGATGTTGACGCCGTAGCTGGCGCGCACCTTCACGTTGCTGGCCAGGTCAGCATCCCAGTCGATGCTCGGCAGCCAGTAGGTGTACTTGCCGGACTTGCTGCCGAAGGTGCTCGTGCCACCGGTCAACTGCACCTCGTTCTCGGCGTTCCAGACTGTGCCGGAATAGGACGTTACCTGCGACGACGACTCGACCTTGGTGCTCTCATAGCGCAGGCCGATCGACACATTCATCGGGATGGACGTGTCGAACGCGTGATCCCACTGGCCGAAAGCCGAGGTGGACTTCTCCGTCGTGCGCCAGTCGTTGCCGGTGCTGTAGTCAGGCAGCGCGCTGAAATAGGCTTCAGCGGCAGCGGCCGACAGCGGCACATTGCCAGTGCTCGACGTCCCGTACTTCTGCGCGTTGGCGACCGCCTGCTTGCGCAGCGCCTCGAAGTCAGGCACGTAGAAGTTGGGGTACAGGCGGGGGTCGTCGTGGCCCGGGATACGGTTGAAGTAACCGCCCAGGCTGGACGTCGACACCGGGACGTTCTTGAACGAACCCTGCGGGCCGATACCACCCCAGTCGCCGTGGAAGTTGTTGGCGCTGGCGGCGCGGTTCTTCAGCTTCGTGAAGCCCAGGCCGGCCAGCAGCTTGTCGTCGGCACTCAGGCGATACGTGGCGTGCGTCTGGAACTGGTCGACGCTCTGGTCGGCCAGGTTGCTGTTGAACTGCGAGCCCGTGACCGTCGTCTTGTTCGGGTCATAGGTCATGCCCGGAGAGGACATGATCGGCAGCTTCTGGTCGTAGTAGCCGGTCGTGTTGCCCTGGTTGAACAGCGCCAGGTCAAGGATGGCGTACGTGCCATAGGGGCTGTCCGGCGACGTCTTGGACTTCGACGAATGGACGTCGAAGTCGATGCTCAAGGCATCGCTGACCTTCCAGGCCAGGTTCAAGCCGGTCGAGTTCAGCTTGGTCTTCTGCGCGAACTGGCCCTGGTTCATGCCGTAGTCATGGGTGCCGTCCCAGACCGAGGTCTCGATGATGGGCGTTGCGACGGGGCCGGAGGTGAACGTCGTCGGGGGCGCGCCGTTGAGCGCACCGGAGAAGCTGCCACCGAACCAGGCGGAGTTCTCGGAGTTCTGCGCCTTGACCTTGTTGACGGCCATGGTGTGATCGAGCGTGAACTTCAGGTCCTTGCTCGGTGCGAACTGCAGGACCGCCTGGCCGTTGAGCCGCTCGCGCTCCAGCCCGGTCAGCGAGTAACGCATATCGTTGGTGTATGCGTAGATGCCGCTGGTCGGGGCGTTCTTGATGTTGCTGGCCGGTGCCACCGTGGTGAGCGGGCCCGTACCGGCAGCCGAGGCGTTCCAGCCGTTCTGCGTGTAGGCGTTGTTCGAGCCGGAGCTGCGCTTGGAGTAGCTGCCGCTGATGGCGATACCGATGGTGCGGTCGGCGAACGTGTCGCTGTAGATGCCCGAGACTTCAGGCGTGACCTTGTCACCCTTGAGCTCGTTGGGCAGGCGGCTGACGGAGGCGTCGTAGTTGGCCTTGACGCCGATGCTGGCGATGCGCTCACGCTGTTCCAGCGGGCGCGCCGTCTTGATGTTGATGGTGGCACCGATGCCACCCGTGGGCGACTCGGCGCGCGCGGTCTTGTAGACCTCGAGCGCGGAGATCGAGTCGGACGACAGGTTGGCGAAGTCGAAAGCGCGCGAGCCGCTGGCGCCCGCATTCAGCTGGTTGATGGCGGACGTCGGCATCTGACGGCCGTTGAGCAGCACCATGTTGAAGTCCGGGCCCACGCCGCGAACGGTGACCCGCGAGCCCTCGCCGCTGGCGTTGCGGTCGATGGACACGCCGGCGATGCGCTGCATCGATTCGGCCAGGTTGGTATCGGGGAACTTGCCGATGTCCTCGGCAACGATGCCGTCCACCAGGCCGCGTGCTTCCCGCTTGAGGGTGACAGCGCTGTCAAGGGACTTGCGGATGCCAGTGACGACGACCGTTTCGAGCGACTGCGTGGCGCCCGGCGCAGCAGCCTGCTGGGCGTGCACCGCGGCGGCGCCGGTAAGCAGTGCCACGGACGAAGCCCAGGCCACCGGCTTGAGGCGACTGCTCCGTTGCGGCTCGTGCCGGATCTTGGAAATCTGAGGATGTTTCATTTGTCTCCTTGCTTTGCTCTGGCGGCTCATCGAGCCGAGTGACGTGAATTCTTATTAGGACTCGGGTGATTTTTGACAGCGCTGTAAAAATACTTCTTGGTAGCGATACCAGCACGCTTCAAAAAAAGACAACCCCAGTTCCGGGTCTACTGTATTTTTCAGGATCCCCCCGCCCTCCTAGGGTTTACGCGAGTCGCTGTTGCGGTTTCGCGCCACCCGGATTGCCGGTCGCGGCTTCAGGCCGACCACATTCGGCCGTTCGGCATTGATGCATCGCAGCATCGCCCACAACACGACTGGTAGCGATCACAAATGCCTCACTTCGAGCCGTTTCAGCCCTGTCCACACCGAAATAGACAACGTTGTCTACGATAGACGAATCCGAGTTTCTATTCAATGGGCTGGGGGTCTGTGGTTTTCCCGCAGGCCGCAACGCGCGACTGGGACAGCGCTCTCCGATGACGCGACCGACGCGCCTGGCGCGACAGCTTTTTTACGTCAGATCGAGGCGGTAGCCCACCCCATAAACCGAAGCGATGCACACCGCGTCGCCATCCACAGCCGCAAGCTTGCGACGGATGTTCTTGATGTGGCTGTCCACCACGCGGTCGGACACATCGCGGAAATCCTCGTGGATGAGGTCCAGCAACTGCCCGCGCTCGAAGACGCGGCCGGGCTGCTGCAGCAACTGGCGCAGCAGCCTGAACTCCACGGGCGTCAGCGCCAGCGGCTGCTCCCGCCAGACGATGCGCTGCCCGGCCTCATCGACGGCGAACCCGCCGCCCATCGGCACCAGCGACGCCGGCGCCAGCCGCCCCTGCGCCCGGCGCAGCAGGGCCTTCACACGTGCCACCAGCTCCCGCGGGCTGAAGGGCTTGCAGACGTAGTCGTCCGCGCCGAGTTCCAGCCCCAGCAGCCGGTCGAGCTCCTCGACACGCGCGCTGTTGATGAGGATGGGCACATCGCTGAACGCACGCACCGCGCGGCACACCTCCAGGCCGTCCAGGCCCGGCAGCATCACGTCCAGCAGCACGGCGGCCGGCATGGGGCCCAGCTTCAGCCGCTCCAGCGCCTGACGCCCGTCGGCCAGCCATTCGCTGCGAAACCCGGCCGCATGGAGGTAGTCGCGCACGAGTGCAGCCAGCTTGGGTTCGTCTTCGACGACAAGGATCAGGTCGCTCATGGCTGCTTCAACGGCAGGGTCAACACCATGGCCAGGCCGCCAAGCGACGAAGCCTCCGCCCGCAACTGTCCGCCATGCGCCTGCGCGATCGCCCGCGCAATCGCCAGGCCCAGGCCCGAGCCGCCGAACGCGCGGCTGCGCGACGGGTCCGCCCGGTACAGCGGGTCGAACAAACGCTCGAGGTCATCGCCAGGAACGCCGGGCGGTGTGTCTTCGACGCGGATCTCGATGGCCGCGCCGAGCGAGCGCGCGGCCAGTTGCACGAGGCCCGGCGTCTGCGTGTAGCGCAGGCTGTTCTCCAGCAGGTTGGCCAGCAGCTGCGAGATGCGCGCGCCGTCCCAGCGCGCCGCTGGCAGCACCGCGGGCAGCGGCGCCTCCACGACAAGGCCCAGCGACTTCGCGCGGGGCGTGAAACGCTCCACCGCCGCCTGGAGCAGGGCCGCTGGCGCCACCGTCTCGAACTCGCAAGGCAGGGCGCGCAGCTCCGACGTGGCGAGCAGGTGGAAATCCTCCACCAGCCGCGACAAGCGCTTCACTTCCTCCTGCAGCGACACCAGCGCCGCCCGGTCCAGCGGGCGGATACCATCCACCAGCGCTTCCACCTCGCCCCGCAGCACAGCCAGGGGCGTGCGCAGCTCGTGAGCCAACTCGGCGATCCAGCGGCGCCGGCTCGATTCCAGCCGCGACAAGGACTCGGCCATCGCATTGATGTCGCCATGCAGCCCGGCGATCTCGCTGGCCCCCGCCCCCTCGCGCGGCGTCGGCAGGCGCACGTCGAACTCGCCGGCCGCGATGCGCCGCGCAGCAGCCTGCGCCTCGGCCAGCGGCCGTGCCCAGCGCACGGCCACCCAGCGCGCCAGCACCAGCGCGATCAACAACACCCCCACCGCCACCGCCGCCAAGCCCATGTACTGGCGCCGCAGGAAGTTCGCGTCCACGCCCTCGACCGGGCCCACCCGGTCGGCCAGGCGCAGCACCACCACGGTCTCGCCCCGGACCTTGACCGCACGCGTCTGGCCGGGCCGGTTGATCATCTCGCGGCGCCCGGCCAGTGGCGTCTGGCCATCGGCGCTGAGCACGAGCACCCGCGGGCCGAAGTTGGCGGGGTCGCGCCGGCCTGGTGGGTCGCGCCGCGGCTCGGGCGGCAGGCGGCCGTCGAAGCCCGCCTCACGGGGCGGCGGCGGGGGCGGCTCCGCACCCGGCGGCGGGCCGTCGGCCAGGCCGGCACGGCCGGCGGACACCCGCGCTGCGTCCAGCCAGTCGCGCAGCACCGGCCGCCAGTCCCTGGGGAGTTCGACGCGGCTGGCCAGGTCGCGCTCGGCGGCCTCCATCAGCCGGGTCAGGTGCTCGCCGTCCTGCACCTGGAGGTAGTCGGAGAACCCTGCTCGCAGGTTCCACACCACCAAACCGGCCACGGCCGCCACGGCAGCCAGCGCGGTGGCGATCAGCAGCAGGGAGAGTTGGTGCACGAGGCGCATGTGTGCATCTTGCCGGGCAACTGTGGAGGCGGCCTCCACAGTTTCTCCATGCTGGCCACCACCTCCGGCGGGAAGCTGGCGGCACCCCACAACGAGGAGACGCCATGACCCACTCCCGCCCATGTCGGCATGCCCTGCCTGCCCTGCTGCTTTCGGCCCTGCTGACGATTCCGCTTGCAGGCTGCGGCGGCGGCGGAGGCACGCCGGAGGCCGCCACCACCACCCAGGACGCCACGGCCGACGCCGCCGCCATCCGCCCGCCACGCACACCGCAGCCCGCCCCCGTGCCGGTGCCGACGCTGGCCGAGGTGGGCAGCCGCCTGTTCGACGACAGCCGCCTCTCGGCCAGCGGCACGCTCGCCTGCGCCTCCTGCCACGCCGAAGCCCGAGGTCACGCAGACGCTGCGGGCACCTTCCTGCCCCTGGGCGGCGCCGATGGCAGCCACCAAGGCCTGCGCAGCTCGCCGAGCGTGCGCTACCTCGACCAGGCCGGCGCCTTCCGCTTCGACGCCCAGGGCCGCCCGCGTGGCGGCCTGTTCTGGGACGGCCGCGCCAGCACCCGCGCCGAGCAGGCCCGCGGCCCCCTCTTCAATGCAGACGAGATGGCCAACGCCGACGTCGCTGCCCTGGCCACGCGTCTGCGCGCCCTGCCCTACGCCGCGGACCTGCGCGCCGCCGCCAGCCTGCCTGCGGCCGCCACCGACGAGCAGCTGGTGGACGCCGCCACCACCGCCCTGGCCCGCTTCCAGGCGGACGACGCACGCTTTCACCCCTTCACGAGCAAGTTCGACGCCGTGCAGGACGGCCGCGCCACCTTCACCGCGCAGGAGCAGCGCGGTCTGGCCGCCTTCAACGACCCGCAGCGCGGCAACTGCGCCAGCTGCCACGACAGCCGGCCCACCGCCGGCGTGGGCCGTGCCCTGTTCACCAACTTCAGCTATCACGCCCTCGGGGTACCCCGCAACCGCAGCCAGGCCACCGCCAACCCGGCCTTCTTCGACCTGGGGCTGTGCGGCCCGCAGCGCAGCGACCTCGCCGGCCGCACCGACTTTTGTGGCCACTTCCGCACACCCACCCTGCGCAACGTGGCGCTGACTGCGCCGTACTTTCACAACGCGAGCTTCGCCACGCTCGAAGACGTCGTCGCGTTCTATGCGACGCGGGACATCGATCCGGCCCGCTGGTATCCGGTCGTGAATGGCCAGGTGCAGCTCTACAACGATCTGCCGGCCACGCTGCGCACCAACGTGCAGCAAGGCGCACCGTTCCGGCGTGCGGGCCAGGCGCCTGCCATCACGCCGCAGGACGCGGCAGACATCGTGGCCTTCCTGCGCACCCTGACTGACGGCTTCACCGCCAGCCCGCCCGCGCAGTGAGGGGGCCCATGCCGGGGAGGAAACTGCTAGAGTCACGCGGAGGTAACTCCGTTACTTCTCCTATAGCAATTCCTCTTCCGGACGCCCGCCATGCCTCCTCGCGCCGCCCCTGCACGCACCGAAGCCGACAAGAACGAACCCCTGGTCGCCGACATCCGGCTGCTGGGCCGCATCCTCGGTGACGTCATCCGCGAGCAGGAGGGCCGTGAGGCCTACGAGCTGGTCGAGCGCATCCGCCAGCTCTCGGTGGCCTACCGCCACAAGCACGACAAGGAAGCCGGCAAGCGCTTCGACAAGCTGCTCAAGAGCCTGTCCGGCGAGCAGGCGGTGAGCGTGATCCGCGCGTTCAGCTACTTCTCGCACCTGGCCAACATCGCCGAAGACCGCCACCACATCCGCCGCCGCGACATCCACGAGCGCGCCGGCAGCCTGCAGCCCGGCTCGCTCGCCTACTGCCTGGAGCACCTGCACGAAGCCGGCGTGCGCCCGACCGAGATCGCCGAGGTGCTCAAGCGCGGCTTCATCTCGCCGGTGCTCACCGCCCACCCGACCGAAGTTCAGCGCAAGAGCATCCTGGACGCCGAGCGCTCCGTGGCGGCCCTGCTCGAAGCCCGCGACCGCGCCCGCAGCGCCGGCAGCGAGCGCGAGCTGCGCGAAACCGAGAGCCTGCTGCGCGCCCGCATCACCCAGCTCTGGCAGACGCGCATGCTGCGCTACTCCAAGCTCACTGTGGCTGACGAGATCGAGAACGCCCTCTCCTACTACCAGTCCACCTTCCTGCGCCAGATCCCCAAGCTCTACGCAGAGCTGGAGGAACACCTGCCCGGCCAGGCCCTGCCCAGCTTCCTGCGCATGGGTCACTGGATCGGCGGCGACCGCGACGGCAACCCCAATGTGGGTTCCGCCACGCTCAAGCGCGCCATGCAGCGCCAGGGCGAGGTGGCCCTGCGCCACTACCTGACCGAGCTGCACGAGCTGGGCGCGGAGCTGTCCATCTCGCTGCGCCTGACCGGCGTGTCGCCCGAGATGCAGCTGCTCGCCGAGCGCAGCCCCGACCAGAACGCCCACCGCATGGACGAGCCCTACCGCCGGGCGCTGACCGGCATGTACGCGCGCCTGGCCGCCACGCTCCACGAGCTGACGGGCACCGAGGCCCTGCGCCACGCCGTCGCCCCGCAGGACCCCTACCGCAACCCCGAGGAGCTGCTGGCCGACCTGCGCACCATCGAGGCCTCGCTCAAGACCCACCACGCCGAGGCACTCATCGCCCCGCGCCTGGCGCCGCTGATCCGCGCGGTGCAGGTGTTCGGCTTCCACCTCGCCACGCTGGACCTGCGCCAGAGCAGCGACCAGCACGAGCTCGTCATCACCGAACTGCTGGCCACCGCCCGCATCGAGAGCGACTACGCCGCCCTCGACGAAAGTCACAAGCGCGAACTGCTGCTGCGCCTGCTCAACGACGCCCGCCCGCTGCGCGTCATCGGCGCCACCTACACCGACAAGACGCAGTTCGAGCTCGCCACCTTCGAGACCGCCCGCGAGGCCCTGGCCCGCTTCGGGCGCGAGGCGCTGCGCCACTACATCATTTCGCACACCGAGTCGGTGAGCGACCTGCTGGAAGTGGCCCTGCTGCTGAAGGAAACCGGCCTGCTGCGCGGCGTGCTGTCGGAGTACGCCACGAGCGACCTGATCATCGTGCCGCTGTTCGAGACCATCGGCGACCTGCGCGTGGCGCCGGACATCATGCGCGAGTTCTACGCCCTGCCCGGCATCCGCGGCATGGTCGACCGCTCCGGCGGCGAGCAGGACATCATGCTGGGCTACTCCGACAGCAACAAGGACGGCGGCATGTTCACGTCGTCCTGGGAGCTGTACCGCGCCGAGATCGCGCTGGTGGAGCTGTTCGACGAACTCCGCCGCGTAGGGCCCCTCACGCTGCGCCTCTTCCACGGCCGCGGCGGCACGGTCGGCCGCGGCGGCGGCCCGAGCTACCAGGCCATCCTGGCGCAGCCCCCGGGCACCGTGAACGGCCAGATCCGCCTCACCGAACAGGGCGAGGTCATCGCCTCCAAGTACGCCCACCCCGAGATCGGCCGGCGCAACCTGGAGACCCTCGTGGCCGCCACGCTGGAGGCCACGCTGCTGCACCCCACGCAGAGCGCGCCCAAGAGCTTCCTGCAGGCCGCGCAGGCGCTGTCGGACGCGAGCTTCGACGCCTACCGGGGCCTCGTCTACGGCACGCCGGGCTTCGCCGACTACTTCTTCGCCTCCACCCCCATCCGCGAGATCGCCGAGCTCAACATCGGCTCACGCCCGGCCTCCCGCAAGGCCACCCGCGCCATCGAGGACCTGCGCGCCATCCCCTGGGGCTTCTCCTGGGGCCAGGCCCGCGTGGCCCTGCCGGGCTGGTGCGGTTTCGGCTCCGGCGTGGAAGCCTTCCTGGGTGAGGAACCCGCCCAGCGCGCCAAGAACCTCGCCCTGCTCAAGCGCATGCTCAAGGGCTGGCCGTTCTTCCGCGCGGTGCTGTCCAACCTCGACATGGTGCTCGCCAAGGCCGACCTGACGCTGGCCGAGCGCTATGTCGAGCTGGTGGAGGACAAGAAGCTCGGCAAGCGCATCTTCACGGCCATCAAGGCCGAGTTCGAGCGCACGCAGGCGGCCCTGACCCTCATCACCGGCGACGACAAGCGGCTGGCCGCCAACCCGTCGCTGGCGCGCTCCATCGAGCACCGTTTCCCCTACATCGACCCGTTGAACCACCTGCAGGTCGAGCTGATGCGCCGCTACCGCCGCACCCAGGCGGACGACCCGGCGATGGAGCGCGTGCAGCGCGGCATCCACCTGTCCATCAACGGGATCGCCGCAGGCCTGCGCAACACGGGCTGACGCCGCGAGGCTCGCGGCCTCCCGGGTCACCCGTCGCCTCAACAGGCTTCTCAAGGCCGCGCCTGCGCTGACTACACTCGGCGCCGCATGCAACCGGCTGATGACACCGAGGACCTCACCCAACTGCTGCAAGCCTGGAAAGGCGGCAGCAGCGATGCCTTCGACCGCCTCGTTCGCACCCTGCACCGCGACCTGTTGCGCATGGCCGCCTCGCGCCTGCGCGCCGCGAACGACGCCTCCCTGAGCCGCGGAGATGTGGTCAGCGAGGCGCTACTGCGCCTCATGGCCACGCCGCAGCAGGACTGGCAAAGCCGCGCCCACTTCTTCGGCACTGTCTCGCTCACCATGCGCAGCGTGCTGTGCGACCACGCCCGCGCCCGGCTGCGCGACAAACGCGGCGGCGGCGCGCTCAAGCTCACGCTCAGCGGCCTGTCGGTGGGCGAGGAGTCGATGGCGGCGGACGTGCTCACGCTGGACCGGCTGCTGCAGCAGCTCGAGACCATCGACCCGCGTGCCATGCAGGTGCTGCAGATGACCTACTTCACGAGCCTCAGCCGCGACGACATCGCCGAGGTGATGGAGGTCTCCACCCGCACCATCGACCGCGAGCTGCGCTTCGGCCGCGCCTGGCTGGCCGAGCAGCTCGGTCGCGAGCTGGAAGCCTGATGACCGCCCCGGCCGGCGACACGGCGAGCGAGCACGCCCGGGTCAAGGCGCTGTTCAACGCCGTCTGCGACATCGAGGACCCGGCCGAGCAGCTCGCACAGCTGCAGGTCTGCGAAGCCGACGAGGGCGTGCGCCGACGCGTCTGGGCCATGCTCGAAGCCGACCGCGCCGAGGCCACCGCCTTCTCGGCCCCGGTCGCGGCGCTCAAGGCTGCGGCACTGGAGGCCGACGCCCCCGAACTCAAGCCCGGGGACCGCCTCGGCGCCTGGACACTGGCCGCCGAACTGGGCCACGGCGGCATGGGGCGGGTGTACCTCGCCGAGCGCAGCGATGGCCACTACAAGCAGCGCGCGGCGATCAAGCTGCTGCTGGGCTGGTCCACGCCGGACGCGCTGGCGCAGCTGGCGCGCGAGCGCCAGATCCTCGCCTCGCTGAACCACCCGCACATCGCCCGGCTGATCGACGGCGGCACCACGCCGCGCGGGCGGCCCTACCTCGTCATGGAGTACATCGACGGCGAGCGCATCGACCGCTACTGCGAGGCCCACAGCCTCGGGCTGGAGGCCCGGCTGGCGCTGTTCGAGCAGGTCTGCACCGCCGTCGCGCATGCGCACCGCCAGCTGATCGTGCATTGCGACATCAAGCCCGGCAATGTGCTGGTGGGCGCCGACGGCCGCGCCATGCTGCTGGACTTCGGCATCGCCCACCTCGACGGCCAGGAGGACGGCGACAACACCAGCAGCGCCGGCCTCACGCCGCGCTACGCCAGCCCCGAGCAGCAGGCGGGCGAGGCGGCCACGCCCGCGTCCGACATCTTCAGCCTCGGCCGCATGCTCGACGAGCTGCTCAAGCCGCTCGCGCCCTTGCCGCGCGAGCGCGAGCTGCAGGCCATCGTGACGCACGCGACCGCCCCCCTGCCGGCCGATCGCTACCTCGACGTGAGCGGCCTGCTCACCGACCTGCGACGCTTTCGCGCCCACCTGCCGCTGGCGGCCGTGCCGCGCAGCACGGGTTATGTCACGGCCAAGTGGCTGCGCAGGCGCTGGCCCTGGGTGCTCGTCGGCAGCTCGATGGTGGCGGGCAGCGCCGCCTTCACGCTCAGCCTCATCGCGCAGCGCGACCGGGCCGAGGCCGAGGCCCGCACCACGCGGGAGGTCAGCCGTTTCGTCATCGCCCTCTTTCAGGGCGCCGACCCGGCCACCGGCTCCCGCCACGACGTGACGGCGCTGGAGCTCATCGACAAGGGCCGCGCCAAGCTGGCCGACTCCCTCAAGGACCAACCCGCCCAGCGCGCACGCCTGCAGGCGGTGCTGGGCGAGGTCTACGAGAAGCTCGGCCAGGTACCCCGTGCGGCGGAAATGTTCGAGCAGGGGCTCAAGAACCCTGCCATCGACCCCGACGAAGAGGAGCGGCTGCAGGCCAACCTCGCGCTCGCCTACGCCAATTCCGGCCGGCCCCAGGAAGCCATCGCCCCGGCCCGGCGCGCCCTGGCCCTGGCCTCCGAGCGCCGCCCGCCCGACATCGGCCGCATCGCCAACGCCGAGAACCGGCTGGGCGTGAGCCTCACCAACCTCGGCCAGCTGCGCGAGGCACGGCGGCTGCTCGTGTCCTCGCTCGCCCGCCGTGTGGACACCGAAGGCGAGTCGAGCCTCAACGCCGCCCAGGTGATGCACAACCTGGCCCGCGTGGCCTGGCGCGCCGGCGAGCTGGCCGAGGCCGAACGCCTGTTCCGGCGCTCCCTGGCCATCAAGCGGGAGATCAAGTCTGGCGACGAATCGGTGCTGAGCTCGCAGCGGCAGCTTGCGCGGCTGCTTGTGGAGCAGGGCCAGTTCGACGCCGGGCTGGTGCTGGCGCGCGAGGCATTGGCGGTGTATGAGCGCATCTACGGCCCGCGCAGCGCCTTCCTGCCCGAGATGCGGGGCGAGCTGGGCACGCTGCTGCTGGACGCCGGGCTGCTGCAAGACGCCGAGCCGCTGCTGACTGCGGCCCTGCAGGCCCAGCTCGAGCGCGCCAACGGCAAGGCCACCATCCCTCTGGCCAATGCCCGGCTGCAGCTGGCGCGGCTGCGGCTGGCGCAGGACAGCCCGCAAGCCGGCGAACTGCTCAAGGCCGCACTGGCCGAACGCCTGCAGCTGCATGGCCGCGCCGAAGCCACCGGGGCGCAGGCGACCCGTGCGGTGTACGTGCGCTGGCTGCTGCGCCAGGGCCGGCAGGAAGCCGCCGCCGGCGAGCTGGCGCTGCTCTGGCAGGAGCGCGGGCAGCGCGAAGCCGAAGACACCGACCGGCTCGCCGCCTTGCTGCTGCGCGCCGAGCACGAGCAGGCGACGGGCCAATGGGCACTGGCTGCCCAGTCGCTCGCCGAGGTCGCCGCCGCGCAGTCGGCGCTATACGGCGTGCAGCGCGTGCAATGGCAGCAACTGCAGGCCGAACAGGCACGTGGCCAGCAGCGCACGGCCGAGGCCCTGGCGCTCGGCGGGCAGGCCTGGAGCGCCACGGCCGCCATGCTGCCGCCGGGTCACCCAGGCCGGGTGGCGCCGGGCCTGCGCTGGCACGCGGCCTTGGCGCAGGCGGGCGAACCGGGCCGGGCTGAAGCGCTGCTGGCCGAACTCGCGCCGGCTGCGGCTGCGCTGAGCGCGGAGTCGCCGCTGCGCCGCCGCTACGACCAGCTCACGCGCCGAGCGCGGTAGGCCACTCAGCGCGGCAGCGGCTCCAGCGTGTCGCCCGCCACGCGCACGCGGTCACCCACGCGCAGGTTGGGCGAGTCGGCGTAAATCACTGTGCGCTGCTGGCCGTCGTTCATGCGCACGAGCACTTCGTACTGCGTGCGCTGGTTCTGGCGCTTCTGGATCTCGCGGCCCAGCAAGGCGCCGCCGACCGCACCCGCCACGCCGGCCGCGGTGCGGCCATCGCCCTTGCCGAACTGGCTGCCCACGACGGCACCGAGCACGCCACCGGCCACCGTGCCGAGCACCCGGCCCTCGCCGTCCACGGTGACGGCGTTGATGGCCTGCACCGTGGCGCAGTCGAAGCAGGCCTGATCACGTCGCGAGCTGAGGTTCAAGCCAGCATAGGCGTTGGGCAGGGTGCTGCGAACGCTGCGGTCACCGGAGCGCAGCAGCGCCACAAGCGGCCGCTCGGTGTCGATCCAGGCGCCTGCGGGCAGCACATAGGTGCCCGCGTATTCACCCGCGCGCACTTCCTCCAGCACCACGGTCTGTGGCTGGCTGCCCTGCAGCTGCACCGAGGCCTGGCCGCCCGGCGTGCCGCGCACGGTGTAGCGCAGCGCTTCGGTGCGGCCGCGCCCCGGCTCGCGCACGACGGCCACGGACTGGATCTCCGGCATCACGGCCGCCTCGCCCGGCACGGCCCAGCCCACCTGCAGCGACTCGCCGAGCAGCGCGGTTGCCACCCGGTTGTCGCGGCGCAGGTTGGCATGCACGCGTGACTCCGGCCCGATGCGGTCCGAGCGGGCGACCACGTAGCTGCCCTGGTAGCGGCCGGCGCTGGTTTCGTCGAGCCGCACCGTGCGGCGCGTGCCGTCGATCTGCACCAGCACCGCAGCGCCCGGCGTTCCCCAGACCGTGAAGTTCAGCTCCGCGCCCGGCTCGAGCCGGTCCACCTGCTCGACATCGAAACCCGTCACGCGAAGGGGCGCGGCCGCGGTGCGGGTCGTGCGTTGGGCCTCGGCAGGCTGGGGCCAAAGCGGCGCGCTGGCCAGGAGGGCGAAAGCCAGGGTGGTGGCGGAAAGGGGCGTCCAGGTTCTCATGCCGGGCTCCGAAGTTGTGGATGCAGCCAGCGTAGGCCTCGGCCCCGCGTCGGCCTGTCGGCACCTCGCGCGGGCCGGGGTAGGTGGCCGCCTACAGCGCAGTGCGGACAAACGGCGTCAGCGCGCGGGCGGTGCAGGCAGCAGAGACAGTGCCATCGCCAGCTCGCCCTCGGACGCCTGCCGGGCAACAACGTCTGACATCGCCTTCAGCGACGCGCAGTCGGCGCCCACCCCCTGCAGGGCCCGCTCGGACAACGCACGCTGAGCCGCCTGCAGGGTCGCGGCGCTGTGAGCCTGCTCGGCCTTCGGCACGCCGAGCTGGTCAGCCAGCTTCTGGGCGATGACCGCTTCCCACAGATCGTTGGCGCCCGCCAACAGCTGGCGGGCCGCGGCTTGGCAGGTGGCTGCGCGGCCGGCCGTGGCCAGGCGGGCATCGGTGCAGACCTTGCGCAACGGCAGCGAGCCCAAGCTGACACTCGCCATGTCGATGCCGACGGCCTGCGCCAGCACGTGCACCCGCAGCACCGGGTCCATGCCCGGCGGCAGCACGGGCAGCAGTTGCGACACGAGCAGGAAACCCTGGCGCGACAGCCGGGGCCGGGCGGCCACCGCCGAGAGCGCCGTGTCGATGCCGGGGCCATCGTTTGCGCGGTGGGCCTGTGCCAGCAGGTCCAGCCACGGGCGGGCATCGGTCGGGTCCAGCGCCGCCCACCGCGTGGCCGACAACTGACCGCAACCCGGGCTGCCCGTCACCGCTTGGCTTGCGCCACAGCTCTGGTAGGCAAGCTGGTAGGCGAGCGGGTCGGTGCTGGCCACGGCCAGCGCGGCCGCGCCTTCACGGTCGCTCATCAGCAAGCGAGCCGCCACCTGCTGGCGCTCACCACCGGCCGCCAGGCGGGCGGCCAGGGCCGTGAGCGCTTCCTGTGCACGCTGGACATTGGCGCCGTCGTGTTGCTCGATCCAGGCACGGCCCACCTCCGGGTCCTGTTTCCACTGCCTCAACTGGGCAGCGCTGACGCGCCCGGCGCCACAGAATTCCATGCCCTCTGGAGGGATGTCATCCTCCGCCGCGGCCGCAGCGTCGGCAGCCTGCGCGGCGCCCTGGGAGGCTGGCCGGGCAGCCAAGTGCGGAGCCGCTGCTGACGCCGCCGCCGGTGATGCTGTCTCGGGCCTGCTGCCCGTTGCGCCGGCGCCGCCCTGCTCCAAGGGCAACGGCTCACGTTCCCGAGTCACCAGGCCCAGCCCACCGAGGCCGCAGGCCAGCACGGCAGCCAGCCCAGCCGCCCACCATCGCCAACCGGGCCGGCGCTTCACGGTGGCGCAGCGCCGCCGGGCCGCACGCGTGGGTGCAGGTCCGTCAGCCGAAAGCCGGCCGCTCCCACGACACCGCGCGCACGCTCCCAGTCCCCGGGCAACAGGCCGTCCGCGCGGCGGGGCTGGACAAGGGCATCACACAACTCCGTGTACGACGCCCAACGCACCGCCAGCGGGAACATCCACGGCTGTCCAGGCGTCCGCGTGGCCGTCTCCAGCGCGAGACGGCGGGGCTCCCAGACGGCGCGGCGTGCCGGCAGCCAGGCCAGCACCTGCTGGCCGAGCAGCAGTGCCGTGAGTCGCTCGGTGGCACCCCCTTCGGCCCACAGCATGTCGGCGACCTTCTCGCAGCGTTGCGCCGTCAGCGCCTCCTTGGGCGACTGGCAAGCCCGTGCGAGCCCGTTCAGGTTCAGCAGGCTCCAGGGTTCGCGCAGGAACAGGCCGCTGGGCGGCAGCCGGGCCAGCACGCTGTCGAACTCGGCGCGGTAGCTGCGGGCCGCCTGCACGTGGGTGTCCACCTCCTGCAGCAGGTAGTGGCCATCCGCACGGCTGCGGTCCGGCAGCGCGAGCCAGGCCAGCAGGTTGTCGGGCTCCAGCCGCGACCATTGCGCGGCCTCGATGTTGCGGCAACCCCGCGTCACACACGGCATGTGCAGCGCGAGCACGGTCAGCATCGGGTCGGTCGAGGAGCGGGCGCGGTCCTGCAGGCGTTCGCGCGCCTGCCCACCCTCGGGTGCGCCGGAGGCAGCGAGCAGGTAGTCCGCCACCGCCACGGAGCGCAGGTCACGCCGCTGCGCGAGCGCGGACAAGGTCGCCGCGGGCGGCGCCTGCCGGGCGGCCGCGCTGCTCGAGGCTTCAGCGGCCCGGCGCGCGCATCGCTCGGCGACCTGGCCCTCACTCGCGGCCCCAGCGAGCACCAGGACCACGGGCCACGCGCGCGCGCGCCGCAGCCAGGCCGGCATCACGCCCTCAAGCCGGCCAGCGCCTCGCGCACCGCCGCCACCTGCCGGCGCGACACGGCCAGCCATTCGTCCACGTGCACGATGCGCACGGCCCAGCTGTCGGCCGGCTCGGCGTTCGGGTCGCCGCCGTCGAGCTCGCCGAAGTTGGTCGGCGCATGCCGCTCCAGTTCGCGCACCGCCCAGCGCGCCACCAGCGCATTGCGGTGCACGCGCAGGAAGCGCTCGCCCAGGCGCTGTTCCAGCTCCGACAGCGCTCCGTCCATGACATGACTCTCATTGGCCGTGCGCAGCGTGAGGTACTTCAGCTCCGCCTTGAAATACAGCACCTCCGACACCGGGATGCGCAGCAGGCGGCCGCGATCGGTCAGCGTGATGAAGTCGGCAGGCTCGGGTGCCGCGCCGCGCTCGGCATCGGGTGCCGGCTGCGCGGTCTGAACGGCCGCCCTCTCGGACAGGCGCTGCGCCGCGCGGGCGAGCGCGGCCTGCAGCCGCTCGCGGCGCACGGGCTTGGTGAGGTAGTCCAGCGCCTCCAGCTCGAAGGCCCGCAGCGCGTGCATGGCGTGGGCCGTCACGAAGATGATGAGGGGCGCCTGCCCGCCCGGCAGCCGCTGCGCCAGGCCATCGGCAAACTGCAGCCCGTCCGCACCCGGCATCTGCACGTCCAGCAGCACCACGTCGCAGGCATGCTCGCGCAGCCAGCTCGCCGCCTGCGAGCCCGTGGCCGCCTCGGCCAGCACTTCGCAGCGCGGCTCCTGGATGGCGTCCACCAGGCCGCGCAGGCGCAGCCGGGCCAGGGGTTCGTCGTCGACGAGGAGGATGCGCAAGGGCGTGGTCATAACGGCACGAGTATCCGCAATGCAAAGCGCCCCTGGCCCTGTTCGATCTCGAACTGGGCCGCGACGTCGTGCATGAGCTTCAGGCGCTGGCGCACGTTGCGCAGGGCCAGGCCATGGCCGGCGATGCGTGACGGCGCGCCGACGGTGTTCACGATGCGGATCTCCACCTCGGCGCCGCGGCGCAGCGTGCTGACCTCCAGCTCGCCGCCCTCGTCGTTGGGCTCCACGCCGTGGCGCACGGCGTTCTCCACCAGCGGCTGCAGCAGCAGTGGCGGCACGCGCGCGGCGTTGGCTTCGGGGTCCAGGTGCCAGACGATGCGCAGCCGCTTGCCAAAGCGGATCTGCTCGATGGCGAGGTAGCGGCGCGCCAGGTCCACCTCCTCGGCCAGCGTGACGTGTTCGCTGGCGTCGGCCAGCGCGACGCGGAAGAGCTCCGCCAGGTCTTCCAGCACGCTCTCGGCGCGTGCCGGGTCCACCTGCACCAGGGCGATGGCGCTGTTGAGGGTGTTGAAGAGGAAATGCGGCCGGATGCGCGACTGCAGCTCGACGAGCTGGGCCAGCGCGTCGGCCGGGCGCTGGGTGTGCTCTCGCAGCTTGAGCCAGGCCAGCAGCAAGGCCGCGCCGCTCGCACCCGTGGCGCACACGCTGCCCAGCCGCCAGGCGCTCGCGGGCTCTTCGCCCGTGATGCTGAGCAGCCCGAAACCCATCAGCGCACAAACGGCGCCGAGCGCCATCAGCGCCAGCCACTGCGCCGGCTCCGGCAGCCGCGGCCACAGGCCCTTGGCCGCACACACGGCCAGCAGCCACGACAGCACGGCAAACATCGTCACGACGGTGCCGTTGGCGGTCATCGTCAGCCACTGCCCCAGGTCGCGCGCCACCAGGGCCGTGCCCAGTGCGAGCAGCAACTGCACGCCCAGCACGGCGCGCAGCACCAGCCCCACGTGGCAGACGTCGAAGGCGCGGCGCGGGTCGAGCAGCGGGGCCGAGTTCAACTCGGGCAGTTCGGGCAGTTCGGTCGGCGCGAAGCCCAGCCACTGGCTGAGCTGCATGGACTCGTGCCACACGCTGTGGCGCGGTTGAGCGCGGCGCTTGAAGAAGAGCATGACAGTGCCTTGCCGGCCGGGTGGTTTGGTTGGCGTTCGATAATCCCGGGTTGCGGCGCATTTTGCGCGCTGATTTCCCTCGCTGCCCCCCATGTCTGACAACCAACTCGCCAACAAATCCCAAGCCTGGTCTGCGCTGTTCTCGGAACCCATGAGCGACCTGGTCAAGCGCTACACGGCCAGCGTGGGCTTCGACCAGCGCCTGTGGCGCGCCGACATCACCGGCAGCCTGGCCCACGCCGAGATGCTGGCAGCCCAAGGCATCCTGAGTGCTGAAGACCACGCCGCCATCCAGCGCGGCCTCACCGAGATCGCCGCTGAGATCGAAGCCGGCCAGTTCGAGTGGAAGCTGGACCTGGAGGACGTGCACCTCAACATCGAGGCGCGCCTCACCGAGCGCGTGGGCATTGCCGGCAAGCGGCTGCACACGGGCCGCAGCCGCAACGACCAGGTCGCCACCGACGTGCGGCTGTGGCTGCGCGGCGAGATCGACGAGATCAGCGGCCTGCTCAAGGCCCTGCAGGCCGTGCTGGTGGAGAAGGCGTCCGAACATGCCGACGTCATCCTGCCGGGCTTCACCCACCTGCAGGTGGCCCAGCCGGTGAGCTTCGGCCACCACCTGCTGGCGTACGTGGAGATGTTCGCGCGTGACGCCGAACGCATGGCCGACACGCGCCGCCGTGTGAACCGCCTGCCCCTGGGCGCCGCTGCCCTGGCCGGCACCAGCTACCCGCTGGACCGCGAGCGCGTGGCCCGCACGCTGGGCATGGAAGCCTGCGCCCAGAACAGCCTGGACGCCGTCAGCGACCGCGACTTCGCCATCGAGTTCTCGGCGGCCGCCTCGCTCGTCATGCTGCACATCTCGCGGCTGTCCGAGGAGCTGATCCTGTGGATGAGCCAGAACTTCGGCTTCATCGCCCTGCCCGATGCCTTCTGCACCGGCTCGTCGATCATGCCGCAGAAGAAGAACCCCGACGTGCCCGAGCTGGCGCGCGGCAAGACCGGCCGCGTGGTCGGCCACCTGGTGGGCCTGGTCACCCTGATGAAGGGCCAGCCGCTGGCCTACAACAAGGACAACCAGGAAGACAAGGAGCCGCTGTTCGACACCGTCGACACGCTCAAGGACACGCTGCGCATCTTTGCCGACATGCTGGCCGGCCTGACCGTCAAGCCCGAGGCCATGCGCGCCGCGGCGCTGAAGGGCCACGCCACGGCCACCGACCTGGCCGACTACCTCGTCAAGAAGGGCCTGCCCTTCCGCGACGCCCACGAGGTGGTGGCCCACGCCGTGAAGACCGCCACGCTCAAGGGCGTGGACCTGGCCGCGCTGTCGCTGGACGAACTCAAGGCCTTCGATGCGCGCGTGGAGGCCGACGTGTTCGACGTGCTGTCGCTCGAGGGCTCGCTCAATGCCCGCAACGTGCTGGGTGGCACGGCCCCGGCCCAGGTGCGCGCCCAGGTGGCCCGCCACCGCGCCCGCCTGGCTTGAGCTGGCTCAACACCGCCCCACGAACGCTCGCCTAGCATCCGACCATGACCACCCTTGCCTGGACCGACAAGCTCGTCCTGAACCAGCCGACGCTGGACACCACCCACGAGGAGTTCGTGGGCCTGCTCAACGCCTTCGGCGACGCGCTGGACGCCGGTGAAGACGCCCTGCCCGCCTACCACGCGCTGTTGGCCCACACCGAGGCGCACTTCGCGATGGAGGAGGACTGGATGGCGCGCTGCGGCTTCGACCCGCAGAACTGCCACAGCAGCCAGCACAAGATGGTGCTCAACGTGATGCGCGAGGCGCTGCGCTACGCGACCGAGCTGAAGGACCGGGAGCCGCTGAACATCCTGCGCACGGAGCTGGCGGGCTGGTTCCCCCAGCATGCCGAAATGATGGACGCGGCCCTGGTGTTCACGATGGAGCAGCTGGGCTTCGACCCGGTGACCGGCGAGCGCCGCGAGGCCGTGGCCGCTGGCGAAAGCGGCTCGGGCTGCGGCACCAGCAGCTGCGGCCATTGAGGGCCGCCCCGAGGTGACCAAGGGCCGCAGCTGCGGCCCTTGTGCTTTGTGGCGACGCTTACTTCTTCAGGTACTCGAAGAAGGCCTGCGAGTTGCTGTCGCGGCCGAGGAAGTCCTTGACCAGCGCGGGCGCCGGCTTCTGGGCGCCCTGCCCCAGCACCAGCTCGCGGTAGCGTTTGCCCACGGCCGGGTCGAGCTTGTCGGCGGCGAAGGCCGTGCGCAGGTCCATGGCCACGACGAGGCTCCACAGGTAGCCGTAGTAGCCCGCGCCGTAGCCGCCGGCGATGTGCGCGAAGCCCGCCGGGAACATCGTGTCGGGCACATAGCCCAGGGGTGTCGCGCCTTCCATCGTCGCCCACAGCGGCAGCGGTTGGGGCTTGGCCTGCTGGTGCAGCGCCAGGTCATAGCTGGCGTAGAGGTGCTGGCGGCCGAACTGCCCGCCCTTGCCGTAGTGCTTGGCCGCCTGGGCCTGGGCCACCAGGGCGTCCGGCACCGGCTTGCAGGTCGGGCAGACGTCCTGCATCAGCTTGAGCACGTTCTTGTCGTAGACCCAGTCCTCCAGCATCTGCGACGGTGCCTCGACGAAGTCGTGCATGACGGTCGTGCCGGCAGTCGCCGCGTAGCGGGTGTTGGAGAGGTTGACGTGCACCGCGTGGCCCAGCTCGTGCAGCAGGGTCTCCACCTCGTCCAGCGTCAGGCCGTTGCGGTCGAAGTTGACGACGAGGGCCGCGGCCGGCGTGCGCTGGATGCGCATGGCGCTGCCGCGCAGGGGCCAGACCGCCGCGTGGTTGTACTTGCCGTCACGCGGGTAGAGGTCCACGTAGAGCTGGGCGATGGCCTTGCCCGAGGCGGCGTCGCTCACGACATAGGTCTGGGCCTCGTCGTGCCAGAGCTTGTTCGGGACGCGCTCGTACTTCACGCCCATCATCTTCTCGATGACGCGCAGCGCGAACTCCAGGCTCGCCTGCGGCGGGAAGTAGGCCCGGAAGGCGTTCTGATCGACGCTGAACTTCTGCAGCTTCACGCGCTCGCCGTAGAAGCCGGCATCCCAACGCTCGACGGTGGTCTTGTCCAGCGGCGTGCCGACGTGCTGGGCCTTGGCGGCGCGCAGCTCCTGCAGTTCGTCCTTCTCGCGGGCGTTGACGGCGCCGGTGACGGAGTCGAGGAAGCGCGTGGCCGTGGCGCCGTCCTTGGCCATGCGGCGGCGCAGGTTGAAGTCGACGTAATTGTCGAAACCGAAGAGCTTGGCGTACTCGCCGCGCAACGCGACGATCTGCGCGAGCAGGTCGAGGTTGGCGGGGCCACCCTCGTTCGTCTTGGCCAGCCACATGCGCCGGCGCGTCTCGCCGCTTTCGGCGCTGCGCATCACGGGCACATAGCTCGGGTAGTCCACGCCCAGCAGGATGCGGCCCTGCTCGTCACGCTTGGCCTTGGCCCAGACGCTCTCGGGCACGCCCTTGAGCTCGGCCTCGGTGAAGGCCACGCGCGTGCCGGCGTCGCGGATGTTCTTGTTGAACTGCTGGTCGAGCTCGGTGAGCTTGTCCAGGATCTGCTTGGCGCGCTCGCGCTTGGCCTTGGGCAAGGCCACGCCGCTGTCCTCGAACTGGCCCGAGGCCAGGCGCACCAGCTCGGCGTCGATGCCATCGGCCTTGGGCGCCTTCTGCAGCGCGCGGTAGAGCTTCTCGTTCTGGCCGAGGCTGGAGCCGAAGTCGGCCCAGCGCAGCGAGCAGGCCTGGGCGGCGTCGCGCACGGCCTTGTCGGGGTGCACGTTGAGCACGAAGTCGTTCGGGCCCTGGTGGTCTTCGAGGTAGACGGTGAGGTCGTCGAAGGCGGGCAGCCAGCCGGCATCGACCTTGCGGCTCTCCAGCGCCGTGACGCGCTGCCTGGCGCCCTTCAGGCCGGCATCGCAGCGGCTGGCGACGTCGGCCACCGAGTTGAACTGCGGGAAATTGGGGCCGGGCAGTGTCGGCGCGGCATGGGCCGACACGAGCGAGAGCGACAACGCCAGCAGGGCGCCGCCGGTGAGCGTGGGGTTCATCGGGTCTCCTTGTGGGAAACCGTGATTCTCGCCAGCGGGCAGCGCCCAGCCATCGGTCACACCGGGCGAACCCGGGTGACCGCAGCGCTGCGGCGTCAGCGGCCGAGCAGGGCCTTGACCTGCGCCAGCGCGTTCGGGTCGTCCAGCGTCGTGAGGTCGCCCGGGTCGCGGCCCTCGGCGACGGCCTGCAGCGCGCGGCGCAGCAGCTTGCCGGAGCGCGTCTTGGGCAGCAGGCTCACGAAGTGCACGCGCGCCGGGCGGGCGACCGCGCCGAGCTGGCCGTCGACATGCTTCATGACCTCGCCTTCGAGCGCCGTGCCGGCCTGGCTCGGGTCGCGCAGCACGGCGAACGCGATGGCGACCTGGCCCTTGAGCTGGTCGGCCACGCCCACCACCGCCACCTCGGCAATGGCCGCGTGGCTGGAGATGCTTTCCTCGATCTCCCGCGTGCCCAGGCGGTGGCCGGCCACGTTGATGACGTCGTCGGTGCGGCCCAGGATGAAGGTGTAGCCGTCCTCGTCGCGCAGGCCCCAGTCGAAGGTGGAGTACACCTGCTTGCCGGGCACGCTGCTCCAGTAGGTCCGCACGAAGCGCTCGTCGTCGCCCCACACCGTCTGCAGGCAGCCCGGCGGCAGCGGGTGCTCGATGGCGAGCACGCCCTTCTGGTTGGCGCCTGTCAGCGGCTCGCCGGACTGCTCGTCCAGCAGCTTCACGTCGTAGCCGTACATCGGCATGCCGGGCGAGCCGAAGCGCGTGGGCACCGGCGCCACGCCGGGGATGTGGTTGGCCACGGTCAGCAGCGGCCAGCCGGTCTCGGTCTGCCAGTAGTTGTCGACGATCGGCACGCCCAGCGCGTCGGCGATCCAGCGGCCCGTGGGTTCGTCCAGCGGCTCACCGGCCAGGAAGAGCGCACGCAGCGACGACAGGTCGTGCCGCTTGAGCAGCGCCGGGTCGTGCTTCTTGAGCACGCGCACGGCGGTGGGCGCGCTGAACATGACGGTCACCTTGTACTTCTCGACCAGGCTCCACCAGACGGCGGCGTCCGGGTTCACGGGCAGGCCTTCGTACATCAGCGTGGCCATGCCGGCGATCAGCGGGCCGTAGATGATGTAGCTGTGGCCCACCACCCAGCCGATGTCGCTGGTGGAGAAATACGTCTCGCCGGCCTTGCCGCCGAAGATGTAGTCCATGCTCGTGGCCAGCGCCACGGCGTAACCGCCCACGTCGCGCTGCACGCCCTTCGGTCTACCCGTCGTGCCGCTGGTGTAGAGCGTGTAGCTGATGCTGTTGGACTCGAGCCAGACCACCGGCACCTTCGCCCCCGCGTGCTGGGTGCGCAGGGCGCCGTAGTCGAGGTCGCGGCCCGGCGCGGGCTCGAAGGCCGCCAGGCCCCGGTCCACCATCAGCACGCGCTCGGGCTTGTGGGCCGCCAGCGCGATGGCTTCGTCCAGCAGCGGCTTGTAGGGCACCACCTTGCCGCCGCGGCTGCCGGCGTCGGCGCTGACGATGAGCTTCGGGCTCGCGTCATCGATGCGGCTGGCCAGGCTCACCGAGGCGAAGCCGCCGAACACCACCGAGTGGATGGCCCCGATGCGCGCGCAGGCCAACATCGCGAACGCGGCCTCCGGGATCATGGGCATGTAGATGAGCACGCGGTCGCCCTCACCCACGCCCTGCGCCTGCAGGATGGCGGCCATGGCCTCCACCTCCGCCTGCAGCTGCGCGAAGCTGTAGACGACCTCCTTGCCGACCTCGGTGGACACCCAGATCAGCGCCGCATCACCCGGGCGGGCGGCGGCGTGGCGGTCTACCGCGTTGTGGCAGAGGTTGGTCGTGCCGCCCACGAACCACTTCGCGAACGGCGGCCGGCTCGTGTCGCAGACCTGCTGCGGCGGCGTCTGCCAGTCGATGCGACGGGCCTGCTCGGCCCAGAAAGCATCACGGTCGGTGAGCGAGCGGCGGTGGAAGTCGGCATAGGTGTTCATGCCGATCAGTGTGGGCTTGGGGCACTGACGTCAGTCTGACCCCGTGGCGCGCGTGACAAAATCTCGGGTTTCCACCGATCTCGTCAACGGCGAAGCCGGGGTTTGCCCTGAAACTTACAAGCTTTACCCGCCTTTTGGGTTGACGCTGCCCGGCCCCATCCCTAACCTGCGCCCCGCTGTTCCGGTTCTTCTGCAGTCCCCGCTATCGCGACCGCTTGCGGTCCGCTCCTGGTTCCCGACCCCGCTTCCGTCCTGCATGTCCTTTGGCTCCGTGTCCCTGCTGAATCGCCTCGCGGCCGCCTGCCTGCTGGCAGCCTGCTGCGCCGCGCACGCGCAGGGCACCGCCCAGGCAGCGACCGTGACGCCGCCGCCGGGCACCATGACGGGCGCCTACGGGCAAAGCCTGCAACAGCAGCAAGCCGCCGCCGACAAGGCCGCCGCCCAGCCCGCTGCGCCCGCAGCCGCCAAATCCACGTCGCAGGACGCCGTGACCCGCTTCCTGAGCGAGCGCGGCCTGCTCAACAGCGTCGAGCAAGGGGGGTCATCTCGCCTGCTGGCCAGCGTGCGCGACACCGCCTCCGACCTCGTGCTGTCGGCCATGAACTTCCTGGGCGTGCGCTACACGCGTGGCGGCAACTCGGTCGAGAACGGCTTTGACTGCAGCGGCTTCACCCGCCACATCTTCGAGATGAGCGTGGGCCTCGTGCTGCCGCGCCGCGCCGATGAACAGGCCAAGGACAGCAGCCTGCTGTCCATCCGCAAGGACGAACTCAAGCCCGGCGACCTCGTCTTCTTCAACACCATGAAGCGCACCTTCAGCCACGTGGGCATCTACGTCGGCGAAGGCAAGTTCATCCACGCCCCCCGCACCGGCAGCGCCGTGCGCGTGGAGGACATGCGCGATTCCTACTGGGCCAAGCGCTTCACCGGCGCCCGCCGGGCCGACCTGAAGGCAGCGACGGAAACCTCCGCCGCCCGTTAAGCCGCGGCCCCTGTTGCCATGCAGCCGCGCAGCCGGCTGCCCCTCCAGCGGCACCCGTGGATCTGGCTCTGCCAGGCCACTGGGTGCGCCCCCTTGAGGGGGAGCGCGCAGCGCCTCGGGGGTGGGCCATCACCCAGCCACCCGTTTGGCCACGAGGGTCAGGATCTCGTAGCTCGCACAGAGCTCGCCGCGCTGGTTGGTCACGGCCACGTCCCAGCCGATGACGCCCTGGGCCGGCTGATCGTCGCGCGGGGGGCGGTCGATCTTGCGCTTGGCGGTCAGGCGCGCCTGGATGGTGTCGCCCATCGCAACCGGCGTGACGAAGCGCAAGTTCTCCAGGCCGTAGTTGGCCAGCACCGGGCCAGGTGCCGGGCTCACGAAGAGGCCGGCCGCGGCCGACAGCACGAAGTAGCCATGCGCGATGCGCTGGCCGAAAGGCGAGGCCTTGGCTGCCACCTCGTCGAAGTGCATGTAGAAGTAGTCGCCCGAGAGGCCCCCGAAGGCGACGATGTCCGCCTCGCCCACCGTGCGGCGGTGCGTGAGCAGGCTCATGCCCACTTCCACGTCCTCGAAGTAGCGGCGGAAGGGGTGGACTTCGCTCTCGGTGACGACGCCCCCGCGCTGGTACTCGCCCGTGACGGCCGACATCATCGTGGGCGAGCCCTGCACCGCGCAGCGCTGCAGGTAGTGCTTGACGGCGCGCAGGCCGCCCAGCTCCTCGCCCCCGCCCGCGCGGCCCGGGCCGCCGTGCTTGAGCTTGGGGAGCGGCGAGCCGTGGCCGGTGTTCTCCAGCGCCGCTTCGCGGTCCAGCACCAGCATGCGGCCGTGCCAGGCGGCGAAGGTCGGCACGGCCTGGGCGGCGAGTGCCGGCGTCTTGGTGCAGACCGTGCCCACCAGGCTGCCGCGGCCGAGCGTGGCCAGGTGCAGGGCCTCGTCGAAGTCGCCGTAGGGCAGCAGCGTCGTCACCGGGCCGAAGGCCTCCAGGTGGTGCGCGTCGCTGGCCGCCGAATCGCGGGCCAGCAGCAGCGTGGGCGCGAAGAAGGCGCCGTCGGCGACGCCCTCGCCCTTGGGCGCGAAGCCGTCGCGCGCGGACAGCAGCAGCTCGCAGTGCTGCGCGAGCTGAGCGACGCGCTCGGTCACGTCGGCCTGCTGGGCCTTGCTGGCCAGCGCCCCCATGCGCACGCCCTCCACCGCCGGGTCGCCGACCACCGTCTTGGACAGGCGGGCCTTGAGCGCCGTCGCCACCGCGTCCACCAGCGGGCGCGGCACCAGCGTGCGCCGGATGGCCGTGCACTTCTGGCCGGCCTTGGCCGTCATCTCGCGCGCCACCTCCTTGATGAAGAGGTCGAACTCCGGGTCGTCCGGGGTCACATCGGGCGCGAGGATGGCGCAGTTCAGGCTGTCGGCCTCGGCGTTGAACGGAATGCTCTTTCGGAGCAGGTTCGGGTGGGCCTTGAGCATGAGCGCCGTGTCGGCGCTGCCGGTGAAGGTGACGACGTCCGCTTCATCCAGCCGCTCGAACAGGTCGCCCGTGCCGCCGATGATCAGCTGCAACGCGCCCTCGGGCACCAGGCCTGACTGCACGATCAGGCGCACGCAGGCTTCGGCCACATAGCTCGTGGCCGTGGCGGGCTTGACCAGGCAGGGCATGCCCGCGAGGAAGCTGGGCGCGAACTTCTCCAACATGCCCCACATCGGGAAGTTGAAAGCGTTGATGTGCAGGGCCACGCCGCGCTTGGGCACGAGCACGTGGCTGCCGATGAAGTGGTTGTTGGCCCCGAGGCGCATCGGCGGGCCTTCGTGCAGCACGTTGCTGCTGGGCAGGTCCTTGCCGCCGATGGAGGCGTACGCGAACAGCGTGCCGATGCCGCCTTCGATGTCGATCCACGAGTCCGACCGCGTCGCACCCGTGTGGGCGCTGATGGCATAGAGCTCTTCCTTGCGTTCGAGCAGATAGGCCGCCAGCGCCTTGAGCACCCGGGCGCGGTCCTGGAAGTGGCTGCGCAGCAGGCCGGGCAGCGCGGTGGTGCGCGCGTAGGCCATGGCCTCGGCGAAGTCCAGGCCCTCCTCGTGCGTGTGGGCCACGATGCGGCCGTTGATGGCGCTGTGCAGCGGCTTGGCCGCCCGCTCGCCGACCCAGCGGCCGGCGATGTAGCTCTGAAGGGTAGAAACCGACATCTTTGGTCCTTGAGGCCTCGCGAAGCGACGGCCGTTCATCCAGCGGCTGCCGAGGATCCGGCTTTGCCGGTCCTGCGGCAGTGCCCCCTTGAGGGGGCGCGCGAAGCGCGTAGGGGGTGGGGCTGTCCTACTTGATCAGCTTCCAGGCGCCGTTCTCGATCTGCACCATGACGCGGGCGCGCTGGTCCAGGCCCAGGTGGTCGGCCGGCGACATGTTGAAAACGCCGTGCGCGCCAGCCACGTTCTTCACGTTCTCCAGCGCATCGCGCAGCGCGGCGCGGAAGGCGGGCGTGCCGGGCTGGGCCTTCTTCAGCGCCTCGGGTGCGGCGGCAGCGAGCAGCAGGCCGGCGTCCCAGGCGTGGCCGCCGAAGGTCGAGACCGAGCCCTTGCCGTGCGCACCCTCGTACTTGGCGATGTAGTCCTGCGCGCTCTTCTTGACCGGGTGGTCGGCGGGCAGCTGGGCCGCCACCAGCACCGGGCCGGACGGCAGCAGCGTGCCTTCGACATCCTTGCCGCCCACGCGCAGGAAGTCGTTGTTGGCGACACCGTGGGTCTGGTAGATCTTGCCGGCGTAGCCGCGCTCCTTCAGCGCCTTCTGCGGCAGCGCGGCGGGCGTGCCCGAGCCGGCGATCAGGATGGCGTCGGGCTTGGCCGCCACGAGCTTGAGCACCTGGCCGGTGACGGAGGTGTCCGTGCGGTTGTAGCGCTCGCTGGCGACGATGTTGAGCTTCTTGGCCGCGGCGATCTTGTTGAACTCGCCCCACCAGCCTTCGCCATAAGCATCGGCAAAGCCGATGAAGCCGGCGGTCTTGATGCCGTTGTCCACCATGTGCGTCACGATGGCCAGGGCCATCATGATGTCGTTCTGCGGCGTCTTGAAGACCCAGCGCTTCTTGGCGTCGATGGGCTCGACGATGCGGGCCGAGGCGGCCATCGAGATCATCGGCGTGCCCGATTCAGCCACCGCGTCGATCATCGCCAGCGAGTTCGGCGTGACGGTCGAGCCGATGATGATGTCGACCTTGCTCTCGGTGATGAGCTTGCGCGTGTTGGCCACCGCCGTCGTCGTGTCGGAGGCGTCGTCCAGCACGATGTAGTTGACCTTCTGGCCCCCCAGCGTCGTGGGCATCAGCGCGAAGGTGTTCTTCTCGGGGATGCCGAGGGAGGCGGCGGGGCCGGTGGCCGACAGCGTGACGCCGACGTTGATGTCGGCCTGCGCGGCCAGGCTGAGCGTGGCGGCCAGGGCCAGGGCGAGTTGCTTGAAAGGCTTCATGGGTCGTCTCCTCGTGGTTATTGAATGACGGCGGGCTGGCGCAGTTGCACCGCGCCCAGGCCGCCGAAGAACAGGTCACTGACCAGGGCCGCGAGCGCCTCGGGCGACAGGTCGCCGTCGGGCCGCAGCCAGGTGAAGGTCCAGTTGATCATGCCAAAAAGAAGCATGGTCAGCGGCTTGTGAAGGTGCGCATCACGCAATTCGGGCCGCACGCGGGTCAGCGCGGCG
Organism: Roseateles sp.; assembly: GCA_016790285.1. Classification (GTDB taxonomy): domain Bacteria; phylum Pseudomonadota; class Gammaproteobacteria; order Burkholderiales; family Burkholderiaceae_C; genus Pelomonas. Next base: position 13,923 of record JAEUPJ010000013.1, on the reverse strand, counting down.
GCGAACTCGGCCACCACACGGCGCTCCACGTCCAGCAGCCGCTCGCGCTCGGCGTCGGCCAGGAACTTGATCTCGCTGGTCAGCACGCGGTGCTGGTCCTGCGCGTCCGCATAGACGCGCGTGAAGCGCTCGATGAGGGCGCGCAGCTCGGCGTCCGGCGCCAGACGCTGGGCCTTGACCTCGTCCACCAGCGCCAGCAGCGCATGCACATGGCTGTCGCAGATCTGCGCGAGCAGGTCGTTCTTGTCCTGGAAGTAGTGGTAGAGCGTGGGCTTGGCCACACCGCAGGCCTCGGCGACCTGGTTCATGGACGTGGCGCTGAAGCCCTGGCTGGCAAACAGTCGAGCGGCCGCGGCGAGGATGTCCTCGCGTTGGGCTTCGAAACCTGGAGCGCGTTTACGGGCCATCGGGAAGGGATTCGCAAGGGTGAAGAACAGAGCCACAGAGGCACAGAGACACAGAGAAAGGAGGTAGCACGGCCCCTCTGAGCCTCTGTGCCTCTGTGGCTGTGTTCTGAGGCTGTGGATGATGCATCACCGCTCGTCGAAGCTGATCACCACGCGCTCGGTCAGCGGATGCGCCTGGCAGCTCAGGATGAACCCGGCGGCGACTTCGTCCTTGTCGAGGGCGAAGTTGCGGTCCATGCGCACCTGCCCCTCCACCAGCTTGCAGCGGCAGGTGGAGCACACGCCGCTCTTGCAGGAAAAGGGCACGTCCATGCCCTCGCGCGCCGCCGCGTCGAGCAGGCTGGGGTCGGCGGCGTGGAACTCGATCTCGCGCGAGATGCCGTCGCGGATGACCGTCACGCGCGCCTGCGGGGCATCGCCCGGCTTGACCTCGTGAGGCGCCGGCTGGCCGCTCAGCGACTGCGGCGTGCCGAAGCGCTCGATGTGGATGCGCTCGGCCGGCACGCCCGCACCGCGCAGCGCCGCCTCGGCCTGGTCGTTCATCTCGAAGGGGCCGCAGACGAACACCTCGTCGATGCTCGCCGCCGGCACTGGGCCAGCGAGGAAGGCGCTGAGCTTGCCGGCATCCAGCCGGCCGCCGTACAGCGGCGCGTCCACCGCCTCGCGGCTGAAGATCATGTGCAGGGACAGCCGCGTCATGAAGCGGTTCTTCAGGTCCTCCAGCTCTTCCTTGAACATGGTCGAGGCGGTGCGCCGGTTCGCGTAGATGAGCGTGGCGCGCGCCGTGGGCTCGCGCACCAGCAGGGCGCTGACCAGGGCCAGGATGGGGGTGATGCCCGAGCCCCCCGCGATGAACAACACATGGCGGCCTTGCGTGCGCGCCGCGGGCAGCACGAAGCGGCCCTGCGGCGGGTAGGACTCGATGACGTCGCCCGGCTTGAGCTGCTCATGCACCCAGCTGGAGAACGCGCCGCCGTCCACGCGGCGGATGCCGACCTTGAGCGTGCGGTCGGAGCAGATGGAGTAGCTGCGGCGCAGCTCCTGGCCGCCGACGCTTGCGCGCAGCGTCAGGTACTGCCCGGGCTCGAAGCCGAAGCCCTCCGCTGGCGGCTCGAAGCCGACGACCATCGCGTCGTCGGTGTCGCGCTCGACGGAGGTCACGCGCAGAGGATGGAAGTGGAGTGCCATGTCAATAGGGGGCGAGCGTCGCCCAGTGAGGAACACAGCCACAGAGGCACAGAGGCACAGAGGCAGCCGGATGGAGGCCTCTCTGTGGCTGTGTGCCTCTGTGGCTGTGTTTGAATTTCATCGTCAGATCGGCTTGAAGTACTCGAAGGGCTCGCCGCATTCGATGCAGCGCCACGTGGACTTGCAGGGCGTGGAGCCGAAGCGCGAGAGCTGCTCGGTCTTGCCACCGCTGCAGCGCGGACAGCGCAGGCGGGGCACCACGCGGATGGCCTGGTCGGCGCTGCACTGCGGCGGCACGATGCCGTACTGCTGCAGCTTTTCGCGGCCCTCGGGCGTGATCCAGTCCGTCGTCCAGGCCGGCGCGCGCTGCAGCGTGACCGTCACGTCGCCGAACTCGGCGAGTGCCGCGCGCACGTCGTCGGCGATCAGCTCGGTGGCGGGGCAGCCGCTGTAGGTGGGCGTGAGCACCACCTCCAGCCCCGCAGCCGTCTCGCGCAGCTCGCGCACGATGCCCAGCTCCACCAGGCTCACGGCCGGGATCTCCGGGTCGGGCACGGCGGCGAGCTTCGCGCGGGCGAGGGCCAGGTTCATCACCAGACGCCGCCGGGGTAGGCGCGCTGCAGGTGCTGCATCGTGCCCAGCAGGTGGCCCATGTGCTCGCTGTGGATGCCCAGGTGGCCCTGCGGCTGCATGGCGCTGTCGCGCGGCAGCGTGAGCGTGGCCTCGGCCAACAGCGTGGCCCAGCGGGCGCGCCAGTGGGCTTCGAGCTCGCGCCACGCGGGCGCCACACCCTCGACGCCCGGGGCGGCGAACAGCTCGTTGAAGTACGGCGTCAGCACGGCCAGCGCCGCCTGCATGCGCGCCTGCGACTGACCCGTGCCGTCGCCCAGCCGCACGACCCAGTCGCTGCTGTGCTGGCGGTGGTAGCGCACTTCCTTGAGCGACTTGGCAGCGATGCCGGCAAGTTCGGTGTCGGCACTGGCCTGCAGCCGCTCATACAGCAGCTCCAGCCAGATCGCCACCGCCGCGTTGCGCAGCGTGGTGAAGGCGAAATCGCGCCCGCCACTGCCGTCACTCGGGCTCGCTGCTGCGTTGGGCAGCTCCACGAGCACGAGGTTGCGGTAGTCACGCTCCTCGCGCAGGAAGGCGAGCTGGTCTTCGTCGCGGCCGGCGCCTTCGAGCTGACCGGCGTAGGTCAGCAGCGCGCGGGCCTGGCCGAGCAGGTCCAGGGCCATGTTGGACAGGGCCAGGTCTTCCTCCAGCACCGGCGCATGCCCGCACCACTCGCCCAGGCGCTGGGCGTGGATGAGGCAGGTGTCCGCCAGTTGCAGGACGTAGGTGAGCTTGGCGTCCATCACATGTGGTTGAGCTCTTCGGGGAGCTCATAAAAGGTGGGGTGACGGTAGACCTTGTCATCGGCCGGCTCGAAGAGGCTGCCCTTCTCGACCGGGTCGCTGGCGACGATCTGCTCGGAACGCACGACCCAGATGCTCGTGCCCTCCTGGCGGCGGGTGTAGACGTCTCGCGCCATCTGGATGGCCATGGCCGAATCGGCGGCGTGCAGGCTGCCGCAGTGCTTGTGGTCCAGGCCCGCCTTGCTGCGGACGAAGACTTCCCACAGCGGCCATTCCGTCGAATTGTTGGTGCTCATCATCTTTCCTTCAAACACAGCCACAGAGGCACAGAGCCACAGAGGAAGAGGCGCTCACTCTCTGTGCCTCCGTGTCTCTGTGGCGTCTTGTCTTCATGCGGCCCGGGCCTTCATGGCCGACTTGGCGGCATGGGCCATCGCGGCCTCGCGCACCCAGGCGCCGTCGTCCCAGGCCTTGTTGCGGGCGGCCAGGCGCTCGCGGTTGCAGGGGCCTTCGCCGCCCACCACACGCCAGAACTCGCTCCAGTCGATGGCGCCGAAGTCGTAGCTCTGGCGGGCCTCGTTCCAGGTCAGGTCGGGGTCGGGCACGGTCACGCCCAGGATCTCGGCCTGCGGGATGGTCGCGTCCACGAACTTCTGGCGCAGCGTGTCGTTGGAGACGCGCTTGATGCCCCAGCGCATGCTCTGCTCGCTGTTGGGCGAATCCTTGTCCGCCGGGCCGAACATCATCAGCGCGGGCCACCACCAGCGGTTGACGGCGTCCTGCACCATGGCCTTCTGCGCGGCGGTGCCCTTTTGCATCATCACCAGCAGGCTCTCGTAGCCCTGGCGCTGGTGGAAACTCTCCTCGCGGCAGACGCGGATCATGGCCCGCGCATAAGGCGCATAGGAGCAGCGGCACAGCGGCACCTGGTTCATGATGGCCGCGCCGTCCACCAGCCAGCCGATGACGCCGATGTCGGCCCAGGTCAGCGTGGGGTAGTTGAAGATGGAGCTGTACTTGGCCTTGCCCGAGAGCAGCGCCTCGGTCATCTCGTCGCGGCTCGTGCCCAGGGTCTCGGCGGCGGCGTAGAGGTAGAGCCCGTGGCCGCCCTCGTCCTGCACCTTGGCGAGAAGAATCGCCTTGCGCTTGAGCGTGGGCGCGCGCGTGATCCAGTTGCCCTCGGGGAGCATGCCGACGATCTCGCTGTGCGCATGCTGGCTGATCTGGCGCACCAGCGTCTTGCGGTAGTGATCGGGCATCCAGTCCTTGGCCTCGATGAAGTCTCCCGCATCGATGCGGGCTTCAAAGGCCTCCTCGCGGGCCAGCTCCTCGGCGCTCTTGACGACCTTGGGCTTGGCCTCCCGGGCCATCAGGTCCATGGCTTGCGTATACATCAGTGGCTCCTTGGGTCAGGCAGATGAACACAGCCACAGAGGCACGGAGGCACAGAGAGGTTCGAGCGCCTCTGTGTCTCTGTGCCTCTGTGGCTGTGTTGGGATTTCATGGCTTTTTGCGTTGGTCGACGACGCGGCGGGCTTTGCCGACCAAGGTGCGTTCGATGGATTCGGGTTGCTCGACGCTCACCTGGGCGCTCACGCCGATCAGGTTCTTGATGCGCTCGGCCAGGCGCCGGCCGATGCCGTCGTCGGTCGCGCCCAGGGCCAGCTCGCAGCGGATGACGAGTTCGTCCAGATGGCCGTCGCGCGTGACGACGAGCTGGTACTGGCCACCCAGGCCCGGCTCCTGCAGCACGAGCTCCTCCACCTGCGTGGGGAAGAGGTTGACGCCGCGGATGATGAGCATGTCGTCGCTGCGGCCGACGATCTTGCCCATGCGGCGCATGCTGCGCGAGGTGGGCGGCAAGAGCCGCGTGAGGTCGCGCGTTCGGTAGCGGATGACGGGCATCGCCTCCTTGGTGAGCGACGTGAACACCAGCTCGCCCTCGCTGCCGTCGGGCAGCACCTCGCCCGTTTCGGGGTCGATGATCTCGGGGTAGAAGTGGTCTTCCCAGATGACCGGGCCGTCCTTGCTCTCGATGCACTCGTTGGCCACACCCGGGCCCATCACTTCGGAGAGGCCGTAGATGTCCACCGCGTCGATGCCCGCGCCCTGCTCGATGTCGCGCCGCATGGCTTCCGTCCAGGGCTCGGCGCCGAAGATGCCGATCTTCAGCGACGACTCGCGCGCGTCCAGCCCCTGGCGGCGGAACTCCTCGATCAGCACCTGCATGTAGCTGGGCGTGACCATGATGATGTCGGGCTTGAAGTCGGTGATGAGCTGCACCTGCTTCTCGGTCTGGCCGCCGCTCATCGGGATGACCGTGCAGCCCAGCCGCTCGGCGCCGTAGTGCGCACCCAGCCCGCCGGTGAAGAGGCCGTAGCCGTAGGCCACGTGCACCAGGTCGCCAGCGCGGCCGCCTGATGCGCGGATGGAGCGCGCCACCAGGTTGGCCCAGTTGTCGATGTCCTTGAGCGTGTAGCCCACCACCGTGGGCTTGCCCGTGGTGCCCGACGACGCATGGATGCGCGCCATCTGCTCGCGCGGCACGGCAAAGAGGCCGAACGGGTAGTTCGCGCGCAGGTCGTGCTTGGTCGTGAATGGGAACTTCGCGAGGTCAGCCAGGCTCTTCAGGTCCGACGGGTGCACGCCCTTGGCGTCGAAGCTGGCCTTGTAGTGCGGCACGTGGTCGTAGGCGTGCTGCAGGCTCCAGCGCAGGCGCTGCAGCTGCAGGGCCTGCAACTCGTCGCGGCTGGCGGTCTCGATGGGGTCCAGCTCGCCCGGCTTCGGGATGCGGATGGGGGCTTTCGCGCTCATGAAACTCCTTCGTCGAAGACCTTGCGCTCGCCCAGGCGATGCGAGCGCCCGCGGAAGACAGCGATCAGCTCGCCCCGCTGGTTGGTCACCGTGATGTCGTACAGGCCCGTGCGGCCGGCCAGCGAGGTTTCCGCCGCCGTGGCGGTCAGCACGTCGCCCAGCCGGGCGCTCTTCAAGATGTCGATGCCGAAGCCCGACGCCACCGTCAGCGCATTGCGGCTGTTGCAGGCAAACGCGAAGGCCGAGTCGGCCAGCGTGGCAATCAGCCCGCCGTGGCAGATGGCAAAGCCGTTGAGCATGTCGGCGCGCACGCTCATCGTCGCGACCGCGCGTCCGGGCGAGATCTCGGTGACTTGCAGCCCCAGCATGCGGCTGGCGGCGTCGTCCGCGAACATGACGTCGCGCACCTTGTCGGCCACGGCTTGTGCGTCCATCAGCGGTCCCGGAACTCAGGCTTGCGCTTGTCCAGGAAGGCGGCGGCGCCCTCCTGGTAGTCGTAGGCAAAGCCCATCTGGCTCTGCAGCGCGGCCTCGCGCTTGAGCGCGGTCTCGAAATCGAACTTCAGCGCCTCGTCCATGGCGATGCGCGTCTCGACCAGGGCTCGCGTGGGCATGCCCGCGAGCTTCTGCGCGGTGGCCATGGCCACCTCCATCAGCTCGGCATCGGGCAGCACGCGGGAGATCAGGCCCAGCGCTGCAGCGTCGACCGCCTTGAGCTTGTCGCCCAGCAGGGCCAGCTCCAACGCCTTGGCCCGGCCCACCAGGCGCGGCAGCAGCCAGGTGCCACCACAGTCCGGAATGAGGCCGATCTTGGAGAAGGCCTGGATGAAGCTCGCGCCCTCGCCCGCCAGCACCAGGTCGCAGCCAAGCGCCACGCTCGCACCGGCACCGGCCGCCACGCCGTTGACCGCCGCGACGACGGGCACCGGCATGCTGCGCAGGCGCAGGGCCAGCGGGATGTAGTAGTGGTCCAGCAGGTGGCCGATGTCCTTGGGCGCCGCGCCCGGGTCGCGGCTGGGCGCGACGTGGGGGTCGGCCAGGTCCTGCCCCGCGCTGAAGGCCCGCCCGGCGCCCGTGATCAGCACGCAGCGTGTGTCCCCGTCGCCCGCGGCCCCTTCCAGCGCCTGGCGCAACTGGCCGAGCATGCCGGTCGTGAACGCGTTGAGCGCCTCGGGGCGGTTCAGGCGCAGCAGGCGCACGGCGCCGTGCTGTTCGATCTGGATCGTTTGTTCGGGCATGGAATTTCTCTACCGACCGGTCGGTTAATCGTAGGACCGTGCTTGACCTGGATCAAGGGCAGGCCGGGTAAACCCCTGCACGCCGCTGGGTTGCCACGCGGGCCGGCCCCGTGGCCAGCGCGGCGGTGGGGTCAACCCGCCACGATCTCCACACCCTCGGCCAGCGACGCCACCAACGACGGATGAGGCGGCCTGAAACCGGCCACCGTGCATGCCGCCGCGCCCGCGGCCAGCGCCCAGCGCAGGTGTTGCGCGGCCGGCGCGCCGGCGTCGCGCATGAGGCTGTCCAGCAGGCCGGCCAGGGCGGTGTCGCCCGCGCCGACGGTGTCCACCACGTCCACGGCCGGTGGGCGGCCCGTGGCCTCTTCCACCCCGTGGTAGAGCGTGGCCCCCGCGCCGCCACGCGTGAGCAGCAGCCAGGCGCCCGGGTTCCACGCGGCGATCTGCGCGAGGCCGGAGCGGTGGTCGGGCACGCGGAACAGCCCGCGCAGGTCTTCGTCCGACACCTTGATCACGTCCGCCAGCCGGCACATCTGCTCCAGCGTGTCGTCGTAGCGGGAGTCCATGGGCGGCGCGCGGAAGTTGGGGTCGTAGCTGATCAGCCGCCCCTCGCTCTTGAGCCCCTGCGCCAGCGCCAGCAGCCGCCCGGCCAGCGGCTCGCGCACCAGGCCGAGGCTGCCGAAATGCGCCCAGCGCACGGCACGCGTCCAGCCCGCGGGCAGGCCCTCGGGGCGGAAGTACAGGTCGGCGCTGTCGTGCCCGATGAAGAAGTAGCGCGGCGGCTCGACCTCGTGCACCACCGCCAGCAGCGGCGGCCGCGGCAGTTGCTGGATGAAGCGCATGTCGAGGTTGGCGTCCTGGCTGCTGCGCCAGATCTCGGCGCCGAAAGGGTCCTGGCTGATGGCGCCGGCAAAGGCGCTGAGCTGCCCGAGCGTGGACATGGCCACCGCCACGTTCCAGGGCGAGCCGCCGCAGGCGCTGCGCCATTGGTCGGGCCCGGTGCGGATCAGGTCAGTCAGCGCTTCACCGAAGGCGATGAAGCGGGGAAGGTCCGCGTGAAGTACTGCACTCATGCAGGCATTCAACCGGGCCGCGCACACGCTGGCAAGTCCCAAGGTCGTGCCTCGTCCCGCATGCTTACGATGGTTCGCACCACGACCCAGGAGATGCCATGACGCTTCGTCGCCGGATGTTGATGCTTTGCGTGGTCACGTTGTTGGGGATGGCCGTGCTGGCCGCGGTCGCGTTGTCCACGCTGCGCACCTCGATGATGGACGACCGCATCGCGCAGCTCTCCACCCTCGTCACCCTCGCCCACGCGGCTGCCGAGAAGGGGCACGCGCTGGAGCAGGAGGGCAAGCTCAGCCGCGACGAAGCCCAGGCCCAGGTCAAGCGGGCCATCGCCAGCTTCCACAAGGACGACCGCTACTTCTTCGTGCGCGGCTATGCCGACGACGTGAACCTCGTGCACCCCAACCCCAAGCGCGTGGGCATCGTCGATGCCAAGGGCGGCAAGGAAGCCGGCGAACGCTACCGCGCCGCGCTGCAGGGCAAGACCATCGGCACCGTCATCGCCAAGGGCACCCGCCCCGGCAGCAAGGAGGAGGTCGAGAAGCTCTACGCCGTCATCAAGTTCGCCCCGTGGGACTGGACCATCGGCTTTGGCGACTACATCGACGACATCGATCAGGCGTTCTGGCGCCACACCGTCACGCTGCTGGGCATCGGTGCGGCGTTGATGATCGTCGTCACGGGCCTCGTGTGGGCCGCCGTGCGCCAGCTGCTGCGCCAGCTCGGCGGCGAGCCGCAGTACGCCGCCGACGTCGTCGGCCAGATCGCGGAAGGCAACCTGGGCACCGAGGTGCGGTTGCAGCCGGGCGACCAGGCCAGCGTGCTGCACGCCATCAGCACGATGCGGGACAACCTCGCGCGGCTCGTCGGCCAGGTGCGCGAGGCCAGCGACTCCATCTCCACCGCCTCGGCCCAGATCGCCGCCGGCAACGGCGACCTCTCCGCGCGCACCGAATCGCAGGCCGCCTCGCTGGAGGAAACCGCAGCGTCCATGGACGAGCTGACCTCCACCGTGCAGCAGAACGCCCAGAACGCCCGCCAGGCGGATGAACTCGCGCGTGACGCCTCGGAAGTGGCCCGCAAGGGCGGTACCGTGGTCGACCAGGTCGTGGGCACCATGGGCTCCATCGAGGCCTCGTCCCGCAAGATCGTGGACATCATCGGCGTCATCGACGGCATCGCCTTCCAGACCAACATCCTGGCGCTCAACGCAGCCGTCGAGGCCGCGCGCGCGGGCGAGCAGGGCCGCGGCTTCGCGGTGGTCGCGGGCGAGGTGCGCCTGCTGGCCCAGCGCAGCGCCGCCGCCGCCCGAGAGATCAAGGGCCTCATCGACGACTCGGTCGCCAAGGTCAGCACCGGCTCGGCCCAGGTCGAGCAGGCGGGCACGACCATCCGCGAGGTGGTGGGCAGCGTGCAGCGCGTGAGCACCATGATCGGTGAGATCAGCACCGCCAGCAGCGAGCAGGGCGCGGGCATCGCCCAGGTCAACCTCACCATCACCGAGATGGACCGCAGCACCCAGCAGAACTCGGCCCTCGTCGAGCAGGCGCTGGCCGCGGCCGAATCGCTGCGCCAGCAGGCCCAGGCGTTGTCGCAGACGGTGGCGCGCTTCCGGCTCTGAAGCCTGGGTCGGACGAAGGTTGGCCGCAGCCGGTGAGAATGCGGCCATGAGCGCGCGCGAAGTCCCCCTCGTCTACAGCCCGCCGGCCAGCCGCCTGGTCATCCCGGCCGACGCGGCGCCGCCGGCCGGCCCGCTGGGCGACACCCTCGGCCGCCCGCTGCACGACCTGCGAATCTCGGTGACCGACCGCTGCAATTTCCGCTGTGGCTATTGCATGCCCAAGCAGGTCTTCGACAAGCACCACCAGTTCCTGCCGCACGGCGACCTGCTGAGCTTCGAGGAGATCACGCGGCTCGCCCGTGTCTTCGTGGGCCTGGGCGTGGAGAAGCTGCGCATCACCGGCGGCGAGCCCACGCTGCGCCGCGGGCTGGAGTCGCTCATCGGCATGCTTGCCGAACTGCGCACGCCCGACGGCCGCGCGCTGGACCTCACCCTCACCACCAACGGCTCCACCCTCGTCAAGAAGGCGGCGGGCCTGCGCGACGCCGGCCTCAAGCGGCTGACGGTCAGCCTGGACGGGCTGGACGACGCCGTGTTCCAGCGCATGAACGACGTGGGCTTCCCCGTGCGCGACGTGCTCGACGGCATTGCCGCTGCGCAGGCCGCGGGCCTCGGGCCCGTCAAGGTCAACATGGTCGTGCAGCGCGGCGTGAACGACGACCAGATCCTGCCCATGGCACGCCATTTCCGGCACACCGGCGTGGTGCTGCGCTTCATCGAGTACATGGACGTGGGCGCCACCAACGGCTGGCGCATGGACGAGGTGCTGCCCTCGGCCGAATTGCTGCAGCGGTTGCTGCAACGCCATGCGCTCGAACCGATGGACCCCACTGTCGAAGGCGAGACCGCCGAGCGCTGGCGCTATGCCGATGGCAGCGGCGAGATCGGGTTGATCTCCAGCGTCACGCAGGCCTTCTGCGGCGGCTGCAACCGCGCCCGCCTGTCCACCGAGGGCCGCCTGTTCCTTTGCCTGTTTGCCGGCGCCGGCCACGACCTGCGGGCGCTACTGCGCAGCGGTGTCGGCGACGAGCAGATCGCGGCCACGATTGCCGGCATCTGGCAGCGTCGTGCCGATCGCTATTCCGAACTGCGCGGCGTGGCCGCGCCGGCGCCTGATGTGCGCCGGGTCGAGATGCACTACATCGGCGGGTGAGCACCATGCTGCCGTTGTGGCCCGGTTGGCGAAGTTCACGCACCCGCTGGCATCTGCTGTGGGCCTCTGCGGCCAGCGTGCTGCTGCCGTGGATGCTGGGAGAGCTGTTCAAGACATTTCACCAGCCTGGCCTGGACGATCGCAGCGAACGCAACCTGATGCTGATCGACTTCATCGTCATCGGCGGCATCCTGTTCGCCCTGACCATGGTGCTGACCTACGCGATCGGCTGCTGGATCACGGCCGTGATGCGCGGCCCGCAGCGCCAGGGTGACCCCTTCCCGGCCGACCGCGGCCAGCCCGAACACGATGACTGAGCCAGCGCTGTCCTTGCAGCAGATCGCTTCCTGCGTGGCTGGCTACGACCCCAGCGCGCTGCCGGTCGCGCAGGCGCAGGACTTCATCGCCCGGCTGGTGCCGGTGGTGCAGGCCGTGGAGATGAAGCCGATCCGTGATGCGCTGGGCCGGGTGCTGGCGCAGGACATCGTCTCGCCCATCGACGTGCCGGCACACGACAACTCGGCGATGGATGGCTATGCGCTGCGCGGCAGCGAGCTGCGTGCCGATGGCCCGACGCGGCTGCGTGTGGTGGGCAGCGGTCTGGCCGGCCAGAACTTCGAAGGCGCGGTGCCCGCGGGCGCCTGCGTGCGCATCATGACCGGGGCGGTCATGCCGGCCGGTCTGGACACCGTGGTGCCGCAGGAATTCACGCAGCAGGATGGCGATGCGGTGCTGGTGCCGCCGGGCCTGCTGCTCACCGGCGACAACCGCCGACTGGCCGGCGAGGACCTGGCGCTTGGCGAAGTGGCACTGGCCGCCGGCCGCGTGCTGCGGCCGGCTGACCTGGGGCTGCTGGCCTCGCTGGGCCGGGCCGAGGTGCCGCTGCGCCGCCGCCTGCGCGTGGCCTTCTTCTCCACCGGCGACGAACTGCGCTCGATCGGCGAGGCGCTGGACGCCGGCTGCGTCTACGACAGCAACCGCTACACGCTGTGGGGCATGCTGCAGCGGCTGGGCGTCGAGGCCATCGACCTGGGCGTGGTGCGCGACGAGCCCGCGGCGCTGCGCGAGACCTTCACCCAGGCCGCGGCCTGCGCCGATGCGGTGATCACCTCGGGCGGCGTCAGCGTCGGCGAGGCCGACCACACCAAGCGCATCATGGCCGAACTGGGCGAGGTGCTGTTCTGGAAGATCGCCATGCGCCCGGGCCGGCCGATGGCCATCGGGCGCATCGGCATGGCGCCGCACCAGGCCATCCTGTTCGGGCTGCCGGGCAACCCGGTGGCGGTGATGGTGACCTTCTACGCCTTCGTGCGCGACGCGCTGCTGCGCATGGCCGGTGCTTCGCCCGCGCCGCTGCCGCTGCTGCGCGCGGCCTGCACCACGCCACTGCGAAAGAAACCAGGGCGCACCGAGTTCCAGCGCGGCATCGTCAGCCGCGCAGCCGACGGCGTCTGGCAGGTGGCGATCACCGGCTCGCAGGGCAGCGGCATCCTGCGCAGCATGAGCCAGGCCAACGGCATGGTGCTGCTGCACCACGCGCAGGGCAACGTGGCCGCCGGCGAGCCGGTCGACGTGCTGCCCTTCGACGGCCTGGTCTGACGGCCGGGCCTTACTCGGCGCCGGCGCCCTGCGGGTGCGGCGTGTCCTCCGCCGGCGTGGCGATCTCGCCCGGCACCGCCTTGCGCGCGAACAGCGTGTACATGGTCGGCACGACAAACAGCGTCAGCAGCGTGCCCAGCGACAGGCCGCCGACGATCACCCAGCCGATCTGGTGCCGGCTTTCGGCCCCGGCCCCGGTGGCCAAGGCCAGCGGCAGCGCGCCCAGCACCATCGCGCCGGTGGTCATCAGGATCGGCCGCAGCCGCAGGCTGGAGGCCTCGATAACCGCATCGCGCACGCTGCGGCCCTGCTGGCGCAGCTGGTTGCTGAACTCGACGATCAGGATGCCGTGCTTGCTGATCAGGCCCACCAGCGTGATCAACCCGATCTGCGAATAGACGTTCAGCGTGCCCCCGCTCCACTGCAGCGCCAGCAGCGCCCCCACGGTGGACAGCGGCACCGCCAGCAGGATGACGAAGGGGTCGACGAAGCTCTCGAACTGCGCCGCCAGCACCAGGAAGATGAACATCAGCGCCAGCACGAACACCAGGCCCAGCGCGCCGGAAGAGGACCGGAACTCGCGGCTGACGCCGTTCAGTTCGGTGGCATAGCCGGCCGGCAGCAGCTTGGCGGCCGTGGTGTCCATGAACTGCAGCGCCTCGCCCAGCGAATAGCCCGGCGCCAGGTTGGCGGTGATCGACACCGATCGGCGCTGATTGAAGTGGTTCAGCTCGCGCGGGCTGACCGCCTCGCGCACCTTGATCAGCGAACTGAGCGGCACCATCGCCTCGCCCCGGCCGCGCACGAACAGCTTCTCGATGTCCTCGGGCGTGGTGCGGCCGCGGCCTTCGGTCTGCACGATCACGTCGTACTGCTCGGCATCGCGTTTGTAGCGGGTGACGGCGCGGCCGCCGAGCATGGTCTCGACGGTGCGCGCCACCGCATCGACGTTGACGCCCATGTCGGCCGCACGGGCGCGGTCCACCTCGACGAAGATTTCCGGCTTGTTCAGCCGCAGGTCGGTATCAGGCTGCACGAATCCGGGGTTCTTGGCGATCTCGGCCATGAACTGCTGCGACACACGGGCCAGGTTCTCGTAGCTGTCGCTGGTGACGATCACGTAGTTGACCGAGCGCTCGCGAAAGCCCTGCCCCAGGCTGGGCGGCGTCACCGGAAAGGCGGTGACGCCCGGCAGGCCCATGAACTGCGGCTGCAGCAGGCGCGCCAGTTCGAGCGTGCTGCGATCGCGCTCGGTCCAGTCCACCGTGCGCAGGAAGGAGATGCCCTGCGACACCGTCGGGTTGCCGGCCACGACGAAGACGCGGTCGAACTCCGGGTAGCTGCGGCCGATGGCCTCGATGGCGCGCAGGTAGCGCGCGGTGTAGTCCAGCGTGGCGCCGTCGGGTGCGTTGACGGTGGCCAGGATCACGCCGCGGTCTTCCAGCGGGGCGAGTTCGCTCTTGGCGTTCTTGAACAGC
>JAEUPJ010000096.1 GCA_016790285.1 Roseateles sp. | reverse complement strand
TGTTGACGCTCGCCCAAAACTGACCCATCTGACGCGGTGATGCTCGCGCAAAACTGACCCACGCAAACACACTGACCTGCTCAATGAATGAGCAGGGGAAGCAGGAGTGATCAGCGTGGGCATGTTGGCCAAGATCAGACGAATGCACCTGCGAGATGGGTTGTCCATCCGCGAGGTGAGTCGGCGAACCGGGTTGTCCCGGAACACCGTTCGGCAGTGGTTGCGTCAGGAGGGCGTGACCGAACCCAAGTACCCCAAGCGAGAGGCCGCCAGCGCGGTGGACGCCTGGGCTGAGCATCTGGCGTCGGCGCTCAAGGCCGACCAGCACCGTCCGGTGCGCGACCGGCGCACGGTCAAGATGCTGTTCGAGCAGATACGCGCCCTGGGCTACGCCGGCAGCTATGCCCGCGTGACCCGCTGGGTGCGGGCTTGGCGCGCTGAGCAGGACGCAGCACCACGGCGTGCAGCCTTCGTGCCGATGAGCTTCGAGCTGGGTGATGCCTTCCAGTTCGACTGGAGCTGCGAGTACGTCTTCGTGGGCGGCCTGCGCCGACGGCTGGAGGTCGCGCACACCAAGCTCGCCAGCAGCCGGGCCTTCTGGCTCACGGCCTACCCGACGCAGAGCCACGAGATGCTGTTCGACGCTCACGCACGCGCCTTCCAGGCGCTGGGCGGTGTGCCGCGTCGAGGCGTGTACGACAACATGAAGACCGCGGTCGACAAGGTCGGCGTCGGCAAGCAGCGCTCGGTGAACGCGCGCTTCCAGGCCATGTGCTCGCACTACCTGTTCGAGCCCGAGTTCTGCAACCCGGCCTCGGGCTGGGAGAAGGGCATCGTTGAGAAGAACGTGCAGGACCGCCGACGCCAAGTGTGGCGCGAAGCCAGCGAGCGACGCTGGCCGGACCTGGCCACGCTCAATACCTGGCTCGCCGAGCGCTGCCGCGCCTGCTGGGCCGAGACCGCTCACCCCGAGTGGCCAGCATTGACCGTGGCCGAGGTGCTGCAGGACGAACAGGCGCGGTTGATGCCCGTGCCCAAGCCCTTCGACGGCTACGTCGAGCAACCCGTACGCGTCTCGGCGACGGCTCTGGTGCACTTCCAACGCAACCGCTACAGCGTGCCGACGCGACACGTGAACGCCGTGCTCAGCCTGCGCGCCTACCCCGATGCCCTGGTGTTGGTGGCCGACGGCATCGAAGTCGCTCGGCACACCCGAAGCTTCGAGCGTGACCTGACCTTCTACGACTGGCAGCACTACATCCCGTTGGTGCAGCTCAAGCCCGGCGCACTGCGCAACGGGGCGCCGTTTAAGGCCATGCCCGAGGTCCTTCAGACCTTGCAGCGGCACCTTCTGCGTCACACCGGAGGCGATCGCGTCATGGCGCAGGTGCTGGCGGCCGTGCCGGTGCACGGCCTGGAGGCAGTGCTGGTTGCCGCAGAGCTCGCATTGGAGGCTGGGCGGCCCAGTGCTGAGCATGTGCTCAACGTGCTGGCGCGGCTGAAGGAAGGTGCCACGGCCATCAGGGAGCTGAACCAACTCACACCGACGCTCAAGGAAGAACCCCGCGCCGACGTGCTGCGCTACGACGCGCTGCGCAACAAACTGGAGGTAGGCCCATGAGCACCGAGATCGTCACGCGGCTGAAGGCGCTCAAACTGCACGGCATGGCGTCCAACTGGCCGGAGCTGGTGGCACATTGCCGGCACGCGGCGCTGGAGCCTGAGCAACTGATCGAGCAATTGCTGGACGCCGAAGGGGCTGAGCGCAACGTGCGCTCCATCGCGTACCAGATGACGGCCGCGCGCTTCCCGGCGCACCGGGACTTGTCTAGCTTCGACTTCCAGGCCAGCGCGGTCGATGAGGCGTTGGTGCGCAAGCTGCACACGACGAAGTTCACCGAGGCCGCGCACAACGTGGTGCTCATCGGTGGGCCGGGGACTGGCAAGACGCACCTGGCCACGGCGCTGGGCATTGAGGCCATCCAGCGGCATGGCAAGCGAGTGCGCTTCCACTCGACCGTGGAACTGGTCAACGCGCTGGAAGCGGAGAAGGCGGCCGGCAAAGCCGGGCAGATCGCGCACCGGCTGATGTACGTGGACCTGCTCATCCTGGACGAACTGGGGTACCTGCCGTTCAGCCAGGCCGGCGGGGCATTGCTGTTCCACCTGCTCTCCAAGCTCTACGAGCACACCAGCGTGGTCATCACGACCAACCTGAGCTTCGGTGAATGGGCCAGCGTCTTCGGCGATGCCAAGCTGACCACAGCCTTGCTGGACCGACTCACCCATCACTGCCACATCGTCGAGAGCGGCAACGAATCTTGGCGCTTCAAACACAGCAGCACGGCCGCATCGGCGGCTCGCGCTCGACCGACTCAACGCAAGAAAGGAGAGCCCAAGAACTCAGAGATATCCACAGACACCGGCTCCCTCGGGTAGCCTTCAGGGGTGGGTCAGTATTGAACGAGCAGCCCGGGTCAGTTCTGCGCGAGCGTCAACACCCTGGCCCACAGCGAGTCGAGCCAAACGGTCGCCGCCTACTTACGAGGTGATCTACTGGCCAAACGTCGCCCCCTGATGGACAGCTGGGCAAAATTCTGTGGCTGCTAATGCAGGTCACATCCTGCAAGTCGGCCACCGGATTGCGTCTGCACATCCCCGTGGCGACTCCGCACCGAACAACTATGAGATTGAACACGTTGCATGAACGGGGAGCAGAAATGCCACGCTACACCGATTTCTCGGCGTAGCGGGGCAAGCTTGCGGCGCTCAATCCTGCATAACCCGGCGGCAAATCAAAGTGCTCCACCCATGGCCAGCGTTGATAGATGCGACCGGGAGGCCGCATTGCGCGATTCCTTAGTGGTAATCGCTTTCTCTTTGGTGCCGTACAGCACCGATGTGAACTCGACCCTCGGTCTTGATCTCGTAATACACGACATAGCCGCTCGCCCCAAAGGGAACGATAAGCTCACGCGCAAACGGGCTGTTCTCTGCCTTGCGGCAACTGAACGGACTGATCTCCAGGAACCTACAGGCCTGACGAATCGCTTGAACAGCGTTCGAAGGAATGTCGAGATCACCGGCTGCGCTGTTCAGTTCACGCTCGAATGCGTGTTCAAACAACCTGTCAAGATCCTCCTCGGCCTCGCGGCTGAAGACGACTTGATATTTCATGCAGAGGCAGCCTTCTGACGCGCACGAGCTGCGGCCACCTTGGCGTCAAGCTTGGCTAGCACCTCATCAGCAGGGACCCAGTCCCCGGCTGCTTCGGAGCGAGCAATCGATTCCATGCCTCGACGAACAAATTCAGCATGGTCACGTCGGCGCGCTACCTCGGTGCGAACCGCCTTCTCTACCAGAGCAGCGATCGACTCGCCGTCTTCCAGAGACTGTTCCAGTTCCTCTCGGAACTTGGGTTCAACGCGAACAGGCGGGATGGTGGTGCTCTTCATGGGACCAGTGTATCGCTTTTGTAATACCTGTTGGCCGGGCATTTTCCGGCTCCTTTCAGGCGTGCTCTATTGCGCAAGCAAAGTCGTAGAAACCGCAGGCTTGGCCACGGTGAACCCTATGCTAGGCGTATTGGGACCAGGGCTGCTTCCCACTCAGCGAAGCGGTGGCCACCGTCAGCGCCCACCCGGCCGCCTGTGGCCTGCACGACCGCGGCGCCCTCAAGCTGGACTGGCGCGCCGACCTGATCCGCGTCAAAGAAGTGGGCGGCCTGCCCGTGGTCACCGAGGTCTTCAAGCAGGACGGCGGGTGGCTTGAGGGACGCAGGCGGGGTGGGTCCCCGCCGCGCTCAGGCCTCAAGGCCGGTGAGAATCTCCTGGGCGTGCCCGACAAAGGCACTGACGAGCCGCGAAGCATGCCGGCTCGCCAACCAGACCAGGTGCGCATGGGTGGCCATTTGCGGCTCTTCAAAGGGCAGGCCCACCAGGCCGGGCCCGGGCACAAAGCCCTGGGTTGACACCACGCCCAAACCCAAGCGCTGAATCACCGCCTCGCGCACCGCTTCGCGACTGCTCAAACGCAGCCGTGACTGCACGCGCACACCGGCCTCGTCCAAGCAGCGCTCGAACACCCGCTGGGTGGTCGAGCCCACATCGCGCAGCACAAAGGGCTCGTCGCTGATGTCTTTCAAACGCAACGAGGAGCGGCCGGCCAAGCGGTGACCCTGGGGCACCATCAGGCGCAGCGGCTGACGCTGCAAAGGCAGGCTGGCCAGCCTCGGGTCGCTGGAGGCCTCCACCACCAGGCCCAGGTCGGCCTCATAGTCCAGCACCCGCTGCAAGACCGTGGCGCTGTCACCAGCCACCACATGCACATGAAGCTGCGGATGGCGTTGGCAAAAGCCACGCAGCAACTTCATCAAGTTGTAGGGCCCGACCGCGGCCAGTTGCAATTGGCCCGACAGCCCGCAGGCATTGGCGCCCAGGAGGGACTGGGCCTCCAGTTCCAACTCGGAGAGGCGATGGGTGAGCCCCCGCAACTCCAAGCCCAGCGGCGTGATGAACAGGCGGCGCCCACGGCGAAAGAACAGCTCGACACCGAAGTGCCGCTCCAACTCGCCCAACTGCTCACTCAAGGTGGGCTGACTCAGGCCCAGCCGCCGTGCGGCGGCCGTGACCGAGCCAGTGGCCGCCACGGCATGGAAGGACTGCAACAGTGTCAACAGCTTCATCGGTGGGCCCTATCAGCAACCGAAATTTACCCAGGATTCTTTTCATGGGAGTGACACGCCCGGCGCTGACCATGAAGCCATGGCAAACATTCGCATCCACAACCTTCAGAAGTCCTTTGGCAACACCCCGGTGCTGCGGGGCGTGGGCCTGGACATCGGCGACGGTGAGTTCATTTCCCTGGTGGGGCCCTCGGGCTGCGGCAAGTCCACCCTGCTGCGCATACTGGCGGGCTTGGAGCGACAGGACCAGGGCGAGGTGCATTTGGCGGGGCGCAGCATGGACGCGCTGCCGCCCAGCGCCCGCGACATCGCCATGGTGTTTCAGTCTTATGCGCTCTACCCGCACCTGACCGTGCGCGAGAACATTGCCGTGCCTCTGGCCGTGCGCCGCCTCAACCGCTGGCAACGCCTGCCCGTGGTGGGCCGCTGGTGGCCCGGCAGCAGCGCCACCCGCCACGCCATCGATGGCGAGGTGAGCGCCGCCGCCAAGCAGCTGGACATCGCTCACTTGCTGGACCGCAAGCCGGGCCAGTTGTCGGGCGGCCAACGCCAACGGGCCGCCCTCGGTCGGGCCTTGGTGCGGCGCCCCGCCGCCTTCTTGATGGACGAGCCCCTGTCCAACCTGGACGCCAATTTGCGCGTGCAAATGCGCAGCGAGATCACCGCGCTGCACCGGCAACTGGGCAGCACCTTTGTCTACGTCACCCACGACCAAACCGAGGCCATGACCATGTCCACCCGGGTGGCGGTGATGATGGGCGGCGAGCTGCTGCAAGTGGGCACGCCGGCACAAATCTATTTCGACCCGGTGGAGCTGCGCGTGGCCGAGTTCATCGGCCAGCCTCAGCTCAACACCCTGCCCTGCGAACGGGATGCCCAGGGGCGGCTGCGCCATCACGGCCAGCTCCTGGGACTGGCCCTGCCCAGTGCCGGACCGGTGGGACAAAGGGTCACCCTGGGCCTGCGGCCCGAGGCTTTGCGGCTCGCGCCTGTGGGCCGACTGGGCCTATCGTGCCAAGTGAGCGGACATGAACACCTGGGCAGCGAGGTCTTGGTGTGGTTGACCTTGCAAGGCAGCGAACACCGCCTGGTGCTGCGTTGTGACGCCCTGGCCGCCCTGCCCGCCCGGGGTGAGACCGTGGGCGTTCACGTCGAAGCGGCCCGTGCCCTGGCCTTTGATGCCCAGGGCCAGCGCCTGCCAGTGGAGGCGCAGCCCCATGTCTGATTCCACCGCCCTGCTGGCCCGCGCCCCCGCCGCGGCGCGCACACCCCGCGTCGGCACCGGCGCCATCGCACATCGTTTGGTGGCCCCTGCGGCATTCCTGATGCTGCTGCTCCTGTTTGGGCCGCTGGTGGTGGTGGCGGGCCTGTCCTTGACCGACTACCAACTGGGCGCCGAATCGATGGCCTTCATCGGGCTGGACAACTACCTGGAGCTGGCCGAGGACCGGGTGTTTTGGAAATCGCTGTCCAACACGGCGCTGTACAGCCTGGTGGTGGTGCCCAGCTCGGTGGGCCTGGGCCTGCTGGCGGCCTTGGGCATTCACGGCCTGCAACGCGGCGGTGCCTGGTACCGGGCGGCCTTCTTCCTGCCGGTGATGGCCACCTTGATTGCCATGTCCATCGTCTGGGAGTTCATGCTGCACCCCAACTTCGGCCTGGTGAACCTGACGCTCAAGAGTCTGGGCATGGCGCCGCGCGCTTGGCTGCAAGAGGAGTCCCTGGCGCTGTGGGTGCTCGCCGTGATTGGGGTGTGGCAAAGCTTTGGCTTCAATATGGTGCTTTTCAGTGCCGGCCTGCTGGGCATCCCCCGCGCCCTGTACGAGGCCGCCGAGGTGGACGGCGTGCCCGCCGGCTGGGCCCGCTTTCGCTTGGTGACCTGGCCCATGCTGGCACCCGTGACCCTGTTCGTGCTGGTGATCAGCGCGATCAAGTCCTTTCAGGTGTTCGACACCGTGCACGTGCTCACCAAGGGCGGGCCGAACAAGGCCACCGAGGTGCTGGTCTACACGCTGTACGCCGAGGGCTTTGAGTTCTTCCGCTCGGGCTATGCCTCGGCGGTGACCGTGGTGTTCTTGAGCTTGGTCTTGCTGGTCACCGTGCTCAAGACCCAGTGGCTGGACAAACGGATTCACTACGCATGAACCGCCTCACACAATTCACCGGCCAACTGGCGCGGCATTCCTTCTTGCTGCTGCTGGCGGCCCTCACGCTGGTGCCCTTTGCCTGGATGCTGTCCACGGCCAGCAAGCCCGAGACCGAGGTGTTCAGCGATGTGCTGCACTGGCTGCCACAGCGCTGGGCCCTGCTCGACAACCTGCGCACCGCCTTCGAGCGCGCCCCGCTGCTGCGCCTGCTGGCCAACGGCGTGATCGTCACCTTCAGCATCTTTGTGCTGCAGATGCTGGTGGCACTGCCTGCGGCCTACGCCCTGGCCAAGCTGGAGTTCCGTGGCCGGCAATGGTTGATGGGCGCGGTGTTGCTGGGCCTGCTGGTGCCGCAGCATGCGGTGGCGGTGCCGGTGTTCCTGCTGCTGCACCAGCTGGGCATGCTCGACAGCTATGCGGCCCTGGTGGCAC
This sequence comes from Roseateles sp., assembly GCA_016790285.1. Taxonomy (GTDB): domain Bacteria; phylum Pseudomonadota; class Gammaproteobacteria; order Burkholderiales; family Burkholderiaceae_C; genus Pelomonas. The sequence goes on along the minus strand of JAEUPJ010000096.1, from coordinate 6,858 downwards.
CGTGGACGCTGTCGGTGTTTGGCATTTTCTTGCTGCGCCAGTTCTTCAAGACTGTGCCCGATGACTTGATCGATGCCGCTCGCATGGACGGTTTGAGTGAAGTGGCGATTGTGTGGCGCGTGATGCTGCCCACGGCCTGGCCGGCGGTGACGGCCTTCGGCATCTTCTCGGTGGTGGCGCACTGGAATGACTACTTCTGGCCGCTCATCGTCATCAACAGCCCTGAGTACCTGACCCCGCCCCTGGGCGTGGCTCAGTTCCGCAACCAGGAGGCCGGCACCAACTACGGCGTGCTGATGGCCGCCGCGCTGGTGGTCATCACCCCGCTGGTACTGGCCTTCTTGCTTGCACAGCGTCGCTTCATCGAGGGCATCACCTTCACCGGCATGAAGTGACGCCCTGCGCATTGCAACCCCGCTCTTCTCAACGCACCCTGGAGACCTCTCTCATGAAAACCTTGCACCGCTTTGCCGTTGCGGCAGCGCTCAGCACGATGACGGCCCTGGCCTCGGCCGCCGCCCCCACCGAGATCGTCATGCAGTACCCCTACGGTGAGCTGTTCGACGACACCCACAAGCAAATCGCCGCCGAGTTCGCCAAGCTCTACCCCAACATCAAGGTGAGCTTCCGCGCCCCCTACGACAGCTACGAGGAAGGCACGCAGAAAGTGCTGCGTGAAGCCATCACCAAGCAGGCCCCGGACGTGACCTTCCAAGGCCTGAACCGCATCCGCATCCTGGTGGACCGCAAGATCGCCGTACCGCTGGATGGCTTCATCAAGGCTGAGAAGAACTTCGGCGCCCAGGGCTTCCACCAGGCCATGTTCGACATCGGCACCCAAAACGGCAAGGTCTACGCCCTGCCCTTCGCCATCTCGCTGCCCGTCATCTACTACAACCTCGATCTGCTGAAAAAGGCCGGTGGTGACCCAGCCAAGTTGCCCACCCAATGGGATGAAGTGTTTGCGCTGACGGCCAAGGCCCGCGCCTTGGGCAATGACACCAACGGCATCACCATGGCCTGGGACATCACCGGCAACTGGTTGTGGCAAGCCCCGGTGTTCAGCCAAGGCGGCAGCATGCTCAGCGCCGACGAAAAAACCGTGGCATTCAACGGCCCGGCCGGTCAAGCGGCCATCGACCTCTACGCCCGCCTGGTCAACGAGGGCAAGATGCCCAATCTCTCGCAGGCCGATTCACGCGCCGCCTTCGCCGCAGGTAAGACCGCCGTGCACGTGACCTCCACCTCTGACCTCGCCAAGATCACCGGCATGATCGGCGGCAAGTTCGCACTCAAGACAGGCACCTTCCCCAGCGTGGTGCCCGGCACCGGTCGCCTGCCCGCGGGTGGCAATGTGGGCATGGTGGTCACGCAAGACCCCAAGAAGCGCGAAGCTGCTTGGGAAGTGCTGAAGTTCTGGACCGGCCCCATCGGCGCGGCCATCGTGGCCCGCAGCACCGGCTACATGCCGCCCAACAAGGTGGCCAATGAGATCTACCTCAAGGACTTCTACGTCCAGAACCCCAACAACTACACCGCCGTGCAGCAGCTGCCTTTGCTGACCCGCTGGTACGCCTTCCCCGGCGAGAACGGTTTGAAAATCACCGACGTGATCAAGGACCACCTGCAAACCATCGTCTCGGGCAAGCGCGCCAACGAACCGCGCGCCGTCTTGAAAGACATGACGGCTGACGTGCAAAAGCTGCTGCCACGTTAAGTCTGCGAATGGCCCACCCCGTCGCGGGTGGGCCTGCACTCCCCGAACACTTCCGCTGGAGGCGCCCATGCGCTGGACCAAATTCATCCATCTCACCGACACCCACTTGATCGAGCCCGGGGCCTTGCTCTACGGCAACGACCCGCTGCAGCGGGTGCAAGCCGCCCTCGACAGCATCTGCCGCGAACACGGTGATGCGGACTTCGTGCTCGTCACCGGCGACTTGGCCCACACCGGCCAGCCGGCCGCCTACCAGGCCCTGCAGCAGGCCTTCTCGCGCCTGCCCATGCCGGTGCGTTGGGTGATCGGCAACCATGACGACCGCGAAGCCTTCTGCGCCCAGTTCCCCACTGTGCCACGCGACGCCAACGGCTTCGTGCAACAACGCCTGGCTCTTCCTCTGGGCGAGCTTTTGATCCTGGACACCAACGCACCCGGCGTGCCCTATGGTGTGTTTTGCGCCCAGCGCCAAGCCTGGTTGGCCGAGGCCTTGGCCAGCAGCGCAGAAGCGCCGCTGTACATCGCCATGCACCACCCGCCCTTCGATGTGGGCCTGGCCTCCATGGACGCCATCGGCCTGAAAGACGCCGCCGCCTTTGAAGCCGTGCTGGCCCCTCACCGCCACCGCGTGCGCCACCTCTTCTTCGGACATGTGCATCGCCCCATTTCGGGCAGTTGGTGCGGCGTTCCGTTCTCGACGCTGCGCGCCACCAACCACCAGGTGGCCTTCGATCTGCATGCTGCAGAGATACCCGGCAGCTTCGAGCCGCCGGCCTATGCCGTGGTGTTGGCCCATGCCCAGCAGACCCTGGTCCACAACCACGATTTCCTGGATGCCAGCCCTCGCTTCCCCCTCTGAACTGCGGGGCCTGCGGGCCCTGGTGTTCGACGTTGACGGCACACTGATCGACACCCTGCCAGCGGTGCAAGCGGCCTTGAATGAAGTGCTCCAAGCCCTGGGCGAACCGCCCTTGACGCGGGAGGCCGTTCGCGAGCGCCTGAGCCAGGGCCTGCCGGGATGGCTGCCGCCGCATTTGAGCGCACATCGGCCCCTGCTCTTGCAACGCTACCAGGCCCATGCACTGCGCCTAGCCCAGCCCTATCCGCAGGCGGTGGCGCTGCTCGATGCCGCGCGCGCTGCAGGGCTCCTGCTGGCTGTTTGCAGCAATGGCCCGGGCGAGGTCTTGCTAGCCTTGCTGCAGCGCTTTGCTTGGCAGGCTCACTTCGCACACTTGGTGCATGCCGACAACGCCCAGGCCCTCAAGCCCGAGGCCACGCCGCTCTTGCAAGCCCTACAAGCCCTGGGCTGTGCGCCCGAGCAGGCCTGGTTGGTGGGCGACAGCGACCTGGACGCCGCCTGCGCCCAGGCCGCCGGCTGCGGCTTTGCCTGGTTCAGCCAGGGCTACGGACGGCCCGCCGCACAGCGACCGGTGGCCCTGCAGTTCGATCAACATCAGGCACTGGCCGAACGGCTGTGCCGAGGCGCGTGAGCGTCAGTTGCGGCGCCTGTCAGCTCAACTCAAGGGCACCGGGTCGAGCAAGGCCTGGCCTGCCAAGGCGGCCAGCAGATTGTCCGCAGCGCGGTGCTCGATGGCGCGACGCACTGTTGCCACGGCCGAGCCCAAGTGCGGGGTCAGCACGGTGCGCGGGTGCTCACGCAGCGCCGGGTGCACCTCGCGCGGGCGATCCACCAAACCCCAGTCTTCGCAGGCGAACACATCGGCCGCGAATGCGCCCAGGCGCCCGGCGTTCAGGGCCTCCACCACGGCGGACTCATCAACTACCGAACCCCGCCCCACATTGACCAGCACCTGACCCGTCTTGGCCTGGGCCAACAAAGGGGCGTTCAACAGGTGCAGGGTGTGCGGCAACAGGGGCACGGCCAAAAACACGCAGTCGGCGTCACGCAGGGCCTGCGCCAGGCTCACGGCTTCGGTGCGCGGGTCCTGGGCTTGGGGATCCACACCCAGCACGCGGGCGCAGCCAAAGCCTTGCAGGCGATCCACGATGGCCCGACCCACGCGGCCCAGGCCCACCACGGCCACGGTGGCCCCATGCAAGCCCACGCCGTAGAACTGAGGGCGCCATCCAGCGAATTGCCCTGTGCGAACGGCTGCATCACCGGCCAGCAGGTGGCGGCCGGCTGCAATCGCCAGGCCCAAGGCCAACTCGGCGGTGGGCTCGGTAAGCAGGTCCGGCACAAAGCTCAGCTGAACGCCGGCGCGCGCACAAGCGGCCACGTCGAAGTTGTCATAGCCCTTGAGGGCGCAGGCCAGCACCCGCAGGCGCGGCGCATGGCTCAGCAGCTCGGCATCGACCCGCTCGGTCATGAAGGCCATCAAAGCCTCGGCCTGGGCCAGGTGGGCACGCAGTTCATGCGCGGCCCAGGGCTCGGGGCCAGGGTTCATGTGAACCGTGCCAACCTGTTGCAGGCGCCCCAGCACATCGGCATGGACGGGTTGGGCGACAAGGATGTGGGGACGAGAAGCGCTCATGAATTCATTTCAGTCGTCGACGCAGCGCGGCACCCAAGCTGTCAACCACCAGCACACAGGCCAGCACGGTCAACAAGATGGCGGCCACCTCGTCGTACTTGATCAGGCGCAGGGCCGCCATCAGCTCGAAGCCGATGCCGCCTGCGCCCACGATGCCCAGCACCGCCGAAGCACGAAAGTGGTACTCCCAGCGGTAGATGGTGATGTCGGCCAGCTGCGGCAGCACCTGGGGCATCACCGCATGGAAGATCACTTGCAGGCGGCCCGCACCGGCGGCCTGGGCTGCCTCCAGGGGTTTGAGGTCCACGTGCTCGATGGCCTCCGCATAGAACTTGCCCACCATGCCGGTGGAGTGCAGCGCCAGGGCCAGCACGCCGGGCAGTGCACCAAAGCCCACCGCTGCCACGAACAAGATGCCCAGGATGATTTCAGGCACCGAGCGGCAGGCCGCCAAGACGGTGCGCGCCAGCTGCCCTATCCAAGGGTGCGGCGTGGTGGTGGGTGCGGCCAACAGAGCCAGGGGCAAGGACAGCAGCACGGCCAAGGCCGTGCCCGCCACCGACATGGCCAGGGTGTCGGCCAGCGGGCGCAGCCAATGCGAGAAACGGTCAAAGTTCGGCGGCACCATCTCACGGCCCAGCTGGGCCAGGGCCGGCATGCCATCGGCAAAGCGCTGGGCATCAAAGAAGCCGGTGACGGCCAAGGCCACCCCACACACCGCCAGCAGGGCAAGCCAGCCCAAGACCTGGCGACGCAAACGCAGGGCGTCGGCCCGCAACAGGGCTTGGGCCTGGGCAGAGGCGGCAGCGGAGGGCGCGGACGGGCCAGGTGTCGCCATCGCCATCACTTCATGCGGGCCAGGTCGAGCTTCAACACGCTGGCGGTTTCGCGCAGCACGTCATAGGCCTTGTCGTCCGTGGCGGCAAAGGCTTCCACGCGGAAGGCTTTGAGCACCTCTTTGTCCTTGATGTCCAAGAAGGCGCGGCGCAGGGCCTGCTTGAGCGAAGGGGCCAGCTTGCCCTGCATCACGATGGGGTAGTTGGGGATAGGCGCACTGAGGTCCAGCTGCACGATCTTGCTGGCGTCCACAGTGCCGCGGCTGATCAGGTTGTCCAAGATGGGCTTGGACAGGGCCCCGGCCGGCACCTGACCGGCTTGCACCGCACGGGCCACCGCGTCATGGGTACCCAGGTGCACGGGGCGGTAGTCCTTGTCGCCATCCAAGCCGGCCTGCTTGAGCATGTGGGCGCGCGGCGCCAGGTGGCTGGAGGTGGAGGCCTGGTCACCAAAACCAAAAGCTTTGCCGCGCACATCGGCCAGGCTTCGCACCGGGCCGCCGGCGGTGGCGATCAGCACCGATTGGTAAGTCGGCGAGCCACGTTCCACACCCACCGCGAAGGGTTCGATTTCCGGTGCGCGGGACTTAGCCAGCACATAGGAAAAGGGGCCGAAGTAGGCCACCTCGATACGGCCAAAGCGCATGGCTTCGATCATCGATGAATAGTCGGTGGTGACGATCAGCTCGATCTCCTTGCCCAAGGTCTTTTCCAGGTAGACCTTCAAAGGCTGTGCGTTTTGAATCAGGGTCGAGGCGTTCTCATCGGGCAGCAGGGCCACGCGCAGGCGGGCGGGGTCCACGCCTTGCGCTTGCACGGTGCCGCCGAACAAGGCGGCCGCGGCCAGGCTGAGCAGGGGGAGGAGGAAACGGCGACGAGCGGTCATGTGAGCAACTCCGATTGAGCTTGGGCGAACGGGGCCCGTGGCGTGAGAGGGGGGGCGGAATCAGGAATCGGGCGGTCCATCGAAGGCGAGGTGTGTTCAGGATCGGCCAGCGAGGCATAGAGCCGGGCCTCCGCGGCAGCATTCAGCGCCTGCGGTGGGCCATCGAACACCACGGCCCCTTGATGCAGGCCCACGATGCGGTCGGCAAAGCGCCGCGCCAAATCGAGTTGGTGCAAGCTGATCACCGCGGCCAATCCATCACGCCGGCATATACCGTGCAGCCAACTCAGCACCTGCTCGGCGGTATGGGGGTCAAGACTGGCCACCGGCTCATCGGCCAACAGCAAGCGGGGCTGCTGCACCAAGGCGCGGGCCACGCCAACACGTTGCTGCTGCCCGCCTGACAGGGTATCGGCGCGCGCCAAAGCCTTGTCCAGCAGGCCCACGCGATCGAGCGCATCAAGTGCCAGCCGCTTGTCCTGCAGCGACCAAGGCAGCAGACTGGCCCAAAGACGGCGCCGCCCCAAAGTGCCCATCAAGACATTCGCCAGCACAGTCTGGCGCCCGATCAAGTGATGCTGCTGAAACACCATGCCGGTGCGTTGGCGGTGAGCCCGCAAGGCCGCGGGCGTGTTCAGGCTCAGACCCAGGTCATGCACCCGCACCTCGCCCGAGCTAGGACGCACCAGACCGTTGAGCGCCCTCAGCAGGGTCGACTTGCCCGCGCCCGAACGCCCGAGCAGCACCAAAATTTCACCCCGCTGCAGCTGCAAATCGGTCGCATGTTGACGCTCGCCCAAAACTGACCCATCTGACGCGGTGATGCTCGCGCAAAACTGACCCACGCAAACACACTGACCTGCTCAATGAATGAGCAGGGGAAGCAGGAGTGATCAGCGTGGGCATGTTGGCCAAGATCAGACG
>JAEUPJ010000020.1 GCA_016790285.1 Roseateles sp. | reverse complement strand
AGCGCTGCGAGGGCTACCGCAACTTCTGCAACAAGCTCTGGAACGCCACGCGCTTCGTGCTGATGAACACCGAGGGCCAGGACTGCGGCCTCGCGCACGAGCAAGGCGTCTGCCCGCCGGGCTACAACACTTTCTCGCAGGCCGACCGCTGGATCACCAGCGAGCTGCAGCGCGTGGAGGCCGCCGTGGCGCAGGGCTTTGCCGAGTACCGCCTGGACAACGTCGCCAACGCCATCTACAGCTTCGTCTGGGACGAGTACTGCGACTGGTACCTGGAGATCGCCAAGGTGCAGATCCAGACCGGCAGCGAAAGCCAGCAGCGCGCCACGCGCCGCACGCTGATCCGCACGCTGGAGACGACGTTGCGCCTGCTGCACCCCATCGCCCCGTTCATCACCGAGGAACTCTGGCAGGCCGTGGCCCCGATCGCCGGCCGCAAGACGGTCGAGTACATCGGCCAGGCCCCCTTCCCGGTCAGCCAACCGGAGCGCATCGACCCTGCGGCCGACGCCTGGATGGCGCAGCTCAAGGATGTCGTCGGCATCACGCGCAGCCTGCGCGGCGAGATGGCCCTGAGCCCGAGCGACCGTGTGCCGCTGCTGGTGGGGGGCGACCTGTCCTTCCTGACCGAAGCCGCGGCCGTGCTGAAGGTGCTCGCCAAGCTCAGCGCCGTGGAGCTGATTGCCGACGACGCCGAGTTCGCGCGGCAGAGCGCCACCTCCCCCGTGCTGGTGCATGGCGCGGCCAAGCTGGCGCTGAAGGTGGAAATCGACGTCGCCGCCGAACGCGCCCGCCTGACCAAGGAGATCACGCGTCTGCAAGGCGAGGTCACCAAGGCCGAGGCCAAGCTCTCCAACGAGAGCTTCGTGGCACGCGCCCCGGCGGCCGTCGTGGAGCAGGAACGCGCCCGCGTGGCCGGCTTCAAGGAGACCGTGGTGCGGCTGCAGGAGCAGCTCGCCCGGCTGCCGGCTCAGTAAAAGTCGATGACGGGCTCGCTGCCCATCCCCTTGGACGGGGTGGGCACACCCAGCAGCCCGTCGATGGCCCGCGCCACCGCCCAGGCGGCGCGCACCCGCGACTCGCGCGTGGTGCCCGCCAGGCGGGGCGTGACCTGCAGGGAGCCGATGCCGTGCAGCGGCCGGCCCACGTCCAGCCAGCCCGGCTCCAGGGCGTCGAACCAGGCCGCACGCAACTTGCCCGTGCGCAACGCACGCGCCAGGGCGGCTTCGTCCACGATGCCGGACTGGCTCAGGCCGACCAGCACCTGGCCGGGCCGTGCGCTCTCCAACTGCCGGTCCCCCAGCAGGCCGCGGTAACGGTCGAAGTAAGGCAGCATCAGCACGAGCCCGTCGGACTGCTCCACCAGCTCCGCCAGGCTGGCGACCTCGATGCCCCAGCGCGCCCAGATGCCGTCGTTGGGGTGCAGCGAGGGGTCGTAGCCGATCACCCGTGCGCCGAAGGCCTGCAGCAGCTGTGTCGTGACGCGCGCGGCCGGCGCCAGGCCCAGCAACCCGATGGTGGAGCACCCCAGTTCGCGACCCACCTTCAGCCCGTCGCTGCCCTCGATGGGCACGCGGCGCAGCAGGCTCAGCATCGCGCCGATGGCGAACTCCGCCTCGGCGCTGGCCGTGGAGGCCTGAGAGCGCACGATCTCCACGCCGGCCTTGCGGCAGGCCTCGACGTCGACGTTGTCGGCTCCGCCGCTGGCGCGGCCGATGGCGCGCAGCGTGCGCGCGCGGCGCAGCAGGTCGGCGTCCACCCGCACCTCGGGCGGGGCGATGAGGGCCCGCGTGTCGCGCAGGGCGTCCACCAGCGCCTCGACATCACCCACCAGCTCGGGGGCGAAGCGCGCGTCATGCCGCTCGGCGAGCCATTGCACGACATCGGCTTCCAGGGGTTCGAGAATGAGGACGGTCATCTGCTGGGTTGGGGGGGCGTCCTACGCGGATGGGTCATACCTGCATGACAGAATCCGCGCGCCTCCCGTCAAACGAGTTTACGTTCATGACCCCCTCGCCCAAGTCGCCGATCACCAAAGCCATCTTCCCGGTCGCCGGCCTCGGCACGCGTTTCCTGCCGGCCACCAAGGCCCAGCCCAAGGAAATGCTGCCCGTCGTCGACAAGCCGTTGATCCAGTACGCCGTGGAGGAAGCCTACGCCGCAGGCGTGCGCGAGATGATCTTCGTGACCGGCCGCCACAAGCGCCCCATCGAAGACCATTTCGACATGACTTTCGAGCTGGAAGTGGCGCTGGAGCAGGCCGGCAAGCAGGAGCTGCTGGACGTCGTGCGCAGCGTCAAGCCCGACGACATGGAGTGCATCTACGTGCGTCAGGCCCAGGCCCTGGGCCTCGGCCACGCGGTGCTGTGCGGACAGCGCCTGGTGGGCAACGAGCCCTTTGCCGTGCTGCTGGCCGACGACCTGATGGTGGGCGAGACGCCCATCCTGAAGCAGATGGTCGAGCAGTTCGCCGATTGGCGCGCCTCCATCCTGGCCGTGCAGGAAGTGCCCGCGGAGCACACGCGCCGCTACGGCATCGTGGCCGGCACCCAGGTGAACGACCACCTGATGGACGTGAACCGCATCGTCGAGAAGCCTGCGCCGGAAGCGGCGCCTTCGCGCCTGGGCGTGGCGGGCCGCTACATCCTGACGCCGGGCGTCTTCCACGAGATCGCCAACCAGCCGCGCGGCGTGGGCGGCGAGATCCAGCTGACCGACGGCATCGCCGGCCTGCTGCGCCGCGAAAAGGTGTTCGCCTACCGCTACGAAGGCAAGCGCTACGACTGCGGCAGCAAGGAAGGCTTCCTGCAGGCCAACGTCGAGCTGGCGCTGGCGCACCCGCAACTGGGCCCGGGCTTCCGGGAGTTCCTGCAGGGCCTGTCGCTCTGACCCTGCACGGCCGGCCGCTCAGCGGCGGCGCAGCACGTGGATGAACTCGTCGGCCCGGGTTTCCTGGGCGACGAGTTCGTTGCCCGTCTGGCGGGCGAAGGCCTGGAAGTCGCGCATCGAGCCCGGGTCGGTGGCGACCACGCGCAGCAGGTCGCCGCTTTGCAACTCGGCCAGGGCCTTCTTGGCCTTGAGGATGGGCAGCGGGCAGTTCAGCCCGCGGGTGTCGATCTCGCGTTGGACGTCCATGCCTTGATTCTCACTCCTTGTGCTCGAGCCACTTCGGCTCGATGCCGCGGCTGCGCAGCCAGGTTGCCATGGCCTGGCCCGTGCCCTGGGGCCAGCAACGCACATCCTGCGGCGCCAGCAGCTTGTACTCGGCCAGTTCGGGCGAGAGACGGATCTCGCCACGCGCGGCCGCATGGTAGGCAATGATGATCTGGTTCATGCGCTGGAAATCCCACACGCCGAGCAGCTGAAGGCTGTCCACGCCCAGTGCCGTCTCCTCGGCGATCTCGCGGCGGATGCCTTCCTCCGGCGTCTCTCCGGCCTCCATGAAGCCCGTGATCAGCCCGAAGAAGCGCCCGGGCCAGGCCGCGTTGCGGGCCAGCAGCACCTGGCCATCGCGGTCCACGCACTCGATGACGGCGGCCAGCACGGGCGTCGGGTTGTTCCAGTGCGTGAAGCCGCAGGCCGGGCAGCGCAGCCGGGCCTTGTCGCCACCGTCTTCTGCCGCCGTGATCCAGGCCAGGGCCGTGGCGCAGGCGGGGCAGAACTTGTACTCGACCGTCATGCGGGAAAGACCCCGGTGGACAGGTAGCGGTCGCCGCGGTCGCAGACGATGAAGGCGATGGTGGCGTTCTCGACCCGCTTGGCAATCTGCAGCGCCACCCAGCAGGCCCCCGCGGCCGAAATGCCGGCGAACAGGCCCTCCTCGCGGGCCAGGCGCCGGGCCATGTCCTCCGCGTCGCTTTGGCTTACGAGCACCAGTTCGTCCACGCCGGCCGGGTCATAGATCTTGGGCAGGTAGGCCTCGGGCCATTTGCGGATGCCGGGAATGCGCGAGCCTTCCGCCGGCTGCGCGCCTACGATGCGCACGCCCGGGTTCTGCTCCTTGAGGTACCGGGACACACCCGTGATGGTGCCCGTCGTGCCCATGGCGCTCACGAAGTGGGTGATGCGCCCGCCGGTGTCCTTCCAGAGCTCGGGGCCTGTCGTCTCATAGTGCACGCGCGGGTTGTCGGCGTTGGCGAACTGGTCGAGCACGCGGCCCTTGCCCTCGCGCGCCATCTGCTCCGCCAGGTCGCGGGCGTATTCCATGCCGCCCGTCTTGGGCGTGAGGATGAGCTCCGCGCCGAAGGCCTTCATCGTCTGCGCACGCTCGATGGACAGGTCCTCCGGCATGATCAGCACCATGCGGTAGCCACGAATGGCCGCGGCCATCGCCAGCGCGATGCCGGTGTTGCCGGATGTCGCCTCGATGAGGGTGTCGCCCGGCTTGATCTCGCCCCGCTCCTCGGCGCGCTTGATCATGCTGATGGCCGGGCGGTCCTTCACGGAGCCGGCCGGGTTGTTGCCCTCCAGCTTGGCCAGCACCACGTTGCCGCGGGTGTCGTTGCCCGGCAGGCGCTGCAGCCTCACGAGGGGCGTGGCACCGATGACGTCTTCGAGGGTCGGGTAGTTCATGCGGCCGATTGTGCCGCCGCGTGCATTCACGCAGGCTTGGCGAGTGCATAATCCGCCCCTCGCCGTGATGGCGAGCAGCTGTTTCCGACGGGCCTCGGTGGCGAAATCGGTAGACGCAGGGGACTCAAAATCCCCCGCCGCAAGGTGTGCCGGTTCGAGTCCGGCCCGAGGCACCACACGAAACAGCAACCCCGCGGCCCTCGCATACACTCGATCGGGCAAGCACCGCCCTCCCCGGTGCACCGCCCTGCCGGGCCCCACGCCGCCTCCCATGCCCCCGCTGCCTTCGGTCACCAAAGCCTTCCTGCTGGCCTGCGTCGGCTTCTTCTGCTTCTTCGAGCTCCTGCCGGGCCTGGCGTTCTGGTTCGAGCTCTGGCCGCTGGCTACGGGTGCGTTCATGCCCTGGCAACTGGTCACCTACGCCTTCCTGCACGGCGACTTCACGCACCTGCTCTTCAACATGCTCGGCCTGTGGATGTTCGGCGGCGAGCTGGAGCGGGTCTGGGGCCCGCGGCGCTACATCCAGATCCTCGTGGCCAGCACGCTGAGCGCAGCGCTGGTGCAGTTGCTCTTCACCTGGGCCATGGGCTCGGGCTCGCCGACGGTCGGCGCCTCAGGCGCCATCTTCGGGCTGCTGCTGTCCTTCGGCATGCTGTTCCCGAACCGCATCATCGTGCCGCTGATCCCGCCCATCCCCATGAAGGCCAAGGTGTTCGTGGCCGTCTTCGGCGGGCTGGAGCTCATCCTCGGCTTCAGCCGCACCAGCGGCATCGCCCACTTCGCCCACCTGGGCGGCATGCTGGGTGCGTGGCTGCTGATCCGCCACTGGCGCTCGCCACGCGGGCGCGGCTGACGCCCACTACAGCCCTTCGCGAGGCGTGGGGTAGCGCAGCGCCAGGCGCAGTTCGGCCTTCATCCGGGCATTGGACAGCCGCCGCGATTCGCTCCAGAAGCTCAGCTGCATCGGGCTCATGCGCCCCGCCGCCTCGGCGCGGCTGATGCGCTCGGGCCGCGGCAGGCCAGAGAGGTCGGCTGCGAGGTCGAAGTAGTCGCCCATCAGCATCTGGCTGTCGTCGCAGACGTTGACCGCCCGCTGCGCGCGGCCGCGCAGCAGCGCGAGCAGGCAGGCATGGGCCAGGTCGTCGGCATGGATGTGGTTGGTGAAGACGTCATCGTCACGATGCAGCACCGGCGTGCCCCGCGCCAGGCGTTCGCGGGGGTGGCCACCCTCACGGTCACGCGCGTAGATGCCCGGGATGCGCAGCAGGCTCACCCGCGTGCCGTGACGGCGCCCGAAGGCACGCAGCTGCGCCTCGGCATCCACGCGGCGGCGTGCCCGGTCCGTGGACGGCGCGGGGGTGCGCGTCTCGTCGATGAACGCGCCGCTGCAATCGCCGTAGACGCCCGTCGTGCTGGCGTAGACGAGCACCTCCGGCGCGCGTCGCCCCAGGGCCGCGAGCAGGTGGCGGGTGCGCTCGTCGGTTGCGCCCTGCGTCGGCGGTGGCGCCAGGTGCAAGACCCGGTCTGCGAGGCCCGCGAGGCGGTGCAGGGTCGCGGCGTCGTCCAGATTGCCCACCAGTGGCACGGCGCCCGCGGCGCGCAGTTCAGCCGCCCGCGCCGGGGAAGACGTCAACGCATCGACGCGCCAGCGGCCCGCCAGCAGCTTCAACACACGCAGGCCGACATCACCGCAGCCAATGATCAGCAGTCGTGGGGTCATCTCGGGGGTTACGGCAAAATGCGGCGCAGTCTACGGCCCCGGGCATGTTTCGCGGGGCCGCTGCCTTTTCGGGAACCCATGTCCTTCCAGATCACCATCCAACCCGCCGGCCGCGTCTACACGACCGAGGCCGACGACACCCTCCTGGCTGCCGCCATCCGCAATGGCGTGGGCCTGCCCTACGGCTGCAAGGACGGCGCCTGCGGCTCCTGCAAGAGCAAGCTGCTCGAAGGCGCCGTCATCCACGGCAACCACCAGCCCAAGGCGCTCTCCGCCGAGGAAGAAGCCGCCGGCTTCGTGCTGACCTGCTGCGCCCGCCCGCAGACCGACTGCACGCTCGAAGCCCGCACGGTGCCCGGTGCCGGCGAGTTCCCGGTGCTCAAGCTGCCCTCGCGCGTGACGGCCATCCTCAAGCCCGCGCCCGACGTGGCCGTGCTGACGATGCAGCTCGCCGCCAACCAGAACTTCCAGTTCCGCGCCGGCCAGTACGTCGAGTTCATCCTGCGCGACGGCGCGCGCCGCAGCTACTCCATGGCCAACGCGCCGCACACGCTGCCGGGTCAGATCGAGCTGCACATCCGCCACATGCCCGGCGGCAAGTTCACCGACCATGTCTTCGGCGCGCTCAAGGAGAAGGACATCTTGCGCATGGAAGGCCCGTTTGGCAGCTTCTTCCTGCGCGAGGATTCGACCAAGCCCATCGTGCTGCTCGCCAGCGGCACCGGCTTCGCGCCCATCAAGGCCATCATCGAGCGGGCCCGCCACATCGAGTCGGCCCGCCCGATGGTGCTGTACTGGGGCGCCCGCAAGGCGGCCGACCTCTACCTGAACGACTGGGCGGCCCAGGTGGCCGCCGAATGGCCGCTGCTGCGCTACGTGCCGGTGCTGTCGGAGCCCGACGCCGGCTGGACGGGCCGTACCGGCTTCGTCCACCGCGCGGTCATGCAGGACCACCCCGACCTGTCGGGCCACCAGGTGTATGCCTGCGGCGCACCGATCATGGTGGAGTCGGCGCAGAAGGACTTCGTCGCCGAGTGCCAGCTGCCGGCCGACGAGTTCTACGCGGACGCGTTCACGTCGGAAGCCGACAAGCACGCGGCTGGTTGAACGCCATGTTCGAGCCGCCCTGGACCGACCCCGCCGACGTTGTCGGCGCCCTGCAACGCAGCGGTGAGGCGGTGCTCGCGCCGTCGTCCCTGGGCGTGCTGGGCGTGAGCGCCGAGGCGCTCGAGACCCTGCGCCCTTGCTGGGACGACCTGCCGCCCGACGGCTACCTGCGCGACGGCGGCCGCTACCGCTTCCGCCGCCATGGTTGCTTCGTCGTCGACGGCGACACCGTCACGGCCAGCCCCCACCGCGCGCACTGGCAGCCGCTGGACTACAACGCCCTGCACGGCGGCATCCAGCGCTGGTATGTGCCGCTGGCGCAGGAGATGGTGGCCTCGCCGGCCTGGACCGCCTTGCTGCTGGGGCTTGCGCGGGTCACCTCGGCCTTCAAGGGCGAGCGCCCGTGGTTCATCGAGGCCCACCCGTTTCGCATCGACACGAGCGACGGCATCGGGCGCCCCACGCCCGAGGGCGCGCACCGCGACGGCGTGGACCTGGTGGCCGTGTTGATGGTGGGGCGCCACCAGATCAAGGGCGGCGAGTCGCGCGTGTTCGAGGCCCACGGGCCCGCGGGCCAGCGCTTCACGATGACCCAGCCGTGGACCACCCTGCTGCTGGACGACGAGCGCGTCATCCACGAAACCACGCCCATCCAGCCGCTGGAAACCGGCGAGCGCGGCTGGCGCGACACCCTGGTCATCACCTTGCGAAGGGACGGATTCCAGGGCCCCTGACTGCTGGGGCACGCGGCTCCGTAGAATCGCAGACGGCCACGTCACAAGCGTGGCCGTCTTTCTTTCACTGCTGCGCCCACAAAGCGCCCCACGTCATGACCCCGACCTCGATCTTCGGCCTGCCCGAGCAAGCACCCCATGAGCGCGTGCTGCTCGCCACCGACCCCGCCACCGGCCTGAAGGCCATCCTCGCCGTGCACAGCACGAGCCGGGGCCCCGCTTTCGGCGGCTGCCGCTTCTGGCACTACGACTCCGAACTCGCCGCGCTGAACGACGCGCTGCGCCTGTCGCAAGGCATGAGCCTGAAGAACGCACTGGCCGACCTGCCCTTCGGCGGCGGCAAGGCCGTCATCCTGAAGCCCGAGGGCACGTTCGACCGCCCTGCCCTGTTCGCCGCCTTCGGCCGCGCCGTGCAGTCGCTGCAGGGCGCCTACATCACCGCCGAGGACGTCGGCACCACTACCGCCGACATGCGCGGCATGCAGGCCGTGACGCCCTTCGTGAGCGGCATCCCGCGCGAAGGCGCCTTCGGTGGCGACCCGAGCCCCAAGACGGCCTGGGGCGTGTTCGTCTCCATCCAGGCAGGTGCGCGCATCGTGCTGGGCCGATCGTCGCTGGAAGGCGTGCGCGTCGCCCTGCAGGGGCTGGGCGCCGTGGGCTGGCACCTGGCCGAATTCCTGCACAAGGCGGGCGCCAAGCTCGTCGTGGCGGATGTTGACGCCGCCAAGGTTGAGCGCGCCGTGGCGCAACTCGGCGCCACCGCGGTGAGCGTGGCCGACATCCTGGCCACCGAGGTCGACGTGCTCGCCCCCTGCGCCCTGGGCGCCTCCCTGAACGAGCGCACCGTGCCCACGCTGCGCGCCAAGCTGATTGCGGGTGCCGCCAACAACCAACTCGCCACGCCGGCCGACGGCGACGCTCTCCAGCGCCGCGGCATCTGCTACCTGCCCGACTACCTGGTGAACGCCGGCGGCATCATCAGCGTCGCCCGCGAATACCGCGGCGAAGGCGAAGAGACGGCCGTGATGGCCGAAGTCAGCAAGATCGCCGAGCGCGTGGAAGAGCTGCTGCAGCGCGTGCAGACCGCCGACTCCACGCCCGCCCGCGTTGCGGACGATTGGGCTCGTTCAAAGCTCGTGCGAACCTCATGAGCAAACAAAACGCCTGGCACTGCCAGGCGTTTTTCATCCAGCGACCGCCGCGGATCTGGCTTTGCCAGTCCGACGGCGGTGCCCCCTTGAGGGGGCCGGCGAAGCCGGTAGGGGGTGGTCGGTCTACTCGCCCAAGTAGGCGGCGCGCACCTTCGGGTCGTTGAGCAGCGCCTGGCCCTGGCCTTCCATCGTGACCTCGCCCGACTCCATCACGTAGCCGCGGTTGGCCAGCTGCAGCGCGCGGCTGGCGTTCTGCTCGACGAGCAGGATGGTGACGCCCTGCTGGTGGATGTCGTTCACGACCTCGAAGATCTTGTCCACCATGATGGGCGACAGGCCCATCGACGGCTCGTCCAGCAGCAGCACCTTGGGGCGCGCCATCAGCGCGCGGCCCATGGCGAGCATCTGCTGCTCACCGCCGGACATCGTGCCGGCCAGCTGCTTGGCGCGCTCCTTCAGGCGCGGGAAGAGGCCGAAGACCTTGTCCATGTCCGCCTGGATCTCACCGTCGTTGCGGTTGTAGGCGCCCATCTGCAGGTTCTCGATGATGGTCATGCGCGTGAAGGTGCCGCGGCCTTCGGGCACCATCACGAGGCCCTTCTTGGCCAGGTCCCAGGCACCCTTGCCCTTGATGGGCTCGCCGAGGTAGCTCACATCGCCCGAGGCGATGGGCTGCAGGCCGGTGACGGCCTTGAGCGTCGTCGTCTTGCCGGCACCGTTGGCGCCGATCAGGGACACGAGCTCGCCCTCGCGCACTTCGAAACTCACGCCCTTCACGGCCTGGATGCCGCCGTAAGCGACCTTCAGGCCGCTGACCTTGAGCAGGGTCTGCTTTGCTGTCATGTCGTTCTTCCCTCGCTCAGTGGGCTTTGTGGCCCGCGCCCAGATAGGCCTCGATGACCTTTTCGTTGCTCTGCACTTCGGCCGGCGTGCCTTCGGCGATCTGCTTGCCGTAGTCCAGCACCGTCACCCGGTCGCACAGGCCCATGACGAGCTTCACGTCGTGCTCGATGAGCAAGATGGTGCGGCCGTCGTTGCGGATGCGGTCGATCAGCTCACGCAGCACGACCTTTTCGGTGGCGTTCATGCCGGCGGCGGGCTCGTCCAGCGCGATGAGCTGCGGGTCGGTCGCCAGCGCGCGGGCGATCTCCAGGCGGCGCTGGTCGCCGTAGCTCAGCGTGCGGGCCTTGAACTCGGCGTACTTGCCGATGCCGACGTAGTCCAGCAGCTCCTGCGCACGCGCCTTGATGGCGGCCTCCTCGGCCTTGAACGACGGCGTGCGAAGCACCGCGCCCAGCAGGCCGGACTTGGTGCGCACGTGGCGGCCGACCATGACGTTCTCGAGCGCCGTCATCTCAGCGAACAGCCGGATGTTCTGGAAGGTGCGCGCGATGCCGGCCTTGGCCACCTGGTGCACCGCCTGCGGCGTGTAGGGTGTGCCGCCCAGCGAGAAGCTGCCGCCGTCGGGTGTGTACAGGCCCGTGATGACGTTGAAGAAGGTCGTCTTGCCGGCGCCGTTGGGGCCGATCAGGCCGTAGACCTGGCCGCGCTGGATCTGGATGCCGACGTCGGACAGGGCCTGCACGCCGCCGAAGCGCTTGGACGCGCCGCTGACGTTGAGAACGATGTTGTCTTGGTTGCTCATGCGGGGCTCCTGGTCACTTCACCGCCTTGGGGGCAGCCTTGCCATGCTCGGGCGCGGGCCACAGGCCGCGCGGGCGGGCCAGCATGATGCCGATCATGGCCAGGGCCACGAGCAGCTGGCGCAGGATGGAGGCATCCAGGCGGCCATCGGTCATCTGCTGCAGCGGGCCGGCGACGTAGCGCAGCACCTCGGGCAGGGCCGACAGCATCAGCGCCCCCAGGATGACACCCGGGATGTGGCCGATGCCACCCAGCACGACCATGGCGACGATCATGACCGACTCCTGCAGGCTGAACGACTCGGGCGAGACGAAGCCCTGGAAGCTCGCGAACATCGCGCCCGACACGCCGCCGAACGTGGCGCCCATGCCGAAGGCCAGCAGCTTGAGGTTGCGGGTGTTGATGCCCATCGCCTTGGCGGCGATCTCGTCCTCGCGGATGGCCATCCAGGCGCGGCCGATGCGCGAGTTCTCCAGCCGGTAGCAGACCACGACGCCCGCCACGACCAGTGCCAGGAAGAGGTAGTAGTACAGCGTGACCGACGGCAGCGTGTAGTCGCCGATCTGCAGCGACTTGCCCAGGTCCACGCCGAAGACATGGAAGGAGTCGATCTGGCCAATGCCGCGCGGGCCGTTGGTGATGTTGAGCGGGTACTCCAGGTTGTTCAGGAACACGCGGATGATTTCGCCGAAGCCGAGCGTCACGATGGCGAGGTAGTCGCCGCGCAGCTTGAGCGTCGGGGCGCCCAGCAGCACGCCGAACAGTGCCGCAAGCGCCGCGCCGGCCGGAATGACGAGCCAGATCGGCGAGTGCAGGCCATCGGGGAAGGCGGC
Organism: Roseateles sp.; assembly: GCA_016790285.1. Lineage (GTDB taxonomy): Bacteria > Pseudomonadota > Gammaproteobacteria > Burkholderiales > Burkholderiaceae_C > Pelomonas. The sequence goes on along the minus strand of JAEUPJ010000020.1, from coordinate 302,487 downwards.
CCGGAAGCTTTCGAAGTTCTCGCTCAGGTGCGGGCTGGCCATCAGGCCGAACATGTAGGCGCCCACGGCATAGAACGCGACGTAGCCCAGGTCCAGCAGGCCGGCATAGCCCACGACGATGTTCAGGCCCAGCGCCAGCAGCACGTAGAGCAGCGCCAGGTCGATGATGCGCACGGGGCCGTTGCCCAGCTGCTGCGCGAACAACGGCACCACCAGCAGGCCGACGGCCGCGGCGAGGAAGGTGAAGAGTTTCTTGCTGTTCATGTCGTGTCTCCGTCAGGCACGGTCGGCCACGCGCTCACCCAGCAGGCCGGAAGGCCGCAGCGTCAGCACCAGGATGAGGGCCACAAAGGCGAAGATGTCGGCGTAGTGGCTGCCCAGCACGCCGCCGGTCAGGTCGCCCAGGTAACCGGCACCGATGGCCTCGATGAGGCCCAGCAGCACGCCACCCACGACGGCGCCAGCCAGGTTGCCGATGCCGCCGAGCACGGCTGCCGTGAAGGCCTTCAGGCCCGGCATGAAGCCCATGGTGTGCTGCACGGTGCCGTAGTTGGCGGCCCACATCAGGCCGGCCACGGCGGCGAGCGCGGCGCCGATGACGAAGGTGGTGGAGATGATGAAGTCGGGCTTGACGCCCATGAGGCCCGCCACGCGCGGGTTCTCGGCGGTCGCCCGCATCGCGCGGCCCAGCTTGGTGTAGTTCACGAGGTACATCAGCGCCGCCAGGATGGCGACCGTCAGGCCGAGGATCAGGCACTGCGTGACCGTGATCACGGGGCCGCCCAGGTCGAACGGCGTCGTGGGCAGCAGCAACGGGAAGGGCTTGGGGTTGGGCTTCCAGATGATCATGGCGAGCACCTGCAGCAGCAGCGACATGCCCATGGCCGTGATCAGCGGGGCCAGGCGCGGCGCATTGCGCAGCGGCCGGTAGGCGATCTTCTCGACCGCGAAGTTCAAGGTCGCACAGACGACGATGGCGGCCGCCAGGCCGATCACCATCAGCAGCCAGCCCGGCAGGCCGGAGTCCGCCAGCAGCGTGACCAGCGTCCAGCTGACCATGGCGCCGACCATCAGGATCTCGCCGTGCGCGAAATTGATGAGGTTGATGATGCCGTAGACCATCGTGTAGCCCAGGGCGACGAGGGCATACATGCTCCCCAGCACCAGGCCGTTGATGATCTGTTGAATCAGAGTCTCCATGAGGGCTCCAGAAGATTTCGTTGGGCGCAGCATGCGCCACGCGACTCGGTGCAAATCGCAACCCTCGTGCCAATCAGGGCGTTTCGAGGGTATTCACCGACGGGTTGAAAGGGCTGACCGTTCGATCCGTCCCACGAGAGCCGGCCTGGTCAGATTTCACGAGTGTCGGGCACCGAAAACTGGGCGGAAATCCGCACAAACCGCACGCAGGCCGGGCGGTTCTCCGCCAGGGGCGAAAAAACCCTGAGCGGACCTGTCGAAGCGCGGCGCGCGTGGGCACACTACACGGCCCTTCGACATGGTTGCGCACGCCCCTCTCCGCCCGCGCGCCGTGCGCCTGTTCAGGCTGCTCGGTCGCCCCGGCTTTCACTTCTTCCTGACCGGCCTGCTGATGGTGCTCGGCTTCGTGCTCGCGCACCGTCTGAGTGAGCGCACCGGCCGCGACCAGCTCTCGGCGCTGAGCACCGAGCGGCTGGAGCTGTACGCGTCCAACCTGGCGGCCGAACTGGGCCGACACGCCTCGCTGCCCAGCCTGCTGGCGATCGCCCCCACCTTGCAGGCGCTGATGCAGGCGCCCGGTGACGAGACCGCGCGGCGGGCCGCCAGCCAGATGCTGGCGCGCGTGAACGTGCGGGCAGGCACGCACCAGATCTTCGTCGCCACGCCCCAGGGCGAGGTGCTGGCTGCGAGCGAGACCTTGAGCCCGCCGCCCCGCCTGGCCGAGGCCGTGGCCCAGGGCCGTGTGCACTTCTTCGCCGCCGACCCGAGCACGGGCAGCACCGACTTCTACCTGCTGCACCCTCTGCGACAGGGCGGGCAGTCCAACGGTGTGATCGTGGTGCGCTTCAACCTCGCGCCGCTGGAAGCGACCTGGGTGGACCTGGGCCTGCGCTCGCAGGGTGAACGCATCCTCGTGGCCGACGAGCAGGACGTGGTCATCATGAGCTCGGTGCAGGCCTGGAAGTACGCGGTGCTCGACCATGCCGACCCCTCGCGGCGCAAGGCCCTGGAGGCCAGCGCGCGCTACCCGCAGGCCATCGGCCGCGACCTGGAACTGCCCGTCACGCTGGAGGTGCACCAAGGCCAGCAGGTCTCGCTCACGCTGCCCGGCGCGAGCCGCGCGCGGCCCATGCTCGCCCAGCAGCGCCAGATCCTGCCACTGGGCCTGCGGCTCGTCGCCCTGTCGGACCTGACCGAGGTCCACCAGCGCGCGCAGTACGCGGCCTGGGGCGGTGCGGCCTTCGGCGCCAGCATTGGCCTGCTGAGCCTGTACCTCTCGTCGCGCCGCAAGGCTTTGCGCCAGCTCACGCAGGCGCAGTCCGCGCTGCGCCAGGCCCACGGCCAGCTGGAGCAGCTGGTGGACAGCCGCACCGCCGAGCTGCGCCAGACCAACGACGCGCTCAAGACCCAGATCGCCCAGCGCCTGCAGACCGAAGGCGAGCTGCTGCAGGCGAGCAAGCTCGCAGTGCTGGGGCAGATGTCGGCCGGCCTGTCGCACGAGGTCAACCAGCCGCTCACCGCCCTGCGCGCGCTGGCGCGCAACTCCATCCGGCTGCTGGAAACCGGCCGCGCGGATGCCGTGGCGGCCAACCTGCAGATCATGGACGACATGGTCGAGCGCATGAGCCGCATCACCCGCCAGCTCAAGAGCTTCGCGCGCAAGGCCGACGACGAAGTCACCGGCACCGTCTCGCTGCTGGACTGCGTGCGCAACGCCCTCCTGCTGCTGGACCACCGCAGCCGCGTGATGGACCTGCATACCGACGTCGACATCCCGGCGGGCCTGCAGGTGCACGCCGAAGCCAACCGGCTGGAGCAGGTGCTCGTGAACCTGTTCGGCAATGCGATGGACGCGATGCAGCACGAACCGGTGCGGCGCCTGCGCGTGCAGGCCATGCCGCTGGACGGCGGCCGCCGGGCGCTCGTGCGGGTGCAGGACAGTGGCCCGGGGGTCAGCGAGGCCGACCTGCCCCATCTCTTCGAGCCCTTCTTCACCACCAAGCCCGCCGGCGAAGGCCTCGGCCTGGGCCTCGTCATCTCGGCGAAGATCGTGCACGAGTTCGGCGGCACGCTGCGCGCCCAGCGGCTGGCCGACGGTGAACACGGCATGAGCTTCGAGTTCGATCTGGCTGCGCAATCCTGGGAGGACGCTGATGTTTGAGGGCTACAAGGTGGTGTTCGTCGAAGACGACCTGCCCGTGCGCGTGAGCCTCACGCAGACGCTGGAGCTGGAAGGCTTCGCCGTCGTGCCCTGCCGCAGCGCCGAGGAGGCCCTGCCCCACATCCAGCCCGGCGCGCCGCTGATCGTCATCACCGACGTGCGCCTGCCCGGCATGGACGGCCGCGCCCTGCTCGCCCATGTGCAGGCCACCGACCCCGGCATCCCGACCATCCTCATCACCGCCCACGGCGACGTGGCCATGGCCGTGCAGGCCATGCGCGCGGGCGCCTACGACTTCATCGAGAAGCCCTTTGCGCCCGAGCGCCTCGTGGACGTGGCCCGCCGCGCGCTGGACCTGCGCACGCTGCGCCACTCGGCCGACGAGCTGCGCACGCAGCTGCAGCGCGCCAGCGGCATCGAGGCCGCGCTGCTGGGCCAGTCGCCCGCGATGCAGCAGCTGCGACGCCAGGTGCTGAACCTGGCCAGCACGTCGGCCGATGTGCTCATCGTCGGCGAGACCGGCACCGGCAAGGAGCTGGTGGCGCGCTGCCTGCACGACCAGAGCCCGCGACGCGACCGGCACTTCGTCGCCATCAACTGCGGCGGCCTGCCCGAGGCGCTGTTCGAGAGCGAACTCTTCGGTCACGAGCCCGGCTCGTTCACGAGTGCGGCCAAGCGGCGCATCGGCAAGATCGAGCACGCCAATGGCGGCACGCTGCTGCTCGACGAGATCGAGACCATGCCCATCGCGCTGCAGATCAAGCTGCTGCGCGTGCTGCAGGAGCGGCGCGTGGAGCGGCTGGGCTCCAACGAGGAGGTGCCGGTCAACGTGCGCTTCATCGCCGCGAGCAAGTCCGACCTGAAGGAGCAGTCCGGCAAGGGCGAGTTCCGCAGCGACCTCTACTACCGCCTCAACATCGCCACGCTCACGCTGCCGCCCCTGCGCGAGCGGCGCGAGGACATCCCGCTGCTGTTCGAGCACTTCGTGGCCCAGGCCTGCGCCCGCTACGAGCGCACGGCACCCGAGCTGACGCCCGAAAAGCTGCGCGAGCTCATCGCCCACGACTGGCCCGGCAACGTGCGCGAGATCCGCAACGCGGCCGACCGCTTCGTGCTGGCGCTGGACGACCTCGACCCCCAGGCCGCGCTGCAGGCCGTGCCCAGCCTGAACCTGGCCCGGCAGATGGACCTCATCGAGAAGACGCTGATCGAGCAGGCCCTGCGCCGCTGCGGCGGCAAGGTGCCCGCGGCCATGGAGCTGCTCGGCACGCCGCGCAAGACGCTTTACGACAAGCTGCACCGGCACGGGATTCAGCTGGACAGCTTCCGCTGAACGGTTCAGCTGGGGCCGCCCAAGGAACACAGCCACAGAGACACAGAGGCACAGAGAAGCTCGGTTTCCGGCACAAACCGACTGCCTCCGTGTCTCCGTGTCTCCGTGCCTCTTTGGCTTTGTTTCCAACCTTGGCAAAAGCCTAGCGGTAGCGCTCCGGGTCCGGTGAGTCGGTCGGGTTGGAGATCACGCGCCGGAAGGCCGCGCTCATCGGCAGCTTGAGGTTCAGCCCGGACGGCGGCAGCGGCGACTCGAACCAGCGGCGGTAGATGGCGTGGATCTCGCCGCTTCGGTACAGGCCCGTGAGCACCTCGTCCACCAGCGCCTTGAACTGCGGGTCGCCCCGGCGCAGGCCGATGGCATAGGGCTCCACGGTCAGCGCCTGGTCGGACAGCCGATAGTCGTCCGCGCCCGGGCCTTGCTGGGCCACCAGGGCGCGCAGCAACACGTCGTCCATCAGGAAGGCCGAGGCCCGGCCGCTCTTGAGCATCTGGAAGCCCTCGGGATCGTCCAGGCCGCCCAGGATGCGGATGCCCAGCCCCTGCTGCTCGTTCACCTTGGCCAGGTGCTGGATGCTCGTGGTGCCGATGGTGGACGCCACGGGCAGGCCGCGCAGGTCGAAGAGGCTGCGCACGCGCTCGCCGCCGCGTGTCATGAGGCGCGTCTCGGCCACGAAGATGGTCAGCGAAAAAGCCTGGCTGCGGGCGCGCTCGGCGGTGTGGGTGGTGATGCCGCACTCCAGGTCCAGCGTGCCGTTGATGACCAGCGGCATGCGCGTCGCGGACGCCACTTCGACGCGGCGCACTTCCAAGTCGGGCAACTGCAGCCGGTCCCGCACCGCGGTGACGATGCGCTCGCACAGCTCGACGGTGTAGCCGGTCGGGCGCAGTTGGGCATCGAGGTAGGAAAACGGCAGCGAGGCTGGCCGGTAGCCCAGCACGATGACGCCGGTGTCTCGGATGCGGGTGAGCGTGGGACCGTCGGCCGCCTGCGCAGCACCGAGCCACAGCGACAGCAGCGCCGCGCTAGCCGCCAGCAGCCGCTTCATCGTCCAGCTGGCGCAGGAAGGCCAGTTTCTCGGCAATCTTGGCCTCCATGCCGCGCGGCACGGGGGCGTACCAGCCCTGCCCTTCCAGGCCGTCGGGCAGGTACTGCTCGCCCGCCGCATAGGCGTTGGGCTCGTCGTGGGCGTAGCGGTAGGCCTTGCCGTAGCCGAGCTCCTTCATGAGCTTGGTGGGCGCGTTGCGCAGGTGCACGGGCACCGGCCGCGACACGTCCTGCTTGATGAAGGCCTTGACCTCATTGAAGGCCTTGTAGACCGCGTTCGATTTGGGCGCGATGGCGAGGTACACCACCGCCTCGGCCAACGCGAGCTCGCCCTCGGGCGAGCCCAGGCGCTCGTAGGCCTCGGCGGCGTCCAGCGTGATGCGCAGCGCGCGCGGGTCCGCCAGGCCGATGTCCTCGCTGGCCATGCGCACGAGGCGCCGCGCGATGTAGCGGGCGTCCACACCGCCGTCGATCATGCGCACGAACCAGTACAGGGCGCCGTCCGGGTGGCTGCCGCGCACCGATTTGTGCAGGGCGCTGATGACGTCGTAGAACTGGTCGCCCCCCTTGTCATAGCGCCGCAGCTGCTCGCCCAGCGCCCGCTCCAGCAGGGCCTCGTCGATCTGCACACCCTGGGCCAGCGAGGCGGCCGTGTCGAAGGCGTTGAGCAGGCGGCGCGCATCGCCGTCGGCATAGCCGATGAGCCGCTGGGCGGCCTCGGGCGTCGGCGCGGGCACGCCGAGTTCGGCTGCACCGCGTTCGATCAGCTGGCCCAGCTCTTCGGCGTCCAGGCTCTTGAGCACCTGCACGGTGGCACGGGAGAGCAGCGCGGAGTTGACCTCGAAGCTCGGGTTCTCGGTCGTCGCACCGATGAAGGTGAAGAGGCCGGCTTCCACGTGCGGCAGGAAGGCATCCTGCTGCGACTTGTTGAAGCGGTGCACTTCGTCCACGAACACCACCGTGCGCCGGCCCTGGGCGGCCGCCACCTGGGCGCGCTCGACGGCCTCGCGGATCTCCTTCACGCCGCCCAGCACCGCCGAGATGGCGATGAACTGCGCCTCGAAGGCGCCGGCCATCAGTCGCGCCAGCGTCGTCTTGCCCACGCCCGGCGGGCCCCACAGGATCATGCTGTGCAGGCGCCCCGCGTCGAAGGCCACGCGCAGCGGCATGCCGGGGCCCAGCAGGTGGCGCTGGCCGATGACGTCGTCCAGCGTCTTCGGCCGCAGCCGCTCGGCCAGCGGGATGCCGGCCAGGGGCGCGCTGGGCGCTGCCGCCGCAGCGGGCAGCGGGTCCTCGTCGTCGAAGAGGGACCCGCTCACTGCTCGATCAGGTCGGCACCGGCCGGCAGCTTGAACTGGAAGCGGTCCGCCGGCACTGCGACATTGGCCTGCACCGCGCTGAAGTCCAGGCGCGAGCGCTGGCCGAAGCCGTCGACGATGTCCATGGCCGCCAGGTCACGCCCCTTGAAGCCCAGCTTGAGCGACTGGATGGTGGACTCGGCCTGCTTGGGCGCGGCCAGCACCCAGTCGAGCCCGCCCTCGGTCGGCAGGGCCTTGAGCGTGAAGTCGCGCTCCAGATTCGCACCGGCGAGCAGTGCGGCAGGCGTCGCGCCAAGTGCGTCGCCCAGCTTGCGGGAGCTGGCCTGGTTGAGGTCGGCGTCGTAGATCCAGACCTTGACGCCGTCGGCCACGATGGTCTGCTCGAAAGGCTTGGCGTAGACGAAGCGGAAGCGGTTGGGCCGCTCGAACTCGAAGCTGCCCGAGGACACCTTCTTGCGCTTGCCGTCGGGCGAAGTGACCGTCTGCGTGAAGTTGGCCTTGCCGCTCTTCACGTCGCGGGCGAAATCGCGCAGCGCGTCGACGGCGTCGGCCTGGGCCAGGCCGGCCGCGGCGGCCAGGGTGAGGGAGATCAGGAGTGTCTTCATTCGTCGCGTCACTCGTCGCGTTTGGGAACGATCAGTTCGCGGCTGCCATTGGCTGCCAGCGCACCGACGAGGCCCGAGTTCTCCATCTGCTCCAGCAGCCGCGCGGCGCGGTTGTAGCCTATGCGCAGATGGCGCTGCACGAGAGAGATCGACGCCTTGCGGTGTTGTAGGACGATGGCCACGGCCTGGTCGTACATGGGGTCCTGTTCGCCACTGGCCTCGCCCGGCGCTGGCGCCTCGCCGCCCATGTCGTCGAGCACGCCGCCTTCGAGGATGCCTTCGATGTAATTGGGTTCACCCTGGGACTTGATGTACTCCACAACGCGGTGCACCTCGTCGTCGCTGACGAAGGCGCCATGCACGCGGATGGGCAGGCCGGTGCCCGAGGGCATGTAGAGCATGTCGCCCATGCCCAGCAGTGCTTCAGCGCCCATCTGGTCGAGGATGGTGCGGCTGTCGATCTTGGAGCTGACCTGGAAGGACAGGCGCGTCGGGATGTTGGCCTTGATGAGGCCGGTGATGACGTCCACCGAGGGGCGCTGCGTGGCCAGGATCAGGTGGATGCCGGCCGCGCGGGCCTTCTGTGCCAGGCGGGCGATCAGCTCTTCGATCTTCTTGCCGACGACCATCATCAGGTCGGCCAGTTCGTCGATGACGACGACGATGAAGGGCAGCCGCTCGAGCGGCTCGGGCTCTTCCGGCGTGAGGCTGAACGGGTTCGGGATGCTGACGCCGTTGGCCTTGGCCTCGTCGATCTTCTTGTTGTAGCCGGCCAGGTTGCGCACGCCCATCTTGGACATGAGCTTGTAGCGCCGCTCCATCTCGCCGACACACCAGTTCAGCGCATTGCCGGCCTGCTTCATGTCGGTGACGACGGGCGCGAGCAGGTGCGGGATGCCCTCGTAGACCGACATCTCCAGCATCTTGGGGTCGATCAGGATGAGCCGCACGTCGCGCGCCTCGGCCTTGTAGAGCAGGCTCAGGATCATCGCGTTGATGCCCACCGACTTGCCGGAGCCTGTCGTACCCGCCACGAGGCAGTGCGGCATCTTGGCGAGGTCGGCCACCACCGGCAGGCCGATGATGTCCTTGCCCAGGCCCATCGTGAGCTGCGAGGCGGCGTCCGCGTAGACCTGGGAGCCGAGGATCTCGGAGAGGCGAATGGTCTGGCGCCGCGCGTTGGGCAGCTCCAGGGCCATGTAGTTCTTGCCGGGGATGGTCTCCACCACGCGGATGGAGACGAGGCTCAAGCTGCGCGCCAGGTCCTTGGCGAGGTTGACCACCTGCGAGCCCTTCACGCCTGTGGCCGGCTCGATCTCGTAGCGCGTGATGACGGGACCCGGCGACGCGGCCACCACGTGCACCTCCACGCCGAAGTCGCGCAGCTTCTTCTCGATGAGGCGGCTGGTCATCTCCAGGGACTCGGGCGTGACGGTCTCCTGGCGGCCCGGCGCAGCGTCCAGCAGGTCGACCTGCGGCAGCTTGGCATCGCCCACGTCGGCAAACAGCGTCTGCTGGCGCTCCTTGGCCACGCGCGTGGATTGCGGCACCTCGACCACCGGCGCCTCGATGACCAGCGGCGCGTGTTCGGCTTCGACCTGGCGCTCGATCTGGCGCTCGACCTCGACCTCCTGCTCGCGTTCCTTCACCGCTTGCTCGCCGGCCTTCTGGTCGGCCTTGATCTCGCGTCGCTCGATGCGCTGCTCGCGCAGCTGCTCCAGACGTTCGCCGATGGACTCGGCCACCTGTCCCCACGAGAAGCGGAAGGCCCAGGCCAGGCCCGTGAGCAGCAGCACGATCCACACAACCCCCGAGCCGGCGAAGCCCAGGCCCTTCATGCCCAGCGGCCCGAGGGCGTAGCCGACCACGCCGCCGGCGTGGCCCGGCAGGCGCGGCTCGACGGCGTAGAGGCGGCTCCACTCCAGCGCGCAGCTCGCGCCGATCAGCAGCAGCACGCCGGCCCACCAGCGGGCCCGTTGGCTCCAGCGCGGTGCCGGGGCCACGTCGTGGCGCAACAGGCCGGCCAGGCTGCGCAGCCAGGCGCGCAGGGCCAGCAGCGGCAGCCACCAGGCGGAGAAGCCGAAGATGAAGAGAAGGCCGTCAGACAACCACGCGCCGAAGCCGCCGACGCGGTTGCCGACCAGTTCGCGCTGGCCGCTGGTGCTGAAGGCCGCGTCGCGCAGGTCGTGCGTGGCCAGGGCCAGCACGAGCAGGGCCAGGGCTATGGCCGTGAGCGCCAGCCACAACGGTGTGCGAAGCAACCGTGACGCCGCCGATGGGGGTGCTGCCTCGCGCTTGGCGGGGCTGCGGCGGACGGGCTTGGCGGGGCTGGCGGCTTCGCCGGCGGCGGCATCACCGCCCAGCAGGGAACCGAGGGGAAAACTCATCCCCGCATTGTCGCCGTCAATCGTGGGTCAGTCGTTCCTTGATGACGACCGAACCGTTCTCAAGCGTTTCAATGACGCCGCGCTCTTCGAGGTCCTTCATGACGCGGCTCACCATCTCGCGGGAGGCGCCGACAACCTTGGCCATGTCCTGGCGCGAGACCTTGCCGCGGATGAGCTTGATGCCCTTCTCGTCTTCCGACATGTCCAGCAGCGTGCGGGCCACGCGGCCGTACACATCCAGCAGCGCGAGGGACTCGATCTGGCGGTCGGCATTGCGCAGGCGCGCCACGAGGCCGCGCAGGATGCCGTACGACAGGCTGCTGCTCTCGGGCAGGCAGCGGGCGAACTCCATGCGACCGAGCACCAGCATGTCCGTCTGCACTTCGGCACGCACGGTGGCCGAGTGGGGCTCGTTGTCGATCAGGCTCATCTCGCCGACGTAGTCGCCCGACTGCAGCACTGCCAGGATGACCTCGCGGCCGCGGTGGTCGGCCGTCAGCACTCGCGCACGGCCATTGAGCAGGATGAAGAGGGCGTTGGACTTGGTGCCCTGCTCGACGATCAGCTCACCCCGCTTGAAGCGCCGCTTGACGACGCTGTCCGCGATGGACTGCGCCTGGTCGGTCGTCAGCATCGAGAACAACGGCACGCGACGGATCAGATCGAGGTTGGAAATCATCGCCATATGCACTCTCCAGGTTTGGGCCCCAGGCCGGCGCGAAGATATTCGCCTGCCTAAAATGGCGTGCATTGTGCACACGCGGCAGGCATTGCCGCATCGGGTAAGGCCGGGGGTTTTCACCCCTAAATCCCCAACACGCCGATCTTGCACCCTACCGGACCGCCCTCAATATCCCCGCCATGACCGCAAACACTCAACACCACGGCCTGCTCATCCTCGGGTCCGGCCCCGCTGGCTACACCGCTGCCATCTACGCAGCACGGGCCAATCTGAAGCCCACGCTGATCACTGGCATGGCCCAGGGGGGTCAACTCATGACCACGACCGAGGTCGACAACTGGCCGGCCGACGTGATGGGTGTGCAGGGACCGGAGCTGATGCAGCGCTTCCAGCAGCACGCGGAGCGTTTCCAGACGCAGATCGTCTTCGACCACATCAACTCGGTCGACTTCTCCAAGCGCCCCTTCACGCTGACCGGCGACAGCGGCGTCTACACCTGCGACGCCCTCATCATCGCCACCGGCGCGTCTGCCAAGTACCTCGGCCTGGATTCCGAGCAGGCCTTCATGGGCCGCGGGGTGAGCGGCTGCGCCACGTGTGACGGGTTCTTCTACCGGGGCCAGGAAGTGTGCGTGGTGGGTGGCGGCAACACGGCTGTCGAAGAAGCGCTGTACCTGTCCAATATCGCCAGCACTGTTCACCTGATCCACCGCCGCGACAAGTTCCGCGCCGAGCCCATCCTCGTGGACAAGCTCATGGATAAGGTCGCCGCCGGCAAGATCGTGCTGCACGTGTTCCAGCAACTCGAGGAGGTCCTGGGCGACGCCTCCGGCGTCACGGGCGTGCGCACCGTGAGTACGCTGGACGGCAGCAAGGCCGAGATCAAGGTGCACGGCTGCTTCATTGCCATCGGCCACCAACCCAACACTGACATTTTCAAAGGCCAACTCGAGATGAAGGACGGCTACATCGTCACCCGCAGCGGCCTCAACGGCTTCGCGACGATGACGAGCGTGCCGGGCGTGTTCGCCGCCGGCGACGTGCAGGACCACGTGTACCGCCAGGCCATCACCAGCGCCGGCACGGGGTGCATGGCGGCGCTGGATGCCCAGCGTTTCCTGGAGCAGGAACAGGGCTGACGCCAGCCGGCGCGCGGCGGGCACCCCACGTCTGGGGTTTTCCGCTATACTCGCGGGCTTGCCTGCCGGATGGACCGCGCCTTGGCTGGGCTGCTCAGGCAGCCGGGCCGGGTTTAGCAGGCATTTGCGGTCAAAGGGTTGCCCGAAATAGTTTCGGGCGACTGGTCGAGAAGTCAAACAGGAGAAGCGTCATGGCACGCGTCTGTCAAGTCACGGGCAAGAAGCCCATGGTCGGGAACAACGTTTCCCACGCCAACAACAAAACCAAGCGTCGGTTCCTGCCGAACCTGCAGTACCGCCGTTTCTGGGTGGAATCTGAGAACCGCTGGATCCGCCTGCGCATCACGAACGCCGCTCTGCGTTTGATCGACAAGGTCGGCATCGACCAAGTCGTCGCCGACCTGCGCGCCAAGGGCGAGCTGTAAAGCGACCCCGTCTCTGACCCACTGAAGGAATACGACCATGGCATCCAAAGGCGGCCGCGAAAAGATCAAGCTGGAGTCCACCGCGGGCACCGGCCACTTCTACACGACGAACAAGAACAAGAAGACCACGCCCGAAAAGCTCGAATTCATGAAGTTCGACCCGAAGGCGCGCAAGCACGTCCTGTACAAGGAAATCAAGCTGAAGTGATGGCGCGGGCGGCCTGACCGCCCCGCCCTCCCGGCATCAAAAAACCCGCCAAGCGGCAACGCTGGCGGGTTTTTCTTTGTCGACCAACAGCCGTTCAGCGGGCCGGCGCCACGGCGACCGCCGTGCTGAATTCGCGCTGCATCCAGCGATCCAGCATGCGCTTTTCATGGCGCAGCGACTCACTGCTGCCGAACATGTTGAAGCCATCCTGGTAGTTCATGTCACGCAGCCGGGTCTTGCCCTGCTGCACGACCTTGCCACCTTCGCGCACCTCAAAGCTGAGTTCGATGGACGGCGACGTCACCGAGCGCATGACACGCAGCCACTGCCCGCGCCAGAGGAAGGGCTCCACCTCGCCTGCGAGGTCGACGTCCGTCACGTCGATGCGGACATCACGGCCCGGCAACCGCTTCTCGAATTGCGCGACAAGAAACGTCTTGAGTTCGCCCAGCACTTCGGGCTCGCGAAAGCCGTTGTTGTCCTTGATGTCCGAGAACTTGTCGGGTTCGATGAAATTCACCTGCACGTCCGCTTGGGCGGCGGCCGATGCAGCGGCCAAAGTGGCCAGGGCAATCCAGCGAGTCTTCATGGCGAGCCTCCTAGTTCAGTGACTGCGTAGCGCCAAGTCTAGGACAAGCCAAGAAAAAGGGCGCCCGACAGGGGCGCCCTTTACATGTGCGAAACGCGTTCAGGCGGGTTTCACGCGTGTGCAGCACGCAGCCGCATCGAGAACGCCTGCAGCTCGGCAATGCCGCTTTCCTCGGCCCGGCGGCACCAGGCCTGCAGGTCGGCCACGAGCTGTTCGGCGGACACGTTGGTACGGGTCCAGAGCTGGCGAAGTTCCTCGCGCATGGTGACGAGCTTGTCGATGACGGGGCTGGCCGCACGCGCGTTGGCCAGATCACCCTGGATGGCGGCCGGGATACGGTCTTCGTCACGGTGCAGCCAGCGCTTGGCCAGCTTGAACTGCGCCACGCGCTCACTGTGCTTGCCGCCTTCTGCCTTGATGCGGGCCAGCTCGGCCGCACAGGCGCCCTTCAGGTCGCGGGCATAGTTGGCCATGACCTCGTAGCGGTTGGCGATCAGCGCCTCCAGCGTGCGCGCATCGGCGGGCTTGATCTCGCCCAGGCTCAGCTTGGGCGCCGTCTTGCGCACCTTGGCCCAGCCCAGCATCTCCAGGCCGCGGATGTACATCCAGCCGATGTCGAACTCGTAAGGCTTGACCGAGAACTTGGCCGACGTCGGGTAGGTGTGGTGGTTGTTGTGCAGCTCTTCGCCACCAATGATCAGCGTCCACGGCGTCAGGTTGGTGGAGGCGTCAGGCGCCTCGAAGTTGCGATAGCCCCAGTAGTGGCCGATGCCATTCACCACGCCGGCGGCCCAGATGGGAATCCACGCCATCTGGATGGCCCAGATGGTGGCGCCGAGGGCGCCGAACAGGGTGACGTTGATGATCAGCATCAGCGCCACACCCTGCCAGCTGTACTTGCTGTAGAGGTTGTTCTCGATCCAGTCGTCGGGCGTGCCGCGGCTGTACTTGGCAATCGTCTCGGCGTTCTTGGCTTCGGCGCGATAGAGCTCGGCGCCTTCGGCCAGCACCTTCTTCAGGCCGCGGGTCTGCGGGCTGTGCGGGTCTTCCTCGGTCTCGCACTTGGCGTGGTGCTTGCGGTGGATGGCGACCCACTCCTTCGTGACCATGCCCGTGGTGAGCCACAGCCAGAAGCGGAAGAAGTGCGATGGGATGGGACCCAGGTCCAGCGCGCGGTGCGCTTGAGCACGATGCAGGAAGATCGTGACCGAAGCGATCGTGATGTGGGTCACCACGAGCGTGTAGATCACCAATTGCCAGACGCTGAAATCAGCCAGGCCGTTGGCGACCCAGCTCAGCAGCGCGTCGAAGAATTCGTTCATGCGTCCAGGACCTCGGCCGATAGCGGCCATGCAAAGGAACTTCAATTGTAGAGGAGTGCCCCCAAACTCAAGGGGTCAAGGGCACTCCATTCGGGCGGTCGCGTGCGAATCGACCCGTTCCTTGACCCGGATCAACCCGATTTCAGGCCTTGCGCTCCCAGGCGACCGCGAAAAAGCCGTCCATCGCGTGGCGGTGCGGCCAGATGCGCAGTGCTCCGTGCTCCACCAGTTCCCCCGACCGCTCGACCTGGGCCTTGGCCAGCGCCTCGTCGGCCGCCAGGGGCAGGAAGTCGGGGTGGGCCGCCGAGAACTCTTGGGCAATGACCTCGTTTTCGGCATCCAGCAGGCTGCAGGTGGCATACACCAGCCGGCCGCCAGGCTTCACGAGCCGGGCCGCACTGGCCAGGATGGCCCGCTGCTTGTCCTGCAGCTCAGCCACGGCCTGGGGCGACTGGCGCCATTTCAGGTCAGGATTGCGCCGCAGCGTGCCCAGGCCTGAGCACGGCGCGTCCACCAGCACGCGGTCGATCTTGCCGGCCAGGCGCTTGATGCGCTCGTCGCGCTCATGCGCGATCTGGGCCGGGTAGACGTTGGACAGCCCGCTGCGGGCCAGGCGGGGCTTGAGCGCGTCCAGCCGATGGCCCGAGACGTCGAACGCGTACAGCCGCCCGGTGTTGCGCATGGCCGCGCCCAGGGCCAGCGTCTTGCCGCCCGCGCCGGCGCAGAAATCCACCACCATCTCGCCGCGCTTGGGCCCCAGCAAGAGCGCGAGCAGCTGGCTGCCCTCGTCCTGCACCTCGATGGAGCCGTTCGTGAAGAGCTCCAGCTTGTGCAGCGCCGGCTTGCCATCCACGCGCAGGCCCAGCGGTGAGTAAGGCGTGGGCACGGCCTCAATGCCCGCCGCCTTCAAGGCCGCCTGCGCCTCTTCGCGCTTGAGTTTGAGCGTGTTCACGCGCAGGTCCAGGGGGGCGGCTTCATTGAGCGCGCCGGCCAGTTGCCAGAACTCCGCCTCGCCCAGGCGCGCCTGCAGCGGCTCCGCCAGCCAGTCGGGCATGTTGTGGCGCAGCTTGGGCGCCAGGCTCTGCGGGGAGATGGACTGCACCTGGGTCAGCCAGTGCTTCTCTGCCGGGCTCAACGCGCCTTGCAGGAAGCTCTCGCTGCCGCGCCACGCCAGCATGGCCAGACGGCGGTGCATGGGGCCGCTGCCGCTTTGCGCGAGGTTGTTGAACTTGAGCCGTTCCCGCAACAGGGCGTAGACGGTCTCGGCCAAGCAGGCGCGCTCGCGCTGGCCGAGGTTCTTGTGTTGACGGAAGAAGGCCGAAACGGTGGCGTCGGCGGGCGCCTCGAGCTTGTTGACGGCACCGATCAGGTCGGCGCACAGCTCCAGCAGGGCATTAGGATGCATCGCCCCATTATCCCAAGCTGCCCCGCATGACCCTCTGGCACCAGTTGCGCCTGCGCCCTCGACTGCTGACGGCCGTCCTCGCGGGAAGCCTGCTGGCCGCGGCCTGGCCGGGCGTGACGGGCCTGCAGACACGCCTGCTGATCGGTTGGAACCTCGTCGTCTGGATCTACCTGCCGCTGGCACTCTGGATGATGCTCGGCCGGGCCACGGCCCAGGATGTGCAAGCCCGCGCGCGACAGCTCAACGAGGGCGTGCCGGTGGTGCTGGTGCTAGCGGTGCTGGGCGCCTTGGCGAGCCTCGCGGCCATCACGCTGGAACTGCAGGCGGCGCGCCAGAGCCACGACACGCGCTACGTGCTGCTGGCCCTGGCCACGGTTGCCGGCTCATGGCTGCTGTTGCCGGTGGAATTCGGCCTGGCGTACGCGAGCCTGTATCACCGCCAGGGCAAGGGCAAGCATGGCCTGGAGTTCCCCGGCGACGACGAAGCGCCGGACTACGCGGACTTCCTCTACTTCTCGATCACGGTGGCCGCCACGTCGCAGACGTCGGACGTCGTCGTGAGTGCCAAGCACATGCGCCGCCTCGTGCTGCTCCAGGCCCTGATTGCCTTTCTCTTCAACACGGGCGTGCTGGCCCTGTCGATCAACATCCTGGCCGGGCTGGTCAGCTGAGCAACAACTGCTGCGCGGCGCCGTCGCGGTGCGCCACGCACTCACCCGTCCAGATGAGTGCATCCTCGGCGAACCATCGCACGGCCTGGGGGTAGATGCGGTGCTCGACGGTCAGCACGCGAGCAGCCAGCGACTTGGCGTCGTCGCCCGGCTTCACCGGCACCACGCCCTGCATGACGATGGCGCCATGGTCGAGTTCAGCGGTCACGAAATGCACCGTCGCGCCCGCCACCTTGCAGCCCATCTCCAGCGCCCGCTCGTGCGTGTGCAGGCCCGTGAAGGCCGGCAGCAGCGATGGGTGGATGTTGAGCATGCGACGCGCATAGCGGGCCGTGAAGCCCGGGGTGAGGATGCGCATGAAGCCCGCAAGCACGACGAGGTCGGGGGCGAAGCCGTCGATGACGCGTGCCAGCTCGGCGTCGAAATCCTCGCGGTTGGCGTAGGCCTTGTGATCGACGACCGCAGTGGCGATGCCGCGCTCGGCGGCGAACTGCAGGCCGCCGGCATCCGGTCGGTTGCTGATCACGGCAGCGACGGTCGCCGGCCAGCCCTCGGCCGCACAGGCTTTCACGATGGCCTCCATGTTGGAGCCCCGTCCAGAAATCAGAATGACCAGTCGCTTCATGGGGCCGGGAGTGTAGGCGAGCGACAATCCGCGCCCCATGTCCACAACCGCCCCCATCCGCCCGCGCGTGCTTTCCGGCATGCGCCCCACCGGCGCCCTGCACCTCGGCCACTACCACGGCGCCATCAAGAACTGGGTGCGCCTGCAGGAGAGCCATGAAGGCTTCTTCTTCGTGGCCGACTGGCATGCCCTGACCACCCAGCGCCCCAGCGGCGAGACGCTCAGCCGTCACGTCTACGAAATGGTCACCGACTGGCTGGCCGCGGGCCTGGACCCCGAGCGCTGCACCCTCTTCCTGCAAAGCCGCATGCCCGAGCACGCCGAGCTGTTCACGCTGCTGGCCATGTGCACGCCGTCGAGCTGGCTGGCGCGCATGCCCAGCTACAAGGACCAGGTCGCAGCCGACACGGAGCTGGCCACTTACGGCTTTCTCGGCTACCCGCTGCTGCAGGCGGCCGACATCCTGCTCTACAAGCCCGCCGGCGTGCCCGTGGGCGAGGACCAGACCGCGCACGTGGAAGTCACGCGTGAGGTCGCGCGCCGCTTCAACCGGCTTTACGCGGAGTCGACGCCGGTGTTCGTCGAGCCCCAGGCCCTGCTGACCGAGACCGCACGCGTGCCCGGGCTGGATGGCCAGAAGATGAGCAAGAGCCTGGACAACGCGATCGCGATGCGTGACGAGCCTGAGGTCACGGCCGCCAAGATCCGCACCATGCCGACCGACCCGCAGCGCGTGCGCCGCAGCGACCCCGGCGACCCGGCCCGCTGCCCCGTGTGGCCGCTGCACCAGATCTACACCGACGATGCCACGCGCGCTGCCTGCGAGACCGGCTGCCGCACGGCAGGCATCGGCTGCCTGGACTGCAAGCAGCCGCTGATCGAGGCCATCCAGCGTGAGCAGGCGCCCTGGCGCGAGCGCGCCGCCGCGCTGGACCCGCAGCAGGTGAAGTGGACGCTGGAAGTGGGCACCGAGCGCGCCCGTGCCGTGGCCCGCAAGACGCTGCGCGAAGTGCGCGCAACCATGGGGCTGGTGGCTTGACGCAGCGCGTGCACGTCACGGACCTTGAGGCCGCCATCAACTGGTGGCGCGAGCGATCGCCGTCGCCCGACGGCATCAGCGCCGCGCCCGAAGTGCGGGCGCTGGCCGAGGCCTATGCCGTGCTGGCGCTCAGCCGCGAGGCAGCCATCGACGCCGCCGCCCTCAAGCCCCGCGCCCTCGACGCCTGGCTCGCCTGGTACGCGACGACGCCGGACTCCCCCTGCATCGCCATCTGCTCGACCGCCCAGGGCGACCCCATCTGCAAGGGCTGCGGCCGCACCTTCGACGAGGTGCAGCACTGGCCGGCCCTGGGGCCGTTTGAGAAGCGCGTCGTCTGGCAGCGCATCACGCAGGAAGGCACGGCCTGGCGCTTCAACCGCTACGCCGAGCGCGGAGCCCGATCCTGAGCCGCATCCGTTTCGCTGACAGCGCGCGCCGCATCGTGCCGCTGGCGTGGCCAGTGCTGGTCGGCCAGATCGCCGTCATGATGTTCAGCACGGTCGACACGCTGATGATGGGCCGTGTCGGCCCCTCGGACCTCGCCGCGCTGGCGGTTGGCTCCGCGGCCTACGTGACGATCTTCGTCGGGCTGATGGGCGTGGTGCTGGCCGTGGGGCCCATCGCCGGCCACCAGTTCGGCGCGCAGGACCTGCCGGGCGCCGGCCGCAGCTTCGTGCAGGCGCAGTGGCTCGCGGTGCTGCTGTGCGTGCCCGGGTGCCTGGCGCTGTGGTTCCCCGCGCCGTTCGCCGCCCTGGCCCAGCTCGACGCCATCCAGGCCGCCAAGGTGCAGGCCTACACCCGGCCCGAGGCGTTTGCGCTGCCAGCGGCCCTGCTGTTCACGGCCTTTCGCGGCTTCTCCACGGCCGTGAGCCGGCCCAAGGCCGTCATGGCCATGCAGCTCACGGGCCTGGCAGCCAAGGTGCCGCTGAATGCGCTGCTGGTGTTCGGCTGGGGCCCGGTGCCCGCCATGGGCGTGGCGGGCTGCGGCTGGGCCACGGCCATTGCCATGGTCGGGCAGGCCCTCGTGGCGGCGTGGCTGCTGCGGCGCGACCCGTTCTACGGCCCGTTCCGCATCCCGCACCTGTGGGCCACGCGGCCGGACTGGCGCGAGCTCGCCGCCCTCGTGAAGCTCGGCCTGCCGATGGGGGGCTCCATCCTCGTGGAGGTGACGGGCTTCACCTTCATGGCCTTCTTCATCGCGCGGCTGGGGGCCACCCCCGTGGCCGGGCACCAGATCGCGGTGAACCTGGTGGCCATGATGTTCATGATCGCCCTGGCGCAGGCCACGGCGGCGGGCACCCTGGTGGCCCAGCACCTGGGCGCGGGCGAGAAGCGCGAGGCGCGCATCGTCGGGCGACATGCCATGACGCTGGCGGCGCTCGTGGCGGCCGCTGTCGGTGCGGTGGTGGCGCTGGCGCGCGGCCCCATCATCGGCCTGTACACCGACAACGCGGCCACCGCCGCAGCCGCCCTGCCGCTGCTCGTCTGGTTGTGGTTCTTCCACCTGGGCGACGCGCTGCAGACCGTGGCGGCCTACGTGCTGCGGGCCTACCAGGTGGCCACGCTGCCCATGGTCATCTACGTCGTGGCGCTGTGGGGCCTGGGCATCGGCGGGGGCTACTTCCTGGCCTTCGGCGTGGGAGGGGCCGGGGCCGTAGGCTTCTGGCAGGCCGCCACCGCCGGTCTGCTGATGGCGGCCCTGCTCCTGGGCCTGCTGCTCCGGCGGGTCTTCGACGAGAACCGCTAGCGGCGCCGCCACGCCGGCACCGCCAGCAGTGCCAGGCCGGCCGCACCCGCCGCGGCAAAGCCGAGCGCGCTGGCCAGGGTGGCGTCGCCTGCGAGCCCGAGCAGGTCCAGGCCAGGCACACCCGTGCGCTGCAGGTTCACGTACAGCGCGAACAGGAAGAGCCCGAGGAAGGTGCGCGCCCCCTGGGTCAGCCGGCCGAGCAACACGGCCACCGTACTGAGCAGGAGCAACCCCGCCACGCAGGCCAGCACCTGCAGCGGTGCCGCGCCCGCAAGACGGGCCAGGGCCGGCGCGGCCAGCACGAGGCCCAGCCCCAGCGCCGCCAGCGCCTGGCGCCAGCTCCGCTCCAGCGCCCCGCCCGGCACGGCGGCGGCCAGGGCGCCGGTGCCGCTTTGCACGTCACGCGAGCTGATGTCGGCAATCGCCAGCCCCCAGGCCGCCAGCGTCGCCGCCAGCAGCCCCGGCAACAGGGCAGCCGGCACCACCGCGCACGCGAGAGCACCCGCTGCCATCGCCAGCCCCAGCACCGGCTGGCTGAGCAGTACCAGGCTCAGGTCGGCCAGCCAGCGGCCCGGCACACCCGGCAGCCGGGCCGCCAGGCCCATCAGCAGCCTGACGAGTGCCGTGAACGGGCGCACCAAGGGGCGCAGCAGCCAGTGCGCAACGGCCAGCAGGCGCGAGCGCCCGGCGGGGTCGCGCAGCTTGACGGCGCCTGGTGCATACCGGTGGAAGAGCCAGACGGCGGGCACCAGCGGCGCCAGCGCGACCACCATGGCCCCCAGCCGCAAGGCGACCAGCTCGGGCGTCCACAGGCCCTCGGGCATGTGCAGCATCGGGAGCGACGCATCGAAGGGGCTGCCGCCGACGGCGATGTGCTTGACCTCCATGAGCTGGCTCAACGCCACGAGCAGCGGCGACACGCCGCTGATGTCAAACACCTGCCAGCCCGTCAGCCGCACCGCCCCCTGCCCGAGCGTCGCCGGCAGGAAGGCGAACTGCAGCACCCACAGCACCCAGTACAGCACGTCGCCCCGCTTGCCCATGAGGGGCGCCCAGGCGTCTGCCAACACCGCCAGGCTCGCACACCACATCAGCCCGGGGGCCAGGCCCAGCACCAGCATCTGCAGGTAGGGCAAGGGCTGCAGCGGCCCTTCGCCGCGCACGAGCTGCAGCACCCAGGCGGTCAGCATCACCACCGTGCCCAGCGAGAACAGGAAGCCGAAGGCCCCCAGCCAGCGCGCGCCCAGCAGCTGCGCATTGCCCACGGGCGTGGCCGCCAGCACGGCCGCGGTACCGCAGCGCAGGTCCTCCTGCGACCGCCCGCGCGCGAGGTAGAAGCCCGCCAGCCCGAACAGCAGCGAGGCGACGAGGCTCGTGGCGAACGCCAGCGCCGGGCTTTCGTAGGCGATGCGCTGCTTGTTGACCACCATCATGGCCATGCCGCTGCGCGGGTCCAGCACCATCAGCCAGCTCACCGCCACGACGACCAGCAAGATGACCAGGCTGCTCACGCGCCGGCTGCGCAGCCGCCACTCGTTGAGCACGAGCGCGTGGTAGAGCACGGTGTTCATGCGGCCTCCCGCGTGTCGGCGTAGCGCTCGGCCATGAGGGCCTCTTCCAGGGTCGCCTGCACGGCCTGCGCCTCGGCGAAGGGCCGCGTCGGGTGCGCCATGCGCACCTGCACACGCGCGCCCTGCGGCTGGGCCTGCAAGACCTGCACATGGCTGCGCAGTGCCTCGTACTCGGCCGGCGCCAGCGAGGCGGTCCACACCCGCCCCGCCGCGCGCCGCAGCACGGTTGCGGGCGTCTCGTAGGCCACGAGGCGGCCGCGGCGCAGGATGGCCAGATGAGTGGCCATGTTCTCGACGTCCGACACGATGTGCGTGGACACGATCACCAGGCGCTGGCGCCCCAGGTCACCGAGCAGATGCCGAAAGCGCAGGCGCTCTTCCGGGTCCAGACCGGCGGTGGGCTCGTCGACGATGAGCACGTCGGGGTCATTCAGCAGCGCCTGCGCGATGCCCAGCCGCTGGCGCATGCCACCGGAGAAGCCGATGGCTGGGCGGTGGGCGTGGTCATGCAGGTTCACCAGCTCCAGCAACTCCAGCAGGCGCTGCCGCCCCTTCACGCCCTTGAGCGCGGCGAAGTACTGCAGGAACTCCAGCGCGGTGAGGTGCGGGTAGACGCCGAAGTCCTGCGGCAGGTAGCCCAGCCGACGGCGCATCAGCTCGGGCTTGGCGACGATGTCCTGGCCATCGAGCAGCAGGCGCCCGCGCGTCGGGGGCATGAGCGTGGCCAGCATCTGCATCAAGGTGCTCTTGCCTGCGCCGTTGTGGCCGATGAGCCCGACCACGCCGGGCTCCATCCGCAGCGATACGCCGTCCACGGCCGTGTGTTGCCCGAAGGTCTTCGTGACGTCCTGGATTTCCAACATGGCGACCTCCTGTAGTTCTGGATGGCTCGCAGGTTAGGGACGATCACGGCGGCATCCCACCGCGTTCCGACAGGGCGCAGCGCGCGCGGATCAGGCCGGCGAATCGGCGACCTGGACGGTGCCGTGGCGATGCTGAAGGGCAAAACGTTCTGCAACTTTTTCCCACACGGTGTGAAGTACATGTGCCGGGTCGCGCCATCCGGCTGCCGGCCCGGATGCTTGCCGACGCCTTTGCGCGCGAGGTTGCTGTGCGTCAGTTGCTGCTGGCCTACTCGCAGGCGCTGGTGTCCGAGATCATGCAGACCGCCCTGTGCAGCCGCCACCACAGCCTCGAACAGCAGCTGTGCCGGCTCATCCTGGCGCGGATCGAGCGCCAGACCGGCCACGAGCTGTCGATGACGCAGGAGGCGATGGCCACCCTGCTCGGCGTGCGCCGAGAGAGCATCACGCTGTGCGCAGCGCGGCTGCAGCAGCTGGGATTGATCCGCTACGCACGCGGCCACATCAGCGTGCTGGACGTGCCGGGCCTGCACAGCCACGGTTGCGACTGCCACGCCACGCTGCAGCGGGAGTTCTCCCGCCTGCTGCACCCGCGAGACAGCGCGGATTGAACGGGGAGCGGCGCGCCCCGGTCAGCAGGCCGCTGCGCGGGGCAGGGGCTCGCCACGCTCACCGGCTCTGGCGACGGCGGTACAGGAAGCCCACTGCAAACAGGCCACCCATCAGCAGCGCCGTGGTGCTGGGTTCGGGCACCGGTGCGAAGTTCAGCGAGCCGCCACCCTGGCGGATGATGAAGCCGCCTGCGAAGGGCTCCACCTGCGAGGGCGTGCTCGTGAAGGCCGTCAGCGCGGCGCCATAGAACGGCGTGGGCGTGGTGAAGAAGGCCGGGCTGTCGACCATCACCGACAGCATCGCGTTGGCCGAGGGGCTGAAGGTGCCATTGCCAGCCGGCACCGTCAGCACGGTGCCCGAGATCAGGGAGCCGTGCGCCAGGGCGACCTCGCCGCTGGCCGTCTCGGTGGCCGTGCTGCCGCTGAAGCCGAAGCTTGCCGTGCCGTTGTAGCCATAGAGCGTGTAGTTCAGCGTCGTGAAGTTGCCGAAGTTGAACGTCGTGGTCGGGTCATTGACCGTCGTCGTGCCGGTGCCGGTGAAAGCGATGTACATGCCGTAGTCGCTGTTCAGGCCCGCGGGCGTGAAGCTGTTGCCGCCGAGCTGGAAGCCCGTCACCGGCAGATAGCCGCTTTGCGTGAAGGTCCCGGCGGGGTCGATGGTGACGCTGGAGAAGCTCGAAACCAGGATGTTGTCCGCGTTGATGGACGTCCCAAGCAGGCCGGCGGCTGTCGGATTGAAGGTGAAGGACGGCAGCGCAGAGGCCGAGGCACAGGCGGTCGCCAACGCAATGGCGGCGGTCGCGCCTTGCAGGAAGGAAAACTTCGCCTTGTGGGTCAGGTGCTTCATGAAAACTCCTTGTTGGTTCGCCGGCCGCTTGCCAGCGCCGTCGGAGTAAAGCAGCGCCCTAATCAGCCGTCTGTGCGCACCCTCACAGAGCTCACAGCGGGACACCACGACGGCATCTCCGCCTACACCTCAGTGGTTCACGGGCAACGCACCACGCCGCCTTGCGCCGTGCACACCCCACGCGGGCCCACGAGGTTGGGGCCGACCCGCGTGAGGGTGGAGCCGTCGCTCGCCAGGCAGCTCGAGCCGGTGCAATGCTGCAACGTGACCGGCGGGTCAATTCGCGGCAGCGGCACGCTGACGACGGGAGCGGCACCCTGCGCCCTGACCGGTGCCGCAGGCGCCACCGGCCGGGCCGGCAACGGGCCCACCCAGGTGCGCTGCGAAGGCGGGGGCGAGGTGGTCAGCCCGCCCAGGCAGGCGTCGGCCACGCGCTGGCGCTGGGGCAGCAGCTTGGCTGCGACGGCTCGCTGGCGGCTGTCGTCCGGTACTGATGCGGCAGATGCGGCAGATGCGGCGGCCAGGGCCTCCTCGGCGTCAGACAGCGCCTGCAGTGCGGTGTGGCAGGCGGCAGACGCTGGCAGCTCGGCGCCCGCCACCGGGAAGGAGGTGGCGAGCAGACTGCTCGCCAGCAGGAAGGCAGGTCCGGCCAAGGTACGCATGACGCAATCTTGCGCCAACGGGCATCACCACGGGCGCGCCATGGTGACCAGTTGCATCCGCCCGACCGCTGCGTTCGCGCTGCCCGCACTTTCAGTGGGAGAGCCGGAACACGCCCACGGCGTTCACGAGCTCCACCGCCTGGCTCTTCAGGCTCGAGGCCGCGGCGGCCATCTGCTCCACCAGGGCGGCGTTCTGCTGCGTGGCCTGGTCCATGCTCGAAACCGCGCCGCCCATCTGGCCCACGCCCTCGCTCTGCTCGGCGCTCGCCGTGCTGATCTCGCCCATGATGGCCGTGACCCGCGCGATGCTGGCCACCACCTCCTGCATGGTGCGCCCCGCCTGACCGACCTGCGCGACGCCCGCCTCGACGCGTGCGGCGCTGTCGGCGATCAGGCCCTTGATCTCGCGGGCTGCCTCGCCGCTGCGCTGCGCAAGCGCCCGCACCTCGCCGGCCACCACGGCAAAGCCGCGGCCCTCCTCCCCGGCGCGGGCGGCCTCCACCGCGGCATTCAGCGCAAGGATGTTGGTCTGGAAGGCAATCGTGTCGATGACGGCGGTGATGTCGGCGATGCGCTGGCTGGACTCGCTGATACCGCGCATCGTGTCCACCGCCTCACCCACGATGACCCCACCCTGGCGCGCGACGCTGCTGGCAGCCTCGGCCAGCCGGTTGGCCTGGCTGGCGTTGTCGGCGTTCTGCCGCACGGTCACGCCAAGCTGCTCCATCGAGGACGCGGTCTGCTGCAGGGCACTCGCCTGGTGCTCGGTGCGCGACGACAGGTGGTGGTTGCCCTGGGCGATCTCGGCGCTGGCCAGCGACAGGCTGTCGGCGCCCTGGCGCACGCTGGCCACCAGCCCGCGCAGCCCGCCCTGCATCGTGGCGATGGCTTCGAGCAGGCGGCCGAACTCGTCGTGCCGGTCGACCTGGATGGCCTGGTCGAGCTGCCCGCGCGCCACGTCGCTGATCAGCGACACGGCCTGGCCGAGCGGCCCCACGATGGCGCGCATGATGCCGATGGCGGCCACGACCGCCAGCACCACGGCCAGCGTGCAGCCCGCGCCGAGCAGCAGCATCTGGCGCGACTGTGCCGCGTTGGTGTCTTCCACCAGGCGCTGGGAGGTCTCGGCCGTGTAGCGGATGTAGGCGTCGGTCGCCTGCACAAGGGCAGCCAGCAGCGGGCGGCAGCGCTCGTTCATGCGGCCGATGGCAGCGTCGCGGTCCCCGACGAGCGCCAGGCCAAGGATGGCCTCGGCGACATTGCCGTACTGCAGCTCCACCCGCGCAATCTCCTCGACGAGGTCGCGGGCCCGCACGGGCACGCCGGCCTGGTTGGACAAGGCCTGCAGGGCATCCAGGGACTGTCGTACGTCCGCCACCGCTGAGGCCACGGCGGCCTTCTCGGTGTCCACGTCCTGCGGCCGGGTCACGAGCACGAGGTTGCGCGCGGCGATCGCGCGGCGGTCCACCGCCAGCCGCACGGCGTTGGCCGCGGCAGCCCGGGCCTGCACGCCCTGGACATGGTCGCGAAAGCGCTCGCCGTCGCCGCGGATGCTCTCCAGCGCAGCGGCTGACAGCGCCACGATGAGCACGATGAGCAACCCGAACGCGCCACTGAGCTTTGCCTTCACCGACAGGTTCTTCCATAACGACATGGCACCACTCCCTTGCAAACTCGATCAACGATGGGTGAGGTGATGTTCGGCAAGAGCGCCAAGGGCGGCGAGCCGGGGACGCCTGACCGGCGCGCGCAGGGATTGCCAGTCTTGCTGTAGGTGAACTGCCTACACGCGGTGGGCGGTGGGCTTCAGGTCTTGAGCCGGTAGCCCACGCCCGCCTCGGTCACGAGCCACTGCGGGCGGTTCGCGTCGGCCTCGATCTTCTTGCGCAGGTTGGCCATGTGCACGCGCACGTAGTGGACATCCTGCGCATGGCCCGGGCCCCAGACGGCCTTGAGCAGGTGCTGGTGGGTCAGCACGCGGCCGGGCGCATTGGCCAGCTCCTGCAGCAGGCGGTACTCGATGGGGGTGAGATGCAACGCCTCGCCCCCGCGCGTGACGGTGCGCAGGGTGCGGTCGACGGCCACGTCGCCAAAGCGGAGCACGGGGTCGGCGTCCCCGGCCGCGGCGCGCCGGCGCAGTTGCACGCGCACGCGGGCCAGCAGTTCGGCCACGCCGAAAGGCTTGACGAGGTAGTCGTCCGCCCCGGCGTCCAGTGCCTGCACCTTGCGCTCCTCGCCCTCCCGGGCAGAGAGCACCACGATGGGCGCCTGGGACCAGCCGCGGAACTCGCGGATGAAGTCCAGCCCGTCGCCGTCCGGCAGGCCGAGGTCGAGCACGACGAGCTCCGGGCGCCGCGTGGCGGCATCGATCAGGCCACGCTGCAACGTGACCGCCTCGAACACCTCCAGGCCTTCACTCTCCAGCGCCATGCGCACGAAACGCCGGATCTCCGGCTCGTCCTCGATCATCAACACGCGTGCTGCGCTCAAGCATCGGCTCCTGTTCAGGCCGGGGGCTGCCCGAGTGGCAATTCCACCCGGACACATGCGCCGCCGGCGGCCACATTGTGGGCGCTGATGCAGCCGCCATGCGCCTCCACGATGGCCTTGCAGATGGCCAGCCCCAGGCCCACGCCCGGGGTGGCGCTCTCGCGGTCGCCGCGTTCGAACTTGTCGAACAGCTGGGCCTCACGCCCCGGCGGAAACCCCGGGCCGTTGTCGACCACATCGATCTCCACCTGGCGCCCCGCCGTGCGCGCGGCGATGCGGATGGCGCCGCTGGCGTACTTGGCCGCGTTCTCGAGCAGGTTCACGAGCACACGCTCCATCAGCACGGCATCGAGCTCCACCAGGGGCAGCTCCGCCGGCAAGGCCACCGCCACCTCGCGCCCCGTCAGCACCTCGTCCAGGTTTGCCAGCGCGCTGCCCACCACCTCCTGCAGCGGCAGCCACTGGCGGTTGAGCTGCACCGCGCCGGACTGCAGCCGCGCCATGTCCAGCAGGTTGGACACCAGCGCACTCATGCGCAGCGACGAGCGCCGCATGGCCTCGGCCACCTCCGCCTGCTGCGGCTGCAGCGGCGTGAGCCGCAGCGCGTCGGCCAGGCCCACGAGCGCAGCCAGGGGCGTGCGCAGGTCGTGGGAGATGGCCGTGAGCAGCGAATTGCGCAGCCGCTCGCCTTCGATCTGCAGCGTGCTGCGCTGCGCGACCTCGATGTAGTGGATGCGTTCCAGCGAGATGGCCAGCAGCGCGGCGCAGGTGTCCAGCAGCTCGCGCTGCTCGGGCGTCCAGCGGGCCGCCTTGGTGTCACCCCGGCCTTGCACGGCCAGCACGCCGCGCACGCGCATGGGTGCGGCGAGCGGCAGCATCAGGCAGGGGCTGGCCGGGAGCGTGTCGGTGCCCTGCCCTGCGGGCTGCCCGTGGTCGAAGGCCCATTGCGCCACGCCCAGGTCAGGCGCCACGCTGGCGCCGGGCAGCACGGCCAGCACCTCGCGCCCGGGCGACGCCGCCAGCGGCGGCACGAGCACCGCAGAGGCCACGCCGAACTCGGCCCGCAGGAAGCGCGTGGCGATCTCGGCCACCTGCGCGGCCACCAGCGCCGCGCCCAGGTCGCGTGACATCGCGTACAGCCCGCGCACGCGGCGCTCGCGCTCCTGGGCCGCGCGCGCCTGCGCCTGCAGCCCCGCGGCCAGCTGGCCGATGAGCAGGCCCACGAGCAGCAGCACGGCGAAGGTGACGAGGTATTGGGCGTCGCCCACCGCGAACGACCAGCGCGGCTCGACGAAGACGAAATCGAAAGCCGCCACGCCCACCAGCGCCGCCAGCGCGCCGGGCGCCCGACCGAACCACAGCGCCACGCCCACCACGTTGAGGAGGTAGAGCATGGCGATGTTGGTGGGCGCCATGAAGGGCAGCAGGCCGAGCGACACCAGCGTCGTCACCCCCACGCCCGCCAGGGTGGCGCCATAGCCGCGCACGGCCTGCGGCGCCAGCAGCCCCCGCACCGTGGGCGCGGGCGCCGCAGCGGGCTCGCGCATCGCGGTCGGCAGGGCCACCTGCAGCACGTCCATGTCCTCGGCCAGGCGGTTCAGCGCCTCTGCCAGGGAAGGCCGGCCGGGCCATCGCCAGGCGCGCTCGCGCCGGCCCACGACGAGCCGCGACAGGTTGTGCTCGCGCGCATAGCCCACCAGGGCCGCGCCCACCTCGGGGGCCGAGAGCACCGCCGTACGCGCACCCAGGGACTGCGCCAGCTCCAGCGTGCGCTGCACGCGCTGGCGAGCGGCCTCGGCGAGTGCCTGCGCCGTCTCGACATGCACCGCATGCCAGTCCAAGCCCAACTGCTGCGCGAGCCGCGCCGCGCTGCGCACGACCTTGTCGCCGTTGCTGCCCGGGCCGACGCAGGCCAGCAGCGACTCGCGGTTGGGCCAGACGACGCCCGCCCCGTTGTCGCGGCGCCAGGCCTGCATCTGGTCGTCCACGCGGTCGGCCGTGCGGCGCAGTGCGAGTTCGCGCAGCGCGAGCAGGTTGCCCTTGCGGAAAAAGTTCTGCGCCGCCCGCTCGGCCTGGCCCGGCAGGTAGACCTTGCCTTCCTTCAGGCGCTGCAGCAGCTCGTCGGGCGGCAGGTCCACGACGACGACCTCGTCGGCCGCGTCGAACACCCGGTCGGGCACCGTCTCCCACACGCGGATGCCGGTGATGCCGCCCACCACGTCGTTCAGACTTTCGAGATGCTGCACGTTCAGCGTCGTCCAGACCTCCAGGCCCGCCTCGCGCAGCTCCTCGGCGTCCTGCCAGCGCTTGGCGTGGCGGCTGCCGGGCGCGTTGCTGTGGGCAAGCTCGTCCAGCAGCAGAACGCCGCCGGGGTGGGCGCGCCCCCAGACCAGCGCGGCGTCGAGGTCGAACTCGCGCAGCACCTGGTTGCGGTGGGCGAGTTCCTTCAGCGGCAGCCGCGCCAGGTCGCGCGACACCGCCTCGGTGTCGGCCCGGCCGTGGGTCTCGACCACGCCGATGCACACCGCCCGCCCCTGCTGCCGCGCCGCCTGGGCCGCCGCGAGCATGGCGAAGGTCTTGCCCACGCCGGCATTGGCGCCGAAGAAGATCTTCAGCCGGCCGCGCCGGGCCGCGGCCTCCTCGCGCTGGACTTGCGCGAGCAGCGCGTCAGGGTCGGGTCGCTCGTCGTTCAAAGCCACTTGAGGCGCTTGAAGCGCCAGTACAGCGCGCTGCTC
This sequence comes from Roseateles sp., assembly GCA_016790285.1. Classification (GTDB taxonomy): domain Bacteria; phylum Pseudomonadota; class Gammaproteobacteria; order Burkholderiales; family Burkholderiaceae_C; genus Pelomonas. The sequence goes on along the minus strand of JAEUPJ010000020.1, from coordinate 272,804 downwards.
ACGAACACGATCACGCCCAGCGCCATCGGGTAGCCCCAGGCCCACTTGAGCTCGGGCATGCCCTCGAAGTTCATGCCCCAGATCCCGGCCAGCGCCGTGGACGCCGCGAAGATCGCCGCCCAGGCCGCGAGCCGCTTGGTGACGAGGGACTCGTCGATGGTGACGAGCGTGAGGTTGACCTGTGTCGCCGCGATGATGGTTTCGCGCGCGGCATCCAGGCTCGCCTGGATGCGCAGCAGGTGGTCGTACACGTCGCGGAAGTAGTCCTGCAGGGCCTTGCACATGACGGGCACCCGCCCACCATGCAGCTTGGCCGACACCTCCAGCAGCGGCGTGACCGCATGGCGCAACGTGGCCAGGCGCTGCTTGAGCCCGAAGAGCTGCTGCACGACAGCCTGGCGGTCCTGGCGGGGCTGGAACATGGTGGCCTCCAGCGTTTCCAGCTCGGCCTCGATGGCGTCCATGTGGGGAAAGTAGCGGTCCACCACGGCGTCCATCAGCGCATAGAAGACGAAGCCCGGCCCCTGGCGCAGCAGCTCGGGCTCGCGCTCGGCACGGCCACGCACGCCCAGGAAGCCCTGCGCGCTGCGGTGACGCACCGACACGACGAAGCGCGGGCCCACGAAGACGTGCACCTCGCCCACCTCCAGCCCTTCCGGCCCGGTCTCGAGCAGATGCATGGCGGCGAAGAGGATGTCGCCGTACTCCTCCAGCTTGGGCCGCTGGTGGCCCTTGCGGGCGTCCTCCACGGCCAGCGGCGGCAGGTTGAGTTCGCGCTGGAGCAGGTCGAGTTCGTCGTCACCCGGGTCCTTGAGCGCGATCCAGACAAAGCCGCTCTGGCTCTTCAAGGCCTCAGCGACGCCGTGCAGCCCGGGCTCGGCCACGATGCGGCCATCGTCGTACACGGCGCTGTTGATCAGCATGGGCAGGCGCAGGAAGTCATCGAGGGGTCATCCTCGCACGGTCCAGGGCCAGGTTGAGTTTCAGCACGTTGACGCGCGGCTCGCCGATCAGCCCGAGCCACTGACCTTCGGTCTGGGCGTCCACCAGCGTCTTCACCCGCGCCAGCGGCAGGCCGCTCACGCGGGCCACGCGGGCGGCCTGGTAGTCGGCGGCGGCGCGGCTGATGTGGGGGTCCAGCCCGCTGGCGGACGCGGTCACCAGGTCCACCGGCACGGGCGCGCTGTTGCCCGGGTCGGCAGCGCGCAGGGCTTCGATGCGGGCCTTCACGGCGTCCACCAGCGCAGGCGCCGTGGCCGCGAGGTTGGAGCCGGCCGAGTTGGCCGCGTTGTAGGGCATGGGGCCCGTCGCCGAGGGGCGGCCCCAGAAGTGCCCGGGGTCGGTGAAGTTCTGGCCGATGAGGGCCGAGCCCACGGGCTTGCCGTTCTCCACGATGAGGCTGCCGTTGGCAGCCTCGGGGAACGCGGCCTGCGCCACGCCCGTCACGACCAGCGGGTACGCCAGGCCTGTCACCAGGCTCAGCACGACGAACAGGGTGAGCGCCGGGCGCAGCAGGGGTTCTTCCGTCATGATGGCTCCTTCAGAACGTCTTCTTCAGGCCGACGACCAGCATCGTCTTGCCCATGAACTTGCCATTCACCGGGCTGGCGTAGGCGGTCCTGTTCGCGTCGGTGCCGACGATGGCGCCGCTCACGACCAGGCCGGAAAAGTCCTTGGCCAGCGTCAGCGCGTAGTCGGTGTAGGACGCAGCAGCATTGCGCTTGACGGTCTGGTGGCCGACGTGAGGCGTGAGGGTCAGGCCATCACCGAGATCGACACTGGCTGTGATGTCGAAGTAGCCCGAGCCCTTGCTGTCGGCAAAGCCGAAGAGGTTGGTCGCGCTGCGCGAGTACTTGGCCGTGACCGGCCCGAAGCTCAGCGCGGCGTAGCCCTCCAGCGTGTTGGCGCTGGGATTGAGCTGGTTGCTGGGGTAGACGTACTGCAACAGGCCCACATCCAGCGTGAGGCCCTGAGCGATCTCGGCCTTGTAGCCGCCGTAGACGTCGACCTCAGCAGCAGCATCGCCGCCCGCGTCCTTGATCCACTGGATCGTCGAGGCCCAGGTACCGGCATAGAAGCCGTTCGGGCCGGCGTAGTCGACGCCGCCCTGCAGGGCGGGGTTCAGGCGGGTCTGGGAGATGCCGCGGTAGCGGTAGTCCGAGACGGCGCCGAGGTTGAAGGACAGCGGGCTGGCCGCATCGTCGGCAAAAGCCGGCAGGGCCAGGGTGAGCGCGAGCGCGCAGACAGAAGTTCTCATGAGGGAATCCGTTGAGTTCAGGCCAGGCCCAGGGCCACGAGCACGAGGTCGATGGCCTTGATGCCGATGAAGGGGACGATGACCCCGCCCAGGCCGTAGACGAGCAGGTTGCGGCGCAGCAGCGCAGCGGCGCCGATGGCGCGGTAGCGCACGCCCTTGAGCGCCAGCGGGATGAGCACGACGATGATCAGCGCGTTGAAGATGACCGCGCTCAGGATGGCGGAGCTGGGGCTGGCCAGATGCATGACGTTGAGCGCGCCGAGCTGCGGGTAGGTCGACACGAACGCCGCCGGCAGCACGGCGAAGTACTTGGCCAGGTCGTTGGCGATGCTGAAGGTGGTCAGCGAGCCGCGCGTCATCAGCATCTGCTTGCCGGTTTCCACCACCTCGATCAGCTTGGTCGGGTTGCTGTCGAGGTCGACCATGTTGCCGGCCTCCTTGGCGGCCTGGGTGCCGGTGTTCATGGCCACGGCCACATCGGCCTGGGCCAGGGCCGGCGCGTCGTTGGTGCCGTCGCCCGTCATGGCAACCAGCCGTCCCTGGGCCTGGTGCTCGCGGATCAGCGCCAGCTTGGCCTCGGGTGTGGCCTCGGCCAGGAAGTCGTCCACGCCCGCCTCGGCGGCGATGGCGGCGGCGGTGAGCCGGTTGTCACCCGTCACCATGACCGTCTTGATGCCCATGCGGCGCATCTGCGCGAAGCGCTCCTTGATGCCGGGCTTGACGATGTCCTTGAGCTCGACGACGCCGAGCACCTGCACCCCGTCGGCCACCACCAGCGGCGTGCTGCCGCGGCGGGCGGCTTCGTCCACCGCCGCCTGCACGCCCGCCGGCCAGCGCCCGCCCAAGGCCTCCACGTGGGCGCGCACGGCGCTGCCAGCGCCCTTGCGGATCAGGCGGCCGGGCAGGTCCACGCCGCTCATGCGGGTCTGCGCCGTGAAGGGCACGAACTCACCGCGCTCGGCCGCCGCGGCCGGGCCGAACTTGCGATCGGCCAACGCGACGATGCTGCGTCCCTCTGGCGTTTCGTCGGCGAGCGACGCGAGGCGCGCCGCCTCGGCCAGCTGGGCCTCGCTGATGCCGTCCAGCGGCCAGAAGGCATCGGCCTGGCGGTTGCCCAGCGTGATGGTCCCGGTCTTGTCGAGCAGCAGCACGTCCACGTCGCCCGCCGCTTCCACGGCGCGGCCCGACGTGGCGATGACGTTGGCCTGCAGCATGCGGCTCATGCCCGCCACGCCCACGGCCGACAGCAGCCCGGCGATGGTCGTCGGAATGAGGCACACCAGCAGCGCCACCAGCACCACCAGGCTGACCGGCTCCCCCGCGCCCGCCACTGCCACGCTGAACTGCGAGAACGGCAGCAGCGTGGCACACACGCCCAGGAACACGAGGGTGAGCGCCACGAGCAGGATGGTCAGCGCGACTTCATTGGGCGTCTTCTTGCGCTTGGCGTTCTCGACCATCGCGATCATGCGGTCGACGAAGGTCTCACCCGGGTTCACGGCCACGCGGGCGATGACCCAGTCCGACAGCACGCGGGTGCCGCCGGTCAGCGCGGAGAAGTCGCCCCCGCTCTCGCGGATGACGGGGGCGGACTCGCCGGTGATGGCGCTCTCGTCCACCGAGGCGACGCCGTCGACAACTTCTGCGTCCGCCGGCACCACGTCGCCTGCCTCGATCAGGACTACCTCGCCCTTGCGCAGCGTGCTCGCTTCGCGCGGGTGCCAGGTGAGCTGCCCGCGCCCCGTGCCAGGCTGCCAGCCCTCGGCGACCTTGGCCCAGGTTTCCTTCTTGAGGCCCCGCAGCGACGCGGCCTGCGCTTTGCTGCGGCCTTCGGCCAGGGCCTCGGCGAAGTTGGCGAACAGCACGGTGAACCACAGCCACACCGTCACGGCGATGACGAAACCCGTGGGCTGGGCCACGGCCAGCGCCGTGGTCAACAGGCTGCCGAGGTAGACGACGGCCATGACCGGGTTGCGCCACTGCACCCGCGGGTCCAGCTTGGTGAAGGCGTCGACCAGGGCGGCGCGGGTCAGCGCCGGGTCGAGCAGGGAGAAGCCGGCGTTCATGACGCGCTCCACAGGATGAGGTGCTCGACGACAGGCCCCAGGGCCAGCGCCGGCACATAGTTCAGGAGACCGACCAGCAGCACGCTGCCGATCAGCAACACGACGAAGAGCGGCCCGTGCGTGGGCAGCGTGCCCTCGCCCGGGGCCAGGCGCTTCTTGGCCGCCAGCGACCCGGCCATGGCCAGCACCGGCACGATGACGCCGAAGCGGCCGATCCACATCACCAGGCCCAGCAGCAGGTTGTAGAACGGCGTGTTGGCCGACAGGCCCGCGAAGGCGCTGCCGTTGTTGTTGCCCGCCGAGGACAGCGCATACAGCACCTCGCTGAAGCCATGCGCACCCGGCGCAGCGATGCCTGCCTTGCCCGGCTCCACGACCACGGCCACGGCCGTGCCGACGAGCACCGCCAGCGGCGTGAGCAGGATGGCCAGCGAGACCATCTTCATGTCGAAGGCCTCGATCTTCTTGCCCATGTACTCCGGCGTTCGGCCGATCATGAGCCCGGCCACGAACACGGCCAGCATGGCGAACACCAGCATGCCGTACAGCCCTGCACCGACGCCGCCGAAGACCACCTCGCCCAGCTGCATGAGCACCATGGGCACGGCGCCGCCCAGCGGCGTGAAGCTGTCGTGCATGGCGTTCACCGCGCCGCAGCTCGCCGCGGTGGTGATGACGGCGAAGAGCGACGAAGCCTCGATACCGAAGCGGGCTTCCTTGCCTTCCATGTTCCCGCCGGGCTGTGTGGCGCTCGCGGTGGCATCCACGCCCAGCGCGGCCAGGCGCGGGTTGCCCGCCTGCTCGGCACCGGTCGCGATGACCACAGCCACCGTGAACAACACCGTCATGGCCGCCAGCAAGGCCGAGCCCTGGCGCATGTCACCCACCTGGCGGCCCAGCACGAAGCACAGCGCCGCCGGGATCAGGAAGATCGACAGCATCTGCAGCGCGTTGGTGGCGGCCGAAGGGTTCTCGAAGGGGTGGGCCGAATTGGCGTTGAAGAAGCCGCCTCCGTTGGTGCCCAGCATCTTGATGGCCAGTTGCGACGCGACCGGGCCGACGGCGAGCGTCTGCGTCTGGCCCGATTTGTCGTCCATCACCGGCTGGCCGTCGGCGCCCTTGAGGGGCTGGCCCTGGGCATCCATGCGCGGCTCCTGCCAGGTCTGAGCTTCCACCGTGGTGACGTCCTGGTAGGGCTTGAAGGTCTGCACGACGCCCATGCCCGCCAGGACCAGCGCGAACACCAGCGACAGCGGCAGCAGCACCCAGAGCGTGGCGCGCGTCAGGTCGGCCCAGACGTTGCCGATGGCGCCCGCGCTGTGCCGCGCGAAGCCACGCACCAGCGCGACCACCACGGCCAGCCCGGTGGCGGCCGACAGGAAGTTCTGCACCGTGAGCGCGAGCATCTGCGTGAGATAGCTCATCGTCGACTCACCGCCATAGCCCTGCCAGTTGGTGTTGGTGACGAAGCTGATGGCCGTGTTGAACGCCGAGTCCGGCGACACCGCGCCCAGTCCCTGCGGGTTCAGGGGCAGCAGGTGCTGCAGGCGCTGCAGCGCATAGACCGCAAGCACCCCGAGCCCATTGAAGACGAGCAGACCGAGCGTGTAGCGCAGCCAGCCCTGCTCCCGGTCTGCCTGCACGCCGGCCAGGCGCAGCAGCCGCACTTCCAGCCGAGAAAGCCAGCCGATGCGACCCTCCACGACGGCATGGATCCAGCGCGACAGCGGCCAGGCCAGGGCCAGCAGCACCACGAGAAAGACGCCGAGTTGAAGCCAGGCAGAGGCACTCATGAGAGGTCCTCCGGAAACAGCAGCGCCCAGAAGAGATACACCACCAGCACGATGACGAGCCCGGTGGCGGCGAGTTCGAAGCCGGTCATGACTTCCTCCTCGCCAGGACTTGGCAGCCCCAGGCGGCCAGCCCGGTCAGCAGCGCGAGTGCCGCGCCCAGACCCATAAAAACGATGTCCATGACACCTCCATTGCGATGGAGGTCATTCTGGAAATCGGGCCGTCAATCCGCCGACAAGATCGCGGCGGGGGGCATCAAGAAGGCATCAAGACCGTGGGAGCACCAACTGCGTCAGCTCGATGCCCCGCTCCTTGGCAATCGCCTCCAGCACCGGCAGCAGCGGTCCGAGCTTCTCGTCCAGCGCGTCGCGCACCGTGTCGACGACCACCTGCGTGCTGCGCTCGATCTCGATGTGCACCGCGTCGCCCACGCCCTTGTCGCCGAAGGTCGTCATGCGCAGCGTCTCGGGGATGAGCCAGACCTCGAACCAGCCCGAGCCGTCCCGCTCGCGCTGGGCCTCGGCGACCGTCAGGCTGCAGCCGTTGACGCCGATGTAGCCCTTGGCGAAGACGTAGCGCATCCACGGTGCCGGCAGCGCGAAGCGGATGACGTGGTTGTTGTCGGGCCGGCGGATCTCGGCGATGCGGGCGGACACGTCCACATGGCCCGACAGCGGATGGCCGCCGATCTCGACGCCCTCCTTCGCCGCGCGCTCCACGTTCAGGCCCGAACCGACGCCGAGCTGGCCCAGCGTCGTGAGGTTGAGCGTCTGCGCCATCACGTCGAAGCTCGCCACGCCCGGCGCCGGGCGCTCGGTGACGGTGAGGCACACGCCGTCGCACGAGACGCTCGCGCCGATGGCCAGGTCCTGGTCGAACCCTTCCGGGAACTTCAGGTGCAGGGTGTGCAGGCCCTCGCGGGCCTCGATGGTTTCGACGCGGGCGACGCCCTGGACGATGCCTGTGAACATGATGAAAAAAGGCCCCGGGTGGGGCCGTTCTGACGGGTGACGGCCAGCTTACCAGCTGACCTCGCGGTCCGGGGTGGCGCCGATCTTGTGGATCGACAGGTCCGCACCCTCGTACTCCTGCTCGGCGTCCAGGCGCAAGCCCGCCACCTGGCGGATCACGCCGTAGACGACGAAGCCGCCAGCCAGCGCCCACGCAACACCGCCCAGCGTACCGGCGACCTGCGCCCCGAGGCTCACGCCGCCAATGCCGCCCAGCGCGGTCTGCCCGAAGATGCCGCAGGCGATGCCGCCCCAGGCGCCGCACAGGCCGTGCAGGGGCCACACGCCCAGCACGTCGTCGATCTTCCAGCGGTTCTGCGTGAGGGTGAAGAACTGCACGAACACCCACCCCGCCACGCCGCCCGTCACGAGCGCGCCCAGCGGGTGCATGACGTCCGACCCCGCGCACACGGCCACCAGCCCGGCCAGCGGCCCGTTGTAGGCAAAGCCCGGGTCGTTGCGGCCCAGCAGCACGGCCACCAGCGTGCCGCCGGCCATGGCCAGCAGGGAGTTCACGGCCACGAGGCCCGAGAGCTTGTCCAGCGTCTGCGCGCTCATCACGTTGAAGCCGAACCAGCCCACCGTCAGCACCCACGCGCCCAGCGCCAGGAAGGGGATGCTCGACGGCGGATGCGCGCTCATGGCGCCGTCCTTGCGGTAGCGGTTCAGGCGCGGGCCCAGCAGCAGCACGGCGGCCAGGCCGATCCAGCCGCCCACCGCATGCACGACGACGCTGCCCGCGAAGTCATGGAACTCCGCCCCCGTCGTGGCCTTGAGCCAGGCCTGGATGCCGAACGCCTGGTTCCAGGCGATGCCCTCGAACAGCGGGTACACGAACCCGACGATGACGCAGGTGGCCGCCAGCTGCGGGCCGAAGCGCGCCCGCTCGGCGATGCCGCCGGACACGATGGCCGGAATCGCCGCCGCGAAGGTCAGCAGGAAGAAGAACTTGACGAGCTCATAGCCGTTCTTCTGCGCCAGCTGCTCGGCGCCGACGAAGAAGTGCATGCCGTAGGCCACGGCATAGCCCACGAGGAAGTAGGCCAGCGTGGACACGGCGAAGTCCACGAGGATCTTGACCAGGGCATTGACCTGGTTCTTCTTGCGCACCGTGCCCAGTTCCAGGAAGGCGAATCCTGCATGCATGGCGAGCACCATGATGGCGCCGAGCAGGATGAAGAGCGCATCCGCGCCCTGCTTGATCGAGGTCTCCAACGTTGTCTCCGGCCGCCGGCTCCAGGCCTGGGCACCATGCACCAAGCCGAGACGGGTCGCACCGAAATTGCAAATTCGATGCCCGGTTTTGAGGCGCGAAACGGCACCCACGCAGCACCACAAGGCGGCAGTCAGCCCGCTTTTGGTGCGTTCAACGCACTCTTCTCGAACGCCTCTGCACTGAATCCGAGCGTCCAGCGGCCATCCGGCCAGCGCACGACCGGGCGCTTGATGACGCTGGGCTCGGCCTGCATCAGCGCGATGGCGGTCGCGTCATCCACGACGGCGGCCTTGGCGGCGTCGTCGAGCTTGCGCCAGGTCGTGCCCGCGCGGTTCACGAGCCGGTCACGCCCGAAAGCGGCCAGCCAGGCCGGCAGCAGCTCGGCCGGGACGCCCTGCTTCTTGAAGTCATGGAAGGCGACGGTGTGGCCGTGATCGGTCAGCCAGGTACGGGCCTTTTTCACGGTGTCGCAGTTGGGAATGCCGTAGACGGTGATCATGGCCGCCACCGTACCATGGCCCCATGATCGACTGGCTCGACGACGCTTCGCTCGACTTCCCTCCCAGCCACCGCGCGCTGGGCGACGACACCGACGCCCCGGGCCTGCTCGCGGCCGGCGGCATGCTGGAGCCCCGCCGCCTGGAAGCGGCCTACCGGCGCGGCATCTTTCCCTGGTACGGGCCGGGTCAGCCGCCGCTGTGGTGGGCGCCCGACCCGCGCATGGTGCTGCAGACGGCCCACTTCAAGCTCTCCCGCTCGCTGCGCAAGACGGTGCAGCGCTTTGCCGCGACACCCGGCTGTGAGATCCGGGTCGACCACGACCGCGCCGCCGTGCTGCGCGCCTGTGCCAGCGCCCCGCGCGAGGGCCAGTCCGGCACCTGGATCGTGCCGGAGTTGCAGGCCGCCTACCTGGCGTGGCCCGCCATGCACAGCATCGAGACCTGGGTGGACGGCGAGCTCGTGGGCGGGCTGTACGGGGTGAACCTGGGCCGCATGTTCTACGGCGAGTCCATGTTCATGCGCCGCACCGACGCCTCCAAGATCGCGCTGTGCGCCCTGGTCTGCCTGTGCCGCAGCTTCGACATCCCGTGGATCGACTGCCAGCAGAACACCGGCCACCTCGCCTCCCTTGGCGCCGCGGAAGTCCCCCGAAGCGTGTTCGAAGCCCACCTGGCCACCCATGTCGATGCCGCCACCCCGGGGCCTTGGACCTATCATCGGGACCACTGGCAGCGCCTCCTCCCCCCCACGTGACCCACCCCAAAGAACTGCCCCTCGCGCAGATCCAGTTCTACGCCACAGCCGCCTACCCGTGCAGTTATGTGCCGGGTCGGCAGGCGCGCTCCCAGGTCGCCACGCCCAGTCACCTCATCCACGCGGACGCCTACTCTAACCTCGTGGCCGCGGGGTTCCGGCGCAGCGGGCTCTTCACCTACCGGCCCTACTGCGACCAATGCCGGGCCTGCGTGGCCCTGCGCGTACCGGTGGAGCGCTTCCAGCCCACCCGCTCGCAGCGCCGCGCCTGGAAGGCCCACCAGCACCTGCAGGCCCAGGTGATGCGGCTGAGCTACTCGCCCGAGCACTACGCCCTGTACCTGCGCTACCAGGCCGGCCGGCACAGCGGCGGCGGCATGGACCACGACAGCGTCGACCAGTACACCCAGTTCCTGCTGCAAAGCCGCATCAACTCCCGCCTCGTGGAGTTCCGCGAAACCATGCCCGACGGCAGCACGCCGCTGCGCATGGTCTCCATCCTGGACATCCTGAGCGATGGCCTCTCGGCGGTCTACACCTTCTACGACCCCGACATCGACGCCAGCTTCGGCACCTATGGCGTGCTGTGGCAGGTGGAGCAGGCGCGCGAGCTCAAGCTGCCGCACCTCTACCTCGGCTACTGGATCGAGGAGAGCCCCAAGATGGCCTACAAGTCAGGCTTCAGGCCGCACCAGGTGCTGCAGAACGGGGTCTGGACGGACGTGGAGTGACGCTGGCTCAGACCAGCACTTCCACGCACGCCGGGTGCCCCAGGAAGCCCTCGGGGCTCGCGCTGCGGCCATAGGCGCCGCTCTGGAAGATGACCGCCAGGTCGCCCACCTCGCCGCGCGGCATCTCCATGCGGTCGGCCAGCAGGTCCAGAGGCGTGCACAGCGGCCCGACGACGCTGGCGGCCTCCACTGCGGCCTCCACGCGGCCCTGGGGCTGGATGGTCGCCGGGTAGTTCTTGCGCAGCACCTGGCCGAAGTTGCCCGAGGCCGACAGGTGGTGGTGCAGGCCGCCATCGGCCACCAGGAAGACCTGGCCACGAGACACCTTGCGGTCGACGATGCGGCTCACGTAGATGCCCGCTTCGCCGACGAAATAACGACCCAGCTCGATGACCAGCTTGGCCTGCGGCAGGTCGGCCTTGGCGCGCGCCTGCAGCCCCGCCAGGTTCTCCGAGATCGGCACCAGGTCCAGTCGCGCTTCGCCCGGGAAGTACGGGATGCCGAAGCCGCCGCCCAGGTTCAAAAACTTGACCGGCGACGGCGCAGCCTCGGCCAGGCGCAGCGCCAGCTCGTAGCTCTTCTGCTGGGCCTCGCAGATGGCCTCGGCCTTGAGGTTCTGCGAGCCGGCGAAGAGGTGAAAGCCTTCGAAGGCCACGCCGTCGCCAGCCAGGCTGCCCACTTCGGCCAGCACCTCGGGCACGGTCTCGGCGTCGATGCCGAACTGCTTCGGGCCGCCGCTCATGCGCATGCCCGAGCCCTTGAGCTCGAAGTCGGGGTTCACGCGCAGGGCCACGCGCGCGGGCAGGCCCAGGCGCTGCGACGCCGCCGCAAGCACCTTCAGCTCTCGGGCGGACTCCACGTTGACCAGCACACCCGCGGCCACGGCCTGGCCCAGCTCGATGTCACGCTTGCCGGGGCCGGCGAAGCTGATCTCGCGCGGGTCGGCGCCGGCGTTCAGCGCCACCTGCAGCTCGCCGGCCGACGCCACGTCGATGCCGTCCACCAGCCCAGCCATCAGCCCGACCACGGCCGGCATGGGGTTGGCCTTCATCGCGTAGTGCAGCTCGATGCCCTGGGGCAGCGCCGCGCGCAACTCGGCCACGCGGGCCTTGAGCAGGCCGCGGTCGTAGGCATAGAACGGCGTCTGGCCGACGCGCTCGGCCAGCACCGACAGGCGCTGACCGCCCACGACCAACTCGCCGTTGTCGGCAACAGGGAACTGCGACATGGCCACGTGGGCCGGCGGACGTTTGGCTTCGGTCATTGGGTGTGTCGGGCGACCCAGTCGGTGGACAGGGTCTTGCGGTCGATCTTGCCGTTGGGGTTGCGCGGCAGCGGGCCGCGCTGGGCTTCCACGCCGTGGGGCACCATGTAGGCGGGCATGCGAGCCTTGCAGGCGGTCATCAGCGCGGGCACATCCAGCTCGGCCGCGCCCTCGGGCGGCGTGGCGATGACCTGGATGGCCTGGCCGAGGGTGTCATGGTCGACACCAAAGGCGACGCATTCGCCGACCAGCCCGGTGGCGTAAAGCACCTCTTCCACCTCAGTCGGGCTCACGCGGTAGCCCGAGGTCTTCATCATCTCGTCGCGGCGGCCGACGAAGTACAGGAAGCCCTCGGCATCCCGCCGCACGGTGTCGCCCGAGAACACGGCGAACTCGGGCAGCTGAAGGCCGCCTTCGCGCCCGCCCACGCCGGCCGGCAGCGGCTTGTAGCGCTCGGCCGTCTTCTCGGCGTCATTCCAGTAGCCCAGGCCCACCAGGGCGCCGCGGTGCACCAGCTCGCCCGGCTCGTCGGGCGCACATTCGGTGCCGTCCTCGCGCAGTACCAGGATCTCGGCGTTGGGGATGGCCTTGCCGATGGAATCGGGACGGCGGTCGACCTCCTCGGGCGGCAGGTAGGTCGAGCGGAAGGCTTCGGTCAGGCCGTACATCAGGAAGGGCTTGGCCGAGGGCGCCTTGGCGCGCAGCAGGTCGAGGGTCGCGCGCGGCATGCGCCCACCGGTGTTGGCAAAGTAGCGCAGGTGCTGGTCGATGGCCGCCGGCCATTCGAGCTGCGTGAGCTGGATGTAGAGCGGCGGCACGGCGGTCAGGCCCGTGACCTTCTCGCGCTCCATGGCCTTGAGCACGTCCTTGGGCAGCAGGTAGTTCAGCAGCACGACGCGCGCGCCGCTGTGAAAGGCCGTCGTGAGCTGGCTGAAGCCGGCGTCGAAGGACAGCGGCAGCGCGGCCAGCAGCGTGTCGCTGGCGCGGTTCTCGAGGTAGCTCGCCACGCTCTTGCCGCCGGCCACCATGTTGCGGTGGGACAGCACCACGCCCTTGGGCCGGCCCGTGGAGCCGGAGGTGTAGAGGATGGCCGTCACGTCGGTGTCGATGACGCGGTGGCCGGCTCGCGCGGGCGCGGCCAGCAGCGTCGCCCAGTCATGGACCGGCACCGGCGCCGTGCCTGTGCCGCTGGTCAGCACCACGTGGCGCAGCGAGGGGCACTGCGTCAGCACCTCGCCGAGCTGGGCGAGCCGCTCGGGCGACGTGACGAGCACGCGCACGTCGCAGTCGCGCAGGATGAAGCCGACCTGCTCCGGCTTGAGCAGCGGGTTCAGCGGCACGAAGACGCCGCCCGCGGCCGGGGCGCCAAAGCTCGCGACCACCGTCTCGAAGCGCTTTTCCAGGTAGATGCCCACCCGCTCGCCGCGGGCCAGCCCGAGCTGCATCAGCCCGCTGGCGAAGCCGCACACGGCCGCGTCGAGCTGGCCGTAACTCAGCGTCGCCGCGCCATAGGTGAGGGCCGGTGCGTCGGGCGTGCGCTCGGCGGCAACGGCCACCAGCTCGTTCAGCAAGGTCGATTCGGGCATGAAGCTCTGAGGTGGAACGGGGTGCGAACAGTGAAAAAAGTATCTCACGCGCCCCCGGGCCGAGGGGTGGCCGACCCCGGGGCCGAGGGGGCAGCCCGCTAAACTGAGCGGCTGCACTTTTGGACGCCAGACCCCATGGACAACGCCCAGGTCCTCAGCCACGTGCTGAGGCTTCTCGATGACGTGCTGAGCCTGAACGGCCGCGCCCAGACCTTCACCCGCGACACCGCCCTGCTCGGCGCACTGCCCGAGCTGGACTCGATGGCCGTGGTCAGCCTGATCACGGCGCTCGAAGAGCAGCTGGGCCTGGTCGTCGACGATGACGACATCGACGGCGACACCTTCGCCACGGTCGGCTCCCTGGCGGACTTCGTCGCCGCCCGCCTCGGTTGACCCCTCACCCCGACGTCTTCTTCCTGCCCACCGCCGGTGGCGAGCAGCGCCTGTGCCTGCTCCACCGGCCGGCGGGCACGCCGCGCAGCCGGGTGCTCTACCTGCACCCGTTCGCGGAGGAGATGAACAAGTCGCGCCGCATGGCCGCCCTCGCCTGCCGGGCACTGGCCGAGGCCGGGCACGCCGTGCTGCAGATCGACCTGCGCGGCTGCGGCGACTCCTCGGCCGACTTCGGCGACGCCACCTGGGACGACTGGGTGGCCGACGTGCGCCTCGGCCTGGCCTGCCTGGACGAGCGCTTCCCCGGCACGCCGCTGTGGCTGTGGGGCCTGCGCGCGGGCTGCCTGCTTGCGGCGGCCGACTGGGACCGGCCCGTGAACCACCTCTTCTGGCAGCCCATGACCAGCGGCAAGCTCGCGCTGCAGCAGTTCCTGCGCCTGAAGCTCGCGGCCGAGATGGCCGGCGGCACCAGCAAGGGCCTGATGGACGCCATGAAGACCGAACTGGCCGCCGGCCGGGCGGTCGACGTCGCCGGCTACCGCCTGGGTGCGGGCCTGGCCACGGGGCTCGAAGCGGCCCGCCTGGCACCCACCGGCGCCCCGGGTCGCGTGGCGTGGCTTGAACTCAGCACGCGCGAGGACGCCACCCTCACGCCCGTGAGCGAGCAGGCCATCAAGTCCTGGCAGGACGCCGGCTGGGCGGTGCATTCGCAGATCGTGCAAGGCCCGGGCTTCTGGGCCACGAGCGAGATCGAGCTGGCGCCGGCACTCATCGCCCGCACCGTGGAGGCGCTGGCATGAGCGTCAAGGAAACCGTGCTGCCCCTGGCCTGCGAGGGAGAGCCGATGGTGGGCATCCTGGCCGAGCCGTCGAGCGGCACGCCGGGCGAGGTGGGCGTGCTGATCATCGTCGGCGGCCCGCAGTACCGCGCCGGCAGCCACCGCCAGTTCACGCTGCTGGCCCGCCACCTGGCCCGCCACGGCTTCGCGGCGCTGCGCTTCGACTACCGCAGCATGGGCGACAGCGGTGGCGCCACGCGCGACTTCCTCGGCGTGGATGCGGACATCGCCGCGGCCATCGATGCCCTGCTGGCGGCCCGCCCGGCCCTCAAGCGCGTGGCGCTCTGGGGCCTGTGCGACGCTGCCTCGGCCGCCCTGCTCTACCTGGAATCCACCCGCGACCCGCGCGTGGCCGGCGTCACGCTGCTCAACCCCTGGGCCCGCTCCGCCGCCACGCTCGCGCAGGCCCACGTGAAGCACTACTACTGGCGCCGCCTGCGCGAGAAGAGCTTCTGGCTGAAGCTGCTGCGCGGTGGTGTCGGTGCCCGGGCGTTGCAGTCCCTGGCCAGCAACCTGCGCCTGGCGCGCGGCGCCCGCCAGGCCAGCGACACCCGCAGCTTCCAGGACCGCATGGCCGCCGGCCTGCAGGCCTTCGGCGGGCCGGTGCTGATCGTCCTCAGCGGGGATGACTACACTGCCCGCGAGTTCAGCCTGCATGCCGAGTCGTCCCCTGCCTGGCAAGGCCTGCTCGCCGCGAGCCGCGTGCAGCGCTGCGACCTGCAGCAGGCCGACCACACGTTCTCGGACCCGTCCCAGGCGGCTGCCGTCGAGGACGCCACATTGAATTGGCTGTACAAGGTTTGACGTTGCCATGAAAGCGCAGATTTCGTTGTCCGTCATCACCGCCCTGCTGCTGGCCCTCAGCGGCGCCGCGTCGGCGCAGTCGGAGCAGCGGTGCGGCTCGCTCAAGACGCACTACGGCCCCTTCGACTACCGCACGGCCAACGAGCAGCAGAAGTCCATCGTCGAGGACGCCCACTTCACGCGCGGCGTGGAGATGCTCACCGAGGGCAAGACGGGCTCCTTCGGCGGGGACATCCGCTACACGCTGTTCGCCTTCCCCAACCACCCGCGCGCGCTGCTCGCGATGGAGCGGCTCGTGGAGAAGGAGCGCAAGAACCCGGCACGGGACGCGCAGTACACGATCGAGTGCTACTACGACCGCGCGCTGCGCTTCAAGGCCAACGACCACATCGTGCGGCTGCTCTACGTGAACTTCCTCGTCAAGCGCAAGCAGCCCGACGAAGCACTGCGGCACCTGGACTACGTGGCCGAGACGACGCAGGACAACCCCTTCGCCCAGTTCAACGCCGGCATGCTCTACATGGACATGGCGCTCTACGACAAGGCGCTCGTGCAAGCCCACCGCGTGATCGCCATGGGCTTCGAGCGGCGCGAGCTGCGCGACCGTCTGGCAGCTGCCGGCCGCTGGGTGGAGCCGCCAGCAGCCGCGGCCAGCGCGGCCTCCGCGCCTGCGGCCGCTGAAGTGGCCGCGCCGGCCTCTGCCGCCTCGCGCTGAGCCATGGCCGACCCGCGGCGCGTCAGCGTCGTCATCCCCTGCTACAACGCCGAGCGCTACGTCGCAGCCACCCTGGAGTCGGTGCTGGCCCAGGCGGGCGCCGAGCTGGAGGTGATCGTCGTGGACGACGGCTCCAAGGACGGCTCGGCCGCGCTCGTCGAGCGCGACTTCCCGCAGGTGCGCGTGATCCGCCGCGCCAATGCCGGCGTGGCGGCCGCACGCAATGCCGGCATCGAAGCGGCACGCGGCGACTGGGTCGCCTTCTGCGACGCCGACGACATCTGGCTGCCCGGCAAGCTCGCCGCGCAATTCGCCGCCATGGACGCCGCGCCCGGCTGCCGCATGAGCTACACCGCCTGGCACGTGTGGCCGAGCGCCGAGCCCCGCCCCGACGCCGCGCTGCTGGCCGAGCTGGAGCGCGCTGCCGGTGACACCGCGCGATGGTCCGGCGCCACGGGCTGGCTCTACCCCGAGCTGCTGCTGGACTGCGTGGTGTGGACCTCCACCGTGCTCATGCAGCGCAGCCTGCTGGCCGAGACCGGTGGCTTCCCGACGGACCTGCGCATCGGCGAGGACTACGACCTGTGGCTGCGCGCCTCGCGCATCACCCGCATCGAGCGCGTCGCGCGCCCGCTGGCGTTGTACCGCCAGCACCCGCAGAGCATCACGCGCAGCGCGCCGAGTGCCAACTACAAGGGCCGCGTCATCCAGAGCGCCCTGGACCGCTGGGGCTTCGCGGGCCCCGACGGCCGCCGGGCTGACGAAGCCGTCGTGCGGCACATGCTGGCCAAGACCTGGAGCGACTTCGCCGCGGCGCAGATCCAGTCCGGCCAGCGGGCTGCGGGCCGCGCCAGCGCCCGGCAGGCACTGAAGCTGGAACCCGCCCACGTGCCGGCCTGGAAGCTGCTGGTGCGATCCTGGCTGCCCGCGCGCGGCGCCTGATCAGGCGCCGTCTCAGCGGCCGTGCGCCGCCCGCTCAAGCACCGCGCGGTACACCTCGAAGTGCCCTTCCACACTGCGCCGCCACGAGAAGCGCCTCGCCCAGGCCATGCCCTGCGCGGCCTTCTCGGCGCGCGCAGGCGCCGGCAGCGCCAGCACCTCCTTGAGCGAGGCCAGCCAGCCGTCGAAATCCTCGGGCGGGTTCGTCCAGGCCAGCGGCCCGACCAGGTCCACCAGGCTGCTCACCGGGCTGAACAGCACCGGCGTGCCGGCGGCCTGCGCCTCGACGGCGGGGAAACCGAAACCTTCGTACAGCGTGGGGTAGATGGCCGCCTGCGCACCGCGGTACAGCGTCACCAGCTCGCCGTCGTCCACGAAGGGCGCGAAGTGCACGCGGCCGCGCAGCGCGGGCGGCACGCGCTCCAGCGGCGCCGTGCCGGCGCCGAAGCCGCAGCCGATCAGGTGCAGGTCGTCGCGCCCGCAGCGGGCCAGCAGCTCCAGCGCCCAGTCAAAGCGCTTGCGGGCCTGCGCGCCGCCCAGGTAGAGCAGGTAGGGCGCGCCCGCCAGCGACTGCGCGAGCGTGGGCGGCATGGGCGAGCGTTGGTCGCTGAAGAACTCGTCGCCGATGCCATGCGGCACGACGGTGAGCCGGTCGGCCAGGAAGGGCCAGCGCGCGGCGATGTCACGGCGCGAGGATTCGCTGATGGTGATGACGTGAGCGCAGCGCCGGTAGGCCATGCCCTGCACGTCGTGCAGGTAGTGGCGGTCCAGCCCGCGGCGGTCTTCCTCCCACAGCACCGTGTCGTGGATGGTGACGATGCACGGCACCGGCTGCCAGATGGGCAGCGTGTTCTCGGCCCCGTGCAGCAGCTGCACGCCCGAGCCGCGCAGGCGCATCGGCAGGCCGAGCTGCTCCCAGAGGTGGAAGCGGTCGCCGCGGAAGTCGAAGACCTCGGCGCGCCCTTGCAGCGGCTGCGGCACCTTGAACGCCTGGCCGGGGTCGTGGCCATAGGCCGTCCAGCGCACGTCGTCGCCCGGCTGCGTGTTGCGCAGCAGCTCCTGCACGTAGCGGCCCGTGCCGCGCAGGTGGGGCACGTTGAGGGTGCGGGCGATGATGCCGATCTGCAGGGTCATGGCTGGGGTGTCGGCGAGGATGTCGGCAAGGATGTCGATGGGCCCGCCTTCAGGTGCGAGGCCAGGCGCAGCGCGAGCGCCGCGATGGTGAGGCCGGTGTTGGCGATGCCGCTGGACGGGATCACGGAGCCGTCGCAGACGTAGAGGTTGGCCAGGCCGTGCACGCGGCAGTTCACATCGCACACGCCGTCGTCGGCGCTGGCGGACATGCGCGCCGTGCCTGAGTGGTGGGCGCCGGTGCGCAGGTCTTCGAGCCAGCCCTTGAACTCGCGCGAGCTGCGCGTGATGGGGGCGAGCCAGGCCAGCACGTCGCGCACGGAGTCGCGCAAATCCTGCTGGTAGGCCTCGGTGAAGCGCCAGTCACGCTTGCGGGTGGCGCCGTCGGCCCAGATGGCGAGTTCTTCGGACGGCGGCATCTGCGCGCACATCAGCAGCGTGTAGTGGCGCGTGGGCAGGTGGATGCCGAACTTGAACGACAGGATGTCCAGCACGTCGTCCCAGTGCTTGAACAGCTTGAAGTAGGTCAGCGGGTTCCACGGGTTGCGCCGCAGGTCGTTGAGCACGCTGCCCACGCGCTCGCGGCGGCTGTCGCGGTAGTAGGCCGCGGCCGGCCGCAGCTGGAAGGAGATGTGCATGCCGCCCCGCTTGACCACCAGCGGCAGGCGCAGGTTGCCGTCGGTGCCGGGCACGCGGAAGTTCCACAGGCGGTACAGCGGCACGGTGACCTGGACTTCACCCACGAAGCCCATCGGGTGGTCCTCATAGTGCAGGCCCGCGTGGCGCAGGGCCGGCAGCGGCAGGCGCTGTGCCAGCTTTTGCAGCAGCACGGGCGAGCCCAGGCCGCCGGCGCAGAGCACGACGTGGTCGGCCTGCAGCTGGCGCTGGCGGCCCGCTTCGTCGAGCGTGAGATGGGTGACGCGCCCGTCAGCCGCCACCTCGAAGTCGACCACGTCGGCCTGCACGACCTGCACGCGGCCCTGCAGCTTCAGGGACTCCCACAGGTTGCGCGGCCATTGTGGGTAGTACAGGCCCTGCAGCAGGCCGTCCGGCACGCCGAGCTCGGCGTAGCGGCGGCGCAGCGCCACGATGGCCTCGCGCACCGGCGTGATCGCCACGCCCGACAGCAGCGGGAAGGCCTGCTCGTAGAACGGGTCGATGGCCGACTTGGGCAGCGGCCACTGCGTTGCGAAGATCTCGTCCTCGATCTCGATCAGGCCGTTGTGCCAGAGCTGCGTGGAGCCGCCCAGGCCCGCGCCGAAATGCGGCTCCGTGACGGCGGGGCGGCCGACGTCGACGAGCGGGTAGCGCGGGTCCACCACCTCCGCGCCGCGCTCGACCAGCGTGACGGCGTGGGTATCGGCCAGCGCGTGGGCCAGCATGCAGCCCCCCAGCCCGGCCCCGACGATGACGACATGCGACCGGCTCATGCGGACAGCAACCCTTCTTCTCGCAACCACGGGACGCAGGACGCAACGCCCTGCGCGAAATCGACCTGCGGCGCCCAGCCGAGCAGCCGCCTGGCCTTGTCGTTCGCGAAGGCGATCGGGAAGGTCTCGCGCATGACCCGCCCGAGCGGCGGCCAGGGCGCCGGCGGCGGCTGCCAGCCGGCCAGCGACTTGAGCTTGCGCGCCACGCGGGGCAAGAGGCCCGTCACGACCTGAGGCGGATGCGCCGCCCAGTAGCGCAGCGCGTCGGCCGAAGCCAGGTCCACGTAGCGCGGCGGCGGCTGCACGAGGCCGGCAAAGGCCCGGATGAACTCGCCCCAGCTCAGCGCCTGGTCGGCATTGATGAACATGGCCTGGCCCAGCGCCTGCTCGCTCACCAGCGCAGCCTCGATGGCGGCGCACACGTCGTCCACGTGCACGGCATTGCACACGCCGCGGCCACCGTCGAAGAGGGTCACGGCCCCGGAACGCGCCTGCTCGACGATCTGGCGCACGAAATGCCCGCCGGGCCCGTAGACCACGGTGGGCCGCAGGATGACGACGGGCAGGTCGCCGCGGTCGGCGGCAGCCTGGACGATCTCCTCCTGCTCGGCCTTGGAGTCCGAGTAGTCGTGGTCGTAGCGGCCGATGCGCGCGGTGTCCTCGCGCGCGGCCTCGGGGCCGGGCACCGGCCCGTGCACCGACATGCTGCTGATGTGCACGAAGCGCGCGACACGGGCCGTGGCCGCGGCCTCCACGAGGTTGCGCGTCGCCTGTGGGCCGCGGTCACCATGCGCCAGGTGCACGACGGCGTCGCAGCCCTGCAGGGCCTGCAGCACCTGGGCGGGCTGCAGCAGGTCGGCCACGGCCGCCTGCTGGCCCGACGCCGCGAGCGCCGCCGCGGCCGACGCGCTGCGCACCATGCGGACGTGGCCCTGGCCCGGGCTCGCCGAGAAGCGCTCGCACAGCCGGCTTCCGATGAACCCGGACGCGCCGGTGATCAGGCAGCGCGCGGGGCGCGAACGGGAAAGGGACATGCTGTGCGGGAGAGTCGGGGGCTGGACCGTCGATGGGGGCGTGCCGGGAACGCCGCGACGCTGGGGCGAGGCGGCCCGCATGATAGTGGAGCCCCTGCGACATCTGCCGCGATCGGACTGCCCACTCATGGGGTGGTCGCCGCCCGCCTGCGCACTACACTGCCCTCGCCTTCGTGCCCCGCCCTACCCGGGCCCGCCGGCGGCCCCGCCGCGCGCGGCGGCGTCGGGAAGCGCTGACCCCTCCACCACCATGGCCGTTCGACTTGGCGTTGTCATCTGCACCTGGAACCGCGCCGACCTGCTGGCTGCCACGCTGGACTCCCTCGCCGCCCAACACCTGCCCGATGACTGCACGGTGGACGTGCTGGTCGTGGACAACAACTCCCAGGACGACACCCTGGCCCGGCTGAAGGCGCGCGCGCCCGCCTGGCCGCTGGGCCGGCTGCACGCGCTGTGCGAGCCCCGCCAAGGCAAGCAGTTCGCGCTGAACACGGCCATCCATCGCGCGCGCGAGCTGGGCTGCGAGCTGCTCGCCTTCAGCGACGACGACATCCTCTTCCCGCCGGACTGGCTGGTGCAGGCCTGCACGGCGTTTCGCGACGGCACGACCGCCCTGGCCGGCGGGCGCACGCTGCTGGAGTGGCCGCCCACGGGGCGCCCGGCCTGGTACGACGATTCGATGGCCGCCATCGTCGGCGGCGTGGACCTGGGCGAGCAGCGGCTCGCACCGCCGCCGCCCGGCTATGCGCCCGCGGGCGCCAACCTGGTGGCGCGTGCCAGCCTGTTCGAGCGCGTCGGGGGGTTCTCCGAAGCGCATTTCCGGCACATGGACGCCGAGTTCGGCCAGCGCTGCCTCGCGCGCGGCGAAGTGCTCGCCTATGAGCCGCAGCTGCAGGTCACGGCGCCCGTCGATCCGGCGATGCTGACGCGGCGCTATTTCCGGCGCTGGTCGTTCAAGTCCGGCATCTCCGACTGGCAGGACCTGCCCGCCAGCCAGGGCCTGCCCTTGTGGGTCTACCGCCGGCTCGTTCAGGACGCCCTGCTGTGGCTGCTGGCCCCGCTGTTGTGCGAACCACCCCCGGTGCGCTTCGCGCGCGAGCTGCGCATCTGGCGCGCACGCGGCGCGATCTCGGCCAGCTGGATGTCGCGCCTGCGCCCGGCTGAGCTGGCCGCCTGGGTGGACCGCCGCTCGCGCAAGAGGAACCTCTTCTGATGGGCTCGGTGCGCCGGTCCCTCGGCTTTGCCTTCCTGGAGCGCTACCTGCTCACGGGGCTGCAACTGCTGTCCTTCGTGCTGCTGGCGCGCCTGCTCACGCCACAGCAGATCGGGCTGTACTCGGTGTCGATGGCACTGATCAGCATCGCCCAGGTCGTGCGGGACTTCGGGCTTGCGAACTACCTGATCCAGCGCAAGACGCTGGAACGCGAGGACATCGGCAGCGCCCTGGGCCTGTCGCTGCTGCTCGGCGGCGGCCTCTTCGCCCTCGTCAACGCGCTCGCGCCCTGGGTGGCGCAGTTCTACCGGGACGAGAGCCTGGCCGGCATCGTGCGCATCATCTCGTTGAACTTCCTCATCCTGCCCTTCAACGCCATCTCCATCGCCCTGCTGCGCCGGGAGATGCGGTTCGACGTGCTGATGCGCATCAACGTCGCCGCCGCCGTCGTGGGCACGTCCACGACGCTCGCCCTGGCCGCTTTGGGGCACGGCGCCCCGAGCCTCGCCTGGGGGGACATCGCCGGCAGCGTGGCGATGGCGATCGGGGCGAGCCTGGCCGGCGCCTGGGGGCGCCTGGCATGGCCCCAGCTGCGCCGCTGGCGCGAGATCGTGGGTTTCGGCGGGCCGGTCACGGCGGCCAACGTCGTCACGTCGGTGTCGATGGACATCAACGACCTGGCGGTGGGCAAGCTGCTGGACTTCAGCCAGGTCGCCATCGCCAGCCGCGCGCAGGGGCTGATGAACCTCTTCGCCCGCGACATCATGGGCACGGTGCGCTCGGTGGCCTACCCCGCGTTCTCGAAGGCACACCGCGAAGGTGGCGCACTGGAAGACCGCCACGTGCAGAGCCTGGCGGCCGTGAGTGCAGTGGCCTGGCCCTTCTACGGCTTCATCGCGCTCTTCGCGCTGGAAGTGCTGCGGCTGATGTTCGGCCCGCAGTGGGACGCATCGGCGCCGCTCGTGCCGATCTATTGCGCCGCCGGGGCCGTCAGCGTGTTGAACAGCCTCGTGCCCACCGTCATGCTGGCCGCCGGCCACGCGCGGCGCGTGGCGCTGGCCGATCTCGTCATCCAGCCGGTGAAGGCGCTCGTGCTCGTGGGCGTGCTGTGGTGGTGGCGGGCGCTGGAGCCGCTGGCGCTCGGGTTCCTGGCCATGGCCATCGTCGCGGTGCCGTATTTCTATGCGTTCAAGCAGCGCTGCCTGCCGAGCGATTTCGCCGGCATGGCGCGGGCACTGTCGCGCAATGCGGTCCTGGCCCTGCTGTGCCTGGCGCCCGTCGGCGTCGCGGCGAGCTGGCTGCGGCCACCCGGGGAGGCGTTGGCCTTGCCCGTGTGGCTTGGCTGCGCGGCCACCACAGTGGCGCTGTGGCTCGCCGGGCTGCGGCTGCTGGGACATCCGCTCTACGGCGAGCTGCTCGCCCTCCTTCGCCGCAGGGTCGCCTCATGAACGTGCATGCCGTCATCGTGACCTACAACGGCGCCGCGTGGATCGGCGCGGCGCTGAAGTCGCTGGCCGACAGCACGCACCCCTGTACGGCCATCGTCGTCGACAACGCGTCGACGGACGACACCGTCGCCCTCGTGCAGCGCGACTTCCCGCAGGTGCGGCTCATCCAGACCGGCGCGAACCTCGGCTTCGGCCGGGCCAACAACCTGGGCATGGCGGCCGCACTGCGCGCCGGGGCGGACGCCGTGTTCCTGCTGAACCAGGACGCCTGGGTCACGCCCGAGGCGCTCGGGCAGCTCGTGCATTTCCTGGCGAACGAGCCGGGCTTTCACCTCGTGAGCCCCCTGCACTGCAGCCCCGACCTGACCCGCGTGGACCCGAACACGCAGCGGGCCTACCTGGCGCGGCATGCGCCCGGCTACCTGTCGGACGCCTGCCTCGACCGCGTGCAGCCCCACTACCCGATCCGCGGCATCAATGCGGCGGCGTGGCTGCTGCGGGCCGAGGCGCTGCAGCGCGCCGGCGGGTTCGACCCCCTCTTCTTCATGTACGGCGAGGACGACGACCTCATCGAGCGCTTCGCCCACCACGGCCTGCGCAGCGCACTGCTGCCGGCGGCGCGCATCGTGCACCTGCGGGCCCGGGCCGCACAGCCGCCACAGTCGTGGGGGCAGCAGGTGTTCGCTCGCAGCGAGCGCCGGCGCTCCGAGCTGCTGGTGGAGCTCAAGCGGCCCGGTGGCCGACTGGCAGGACAATGCCTGCGATTGCTGGCGGCCGGCCTCGTGCAGCCGCTGGCCGACCTGCTTGCCAACCACAACCTCAAGGACTACCTGGCCAGCCTGCTCGCCACCCTGCGCGTGCTGGGCGAGCTGGCCCGCATCCGCCGCCACGCCCGACTCTGCGCCCGACCCGGCGCCCATTTCCTGGATCTCGACACCCGATGAACTCTGGCCTGGACTGGCAACTCCATCCCCTGACACCTGCGCAAGGCCTGGGCCCGCACCGTGCCGCCTGGGACGCCCTCAATGGCTGGCTGATGGGCGGGCACGGCATGCTCGACGGCGCCTTCGTCGACGCCCTGCTGCGTCATTTCGGCGAACGCGGCGTCCAGCTGGCCGTGGCGACGAACGACGGCGAGACCGTGGCCATGGTGCTGCTGCACACGCACTCGCGCGGCCTCGGGGTGTGGTCGAGCTTCCTGCCTTCGCAGGCCCAGATCGGCCCGAGCCTCATCCCTGCAGGGCTCGATCTCAGTGGCCTGTTCGCCGCCCTGCCTGGCTATGCGAGCGAGCTGGACCTGCTGTGCAACGACCCGCGCTTTGGCGACCTGCGCGAGCTGCCCGGCAAGCCGGTCAAGGCACTGCCGCATGCCCTCACGATGAACGTCGCGCTGCGCGACAGCTTTGACGACTACTGGGCCCAGCGGCCGCGCAAGCTCATCCAGAACATGCGCCGCTACCTGCGCCGGCTGCAGGCCGAAGGTGGCACGGAGCGGCTGGCCGTCGTGCACGCGCCCGAAGACATGGACGCCGCCGTGGCGCGCTATGCCGACCTGGAAAGCCGCGGCTGGAAGGGCCGCGAGGGCACGGCCGTGAGCAGCGACAGCCCGCAGGGCCGCTTCTACGCCGACGTGATGCGTGATTTCGCCGCCCGCGGCGAGGCGTTCGTCTATGAACTGTGGCTGGACGACGAACTGCTGGCCTCGCGCATGTTGCTGCTGCGCCCGGGCATGGCCGTCATGCTCAAGACGGCGTTCGACGAGCGCTTCGAGCGCTTCGCGCCTGGGCGCGTGCTGTTGCTGCGCACGCTGGAGGACCTGTTCCAGCGTGCTCACGGTGCCGTCGTGGAGTTCTACACGAACGCCGACGCCGACCTGTTGGCCTGGTCCACCTCACAACGCTGGATTCACCACGTGAGCATCTATCGTCACAGCGGCCTGCCCGCCGTGTTCAGCCTGCTGCGCCGAAGCGCTCGAGGGCTGCTGCGGCGAGGCCATGCGCCCGTGGACACCGAAATCATGGTCAACCGCAGTGGCGCAACGGTCGACACCTACGTGCACGCCAGGGAGCTGCCGCCGGACGCCGTGGCGCTGATGTCCCGCGCCGAACAGCAGCGCGTGGAGTTCGGCGTGGACTGGTACACCAACCTGATCGACACCGTCTACGCGCAGCCGCCCCATCCAAGCGAGGTTCGCTTCCATGTCCTGCGCCGCCAGGGCCGGGTGCTGGCCGTGCTGCCGACCGTGGCGCAGACGGGTGCACTGGGGCGCGAGATCAGCGCACTGTCGAACTTCTACACCGCCATCTACGCACCCGCCCTGGAGGACGACCTCGAGGCCGGCGACCTGCTGCCGCTCACGCGCGCGTTGCGAAAGAGCAGCGGGCGAGCCGCGGCCTACCGCTTCTCGCCGATGGACCCGGCCTCGCGGGAGTTCAGCCTGCTCAAGCGTGCCCTCGCGCAGGCCGGCCTGAGCACGCATGCCTATTTCGCCTTCGGCAACTGGTACGAGCCTGTCCGGCAGGACTGGGCGGACTACCTGAAGGACCGCAGCAGCAAGATGCGCAACACCATCAAGCGCATGGGCAAGAAGTTTGCCCAGGAAGGGGGCTCGCTGGAAATCATCCAGGGCGGCGAGCGGCTGGAGATCGGTATCCAGGCCTTCCAATCGGTCTACGCCAACAGCTGGAAGAACAGCGAACCCTACCCTGAATTCGTGCCCGGACTGATCCGGCTCTGCGCACGCCGCGGCTGGCTTCGACTCGGCCTGGCCTGGCTTGACGGCGTGCCGACGGCAGCGCAGATCTGGATCGTGGCCGGCGGCCGCGCCAACATCGTCAAGGTCGCCTACGACGAGCGGTTCAAGGCGCTGACCTCCGGCACACTCGTGACGGCGCTGCTGATGGAGCAGGCGCTCGACACCGACCGCGTCAAGGAAGTCGACTACCTCATCGGCGACGACCCGTACAAGGCCACCTGGATGAGCGAGCGCCGCGAGCGCTTCGGCCTCGTCGCCTACGACCCGCTCACGCTGCGCGGGCTGCTGGGCCTGGCGCGCCAGGCCGTTGGCGAGGCCTGGCGACGCCTGCGCCCGAAACCCGCCGCGCGCAACGACAATCCTGCCGCCTGACGACCGAACGACAAGAACAGATGCAAGCCCACCACCTGCCGCCTGACACCCCTTTCGCCGCCGGCTCCGCCCGCTTCGCCGCCCCTGCCGCTGACGCCCTGGGCGCCTGGCAGCAGGCCTATGCCGCGCGCGGCGCGGCCTGCGCGGCCGACGTGGGTGGCGAGTTCGCCGTCGCCCTGGCCCTGCCCGGCGGCGGCACCTTCCTGGCGGTGGACCGCTTTGCCGTGCACAGCCTGTGCTACGCCGTGCACGACGGCCGGCTGCACTTCGCCACGCGGGCCGACGAACTCGCCCGGCTGCTGGGCATCCGCGAGATCGACCCGCAGGCGATCTACAGCTACCTCTTTCACCACTGCATCCCGTCGCCGCGCACCATCTACACCGGCATCCACCGGCTGCCCGCGGCGCACTACGCGCTGTTCGAGAACGGCAAACTGACGGTGGCGCCCTACTGGACGGCGCATTTCGAGGAGCTGCGCAACCCGAGCTTCGACGAACTGCGCGACGAGTTCCGCGCCATCCTGCGCACAGCAGTCAAGGAACGGCTCGCGACCGACGGCAACACGGCCTGCTTCCTGAGCGGCGGCACGGACAGCTCCACGGTCTGCGGCCTGCTCGGCGAGGCCACGGGCAAGCCCGCGGCCGGCTACTCCATCGGCTTCGAGGCCGAGGGCTACGACGAGATGGAGTACGCCCGCATCGCCGCCAAGGCCTACGGCGCGGAGCACCACGAGTACTACGTCACCCCGGCCGACCTGGTGAAGGCCATCCCCGACGTCGCTGCCCATTACGACCAGCCCTTCGGCAACTCCTCGGCCGTGCCGGCCTTCTACTGCGCCAGCAAGGCGCGCGCCGACGGCTACACGCGCATGCTCGCCGGCGACGGCGGGGACGAGCTCTTCGGCGGCAACACCCGCTACGCCAAGGAGCGCGTCTTCCACGTCTACAGCCAGATCCCGTCGCCCGTGCGTGCGGGGGTGCTGCACCCGCTGTTCATGAACCCGGTGACGGGCAACATCCCGCTGCTCAAGAAGGGCACGAGCTACATCCGCCAGGCCCGCGTGCCCATGCCCGACCGCATGCAGAGCTACAACCTGCTGGACCGCCTGGGCCAGGCCGAGGTGCTGACCCCGGCCTTCCTGGCCGCCGTCGACACCGACGGCCCGCGCCAGCACCAGCGCGGCACCTGGGCGGCCGGCCCGCATGACGCCAGCCTCGTCAACCAGATGCTCGCCTTCGACTGGCGCTACACGCTGGCCGAGAACGACCTGCCCAAGGTCGTGGGCACCACGGCCCTGGCCGGCGTGGACGTGAGCTTCCCGCTGCTGGACACGCGGCTGCTGGACTTCTCCCTGAAGCTGCCCACCAGCTACAAGCTCAAGGGCCTGAAGCTGCGCTGGTTCTTCAAGGAGGCGCTGCGCGGCTTCCTGCCCGACGAGATCCTCACCAAGAAGAAGCACGGCTTCGGCCTGCCCTTCGGCCCCTGGGCCGTGAAGGACGCGGCGCTGAACGCCCTGGCCGCGGAGTCGCTGCGCGGCATCGTCGCGCGGGGCATCGTGCGGGCCGATTTCGTCGACAGCCTGCTCACGCGCCGCCTGAAGGAGCACGCCGGCTACTACGGCGAGATGGTGTGGATCCTGATGATGCTGGAGCAGTGGCTGCGCCGGCACGCGCCAGACTACCGGCTCTGACGCCTGGACACCGCGCGTGACCACCGCTTGCCCAGGCCCTGGGCAGGCAGTTCCACCCAGCGGTGCATCACGGCGGCGAGCACGACGCAGGCCGCGATCGCCGCTGCCGTCAGCAGCGCGAGCCGCCCGCCGCCCAGTTGCGAGGCCAGCGGTTGCAGGCCCGCCTTCACGAGCGGGTGAAAGAGGTAGAGGCTGTAGGAGCAGCCCCCCAGCCAGGCCACGGGCCGGATCCACGCCACGAGCCCCTGCCACGCACGCGCATCCAGACGCGCCTGCACGCCCAGCGTCACGAGCGCCACGCCCAGCGCGAATGCCCCCGCGCGCGTGGGCCCGTGGCCGTCCAGCCCCGGCCCCACGAGGCCGCCGGCCGCCAGCAGCAGTCCGGCCAGCGTGATCAGGCCGCCCCGCTCCCGGAACGGCTGCCCGCCACGCCAGGCAAACGCCGCCGCCAGGCCGATGCCCACGACGAACTCGATGAACATCGGGCTGCTCGTCAGCGTCAGCAGCGGCCAGAGGCTGAACTGCTCGACGGTCGTCGCACGGCCTACCGGCTGGGTCTGCGTGGCGTCCAGCGTGAATTGGCCCGCGGCGGCCTGCCCGCAGAGCATCACGGCCATCAGCAAGGCGGCGGCAACCCAACCGCGACGCGCGCGCGTCCAGGGGTGCGCCAACGCGACGGCGAACAGGCCGTAGAAGACCAGCTCGTAGGTCAGCGTCCAGGCCACGATGAGAAAGCCGTGGCCGAAGTACGGCGGGTGCCCGGTCTCGCGCGGCAGGAAGGCGAAGCCGCGGACCAGGTCGATCAGGTAAGGCGGCTTGATGAACACCAGCAGCGCCATGGCCACCCACGCCGGCAGCACCACGCGGCACAGCCGCCGGATGAGGAAGGGCAGCGCCGCGCGCGCATCCGGCGCAGCCGTGGCGTGGAAGATGATGAAGCCGGAGATCAGGAAGAAGACATCGACCCCGACGTAGCCGTACTGCGCCACGCCGGCCAGGCCGGGGGCGAAGTTCGCCATCCACTCCTTGAAGTGCATCAGCACGACAGCCAGGGCCGCCACGCCGCGCAGGGCCTGAAGAGCCTGCAGGGGCTCACGCTGGGACATGGGGGCCGGAATGGTCATCGCGGGGTGGTGCGGGTCGCGGTTCAGGGCGCCGCAGCAAGCACAGCCGCGGCCACCTTGCCCGCGCCGTGCATGCTGAGGTGGTTGTCGTCAAAGTACAGGGGGTGCCCGCCGTCCAGCACGCTGCAACGCCCTTGCCCGCACAGGATCGGGCTCAGCGCGATGCGGCGGGCGGCGCCGTCGGCCGTCATTCGATCGACGAGCGACAGCGCGCGCGCCTGCGAGTCGCGGTAGTGCGCAAGCGTCTGGCCGTGCGCCTGCAGGTCACTGTCGCGTAGGGCGCGCTGGGCAAGAGCGGCCGGCACCGGGTAGTGGTAGATCGGCACGGGATCGATGACAAGCACCCGCTTGCCGGCCTGCTGCAGGCGGCGCACGGACTCGACCATGCCCTGCTCGAAGGCGTCCGCACCGGGGGAGCGCAAGTAGTACTCGTAGCGAGCCACCAGCACGACGGTTGTGACGTCGCCGTCGCGGATCACCCGCTCCAGCAGTGCCTCGTTGGCCGGCCTGCACTGTGCGCGGCCCGGCGGCGTGTAGCCCAGCGCCGGCGGGCAGCTGGACGCCGTCAACTGGGCCACTCGCTCCTGGGTGGCGCGGTCGCCGAGCGCGCGCGCCAGCTCCACGCCATGGCTGTCACCCCAGACCACGAGCGAAGCCGGTGCCTGCGCCGGGCCGAAGAGGCAGCGGGCGTCGTAGTCGATCCAGTGGTTGCCTCGGGAATGGCAGCGCTGGCGGTCGGCGCTGAAATCGAGCGCCCCGGCCCGCAACTCGGCTTCGACACCCGGGCGCGCCGCCCGCCGGTCGGCGAGCTGCACGATGGCCCAGGCGACCCCAAGGCTGATCGCGATGGCCGACGCTCCCGCCGCCAGCAGCGCGCCCTGCCCCACGCGGGCGCCGCGTACCGGAGCCTCGACGTAGCGCAGCGACACCCAGGCCAGCAGCACCGAGAGCGCGACGCACAGCGCGGCCTGCACCGGTGACGGCTGATCCAGCAGCGCATGCCGTGCGAGCACCAGCACCGGCCAATGCCACAGGTACAGCGAAAACGAATGCGCGCCGACCCAGCGCAGCGGTGCGGCCGACAGCACGCGAGTCACGCCCGCGCTGCCGCTGCCACCGACCCAGATGAGCGCGGCGGTCGCCATGCAGGGCCACAGCGCCGACGGCCCCGGAAACGCCAGCTCGGCATGCATCCAGATCAGCGACGCCAGCAGTGCCGCGAGCGCAGCCCAGCCAACGCTGGCCTCCAGCCACGCCGGACGCACGGGCAGCGCGTCGCTGCGGCCCATCCACCAGGCCAGGCCTGAACCGATCATCAGCTCGAAGGTCCGCGCCGGCGCCGCATAGAAGGCCAGCGCAGCGTCGTGCCCCATCAGGCGCAGGCAGTAGGCCAGGGACACGAGCCCGACGGCGAGCAGCGCCCACCCGATCCAGGCCCGGGCGTGACGCCACAGCATGGCCAGCAGGAGCGGAAAGACGATGTAGTACTGCTCCTCCACCGCGAGTGACCAGGTGTGCAGCAGCGGCTTGAGCTCCGCCGCCCCCTCGAAGTAGCCTGTGGTGCGGTAGAGCTCAATGTTCGACGCGAACAGGCTCGTCGCACCGAGCAGCCGGGCGAACTCCCGCAGGGGCTGAGGTTCCAGCAGCAGCAGGCAGGCCGGCGTGACGAGCGCCAGCATGGCAAACAGCGCGGGGAAGATGCGCCGGATGCGCGCGGCGTAGAACGAGCCGATGCTGTAGCTGCCCGCGGCCAGGCGCTGCATCAGCAGCGTCGTGATCAGGTAGCCCGAGATCACGAAGAAGACGTCCACGCCGACGAAGCCCCCGGGCAGCGCCGAGGGCCAGGCGTGAAAGATCACGACCGGCAGGATCGCCAGTGCGCGCAGCCCTTCGATATCGGGCCGGAACTTCATCCTCTGAAGATCACGCCAGCGCCTGAGCGAGCGCGGCCACCACTTGATCCTGCTGGGCTTCCGTCAGGTCCGCGCTCATCGGCAGGCTCATCACGCGGGCCGCGGCGCTGACGGCGTTGGGGCAGGCGTCGGCCGTGGCGTAGTGCGCATAGGCCGGCTGGTGGTGCAGCGGGCGCGGGTAGTGCACGGCCGTCGGCACGCCGGCGTCCTTCAGGCGCGCCTGCACGGCCTCGCGGTTGTCCACGAACACGGTGTACTGGGCCCAGACGCAGTCGCGGTCCGGGCGCACGGCCAACAGTTGCAGCGACGGAATGGCGGCCTGCAGCTTGGCACGGTAGGCGTCACCGAGCTCCAGCCGGCGGCGGATTTCCCACTCAAAGCGGTCCAGCTTGCCCAGCACGACGGCGCATTGCAGCGTGTCCATGCGGCCACCCACTCCCAGCCGGGTGTGCAGGTAGCGCTGGCTCTGGCCATGCGTGCGGATCTCGCGGCAGGCCTGGGCAAGCGCGTCGTCGTTCGTGAAGACGGCGCCGCCGTCGCCGTAGCAGCCCAGCGGCTTGCTCGGGAAAAAGCTGGTGCAGCCGAAGGTGGAGGTGTTGCAGCTCTTGTTGCCGCGGTAGGTGGCGCCAAAGCTCTGGGCGGCATCCTCGATGACCGCCAGGCCGTGGCGCTGGGCGATCACGTTGATGGTGTCCATGTCCGCCACCTGGCCGTACAGGCTCACGGGCATGATGGCCTTGGTGCGCGGCGTGATCGCGGCCTCGATGAGGTTGGCGTCGATGTTGGCGGTGTCGGGCTCGATGTCCACGAACACCGGCACACCGCCGGCCAGCACGATCATCTCGGCCGTGGCGGCGAAGGTGAAGGGGCTTGTGATGACTTCGTCACCGGGCTTGAGGTCCAGCGCCATCAGGCAGATGAGCAGCGCCTCGGTGCCGCTGGCCACGCTGATGCAGTGCTTGGCGCCGGTGTAGGCCGTGAGCGCGGACTCCATCTCCTTGACCTCGGGGCCGAGGATGTACTGGCCGTGATCCAGCACCTTCTGGATGCGGGCGTTGATGTTGTCGCGCAGGGCCGCGTACTGGCTCTTGAGGTCGATGAAGTCCATTCAGCTGTTCTCGATGAGTTGGAGTTGCTGGCCGGCGAGGCGGTAGCGGTCGCCGGTGTGGGGGCAGGTGGCCTCGACGGGTGCGTCGCTGGCCACGGGCAGTTCCAGGCGTTCGCCGAAGCGGCTCATCCAGCCGATCTGGCGGGCGGGCACGCCCACCATCAGCGCGAAGTCAGGCACGTCGCGGTTGATGACGGCGCCCGCGCCGATGAAGGCGAAGCGGCCCACCGTGGTGCCGCAGACGATGGTGGAGTTGGCCCCGAGCGTGGCGCCCTGGCGCACCAGCGTGCGGCGGTATTCGTCCTTGCGAGTGACGGCCGAGCGGGGGTTGTAGACGTTGGTGAACACCATGCTCGGGCCGCAGAAGACGTCGTCCTCCAGGGTGACTGCGTCGTAGACCGAGACGTTGTTCTGGATCTTGACGTTGTTGCCGATCTTCACGTCGTTGCCGACGAAGACGTTCTGGCCAAAGGAGCAGCGCTCGCCGATGCGGGCGCCGGCACTGATGTGCACGAAGTGCCAGACGCGGCAGCCGTCGCCGAGCTGGGCGCCGTCGTCGACGATGGCGCTGGGATGGATGGTCGTCGCCATGCTCAGTAGGCCAGCGGCAGGTTCACGCGCTTGCCGTCACGGGCGCTCATGTAGAGAGCAATCAGCAGCTCGAGCGACTTCAGGCCTTCGCGGCCGTCGGTTTCGGGCTGGGCTTCGCCGCGCAGCGTCTTGATGACGTTGTCGTAGTACAGCGGGTGGCCGAAGCCGTAGACCGACGTGGTCTGGTAGCTCGCGTCCTTGATGAGGGCGTCCATCTCGTGCGGCGCCTCGAATTCCCAGTGCAGGATCTCGTTGACGGCCAGGCCGCCCACGCGCACCGAGCCCTTCTCGCCCAGGATGGTGATGGAGCCTTCCAGGTTCTTGGGGTAGGTCAGCATGCTGACGTTGACGGTGCCCATGGCGCCATTGCGCCACTTCAGCGCTGCCGCCCCGCTGTCTTCCACCTCGATGTTGCGGGCCAGCGTGCCGGTGTAGGCCATGACGCTCTCCACGGGGCCGCAGATCCAGTCCAGCAGGTCCACGTAGTGGCTGGCCTGGTTCATGAAGGCGCCGCCATCGAACTCCCAGGTGCCGCGCCACTCGGCGCTGTCGTAGTAGGACTGCGGGCGCGTCCAGAACACGTTCACGGCGATGTTGTAGAGGCGGCCGAAGCGCCCTTCCGACACGGCCTGCTTGAGCAGCTGCAGCGTGGGGTTGCGGCGGTTCTGCTTCACGACGAAGAGGCGCACGCCCGCGTCGTCGCAGGCCTTGACCATGGCCAGGCCGTCCTGCCAGCGGGTGGCCATGGGCTTCTCGGTCATGACGTCCAGGCCCGCCTGCGCCACCTCGATGGCCTGACGGGGGTGCAGGCCGCTCGGGGTCGTCAGCACGACGCAGTCCACTCCCAGCTCGGCCTTGGCCGCCAGCAGCTCGGTCAGCGACGCGAAGCCGCGGGCGCCGGTCTTGGCCACGGCAGCCGCCAGGGCTTCGGGGTTGATGTCGCAGACGGCCACCAGCTCGGCACGATCACCATGCTTCTTGATGGCCTCCATGTGGTTCTGGGCGATGCGGCCGCAGCCGATCAGCGCAAAACGCACCAGGCGGCCGGTGATGGGGGGACGGTTCTGTTGCATGGAATTCACCTGAAAGTTTTCGATTCTGGGCGGGATTGTCGGCCGTTCAGCGACGCCACCAGCGCGTCAGGCGCGCAAACGCGGGATCGAGGGCCAAGGGATGACGGCACCAGACCAGCGCCAGCAGCCACGAGACGCAGCAGCTGACGATGGCCAGCAGGAACCACGGCATGGACTGGGGCTGGCCCGCGTCGCGGGGATGCAGCCACAGGAGCAAGGCTGGCAGCAGCAGCGACAGCACAGCCACGGCCCCGCTGCGGGCCAGCTGGCGGCGCAGCGTGTGCCAGTCATTGGGCAGGAAGCGGGCTTTCACGCTGTAGACCAGCGGCACCTGGACGGCGATGGCCACCACGAGCGCCGCGGCACAGGCCCAGGGCTCACGCCAGTAGGCGGCCGCGGCCACGATGAGCGCCGCGCGGGCGGGCTGGAAGACGACTTCCATGCGCGTGAGCAGGTCCATGCGGCCCATGGCCACCATCAGGTTGCCGATGAGGCTGATGGCAGCCGCCAATGCGCCCGACAGGCAGAAGATGGGCACCAGCGGCGCGGCGGCGTCCCACTGCGGGCCGAAGAGCAGGCGCAGCGTCTCAAGGGCGTACAGGCTCACGAAGCCGTAGAACGGCCAGGCCACAACGCACACGTAGTTCACGCTGGCCACGTACAGCGGCTCCATGGCCTGCTGCTCGCGCACCGCCTTGGCGTAGGCGGGGTAGGCGACATTGCGCACGGCACCCATGATGTCGCGGTGAAAGAGGTTCATGATCCCCTGGGCGCGGCTCAGCATGGCCACCGGCGTGAAGCCCATGAGCTTGCCCACCGCCAGGTCGTTGATGTCCATGGACACCGACGTCACCACGCCAACGACCGAACTCTGCGCGCCGAACTTGAACAAGCTGCGCCAGTGAGACAGGGAGGGCCGCAGCACGCGCCGCTCGCCCTGCGCCCACCAGGCCGCGAAACCGGTTGTCGCGCTGACCACGAGGGTGCCGGTGACCAGGCCGATCGGCCCGAACCCCGCCCAGGCCAGGCTCACGCTCACCACCGCACCGGCCAGCGTGGCGACGAAATTCACCACGGCCAGCGCCTTGAATGCCATGCGACGGCGCAGCAGCGCCAGCGAGATCGTGGAGAACGGCAACAACAGGAAGTTGAACGCCGCCAGCCGCAGCAGGTCGCGCATGCGGGGCTCGTTGTAGTAGCCCGCCACCCACGGCGCGATGGCAAACACGACCAGGCCGAGCCCGACACCGATCAGCAGCGTCACGCCGATGGCCGTGCGTACGTGGTCGTCCGTGAGGTCCTTCTCCTGGATCAGGTAGCTCGCCACGCCGAAGTCACGCAGCACCTGGGCGATGCTCATGACGGCCAGCGTCACCGAATAGACGCCGATCTCGTCGGGCGTCAGCAACCGCGCGATCAGCAGGTTGCTGGCCAGGTTGATGACGATCAGCGCATACCGTTCCGCGAACGAGAACAGCAGCGCACTGCGCACGCCGCTCATCGACACAGCCTCTGCATCGAGGGCGCGCGCGTCATCGCAGCGGCTCCAGCGTGCGCCCGTCGGCCACCGCGTCCAGCACCGTCGCCAGGCGGCGCGCCGTGGCCGCGCGGCTGTAGCGTTCGATGCCCTGTGCCGGCGGCACCTGCAGCGTGCCACGCAGCCAGGACAGCAGGGCCTGCGCGAGCATCTCGACATTGCCGGGGTCCACCCGCACGCCACCGCCCACGTCCTTGAGCACGTGCTCCACCTCGCTGTCCTCGGGGACAACCGCCAGGATGGGCCGCCCGCAGGCGAGGTACTCGAACAGTTTGCTCGGGAGGGACGCCTTGGCGTAGTAGCCCTGCGGCACGGGCAGGAAGAGCAGGTCGGACTGCTTCATGATCTGGACCGCCCGCGAGTGCGTGACAGGCCCGTACTCCCGCACCCAGCGCCCCACCCCCGCCTGCGCGGCGGGCCCGGGCTCGAAACCGGCGGTCTCCACGCGCAGCCTGTCCAGTTCCGGGCAGCCGCGCTCATCCAGCAGGCGGATGGCCGCATAGAGCTCTTCCAGGCCGTAGCCCGTGCGCCAGACGCCCGTGTAGCACACGCGCAAGAGGCCGTCGTCCAGCGCCTCGGCCTCGTCCGCGAAATCGCGCGGCTCGAAGCCGTTGGTGATGAGGTGCAGGTCGTCTCGCCCGCAGTCGCGCCCGATGCTGTGCACCAGCGTGCGCGTCACGGTGACGATGGCGGCGGCGTCCCGCGCGGCCAGGCGCTCCAGCGCCGGGTTCTCGCGCAGTTGCAGCGGCGAAGCGAGCTCCCAGGCCATGTCGCCGCTGGGGGTCCATTGGTCACGGTAGTCGATGACGTAGGGCTTGCCCGTGCGGCGCGAGACCTCACGCGCGATCAGGAAAGCCGTCCAGGGCCAGCCGCTCGCGTAGATGGCGTCGAAGCCCACTTCCTTGTGCAACTGCACCGCGCGCTCCACGGCCAGCGGCAGCCAGCTCGCGGCGATGTCGGGCACCGTGGCGCGTTCACGCAGGCGCCAGGCCAGGGCGTCAACGCCGCGCTCGCGCCAGCGGCCGGGAAGCCAGCCCAGCCATCGCTCGGCCCGGTCGCGGCTTTGCAGCGGCACACGCTCGACCCGCGTGCCCGGCCGCATCTCGGTGAGCAGCTCGGGGTCGAGGGTGGCATGCGGGTCCGGCTGCCAGCTCAGCACCAGCGGCTCCCAGCCGAGGTCCGGCAGCTGGTTGGCAAAAGCCAGGCTGCGCCGCGTGCCCGAGTTGGGGATGGGCGGAAAGAGGTAGGCGATGAAGAGGACGCGGCGCATCAGTTGGACAGGTTGCGCAGCAGGCGCAGGCCGAACTTGGTGCGCTGGCGATCCCACGGCGTGAAGCGCGGGATCTGGAAGACGTCCTCACCGCGGCGTGCCGCAGCCCAGCGGGTGGAGACGGCGGCGTCGAAGCCCAGCTCGCGCACGATGCCCGGGTGGACCTCGGGCAGGTAGTCGGTGCCCGGCTTGCCGTTGGGATAGGCGAACAGCCCCACCTTCTCGCCGAGCAGGCCTTGCAGCACGTCGCGGCTGCGGCCGATCTCGTCGGCGGCCTCGCGCGCGTCGAGCTTGGCGAGAATGGGGTGGTTCACGGTGTGGGCGCCGATCTGCATGCCGGCCTGCCTCAGGGCCCGCACCTGCGCGCCGGTCATCATGAGGTCGTCCGGCGGCACGACCTCGGCCCGCGCGGCCAGGGCATTCACGCAGGCCAGCCGGGGCCCGGGCGGCAGGTACTTCACGCGATCGATCAGGCCGTGCAGCACCGTGCGCCGGCTTGCATCGTCACCCAGCGTGTGCTCGCCCAGGTCGGCGCCATGCGCGTCGCGCAAGCCGCGCAGGTCAAGCCGCGGCAGCCGGCTGCGCCGGACCGACTCGATGAGCGTGTCGTTCCACATGCGGCCGCCGTCGATGAAGCCGGTGGCCACGAAGAAGCTGCAGGGCAGCCCGTGCCGGCGCAGCAGCGGCAGGGCGACGTCGTGGTTGTCGGCGTAGCCGTCGTCAAAGCTCAGCGCCGCGGCACGCGCGGGGAGGCTGCCGTCGGCCAGCCGCGCGATGGCTTCATCCAGCGGCAGCACGTTGAACCACGACTTCACCCAGCCGAGCATGGTGTCGAACGCGGCCGCATCGACTTCGCCCGGGAAGAGCGGGTCGGGCTGCGGCAGCACCCGGTGAAAGATCAGCACGTTCAGGCGCGCACGCGCGCCGGCTGGTGACATCAGGCTCAACAAGGGCCTCATGGCAAGGGCACCGCTTTCTTCTTCTTGAACCAGCCCTGCATGAAGGCGGGCAGCACGAGGATGGGCTCGGGCTTTTCCGTGAGCCATTCCTTGCGCGTCATCCAGCGTCGGCCCACCACGGCCATGATCATCATGTTGTAGGGCAGGTCCCAGTAGGACAGGCTCAGGAAGGCCCCACCGACGGCATAGCCCACGAAGCCCACCTGGAGCATGCCGCCCAGGTCTGACAGCCACTGCGTCTCAGGCTGGCGCTGCCCCTGCACGCGCAGGTGGTTCGAGGAGCTCCAGGCAAACCAGAACAGCAGCAGGAACAGGAACAGGCCCACGAAGCCCTGCTCGCCCATCACCATGAAATAGATGCTGTGCGCGGCGTGGACGTCGTTCGGGTCGGGCCCGTAGATGGCGAAGATGGAACCCGTCCAGATGAAGAAGCCGCCACCGAAGAAGTTGGACTTCGCCAAGTTCCAGGCCATGCCCCAGGCATTGATGCGGCCCATGGCCGACTCGTCCTGCTGGTAGGTCTTGATGGTGTGCATCCGGTCCCACCACTCGGCGGGCATCATGGACAGCAGCGCCGCCCCCACCACGACGATGCCGATGGCACCCACGAACTTGTTCTTGCCGCGCCACCACAGCACCAGGGCCATGGCGGCGATGGCCAGCAGCGCCCCGCGTGAATGGCTGCCGAGCGCCGAGGCCGCCATCATGACCATGCTGAACGTCATCAGTCCCTTGGCCCACTTGGCCTGCATCTGCAGCTGCAGGAAGCGCATCAGCGGGATGACCATCACGATGGCCAGGGCAATCTCGTTGTTGCCTTCGACGTAGGTGTTCTCGGGCCCCCAGACCTTGTAGCTGCCACCGGTCAGCACCGTGAAGATGCCGCCCTTGACGCCGTAGAAGCCGATGGACAGCACGTTGACCCACACGAAGATCATCAGGTGCCGCTTGGAGTGCAGCAGCACCATGGTCACGAGCACCATCAGGTCGATCTTCATGACCCGCTTGTAGAGCTCGAAGCTGTCGTCCCAGATCATCGAGAACGGCAACGTGATCGTGAACCACGCCATCAGCAGCATCAGCGTGATGCTCTCGCGGTTGAGCGAGTAGTCACGCCGGTCCGAGGTGATGAACAGGCCGATCAGCGTCGCGCCACCGATGGCGGCCGCGAAAGGCTGCCCGCGCAGCGACCACGACAGCTGGTGCGGGTTCATGATGCTGATCCAGGTCCAGCACATGATGCCGATCCAGGGCCGGCGGAAGGTGTGCACGAAGCACCAGCCGATGATGACGAGCAGGACGAGGTCACGCATGGCTGCTGGCCTTGGAGAGGGTCTGGAACAGGTTCAACTGGCCTTGCGTGGTCTCCTGCCAGCCGAAATGCTGGGCATGGCCGCAGACGGCCTCACGCGGCGGCAGGTCGCGCCACAGGTCGACGCACGCTTCGGCCAGGCCCTGGGCCGAGCGCTGCCGCACGATGCGGCCGGTGGACGGGGGCGAGACGATCTCCGGGATCCCACCGACGGCCGTGGCCACGACCGGCGTGCCGCAGGCCATGCTCTCCAGCAGCACGTTGGGCCAGCCTTCGCGCTCGGAGGCCAGCACCAGCATGTCAGCCGCGCCGTACCAGCTGGCGAGCTGTTCCTGCGGCAACGAGCCCAGGAAACGCACCTCGCCGGCCAGGCCCAGGCGGCTCGCCAGGCCCTGCAGCTCCTCGCGCAGCGGGCCGGCGCCGATGAGGCACAGCCGCGCGTCGATCCCCTGCCGGCGCATCAGGCCTAGGGCCTCGATGACGAGGTCATGCCCCTTCACCGGCAGCAGGTTGCCGACCGACACGAGCAGCGGGCTGCCCGCCACGCCGAGCTGCGCCCGCAGCGCGGCCCTATCGGCAGGCGCCCGGAACCGCCCCAGGTCCACGCCGTTGCGCAGCGTGAGCTGGCGGGCACTGCCCAGGCCCAGCTCGCGCATGCGCTCCACCAGCGCCTGGCTCACGCCGATGGAGGCGCCCGCCACGGTGGACGCCCACCGCATGAAGCGCCTGGGCAGGGCGTGCTGGCCGATGAGGTTGACATCGCTGCCGCGCGCCGTGACGGTGAGCGGCTTGCCGAACCAGCGGGCCAGCAGGGCCGCGGCGACGCCGTCCGGGTAGTAGTAATGGGCGTCGATGACGTCGAAATCGAAGCCTTCGTCGATGAGCTGGCGCACCGCCGCGCGGGCCCCAAGGGCGAGCGTCAGCGGCGCGGTGGTCATGCCCACCTTGGGCAGCAGCAGGTAGCGCGGGTGCAGCACGTCCAGGCCGTTGCGCTGCTCGCGGGCGGGCGTGGCGGCGAAGCGGGCGTAGTCGCCCCAGCGAGGGTTCTGCCACGGGAACCACGGCACGGGCGCGATCACGCGCGACGCGACCGCGCCGCTCTTGAGCAGCTCGCGCAGCCGCGTCTCCACGAAGATGCCGTGGCCGGGCCGCACGCTGCTGGGGAACAGCGTCGAGAAGGTCAGGACCTTCAGCTGGCTCACTGCCCTGCCCCGGCGGCCTCGACCGCCTCCATGAGGATGCGCCCGAACACGTCGGCCGCCACGCGGTGGCCGAAGCGGTCTTCCACGAGCGAGCGCGCGGCGCGCGAGAGCTTCAGGCGCAGGGCGTCGTCCGCCAGCAGCTTGAGCGTCGCGTCGGCCAGCGCCTCGGCCCCGTCGGCGCGCAGGAAATGGGTGCCATGGTCGACGTCCAGCCCCTCGATGCCGATGCTGGTGGACACGACCGGCAGCCCCATGGCCATGGCCTCGAAGGCCTTGATGCGCGTGCCGCCGCCCACCCTGAGCGGGATGACGAAGGCCTGGGCGTCGCGGGCATGGTCACGCACATCGTCCACGAAGCCGGTGAAGCTCACGCCGTGCACGTTGCGCTGCACGAGCGAGGCCGGCGGGTTCTTGCCCACCACGCGCAGCTGGGCGTTGGGCACCTGGGCGCGCACGCGCGGCCACACCTCCTCGATGTAGAAGCGGATGCCGTCGACGTTGGCCTCCCAGTCCATCGAGCCCGTGAACACCACCACCGGCGCGCCGCTGGCCGGGGCCTGCCAGGAAAAGAAGTCCAGGTCCACGCCGGTCGGGATGGCGCGCGCCGTCTTGAGGCCGTCGTTCTTCTCGAACATCTTCGCGTCGCGTTCGGACACCGTCACCACGCGGGTGAAGCCGGCCAGCGCCTCGCGCTCGAAGCGGCGCATCTTGGCCGCCTGCGAGCGCCACAGCCAGCGCAAGGGCGCGCTGGACGCCGTCTTGGCATGGCGCTCGAAGATCTCGGCCTCGACGTTGTGCGTGAAGCAGACCGTGGCGCCACGCAGTGCCCGGGGCCGCAGCACCGCGGCATGGACGAAGTCGAACACGACGACGTCGAAGGCCTGCTCCGCCAGCACGCGCTCCACCGCGGCCACCGCGGCCGGTGTGCGGTCGTTGGCGACGTTGATGGGCAGCGGGGACAGCAGGTCCGGCGCGCGCTGCCACCGGGGCCGAGGGGCGGCCGGCGCCCAGCCGATGAAGCGGTCGCACAGGCGGTCGAGTTCGCCCTGCCATTGGCGCTGCTGCTCGGCATGCGCCGGGGACAGCAGCGTGATGTCGAACTGGCCGCTTTCCTTGAGCCCGCGCAGGATGTTGCCCGTGCGGATCTTGCCGCCGGCGTCTGCCGGGAACAGGAAGACCGGGGAGATGAAGGCGAGCCGCAGCCGAGGCGGCCGGACGTCGGCCACGCTCACCAGCAAATGCCCTCGTACTGCGCGAAGCCCGCAGCGCGCAGGTCGGCATAACCGTTCAGGTCCACGACGCGCGCGCCCTTGGCCAAGGCGATGATGCGCTGGCGGGTCTCGGCGTCGGCGTGGCCCACGACCACGATCTCGGCACGCGCCAGGGCCGCATCGGGCGTCTCCTGCAGCAGCTTGTCGAGGTGGGGAATCTCGCGGTCGATGTATTCCTTGTTCTTGCCGAGCAGCCGCGCGATCTTGACGAACTTGTCGTAGATGGCCAGGTCGAACCCCTTGCCGAGCAGGCGCTCGGCCAGCACCACCAGCGGCGAGTCGCGCAGGTCGTCGGTGCCGGGCTTGAAGGCCAGGCCGAACAGCGCCACGGGCTTGCGGCCGGCGCTGGCGATCAGCTCGTAGGCGCGGCCGATGTGGGCCTCGTTGCTGTTGAGCAGCGAGCCCAGCACGGGGATGTCCACGCCGCGCTCGCGCGCGATGGTCAGGAAGCCCTTGACCTCCTTGGGCAGGCAGGAGCCGCCGAAGGCAAAGCCCGGGCGCAGGTAGGCCTTGGAGATGTTGAGCTGCTTGTCTTCGCAGAACAGCGCCAGCACGTCGCGCGAATCCAGGCCCGCTTCCTTCAGCACCGCGCCCGCCTCGTTGGCGAAGACGATCTTCAGCGCGTGGAAGACATTGCACAGGTACTTGACCGACTCGGCCACGCCCACGTCGGCCGCGACGAAGCTGCCCGGCACACCGGTGTAGAGGCGCTTCATGACCTCGACGCCGGCCTCGTCCAGGCTGCCGACGATGGTCTGCGGCGGGTTGTGGAAGTCCGACACCGACGAGCCTTCGCGCAGGAACTCGGGGTTGAATACCAGCGACAGGCGGTCGCCGATCTTGCGGCCGGCGGCCTGCTCCAGCAGCGGCGCGATGCGCGCGCGGGTGGTGCCAGGCGCCACGGTGCTGCGGATGACGAGGGTGTGCTGGCTGTCCTTCTTGGCGATCTCGGCGCCGATCTGGCCGACCACGGCATCCAGCGCGGTCAGGTCAGGCATGAAGTTGGGCAGCGCGGGCGTGGCCACCGAGATCAGCGAGATCTCGGTGTCACGCACGGCAGCGGCGACGTCGTGCGTGGCGGTGAGCTTGCCGGCCTTGACGGCCGCCGCGATCAGCTCCTCGATGCCCTCCTCCACCACGGGGGACTGACCCGAGCCGATGAGCTCGACCTTGAGCGGGTTGATGTCGACGCCCACCACTTCGTGGCCGAGTTCGGGCAGGCAGGCGCACGACACCGCACCCACGTAGCCGAGACCGAAAACCGAAACCTTCATCGTTGTTGTCCTTGTCGAAATCAGGCCGCGGCGCGTGCCGTGGCGGTACCCAGGCCTGCATTGCGCAGGAAGGCGTCGAACATCAGCAGCGCCCACAGCGGCTGCGCGTGATCCAGCGCGCCGCGCTCGTGCTGGTCGAGCAGCCGGGCGATGGTGGCGGGGTTGAACCAGCCGGTCTGCGCGAGTGCACCGTGCTGCAGCGCCTGGCGCGTCTGCTCGCGCAGCGGGCCCCGCAGCCAGCGCGCCAGCGGCACGGCAAAGCCCATCTTGGGCCGGTACAGCACGTCGTGCGGCAGCATCGGCTCCAGGGCCTTCTTGAAGATGTACTTGCCCTCCTGGCCGCGCAG
The DNA here is from genome assembly GCA_016790285.1 of Roseateles sp. Classification (GTDB taxonomy): domain Bacteria; phylum Pseudomonadota; class Gammaproteobacteria; order Burkholderiales; family Burkholderiaceae_C; genus Pelomonas. The sequence continues at coordinate 229,883 of JAEUPJ010000020.1, read as the reverse complement.
CTTGAGCGACGACGGCAGCGTGGCGATCCACTCGACCAGCGGGTGGTCCATCAGCGGCTCGCGCACCTCCAGGCTGTGGGCCATGCTGGCGCGGTCGACCTTGGTGTTGATGTCGCCCGGCAGGTAGGTGTGGATGTCCAGGTACTGCACCAGGGCGAGCGGGTCGTCGGTGTTGGCGCGGCGGGCGTGGTCGTGGAAGACCTCGCTGGCGTGCCAGCCCTGCAGCTCGCGCTTGAAGCCGTCGCTGAAGAGTTCCTGGCGCAGCGGGTCGCGCACCAGGCCCATGGTGTTGAAGTAGGCGTCGACCGACGTGCGGGCGATGGCCTGGAAGGTGGTCTTGGCGCGGAACACGCGCGGCGCCCAGTCGGCCTTGGGGTAGAGCTTGGCCAGCGGACCGAACACGCCGCGGCGCAGGGCCAGCGGGAAGGCGCTGCGCATGCGCTCTTCCATCATGTGCATCTTGTAGCGGCGGTAGCCGCCCAGGCTCTCGTCGCCGCCGTCACCGGACAGCGCCACCGTCACATGCTTGCGCGCCAGCTCGCAGACGCGGTAGGTCGGGATGGCGGAGGAGTCGGCGTAGGGCTCGTCGTAGAGGTGCGCCAGCAGGTCCACGAGGCCGAAGTCGTCGCTGCCCACCGTCTCGACCCGGTGGTTGGTGCGGTAGCGGTCCGCCACCATCTGGGCGAACTCGGTTTCGTTGAACTTGGGGTCGTCGAAACCGATGGAGCAGGTGTTGACGGGCTGGTCATCCAGCTGCGCCATGGCGGCGACCACGGCACTGGAGTCGACGCCGCCGGAGAGAAACGCGCCTAGCGGCACTTCCGCCTTCAGGCGCAGCTTGACCGACTCGGTGAGGCGCCGGCGCAGCTCCTCGGCGGCGTCTTCCTCGCCGATCTTGGCGTCGAGCGTGAAGTTGACGTCCCAGTAGCGCTGTGGCGTGCCGATGGGCTGGCCGCGCTTGACGAGCAGGCGGTGGCCCGGCGCCAGCTTCTTGGCGTGCTTGTAGATGGTGCCCGGGTCCGGCACATAGCCCAGCGCGAAATAAGCCTCGACGGCGCGGGGGTCGATCTCCTGGCGCAGGCCGCCGTGGGCCATCAGGCTCTTGAGCTCGGAGCCGAAGAGCAGCCAGCCGTCTTCCGTGACGGCGTAATGCAGCGGCTTGACGCCCAGGCGGTCGCGCGCCATGAACAGGCAGTCGCGGCGGCGGTCGTGCACCATGAAGGCGAACATGCCGCGCAGGTGATGCACGCAGTCCTCGCCCCAGTGCTCCCAGGCGCGCACGATGGCTTCGGAGTCGCTCTTGGTGCGGAACACATAGCCGTGGCCGCGCAGCTCGTCCATCAGCTCCAGGTAGTTGTAGACCTCGCCGTTGAAGACCAGCGCCACCGACTTGTCGTCGTTGAAGATGGGCTGCTGGCCCGTGGCGATGTCGATGACGGAGAGCCGACGGTGACCGAAGCCCACGCCGGGCTCGATGTGCAGGTCGCCTTCATCCGGCCCGCGGTGGTGCTGGGACTCGTTCATCCGATGCAGGCGCTCGCGCTCGGGCAGGCGCTGGCCGCGGGTGTCAAAGAGACCGGTGATGCCGCACATGGATTGGGCCTGGAGATGCAGGGGGTTGAAGTGCAAGGCGCCCAGGAGGGCGCACGAAAAGGCGGATTCTTACCGAGGCGGCCGCCCCTCCCCTGCCCCCTACCCCTGCTTTGTGATTTCGCACACGGTTTCCACCCTTGAACGGGGGGTGCTCGCCAGAGGGCGGCGCGACGGCATCCGCGATGATCCGCGACGCACAAAAATGCCGGCAGAACGCCGTCTGCGCGCGCTTTTCACGCCCCCGACACACACCGCCCATGACGTCCGCACGTCTCCAGCCCCCGCAACGCCCTGGCAGCCCGTCCGCCCTCGCGATGGCCGTCACCTACGGCCTGCTGGCGCTCGGCCTGGCCTTGCTGCAGTGGCGCTTCTTCGTGGGCTTCCAGGCCAGCGACGACGCCAACTACCTGCAAGGCGCGTTCGGCTGGCTGGATCACATCCCCTACGTCGGCAACACGCACTGGACGCTGCGCCACACGCTGACGCTGCCGGCGGCGCTGAGCGTCTCCAGCCTGGGCCTGTCCCTGTTCGCCATCAGCCTGCCGACGCTGCTGTACTTCTTCGGCTTCATCGCCGTGCAGTTGTGGGCCCTGCACCGCCAGTTCAGCTTCGGCGTGGCCAGCCTGTTCGGGCTCTTCGCCATCACGACGACGGGCATGGTGGTCAATTCCACCTACCTGGCGCCGGACGTGTCGGAGCTGTTCTTCGTCGGCGCGACGTTCTGGGTGCTGCTGCGGGCGCTGGAGCCGGGCGCCGACGGCCGGGCGGGCACGGTGGCGCTATGGCTGGCCGCAGGGCTGCTGGCGGGCCTGGCCTGGAGCAACCGCCAGACGGCTGCCGGCGCGCTGCTGGCCTGCGCCATCATGGCCTGGCTGGGCGGGCGCCCCGCGCGGTCGCGCATGCCCTGGGCGGTGCTGGGTTTCGCGCTCGTCGTCGGCACGGAATGGGGCTACCTCACCTGGATGACCGGCGATCCGCTGTACCGGCTCAACGTCGACCTGCACCACGACCCCGTCAACCGCATCGCCGAAGTGCAGCGCGTGGCGGCCAGCGGCGGCTGGATCGACAAGGAAGGCAACCTGAGCGTGCACGTGGTGCTGGACCCGATCCTGGCACTGTTCGTGTCGCAGAAATACGGCCTGCTGTTCTGGACGGGGCTGCTCGCCGCCTGGCAGGCCTGGCGGCTGCCGCAAAGCCCGGAGCGACGCTGCCTGATGCGCCTGCTCGGCCTGGGCGCCCTGGCCTACGTGTTCGTGGCGGCCAACCCCAAGCTCTACCTCGTGCCCCGCTACCTGCTCGTGCCGGCCTGGGTGGCCGCCGTGCTGACGGCCTGGTGGGTGGCGCGGTTGTGGGCGCAGCAGCGCCGTGCGCTGGCGGGCCTGGCGGCGCTGGCCGTGGTCGGCACCAACCTGCTGTGCCTGGCCGTGGAGAACACGCAACCCCGGGCCATCGAGCAGGCCCTGGTGGCGTGGGTCAAGGCGCACCCACAGCAGCCGGTGCACACCGACATCGAGACGCTGGAGCGCGCCAGCACCTTCTTCAAGATCGCCGGCGTGCCCCGCACCACGGTGAGCAGCGCGCCGGCGGCCCGCGGCGATCTGGTCTTCTACAGCGCCGTGCGCGTGGAGCAGTGCGCTGCGCAGCCCCGCTGCAAGGCGCAGGCCGCCACGTTCCGCCGCCAGCCCAACTGGGTGGAAAGCGGCCGGCTGACCGGCCCGAGCAAGCCGGTGGGGCAGTTGCTGCAGGCCCTGCACGTCGCGCGGCTGCTGCCCCCCGACATCGCCCGGCGCATCCTCGCGCCGAGCTACGAAGTCATCCTCTTTGAAGTGCGCTAAGGACAACCACATGAACGACGCCCTGGACCCCAAGCTGCGCGTGGCGGTACTCATCCCCTGCTACAACGAGGAAGTCGCCGTGGCCCAGGTGGTCAAGGACTTCCGCGCCGCCCTGCCCCAGGCCGCCATCTACGTCTACGACAACAACTCGCGCGACCGCACCTCCGAAGTCGCCCGCGAGAACGGCGCCATCGTGCGCATCGAGCGCCGCCAGGGCAAGGGCAACGTGGTGCGCCGCATGTTCGCGGACATCGAGGCCGACGTGTACGTGCTGGTGGACGGCGACGCCACCTACCACGCGGCCAGCGCGCCCAAGATGGTCAACACGCTGCTGGACGAGCAGCTCGACATGGTCGTGGGCTGCCGCGTGCACACGCAGACCGAGGCCTACCGCCCCGGTCACGTGTTCGGCAATGCGATGCTGACGGGCTTCGTCGCCAAGCTCTTCGGCCGCAGCTTCACCGACATCCTGTCGGGCTACCGCGTGTTCTCGCGCCGCTTCGTCAAGTCCTTCCCGGCGCTGTCCAAGGGCTTCGAGACGGAAACCGAGCTGACCGTGCACGCGCTGGAGCTGCGCATGCCCGTCACCGAGCTGGACACGCCCTACGGCGCGCGCCCCGAGGGCTCGGCCAGCAAGCTGTCGACCTACCGCGACGGCTGGCGCATCCTGCGGCTGATCCTGCAGCTCTACAAGCACGAGCGGCCGCTGGCCTACTTCTCGACGCTGGCGGTGCTGCTGGCCGTGCTCTCCACAGGGCTGGCGCTGCCGGTGATCATCGAGTACCTGAACACCGGCCTCGTGCCGCGCTTCCCGACGGCCATCCTGTCCACGGGCATCATGATCCTGGCCTTCCTGTTTTTCATCGCCGGGGTCATCCTCGAGACGGTGACGCGCGGCCGGCAGGAGATCAAGCGGCTGCTCTACCTGCAGATGCCGCGATGGGAGCGCTGAGCGGCCTGCGGGCTGCGCTGATGCGCTCGCAGCTGCTGCGCTTCGCGCTGGTGGGCTGCGTGGGTTTCGTCACCGATGCGGGGCTGACGCTGCTGCTGCACACCCAGGCCGGCCTCGGCGAAGCGGCCGCCCGGGTGCTCGGGTTCATCGGCGCGGCCACGGTCACGTGGTGGCTCAACCACCAGTTCACCTTCCGCGTGCAGGGCAGCGCATCGAGCTGGCTGCGCTACGTCGTCATCACGAGTGCGGGGGCGGCCATCAACATCGCCTGCTACCTCGGCGTCGTGCGCCTGCTGGGCACGCGACCGCTGCACCTGCTGGCCGGCGTGGCCGTGGGCTCCATCGTGGCGATGGGCTTCAACTTCTGGGTGTCGCGGCGCTGGGTGTTCGTCGCGCGTTAGCCGCGGGGCGCGCTTGCATAGAGGGCGCCGTAGGCCGACACCATCCCCTCCAGGCTGAACTCCTCACGCGCTCGCGCGAGTGACGCCTGCGCAAGGCGCTCACGCAGTGCCGGCGCCGCGACCAGCCGCGCCAGCGCCTGAGCCAGGGCCTCGCTGTCCGAGGCGGGCACGAGCAGCCCGTTGCCGCCGTCCTCCACCAGCTCCGGGTTGCCGCCCACGGCCGTGGCCACCGGGGCGCAGCCGCAGGCCATGGCCTCCAGCAGGGTGTTGCTGATGCCCTCGGCCTGCGAAGGCAGCGCGAAGATGTCGAACTGGGGCAGCAGCGTGGCCACGTCGGTGCGGTCGCCGGGCAGCCAGGCCTGCGCCGCCGCGCCGGCCTCGGCCAGGCGGGTGCGGGCGGCGTCCAGCAGCGGCCCGCCTCCGAGCATCACCAGCCGCAGCCTTGAGGCCTCGCCAGGGCACAGCTCGCGCAGCCGCAGGAAGGCCTGCACGAGGTTGAGCGGGTCCTTCACGGCTTGCATGCGCCCCACCGCGCCGATGACGAGGTGCTCGCCGCGGCGGTAGGGCCAATCCGCCGGCGCGTCGCCTCGCGGGGCAAAGCGCTGGGTATCCACGCCATTGCAGATGCGCTGCACCCGCCCGGCGGCAAAGCCCACCGGGCCGGTCAGGTAGTCCTGGATGGCCCGCGACAGCGCCACGAACCGGTGCACGCCCGGCCCATAGAAGCGGCGCAGGCGCTGGTTGGCGCGGCTCACGCCGCCCAGGTCGTTGACGTCCCAGCCATGCTCGCTGTGCACGCGCAGCGGCACGCGCGCCGCCCAGGCGGGCAGCTGGAACTCCATGGCGCCGAGGTTGCGCGTGTGCACGACGGCCGGGCGCAGCTCGCGCAGCAGCCGGTACACGCGCGGGTAGAGCCACAGGCCCTGCCCCGGCGGCTTGTTCAGTGCGATGAAGCGGGTGCCGGGTGCGCGCACCCGGTCCTTGAAGGCGGTGATCTCCGTCACCGCCACCACGGCATGCCGGAACTGCGGCAGGTGGTTGATGATGTTGACGACACCGTTCTCCAGCCCGCCGGTGTCGAAGCGGTGCAGCAGGTGCACGACCAGCGGTCGTGCGTCGGCACCGCCCGCTGCGGTCACAGGCGCCAGAGTCGGTAGCCGGCGCCTTCGATCGCCTTGGCGTCGAACGCAGCCTTCACGTCGATGAACGCGCCGCCCTTGACGAGCTTCTTGCCGATGTCTTCCATGCTCAGCGCCGCGTACTCGCGGTGCGACACGGCCGCGACGATGGCGTCCGCGCGGGGCAGGTCTTCGAACGGCATCAGGCGCACGCCGTACTCGTGCATCGCTTCCTCGGCCTCGGCCTGCGCGTCGGTGACGAACACCTCCACGCCGTAGGTCTTGAGCTCGTTGATGATGTCGATGACCTTGGAGTTGCGCAGGTCGCCGCAGTTCTCCTTGAAGGTCAGGCCCAGCACATTGACGCGGGCGCCCTTGATGTAGCTGCCGCTGGCGATCATCTGCTTGATGGTCTGCTCGGCGATGAACTTGCCCATGCCGTCATTGATGCGCCGGCCCGCCAGGATGACCTGCGGGTGGTAGCCGAGCATGTCAGCCTTGTGGGTCAGGTAGTACGGGTCCACGCCGATGCAGTGGCCGCCCACCAGGCCGGGCTTGAACTTCAGGAAGTTCCACTTCGTGCCGGCGGCTTCCAGCACCTCGGAGGTGTCGATGCCGAGCTTGTCGAAGATGATGGCCAGCTCGTTCATCAGCGCGATGTTCAGGTCGCGCTGGGTGTTCTCGATGACCTTGGCGGCCTCGGCGGCCTTGATGCTGGATGCGCGGTGCACGCCGGGGACGATGATCTTCTCGTACACCTTCGCCACGGTGTCCAGCGTCTCGGGCGTGTCGCCGGAGACGATCTTGAGGATCTTGGTGAGCGTGTGCTCGCGGTCACCGGGGTTGATGCGTTCGGGGCTGTAGCCGACGAAGAAATCCTGCTTCCACTTCATGCCGGACTCGCGCTCCAGCACGGGGATGCAGACCTCCTCGGTGGCGCCCGGGTAGACGGTGCTCTCGTACACGACGATGGCGCCCTTCTTCATGTGGCGGCCGACGCTCGTGGACGAGCCGATCAGCGGGCGGAAGTCGGGGATGTGCGCGTCGTCCACCGGCGTGGGCACGGCCACGATGATGACGTCGGCCTCGGCCAGCATCTTCGGGTCATCGGTGTAGACCGCGTGGGTCGCAGCCTGCACTTCGGCATCGGTCAGCTCGCGGCTCGGGTCGGTCCCGCGCTGGCAGGCCTCGACCTTGTTCTTGGCGATGTCAAAGCCGATGGTGCGCATCTGCTTGCCGAACTCCACCACCAGGGGCAGGCCCACGTAACCGAGGCCAATGACTGCGAGCGTATTCATGGGTCGTTTCTCGTTGCTGTGATTTTTCGAGGAGGCAGGATTGTCACCGCTGTGGCGTGACATGACGGTTGCCGACGTCCCGCAAAGCGGTGTCCAGCTGCCCCCAGTGCTTGTGCACAAAGTCGCGCAGGAGGGCGTCGTCCGCCCCCACGGCCGACTTCCGGGCGTAGACCATCACCACGGCGGCATCGTCGCCATGGCCGGACAGCGTCTGCCACACGCCGTAGAGCTTGGCCTCCCAGTCGCGGGTGATCAGCCGGCCGTTGATCCAGTAGGCATGCCAGACACGCAGCCGCGGCGTTGCCTGGCCGCTGCCGACGATCTCGTGCAGGGCCTGCCCGCGCAGGTCGGCGGTGCGCCAGGTGCGGCCATCGGCTTCGGTCTTGCCCTCGGAGGTGCGGGACCAGGAATTCTCACCACCGTCCAGCGCCAGCACATTGACCGAGGTCACGAGCTGCCGCCCGAAGCGCTGGTCGCGGTAGTAGCCGACGTACACGCCCACCGGCGCACCGTCACCGGCTGGCTGGTACTGGCCGTGCAGCGACCCGGCGGGATTCAGGAAGTGCGGCTGCCAGGTGCTCAGGGGCTTGTCCTGCCAGGCAAAGCCTTCGAGGGCCGGCGCCGCGAGGACGGGCTTCTCCTGGGAGCGGCTCTGCTCGGCCAGCGCGCGCAGGCCCGTGGGCAGGGTCAGCAGCGCCAGTGCCGCCACCACCACGGCAGCCAGGCGCCGGGGCTGGCCGCCGCCGGCCGGGGCATCGGTTGCCGCACCGCGGGCCTGGGGCTCGGGGTCGGGGTCCGCCCAACGGGCGCCGATCATGAACATCGCCAGCATGATGATCCCGAAGAACACCCAGCCGTAGATGATGTGGTCCACGCCCACCGCCAGCTTGTTGCCGGAGAGATGGCCCAGCATGACGATCATGTAGGCGCGCAGCCAGTTGGCCACCAGCGGCGTGACGATGGCCACGCCGACGAACACCCAGCGCTTGGTGTGACTGCGGTAGTTCAGGTAGGCGAACAGCGTGCCCACCATGACGGAAGCCATCAGGTAGCGGATGCCGCTGCACGCCTGCACGACCGACCACGAGCCCGACGGGATGATGAACTCCAGCGCCTCGCGGAACACGGGGATGCCCGTCGCCCGCAGCGCGATGACGGTGAAGTCGGCCGTGCGCTCCATCAGCCACGGGGTGAGGAAGTCGCCGAACGGCACGGCGAAGAACAGGAAGCCCAGCGGGAAGGCCATGCGCCCTGCCACGGCCGTGCCCAGCAGCGCGGGCACGAGGGCCACCGCCATGCCCAGGAAGGCGAACTGCGTGGCGGCATTGGCCGCCGCCAGGTCGCCGGCCAGCCACAGCAGCCCCAGCGGCAGCAGCAGGAGCAGCCAGGCGGGTGAAGCGCGCGGCGTCAGGGGAGCGAGCTCGCCCCGCATGCGCCACACGACCCAGGCCGAGATGGGCGGCACGACCCAGGCATGGGCAAAGGTCTCGGAGCGGTTCCAGATCTCGACCATGGCCGCGCCGGTCGCGTAGTACAGGGCGCCGATCAGCGCCCAGCCGAGGGCGAGCCCGAGCAGCGGCAGGCGCCAGGGGGTGGGCAGGTGCATCACGCGGCCTCCAGGTGTCGGTCCAGGCCCGCCAGGTGGGCGTCCCAGCTGTAGGCGCCCAGCACGAAGTCGCGCGCGCCCTGGCCGGCTTGCGCGGCGGCCGGGGCGTCGGCGAGCCACTGGGCCAGGCGCTCGAGGTATTCGCTTTCCGTGTCGGCCGGTTGCAGACCGGCCAGTGGCTGTTGCGTGATCGCACGCACGCAGGTGCCGGCGGCCACGACCGGGCGTGCCATGGCCATCGCCTCCAGCACCTTGTTCTGGATGCCCCGCGCCAGGCGCAGCGGCGCGACGACAGCCGCGGCATGCTGCAGGTAGGGGCGCACGTCCGGCACGGTGCCGGTCACGTTCACGGCCTCGCCCGCGAGGGCCCGCACGGCCGGCGTCGGGCTGCGCCCGACGATGTGAAAGCGCACCGCGGGGAAACGCGCGCGCAGCGCGGGCAGCATGTCCTGGGCGAACCAGGTGACGGCGTCGACGTTGGGCCAGTAGTCCATGGCGCCAGTGAACACGACGGGCAGCTCGCCCGGCGTGAAGGGGCTGGCGCGGGACGGGTCCGGCGTGAAGAAGTCCGCATCGACGCCGTTGCCCAGCGCCGCCAGCCGCATCTCGCGCCCGGGGCTCAGCTCGCGGAACAGCGCCACTTCGTTGTCGGTCACGAAGAAGCTGCAGGCGGCGTCGGCGGCCACGCGCTGCTCGAAGCCGAGCAGCTTGGCGAACTCGCGCCGGTACAGCCAGGACATCGGCCAGGCATGCTCCGGGGCATAGTCGCGCCACTTGGCGGAGTCCACGTCGACGAAGTCCACGAGCGTCTTCACCCCTGCCAGGCCCCGGGCGTACTGCGCCATGACGCCGCTGAACACGACGACGGCGTCGAAGCCCTCGCGCGCGGCGGTGGCGTCCACCCAGGCCTGCAGGCCGGCATCGCGGTAGTAGGGCAGGCTCAGGGCCTCGCCGCTGAGCAGGCCGCGCAGGCTCATCAGCTTGGCGCTGCGCGGGCTCAGGCGCGCCACGTGCAGGCTCTTGCACAGTTCGCGCACGCGCGGCAGGTGCTGCTCGTCGTCCGGGTCGTCGATGAAGGTGCCCAGGTGCACCTCGTGCCGCGCCGCCAGGTGCTTGAGCAGGTGGTAGGAGCGCACCTTGTCGCCCTTGTTGGGCGGGTACGGCAGGCGGTGGACGAGGTAGAGCAGCTTCATGCCAGCACCGTCAGCCGAGGTTCTTGACGATGAAGGGCCCGAGCCAGTTGGCAAAGCCGATGGGCAGCTTGCGCCAGGCCTTGATCATCAGCTGGTATTTCGGGTTGTTCGGGTTGTTCTGGGGAATGGACTCGCGCTTGAACAGCCGGTACTCGTAGGACAGCGGCTGCGGCTCGAAGCCCCAGTTCTTCTTGAAGGCATAGGGGCCCGTGCCCTGCTTGCTGCGGCCGTAGTCGAAGACCTTCAGCCCGCGCGCGCAGGCGCGGCGCATGAGCTCCCAGTACTTGAAGTCGTTGGCGGCGAGGTCGCGCGCGGCCTCGTCGTCGCCAGCGTAGTAGGGCAGCACCTCGTCGCGGAAGTAGAAGGTCAGCACCGTGGACAGCGGCTTGCCGTCGGGGGCGGTGACGGTCAGCACCTCGGCGTCGGGGCCGAATTCGTCGAGCAGCGCCTGGAAGTACTTCTTGGGCATGGCCGGCGTGCCATGGCGGTGGACGTTGTCGGCGTAGAGGTCGAAGAAGCGGTCCACACCGGGGTCGATCTCGGCGCGCAGTTCGTTCTTGATGCCCTTGCGCACCATCGCGCGCTGCTTGCGCGGGATGGCCAGCATGTTGGCCTCCTCGTCGGGCAGGATTTCCTTGCGGAAGGTGACGTAGAGGTCCTGGCGCGGCCAGTCGGCGTGGCGCGTCTCGCCGAGGTAGCGGTATTCGAGGTGCTCGGCGCCCTGCCCCCGTGCGATCTTCTCGGCCTCGGCCTCCAGTGCCGCGGCGGCTTCGTCGTTCAGGGCCGCGACCCCGCCGTAGACGGCGAACGGCAGGCTCGTGACGGCATGCCCGAACAGGCGGCTCTTCACCTCGGCCAGCGGCAGCACGCCTTCGATCTCGCCGTCACGCTCGGCATACAGGAAGTAGCACGAGTGGCCAAAGACCCCGGCGATGACGCGCATCCAGCCGCTGCGGTGAAAGAACGTGGCCTGCGGGTGGGCGAGCACGAAGGCGTCCCACCGGGCGGACATGGCGGCGTCCTGCGCGGCAAGGCGCGCAATGCGAAGGGGTGAACTCATTCAGGCGGGGCTCAGCGAGGGCGCAAGCGTGCGCGGGCTGGCCTCGCGGCCCAGGAAGATCTCGTCCATCCGGCCCCAGCGGAAGTCTTCCAGCAGCCGTGCGATGCGGCCGTGGGTGCGCGGGATGTTGACGTAATGGCGAAAGCGCGTCTTGGCGTCGATGCCGGGCACGCGCGGCTGCTCGTCGTCGATCTCCCAGGGGTGGAAGTAGAAGACCGCAGACTCGCGGTCGACCTCGTTGACGCGCCGGATCATCCAGCGCGACAGCGCATAAGGCAGCAACCGGAAATAGCCGCCGCCGCTGCTGGGCAGGTTGCGCGAGCCCATGCGCACGGTCGTCACCGGGATCTCGAGCAGGCCCTCGCGCACCGGGTAGGCGAAGCGCGGCGAGTCGGGCATGCCGTAGTGGTCGTGGGCGATGGGGTAGACGCTGCTGGAGTAGCGGTAGCCGGCGTCGCGCAGCACGTCGAAGGCCCAGAGGTTGGCCTTGCCGATGGAGAAGCTCGGCGCGCGGTAGCCCACGACGGGCACGCCGCCCAGGTCCTCGAGCAGGCGCTTGGCGCGGGTGATGTCGTCCAGGAAGGCGGCCGGGCTCAGGTCGCTGGCGCGCTCATGGCCGAAGCCGTGGCTGGCCAGTTCATGGCCGCCGGCCACGATGGCCTTGACCACCTGCGGGTAGCGCTCGGCGACCCAGCCGAGCGTGAAGAAGGTGGCCTTGACCTGCTTGTCGGCCAGCAGGGCCAGGATGCGGTCGATGTTGCGCTCGACGCGGCACTCCAGGCCGTTCCAGTCGTCGCGACGGATGTAGGGCGCGAAGGCGGAGACCTGGAAATAGTCCTCCACGTCGATGCTCATCGCATTGCGCAGGGGCGGGGTCGGGGTGGGCATCAGCATGGCAACCTCGATGTCAGTGCTGCTTGACCGCATCCACGAGCTTTTGCAGCAGCGCCAGCGTCTGCAGGTTGATGCGCTCCAGGCGCATCATGCTGCGCTCCAGGCGCTGCAGGCGGTCGGTGTGGTGGTCGGCACTCAGTGCGGCGATCTCGGAGGACAGGCCGTCCACTTCGGCCACGCTCATCTTGAGCTTGGCGATGTCCAGGCTGCCGGGGGCGCTGTCCAACACGGCCGGGCGGCTGTCGGGCAGCTTGGCCGGCACGCTGTCCAGGGGGCTGGCGTCGCTGTGGCGCGGGGTCTCGCTTTCCTGGGCGATGTCGCGCAGCACTTCCTTCACGTCGGCCAGCGTCAGGTGGCTGCGCCCCTGCATGAAGCCCAGCAGCAGCAGGCGGTCGCACAGGCGGTTGATGCGGCGCGGGATGCCGTTGCTGGCCTTGTGGATGGCCGGGAAGGCGTCGTGGTCGAAGGTGGGCTTGCCCGTGGAGCCGGCGCACTTCAGGCGGTGCTCCATGTAGCGCTGGGTCTCGTCTTCGTCGAGCGGGCCGATGTGGCAGGTGGCCGCCACACGCTGGCGGAACTGCTCCATCTCGGGCTTTTGCAGGATGCCGCGGAACTCGGGCTGGCCGACGAGGAAGGTCTGCAGCAACGACTGGTTGCTGAACTGGAAGTTGGAGAGCATGCGCAGCTCCTCCACCGCGCGCGGCGTCAGGTTCTGCGCCTCGTCCACGATGAGCAGGCAGCGCTTGCCCTGCGTCACCTGGTTGACGAAGAAGGCTTCCAGCGTCATGAGCAGCTCGGACTTGGGCGCGTCCTTCACGCGCACGCCGAAGGCCGCACCCACCATGCGCAGCGTGTCTTCCGCGTCGAGCTGGGTCGTCACGACGTTGCCGATGACGACGTTGCTGCGGTTCAGGCTGTCCAGCAGGCCGCGCAGCAGCGTCGTCTTGCCGGCACCGATCTCGCCGGTGATGACGATGAAGCCATCGTTGCGCAGCACGCCGTAGTCCAGGTAGGCCTTGGCCCGGCGGTGCTGCTTGCTGCCGTAGTAGAAGTTCGGGTCCGGGCTGAGCTGGAAGGGCTTGCTGCTCAGGCCGTAAAAGGCTTCATACATATCAGTGGCACCGGACGGCCCGCGCGCAGCCGGCCCGCACCATGGGGCGCAGGGCAGGACGGGAGAGCGCTGGGCGTTTCATGTCAGAACTGTTGGGTCAGGTTGGCGTACACGGCATTCTCGGTATAGGGCGTGACGCTTTCAAAGCGGCTGTGGCGGCCGCCTAACTGCACGCTCAAGCGCGAGCCGAGCCGCACGTTCCAGTTGGCCAGCAGGCTGGTGAGCTGGGTGCGCTGGTTGGTCGCGTCGCCTTGCGTCTCCTGGCGTGAAGCCGTGAACGACAGGCCCGACACCGGCGACAGCTGGTAGCTGGCGGACAGCGAATAGGAGCGCTGCTCGATCAGGCCATTTGTTGCGAGATCGCCCTGGTTCAGGCCGCTGGCCAGCCGGGTCGTCACGGTGCGGCTGACGTTGGCGGTGATGTTGCTGCGCACGCCCTGCAGCGTGAACATGAACAGCTGGCTGTGCATCTGGCTCGGGCCCGTGGACAGGAAGCCGAGCGAGGCAGGCGCGTCGGGCGACAGGCCCAGCGACAGCAACGCCGCACGCACCAGGGCGTCGCGCTTGACCGGGTCGGGCTCGAGCGAGGCGAACAGCTGCGAGTACAGGTCGTAGTTCGTGCGCAGGCCGCCAGCCCCGCCCGTGTTGCCCAGCGTGACGGTGCGGCTGTCCGACAGCCGCCACACCGAGTTGCGCATGCGGTGCTCGAAGCTCAGGCCGTGGCTGTTGCCGTAGCTGTGGCGTTGGTAGTCGCCGTTCACCCGCGTGCGCGGCGTGGGCGACCATTGCGCGGTGAGGCCGCCGGTCAGGCCGTTCTCCGCTGACCCGTCGCGGCTGCGGTAGTCGTTGCGCTCACGTCCGGCGTTGGCGCTGAAAGTCCAGTCGGGGTCGGGCACATAGTTCAGGCCGAGCACGACGGAGCTGGTCCGGTTGGCGATCGCACCCTTGGGGCGCACCTGCTGCGTCATGGCCTGCGCATACCAACTGAGCCTGCCCGGGGCAAGCTGCGTGATGCGCAGCGTCCCGCCGCTGCCGTGGCTGTCGCCAATGGCCGCGCCACGCGCCTCGGTGATCGAGAAATTGCCGCGCAGGTCGATGCTCGCCAGGCCGCCAAGCTGCCCGCGCAGCAGTGGCGAGACCGTCAGCGAGCCGGTCTCGCGGCTGTTCGGGTTGTCCAGCGCCGCCACCGAGCCTTGAGATCCCAGCGTGGGTGTGGCCTGCACGCCGAAGGCCGACGCGCTCTGCTGGCCGATGTTGGCCTGCGCGTCCACGTACAGCGTCGTTGGCACGATCTCGGCCTGCAGGTTGGCCGTGAGGGCGTTCTGCACCCGCGTGCCGTAGCTCGTCTTGAGGTAGGTGATGCCGTTGAGGGCGTAGTCCAGGCTGCCACGCAGCGACCCGGAGTTCTTCGTGATGCTGATGCCTGGCGACACCGTCGTGATGAGCGCGGCGTCCTTCTCCTGGTCGTTCAGGCGCAGGTTGTCGGTCCAGCTCTGCGAGAAGCCGATGCGCGGCTGGATCGGGCTGGCGGTCCCGCCCTCACCCTGCTGGGCGTGGGCCGCGATCGCAAGCAGGGCGAGGGCCAGGGGCAGATGGCGCGGCTCAGGTCTGAGCCGAGTCATTGCTGCCATAGCCGTAACCGTAACCGTAGCCGTAGCCATACCCGTAGCCGTACCCATAGCCGCCGGCGGCGTTCGGGCTGGCCTGGTTGAGCAGCATCATCTTGACGGGGCAGCTCTCGATGGCATGCAGCGCCTGCTGGACCGCGCTCTGGGCGGTCTTTTCAGCGTGGACGACGATGATGATCTGGCCCATGTGGGAGGCCAGCACGCGCGACTCGGTGGTGAGCAGCAGCGGCGGGGAATCAAAAATGATGATGCGGTCCGGGTAGCGCCGGGCCATGTCGTCCAGCATCAGGCGCATGGCGTCGCTGGCCAGCAGCTCCGTGGCGCGCGGATGCGGCGTGCCACTGGGCAGGATGGTCAGCTTCTCGACGTTGGTGCGCAGCAGCACCTCCGACATCTCGACGCGGTCTTCCAGCACGTCCAGCAGGCCCGGCCCCTGGGGCAGGCCCAGCATGCGCAGCACCGACGGGCGCGCCACGTCGGCGTCCACCAGCATGACGGTGTTGTCGAGTTCGGCCGCGATGCTCAGCGCCAGGTTGATGGACGTGAAGCTCTTGCCCTCGCCGGCCAACGCGCTCGTGACCATCAGCAGGTTGGCGTGGTTGATCGTGGCCGCGCCCTTGCCCATGGCGTTCTTGATCAGCGGGCGCTTGATGACGCGGTACTGGTCGCCCGTCTGCGAGCGCGGCGTGTGCGGCATCAGGAAGCCCTGGGCGGCCAGCGCCACCACGTCCAGCTCCACGCGCTTGGACGAGGGGTGATGGCCGTCGTCCTGGATCGAGATGCCCACGGAAGGCGCCGGGGCAGCTGCGACGGCCGGGGCAGGCACCGCGACAGAGGCAGCGGCCGCCGGGGCGGTGGATGCGATCGGTGCCAGCGCCGGCTCGGCGGCCGGCTGGGTCTGCTCGTCGCCCGGCAGGACGACGCCTGCCTGGCGGAGCTGCTCGAGCCGCTGGGCGGCTTGTTCGATGAGGCTCGTCATGTCAAACCACCTGCCGGCTCAGTTGCACCGCCAACACCGTCAATGCGACGGCGAACATCGCCAGCAATCCTCCGGCACCCGCCGAGAAGCGGATCAGCTCGACCCGCTGGCGTGCACGGTCGGCGTCCGTCACCAGGCGGGTGACGACACCGAGGATGGGCAGCTCCACGCGCGCCCGCAGGTCGTTCGCATCGTGGAAGACCGGGCGCAGCTGGCTGGCCGCGAACGTGGTGAACAGGCCAACAGCCAGGGCGCCGGCCATCGCGCCAGCCAGCAACAGCAGGCGGTTCGGTGCGACCGGCTTGGGATTGGCGCGCGGCGGGTCGATGACGCGGAAGTCCGCAACGCCCGAGGCGACGTCGAGCTCGCCGGAGATGGACGCCTGCTCGCGACGCTGCACGAGGTCTTCGTAGTTGCGCTTGTGGATGGCGTAGTCGCGGTTGAGCTGGGCGGCTTCGGCCTCCACCTGCGGCGCGGTCTTCATGGCCGACAGCGCCTGCGAATAGCGAGAGGTGTACTCGTCCACGCGCGCCTTCAGCGAGGCGACCTGCACTTCCGTCGTCGCCACGATGCGCGTGAGCTCCTGCATCGCGAGGCTGCCGTTGCCCTGCCCCACCGAGGCGGTCGGTACGTTCATCGCGGCCTTGCGCAGCTCGGCCACTTCCTTCTTCTTCTGCTCTTCCAGGTCCTTGATGAGCTTGCGGGTGGCAATGATGTCGGGATGCTGGTCGGTGTAGCGCTGCAGCAGGGCGTCGAGGTTGCGCCGCTGGTCGGCCAGCCGCGCATCGACCTCGGGCGTGCTGAAGTTGGCCGACGATTCCTGGATCAGGCTCTGCGCCGTGGTCTGCGCACCGCCCCGGGCCTTCTCGGCCTCGAGCTGCGCCTTGGCCGCGTCGCGCGCGTTCATAGCTTCGCGGTACTCCAGGCGGGCCCGTTCGAGCTGGGCGCTGAGTTCCGCGATATGAGCCGCGGAGTCCTTGCCGTCGCCGGCCATGTTGGACAGGTTCTTGAGCCGGAATTCCTTCAGCCGCGTCTCGGCCTCTTCGAGCTTGGCCTCGTAGGACTTGATCTGCTCGTTGATGAAGGTGGTGGCCGTGGACGTGCCCTGGCGGGTCTGGCCGAGGCTCGACTCCACGAAGATGGACACCAGCGCCTGCACGACGCGCTTGGCGGTCTCGGGATCGCTGTCGCGGTAGCCGAGGATGTAGAGGTTGTCGCGGCCGCTGCTCTGGATGGACAGGTTGCCCGTCACCGTCTCGATGGTCGCTTCCTGCTGGGCCTTGGACTGGTTCTTCAGGTCCAGGTCGGCCATGCGCACGAGCTTCTCGACGTTGGGCCGGCTGATCAGCGTACGGCTGAGCATCGTCACCTGCTGCTCGACGTTGGGCTGCACCGCCAGGCCAGACATCAGCGGCTTCAGGATGGACTGCGTGTCCACGTAGATGCGGGCGCTGGCCTCGTAGCGGTCCGGCAGCACGAACACCACGACGGCGCCGACCAGTCCGGTCACCCAGGCCACGACCAAACCTACCCAGCGGTACTTCCACATCCGCCGGACGATGATCAGAAGCTGACCAATCAGCAATTCCATCGGGAACAGTCTCGGTTAAAGCAAAAAAGGACGATCACGCGTTGAAGGCGCGTCTGATGCGTCAGAACAGGCTCTGCGGAATGATCAGGATGTCGCCCGGTCGCATTTCGACATTGGCCGACACGTCACCGCGCTTGATCAGGTCCTTCAGGCGCACGGAATACTGCTTGTTGCCTTCGGCGGTGCGCAGGATGGTGGCGCTGTTGCCCGAGGCGAAATCGGTCAGGCCGCCGACGGCGATCATCACGTCCAGCAGCGTCATCTTCTGCTTGTAGGGCAGGAACTGAGGCTTGGCGGCCTCGCCCACGACGCGGATCTGCTCGCTGTACGGGCCCACGAAGCTCGTGACGATCACGGTGACGACGGGGTCGCGCACGTATTTGCCGAGTTGCTTTTCCACCTCGCGGGCCACCTGCACGGAGGTCTTGCCCTGCACGACCATCTCGTCGACCAGCGGCGCGGCGATCTTGCCGTCCGGGCGCACGGGCACCGACATGGACAGCTCCGGGTTGCGCCAGACCTGGATGTTCAGGTTGTCACCGGCGCCGATGATGTAGCTGTAGTCGTCGCTCGCGACGGCCGCCGGCGCCGCCGGGTAGTTGGTGCTGGCGCAACCGGCCAGCAGCGCGAAGGCGAGCGACGCCACGATGCGACCCACGCCGCCGAATCGGCCCGACTGGCTCACGTGGCCCTGCCCGGACATCTGTTGCTCGTTGCTGTGGTTCGAAGCATGAAAGGCGTCCAAGGCGAGTCCTCTAAGGGTCTGTTCATCGAAAGCCGCGCGGCAGCAGCGGCACCGCCCCCGCACCGCAGGAGCCAAAGCCTTGGAATCATGCCATAGCCCTCCCTGGATGCAGGCAACCTGAATCGGGGGCTTGGCAGACGTATCGAGGACTTTCACACACCGCGGGCAGGTGGGGTTTCGGCAGCTTCCGGCGGGGCTTTGGCGAGGTTGTAGCGACCTGGGGCGATGATGTTGCCGGGGTCGAATACCTGTTTGAGATCCCAGGCGGTGCGCCAGAAAGGATCCGTCGGGTCGACCAATTCGGCCATCATGTCCGCCCGGGCTCGATACACCTCCAGCCCGCGCGAACGTAAATATTTCCAGATGCTCTGGGCGCAAACCTGGGCCCGCTCGACGGCCGCAGTATCCTGGCGGTCAAACAATAGATTGGCCACGGCAACGAATGACGTCGTCGTCTCGATATTGAGCGTGAGGTAGAGCTCGTGGCCGAATGACGCGGCCTGCGCCTTCATGCCCTCGACGACATCCACCACCGTCGCCCCGTCCATGGGCAGTGCCGGGTTCACGAAGATCAGGCCGCAATCCGAGGCATCCAGAGACGTCGCGCCGGCGTCGGGCCGCCCATAACGCCACATCAGGTTGGCAATGGCCGCATCGGTGGGGCGGCTGTCGGCCAGGCCCTGCAGGGGCTGAATGGCGCAGATGGCCGCCGCATTGGCGCGCGCCCAGGGCCAGAACCGGCGCAGCGGATGCAGCACGCGCAGGCCCGTGGCCAGCTTGGCGTCGTCCACCACCGTGAGCTTGGCCATGCCGCCCATCACCCGCTTCACCTCGGCCACGGCCGCCCGCACGTGGGCAGCGCTGCCGGTGATGCCCCCGAGGCTTGTCCATTCATAGGGCGCCACCGTGGCCAGGGCCCGGTCGGCCTCGGCACGCAGTCGCTCGCCGGCAAGCCCGCAGGTCTCCTGCAGGTACTGGCTGATGCCGGACATCATGCTGGCCCGGGTGCGGGCCTGGTTGCCCACGTGCGTCACGCCGCTGACCACGCCCAGGCGTTTGAGCAAGGCCAGACCGTCGAGGAATCTCCCCAGGTGGGCACTGTCTTTCAAGGCCAGTGACACCGCGACCGAGCGCTCCGGCCGAGGGATCAGCTTGAAGCAGGCACTCGTCACGATGCCGTAGTTGCCCTGGAAAAAGAGGCCGTCCAGCATGGGCCCCAGCCCGTACGGGTGCGTGTGGGCCAGGGGGGACTGCGCGCCCAGGCGCCGAAAGCCCGTCTGGAGCACTTCGCCCTTGCCCGTGACGACCTCCAGGCCGAAAACGTCCTCGCGGCGAGGCCCGAGGTAGCCGACGCCGCGGTCCAGTGCGTTGCCGAGCAAGCTCGTGTCCATGGACGAGCCCGTGACGTTGAAGCCCAGGTCGGGCCGGTGCCGGGCCAGGAAATCGTGCAGCTTGCGCTGGGTCACGCCGGGCTGGATGACGGCCACGGAGGCCCCGTCGATGAGTTCCTGCTTGTTGAGGATCTCATCCATGCCGCTGAGGTCCAGCAGCACGGCACCCGGCTGCGGCGGCGCCGCAGAGCCGTAGCCCCAGTTCAACCCCGTGGAGACCGGGTAGAGGGCAAGCTTTTCATCGGCCGCCTTTTGCACGCACGCCACCACGTCCTTGACGTCCCTGGGGCGCCAGCAGACCAGGCTCCCCTGCCCCCACCCGGTGACGTTGTCGGTGCTGCGCATCGCCACCCGCCCCTGCGCTGTGTTGTTGTCCACGCCGTCTCCCCCGGTCAAGACCGCCAAAAATGAGTGTCGGCGAACTTTACAGCCAGCCTCGGACACCCGGAACGAAGGTGTATCAGGGGCCTCCTGAATGATGGCAAGTCCTTGTTTCATAATGACTTTTCATCCCGGTCGCAAAAGCTGGCACGGCACCTGCTTAATAGCTGTCGTCCGGGGCCGCGCCCCAACTTCAAGCAAGTGAATCAAGGAGATTCAAATGAGCAAGACCCTGAAGACGCTGGTTGCCGCAGCGGCCCTCGCGGCCACGACGGTTGCTTCGGCGACCCCCATCGTCGGCATCGACAACCTGACGTTCGGCCAAGTGCTGATCACGCTGGGCAACATCGACTGGAACAACGACCCGCTCAACATCAACCCGCCGCCCAACGGCGCCACCCAGACCATGGGCACGTTCCTGTCGCAGAACCTGCGCACCGGTTCGTTCGCCGCTGGCGTGCCGGTTGGCAGCATGGGCGAGATCCGCGACATGGCCGACCCCACCATCCTGCCGGGTGAGACGGGCAATGCCTTCGCGCTGGGCACCGCCACGAACGTGCACAAGTTCCTGAAGTTCCAAACCCAGCCGAACTGGATCTTCGACGCCACCTTCCTGGTCGAAGGCGACACCATCGCCGGGGTGCACACCCCCTTCAAGCTGGGCCAGCTGGGCAACAACGTGTCCGCCACCATGACCATCAACGGTCTGGCTTGCGACGACCTGAACCTGAACGGCGTCTGCGACCCCACCGACGACATCACCAAGTGGACCGGCATTTTCAGCGCCCAGTTCACCAACACCACCATTGCTGCCCTGACGCAGCAGCTGGTCGGTGCCGACGGCATCCCGTTCACGGCTGACGACTCTGGCCTGGACAACAACACCTGGTCCGGCACGATCGAAGCCACCCGCCTGCCCGAGCCGGCAACGCTGGGCCTGGTCGGTCTGGCCCTGGCTGGTGTCGGCTTCGCCGGCCGTCGCCGTCAAGCCAAGTAATTCTGGAGCCGGGTGACGCCGCAAGTCGTCGCTCGCTGCAGCCAAACCCCGCCTCGGCGGGGTTTTTTCTTTTCAAGGCTGCCGTGCGTTGGCAGACAGCGCTTCTGCACGGGCACCCACGCGCCGTCATGAGCGCCCTGCCGGGCTCGTGGTGGTCGCTTTGGAAGCTGCGGCTACGGCCGCAGCCGCTCAGAGATCGCCGGCGACGTGCTCGGTCTCGAGCGCGCTGACGGCGCGCCGCCAGACTTCGTCGGGCTCGTCGATCTTGAAGCCGTAGAACTCGCCGGTGTCCGTGTGGTGGCGGCGCATGACGCGCACGGTCAGGGCGGCCATGTCCTGGGCACCCAGCTGCACCCGCACCGCGCCCTCGGCGCCCACGGGAACGTCGAGCTTGGATTGCGCCTGGAAGCCGGACAGCGAGATCTCGATGACCGTCATCACGATGGCCCGATCCTCGCCGTCCTGCTGCACGCGCAGCTCCGCCGGGCAGCGCAGCGAGAAGCGCTGGTGGCGCCGCATCGGGTGAAAGCCCGTGGACGAGCCACTCATCATCGGCAGCACGGCGCGGAACTCGGGCTGGTCGTAGATGGACCACAGCAGTGCCTTGCGGCGGTCGTCGAGCTCGTCGAAGACCTTGCTGCGGTGGTTGAAGAAGTGGTCGAGGATGGCCGGCGTCAGGACCGGGTCGTTGGTCGTGAAGTAGCGGCGCTTGGGCAGCTTGATGTGCGGCATGCGCAGCTGCACGAAGTAGCTGTAGAGGTTCTTGCGCTCCTTGCGCTTGCCGTACACGCGGCGGAACAGCTCCTTGGCCAGCGGCAGGTCCAGCGTGGCACCCACGGCGGGCGCGCCATTGGCGAAGTCGTACTTGTCGACCACGTTCTCCTGCAGGCGCTCGAAGAACAGCAGCGACTCGTACAGCTCGATCTTGTCGGGGTTGACAGCAATGACCAGGTGCCGGGTATCGAAGTACTCCGTGCAGTACTCGTACATGAACTTCATCAGCGGGAACAGGATCGCCCCGCCGGTCTTGCGGAAGTCCGGATGCACGGCCAGCGCCGAGATCTCGGCGATCTGGCCCTGCTTGGCGCGCACGTCGCTCAGGTCGAACACCGACTGCAGCGGGAAGCCGAACACGCCCTCGCGGATCATGGACATGGTGCCCACGACACGCCCGTCGTACTTGGCGCACAGCGTGGTCGTCGTGGGCAGCGCGTGATACATGGTCACGCGCAGCCCCGAGGGCGACGGCTTCATGAAGCCGCTGGCGACGTAGGCGTCGTGCAGGATGCGGAAGCAGTCCTCGAGTTCCTCGCGCGTTTCCGCGACCTTCAGCTCCAGCCGAGGGTCGGGCGCCGGGTCGCAATCGATCATGCGACGGTAGATGCCATGCCGCAGGTCGCGCGGCAGGCGCCCGAAGGCCCGCCGCATCAGCTGGTGCATGCGCTTGCGGAGACTCGCTTGCTTGATCTGCATCACACCTCGCGCATCAAGGCGCCTGTCGTTGAAACCTCAAGCCTAAAGGGAAGCCAGCAGCTTTTGCACATCGTCCTGCCGGGGAAATGCGTTGCCCAACTGCGCCAGCTTCTGCAGTTCGGCGCGTGCCGCCGCCTTCTGATTGCTCTTGGCGAGGTATTGAGCGAGGTGCAGACGATGCATTGGCTGATCCGGGTCCAGGTCGACCGCCCTCTTCTGCATCGCCAGGGCCTTGTCGAGCTGGCCCGCCGCCGCTTGAATCTCGGCGATCGTGTCCATCAATGCCGTGGAGTTCGGCGCCTCGGCCAGCGCCTTCTCGGCCATTTCCAGCGCACCGGGCTTGCCAGCGCGATGCAGCAGCCAGGCCAGATTGTTCAGCACCACCGGATTCTTGGGCTGGGCGTTCAGCACCTTGCGGTACAGCTGCTCGGCCTGGTCATAGTCCTTGCGCACCATGGCAAGGTCGCCAAGGTAGAAATTGAAGCGCGGATCGTTGGGCTGCTTGGCAAGCCAGTCGGCCTGCAGCTTGTCGGCCTCCGCGTTCAGGCTCGCGTTCAGCAGCGCCCGGTGCAGCTTCATGGCCGTCTGCACCTCAGGCTCTTTCGCGAAGCTCGTGCGATAGGCCGCGACGGCGGCCGGCTTGTTGCCCCTGGACGACTGCAGGTCACCTTCAAACGTCCAGCCATACGGCTGGGTCGGCAGGGCTGTCTGCAGGGTCT
The DNA here is from genome assembly GCA_016790285.1 of Roseateles sp. GTDB lineage: Bacteria > Pseudomonadota > Gammaproteobacteria > Burkholderiales > Burkholderiaceae_C > Pelomonas. Next base: position 206,918 of record JAEUPJ010000020.1, on the reverse strand, counting down.
TGGCCTGGGCCAGCGCCTCTTCCATCTTGCCGGTGCGCGACAGCAGCGTGATGAGATTGGCCCGCGCCGGCACGTAGGCGGGGTTGAGTGCCACGGCCTTGCGCAACTGACCGATCGCCGACGGCACGTCATTGCGGGTCAGGTGGGCCTCGGCGATCCGCATCAGCGGCTCCACGGCACTGGGCTGCAGCGTCGCCATGCGCGTGAACGCCTGCAGGGCCTGGTTGGTGTTGCCGGCCTTGAGCTCGGCGACGCCCTGCATCTCGAGGATCCTGGGGCTGTCCGGGAAGCGCGTGGCGGCCTCGTTGGCCGCCTGCAGGCCGCCCTTGGTGTCGCCGCTTTCGAGCAGGGCCGTGACGAGCGCGACGCGGACCTGGTCGACATCGGGGAACTTCTTGACTGCCGCCTCCAGCTGCTGACGGATGTCTTCTATGCGGGCACCTGCCCGCGCCCGCGTGGCGATCAGCCCGACGAGGGCGGGCGCCGACTGTGGGTCCGCAGCGACCAGCTTCTCGTAGCGGCTGACAGCTGCATCCAGCTTCCCTTCAGCCTGGTCCATGGCCACCAGCGCCGAGACGGCGGGCAAATACGACGCCTGACGTGACAGCGCCAGCTCGAACTGCTCGCGCGCCTTGGCGGCATGGCCCGTGCGCAGCTCCACCTGACCGCGAAAGAACGGAGCGACCGGCTTCGTGGGGTATTTGCGGTCGATGCCATCGATCGAAGCGCGGGCCTGCTCGAACCGGCCGTTGCGGATGTGCGTCACGACCATGGCCACGGCCGCTTCGCCCCCGCCGTCGGCCGCGGCGATGGCTTCCAGATCCGACATGGCCTTGTCGGCCCGCCCGCTGGCCAGGTCGGCCAGCGCCAGCGCCGTCCGGCTGCGTGCGTCCTTCGGGTTGCTCTGGAGATTCTTGGCGAACATCTTCTTGGCCGCTTCGCCGTTGCCGGCCTGCAGGTGCGCATCGGCAGCGACGGCATACACCTCCGCCGGCATCTGCGTCTCCGAATCGAGCAAGGGTTGCACGAACGAAAGCGCTTTGCGTGGGTCACCCGCGCGCAGCTGGGCCCGCGCCAGCAGCACGCGCACGGCGACCGGGTTCTGTGCGTTGGGCAGCGCCTTGCCAAGGTGGGCAATGGCCTGCAGGTAGGCGCCGCGCTCGTATTCGATAGCACCGGCCAGATGCAGGAACCGGGCATTCGACGGCAACAGCTTGAGCAGCTGCTGCACACCCTCGTAGGCAGTCTTCAGGTCCTTGCGCTCCAGCGCGAGCAAAGTCTTGTAGTAACGGATCTGCAGGTTGTTGGGCTGCAGTTTCTCGAGCTCGGCCAGCTGCTTGTCGACGCTTTCGAAGTCCCGCTGCTGCATCAGCAGGCCGATGATGCCCATGTGCGCGGCGTTGTTGGTCTTGTCGCGCTTGAGTGCTTCGCGGTAAGCGGCAATGACCGCAGCAGGGTCGGCCGCACTGGCCTGCAGGATCTCCGCCTTGGAGATCCAGGGGCGCGGGGAGTCCGGGTTGGCCTTCATCGCGCGCTCGACCTGCTCCAGCGCAGCGTTCTTGTCGCCACCCAGCTGCAGCAACTGCGCCACAGCGAGCTGGGCGATGACGTTGTTCGGGTCGGCCTTCAGCGCCGCGTCGGCTGCGGCGCGGGCCTGCACGAGCTTGCCCTTGGCCCCGTAGGCGGTGGCCAGTGCGGCCTTCAGCTCGGCCTGCCGCTTGGGGTCGCTCAGCTGGACGTCAGCGTACTCGGCGATGAACTTGTCAAGCTCGCCCTTCAGGATGAGGGTTGCCGCCATCACCGGCGCGAGCTGGTCGGGGTTGTAGCCTGCCTCGCGCACCTTGTTCAGCTCGAGCCAGGCGCCCTGCACGTCGCCGCTCTCCAGCAAGGCCTTGCCGAGCCAGAAGCGCGCCTCGACGAGAGAGGCATCCTTCTGCAGCGCGTTCTTGAACTCGATGACGGCGGCCTTGTACTCCTGCTTGTCCATCCGGGCCTTGCCCGAAGTCACGAGCTGCTCTGCATTCGGCCCGAAGCAACCCGACAAAAGCGCAGCCGACGCCAACACCAGCGTGCCACCCAGCCGGGCACCAACGCGGGCCTTTCCTTTGAAGTTCGTCATTTGATCTGCAACCGGTTCATCATGTCGTAGAGGGTCGGGCGGCTGATGCCGAGCAACTCGGCCGCGCGAACGATATTGCCGTCGGTGCGCGCCAGCGCCGTGATCAGGGCCTGGCGTTCGGCGTTCTCGCGCACCGTGCGCAGGTCCAGCGTCGGCGCGGGCTCATCGGCCTGAGAAGCAGGGACCTTCAGCCCCAGGTCCATGGCCGTGATGCGGTCGTCCTCGCACATGATCACGGCGCGCTTGAGCATGTTCTGCAGCTCGCGCACGTTGCCCGGCCAGCGATGCGTCTCGAGGGCGCGCACGGCGTCCTCCGCGAGCGTGGGCACGGGGCGGCGCATGTCGGTGGCAAAGCGCCGCGCAAACGCGTGCGACAGCAGCACCGGGTCGCCCATGCGCTCGCGCAGCGGCGGGATCTCCACCACGATCTCGGCCAGGCGGTAGAACAGGTCCTCGCGGAACAGGCCGTCGGCGATGCGCTGCTTCAGGTCCTGGTGCGTGGCGCCGACGACGCGCACGTCGATCGGGATCTCCTGGCGGCCGCCCACGCGCTCGATGACGCGCTCCTGCAGGAAGCGCAGCAGCTTGGCCTGCAAGGGCATCGGCAGGTCGCCGATTTCGTCGAGCATCAGCGTGCCGCCGTTGGCCGTCTCGATCTTGCCGAGCGTGGACTTGGTCGCGCCCGTGAACGCACCCTTCTCGTAGCCGAAGAGCTCGCTCTCCAGCAGCGTCTCGGGAATGGCGGCGCAATTGATGGCGACGAAGCGGCCCTTGCGCTTGGAGGCGTCGTGCAGGCCCTGGGCCAGCACCTCCTTGCCGGTGCCGCTCTCGCCCAGCAGCAGCACGGTGGCGTCGCTCGGGGCGACCTTCTCGATCATGCGGCACACGCGCTGCATGCCGGGGTCACGCGTGATGAGGCCGGAGAAGACGTCGCTGCTCTGCTGCGTCTGCAGCCGGCGGTTTTCCTGCTGCAGCTCATAGAGCCGGTAGGCACGCTCCACCGTCAGGCTCAGCACGTCAGGGTCGACCGGCTTGGCCAGGAAATCGTAGGCACCCATGCGGATGGCCCGCAGCGCGTTGTCCTGGTCGTTCTGGCCTGTCAGGACGATGACCTTCACGGCCGGGTCCAGCTCCAGCAGCTTCTCCAGGCACTTGAACCCCTCGGAGACCGAGTCGCGGTCCGGCGGCAGGCCGAGATCCATCGTGACGACGGCCGGGCTGTTGCGGCGGAACTGCAGCACGGCACTGGCGACGTCGTCAGCCGTGACGGACTCGAAGCGGTCCAGCGACCACTTCAGCTGCTTTTGCAGTGCGAGATCGTCCTCGACGATCAACAGGGGGGCGTGCCGCGGCGTGTTCATTGGACGTCCAGCGCCGCCAGCGGCGCATCGGACTGGGCATGGAACAACGGTAGCAACAGCGTGACGGTGGTCCCGCGGTTCAGTTCACTCTGCACGCTGATCTTTCCCCCCAGTTCATGCACGTATTGATAGCTCTCGTGGGCACCGATGCCCATGCCGCTGGCCTTGGTGGTCTGGAACGGCTTGAAGAGGCGATTCTGTATGAAATCCTCGGTCATCCCGCAGCCCGTGTCCTCAACCCGAACGCGGGCCTGGCTGCCCTGCGCGTCCAGCGTGAGGATCACACGCCCTGACGGCGGCGTGGCGTCGAACGCGTTCTGCACGACATGCCCGAGCACTCGCTCCACGCGCTCGGCATGACCCCGGGTGCTGACGCCCGGCTGCAGCACCAGCTCCAGCGCCCGCCCCTTGCTGGATGCTGCGGCGGCCAGGCGCTTGGCGATCTGCTCCAGGTCAACCCCGCTCGTCACGCCGTGGGGCTTGTCCCCCTCGCGCAACTGCAACATCAGCTGGCGCATCTTCTCCAGCGAGTTCTCCACCGTGTCGAGCATGTCCTGCTGGAACTCGGGGTTGTCGCGCAGGCGCTTGGCGTTCTTCATCATCAGCGAGAGCTGCGTGACGATGTTCTTCAGGTCGTGCACGACGAAGGCGGACATGCGGTTGAAGGCGTCGAACTTGCGCGCCTCCAGCAACGCCTCGGTGGCCTGGGCCTGGTCGAGGTAGCCCGACGCCTGGCTGGCCGCCGTGCGCAACAGGTCGCGCACCTCCCAGTTCAGCTCCACGACCGCGCGCGGGCGACCGAGCACGACAAAGCCGATCAGCGCCTCCCGCACGAGCAGGGGCACGAGCAGCCAGCAGCGCGGCTCCTCCACCAGCCACGCCGGCAGCTCCAGCCCCGGGTAGGCCTCCCGGCGCCCGCGCCATTCGTCGATGTCGATGATCCAGGCGCGCTCCTGCCAGAAGCGCGCGAGGGTGCCCTCACGCGCCTCGCTGACGGACTGCGTCGGCAGGTTCCAGGACGCGCTCTGGACGAAGTCACCGCCGGCGCTGCGCTGCATCCACAGCATGCCGCTCGGACTCTCGACCAGGTTGGCCAGCGCCTTCACGACCGTCTCGGACGTGTGCTGGGACTCGGTGCTGCTGGACAGCAGCTGCGTGAAGCGCAGCCACTCTTCCCGGTAGTCGTAGCGGTAGCTGAAGAAGTTCTTGCTGATGTACACGCGCAGCCGCGAGCGCATCGAGCCCGACGCCACCAGCAGGGCCAGCGCAACAAGGGCCACGAACACCAGCGCCACCGACAGCGCCCGGCCCCAGTCGCCGCTGGTGTAGCGCACGTAGTAGCCCACGCCGGCCACCATCAACAGGTAGGCACCCACCAGCAGCAGCGTGGCCGAGTGGAAGACGGCCGCCCGCGACACGTGCAGCTTGCCCAGCCAGTCGGCATGGCGGCGCGACGCCACATACAGCAGCGGCACGGCCGCCGCATGCACGAAGGAGCGCACGCTGACGGCGTCGCCATCGAAGCGCTGGAACAGCGCGGCCTGGGAGCTGATGAAGAGGTCGAAGACGAAGATCGCACCCAGGCCCAGGCACACGGGCTTGGCGTTCCAGCGCGCGTCGCCCGTGGCGTTGCGCAGCATCTGCTCCACCATGACGAGGCCCAGGACGGCAATGGCCAGGGCCGCCAGTGCCTGCGGGCGCGCCAGGGCGCCGGGCGGCAGGTTGTCGGCGGACAACGTGATCCAGAGTTGCGCCAGCAGCACGCAGGCCGCCAGCGGCCGCAGCAAGCCCCAGCCGCTCTGCCGGCGCGGTGGCGGCAACAGCAGCAGCATGAACACAAACCAGCAGCCGAAGCGAAGCAGGTCCAGCGTCGGAACGACCCAGCCGGGCAGCCGGTCCGACCAGTGCCGCAGGCCATCCACGAGCGACGTGCCGGCCCACAGCGTGCTGAAGAGCAGCGCGGCCATGAAGACGACCGCCACCCGCGTGGCCGGCAAACCGCCGTGCAGCAGCCGGAACGCGAAATAGACCGAGAAGGCGCCGTAGGCCAGCGCCGCAACGAGATCGCTGAGGCTGCTCAGCGCGAGAAAGGGGGCGAGCAGCTCGATCATGGCGTCCGGGCCAGCGTCGGTTCAGCGAATGCGGGCATGCGTGATTCAAGCACGCCCAGTGCGCCGCGCCCATCGGCGCTTACGCCGGCACGCGCATCGGCGTGGATGCCGGCACGCGCGGGCGCAGTCCAGCTCAGCGGGCGCCCTTGCCCGTCAGCACCACGGCCACCGTCTCCAGCATGATCAGCAGATCCAGGAAGAGCGAGTGGTTCTTGACGTAGTACAGGTCGTACTGGAGCTTCTCGACCGAGTCCTCGATCGTGGAGCCGTACTCGTAGCGCACCTGGGCCCAGCCGGTCACGCCAGGCTTCACGCTGTGGCGCACGGCGTAGTAGGGGATCTTGCTGATCAGCTCGTCCACGAAGAACTGGCGCTCCGGGCGCGGGCCCACCATGCTCATCTCGCCCCACAGCACATTGAACAGCTGGGGCAGTTCGTCGATGCGGACCTTGCGGATGAAGCGGCCTACGCGGGTGACACGGTCGTCGTTCTTGGTCGCCCAGCGGGGCTTGCCGTCTTTCTCGGCGTCCGTGCGCATGCTGCGGAACTTGATGACGTTGAACGGCACGCCGTTCAGGCCGACGCGCTCCTGGCGGTACAGCACCGGGCCGCGCGACTCGACGCGGATGGCCAGCGCCGTCACCAGCATGATGGGCCAGGTCACCAGCAGGATCAGCGCCGCGAAGACGATGTCACACACCCGCTTGATGGCCGCGCGCAGCATGCCCTGGCTGAAGCCATCGCCGAACACCAGCCAGCCGGCATTGACGTGCTTGATGTTGATCTGGGCCAGCGTCTTCTCGAAGTGCGTGGCGATGTCGACGACGCGCACGCCGGAGAGCTTGCAGTCCAGCAGCTGGCGCAGCGGCATGCTGCCGCCACGGCGCTCGCTCAGGGCCACGACGATCTCGTCGACGTTGTGCTTGAGGGCCGCCTCAGTCAGGTTGGCGCCGTCGTTGATGATCTCGGCGCGGGGCACCTCGGGCTGGTCTTCATTCGGGCCGGCGTAGAAGCCGACGATCTGCGCATGCGGGTCCGACGCGCGCAGCGTATTGCCCACGGTGCGGGCTGCCACGCCGGTGCCGAAGATCAGGATGCGGCTGCGCATGCGGGCCTGGGCGCCGGAGTGGGCGGCATACACGCGGTGCACCATCACGGCGGCAACCGCCACCATGGCCACCAGCGTCAGCAGGTCGCGGTGGGTCGTGTTGGACGGCACCAGGCTGAAGATCGCGTAGGCCAGCGGCAGCCCGAACAGCAGGCCGAACAGCGCCCGGGCGCACGACTCGGTGACCGAGCGGTTGTGGACGTGTTGGTAGAAACCCGTCGCCGAATTGATCACGAACATGCAACCGGCCAGCGACAGCCCGTGCGACGCGGCAAAGGGCAGCACCGTCTGCGCCGACTCGCCCTGGCTCAGGACGACCGCAATCACGGCGAACACGATCAATCCGAGGTCAAAGCAAACTTGCAGCAGCGTTTGCTTGTGCAGATAGTGGTTGAATATTCGAATCATTTAAATCCCCGATCACCTACTGCCTGGCGCCCCATCTTCCGTATACCGCCCCAACGAAACTCGAATCAGTATCGATATTCCATTCACGCTGTCACGGAACCATGTATCGAAACACCGCCTTGCGGCGAATTCCGACCCTGGGGGCCTCGGAGACGATCCTGGCCCTCGCGGAGCGGTCACCGACACCCATGGCCGTGGCCGACCCGCCTCTGATCGCGCCGGCATCATGCCTTCCGTACCCTGGCTTGAAAGCCCCCCGTTTAGAGGGTGCGTGACCCTTGAATCCGTGTCGCATGACACGCCCATGACGACGGCCCGAGGGTCGCTTTCAGGACGGGCGGCAGTAGAACCCAAAGCCGGCGAGGCCATGCCGAGCTGCCCGCTGCGCACCAGCCCAAAGCGTGCGAATCGCACGCGCAATCCTTTGAAATCCGACGAAATCCGGTTTCCGACGCCGTCCGGGGGTTTGACGACGCGAACTTCGCCTGCCTAGTAACTATTGAGCGTCGCGAGTTCCCGGTAAGTATTCACATGACGAGCAGGCGCGCAGACAGACGCAGCGGGTTGGGCCGCCAAAAAAAAACGCCCGCCGGACGGCGGGCGTTTCAGGCAGAGCGGGAAATCAGCGCACGACGGCGATCTGCTCGCGAGCGCCACCCTTGTAGGTGTAGAGCGTCAGGGCGCCGTTCTTGATGTCGCCCTTCTCGTCGAAGGCGATGGTGCCCGTCACGCCCTTGTAGCCGGTCGTCTTGGCCAGCACCGGCAGGTACTTGGCGGGCTCGGCGGAACCGGCCTTGACCATGGCGGCGACCATCACGTTGACGGCGTCATAGACGTACGGTGCGTAGATCTGGACGTCGACGTTGAACTTGCCCTTGAACTTGGTCTTGAACTCTTCCATCGACTTCTTGGCTTCGCCCTCGACGCCACCAGCCTCGGCGCAGACGACCTGGCCGTCACCCATGGTGCCGGCGGCCAGCTTGGGCAGCTCGCCCGAGCAGATGCCGTCGCCGCCCATGAACTTGGCTTCGATGCCCAGCTGCTTCATCTGGCGCAGCATCGGGCCGGCCACGGCGTCCATGCCGCCGAAGAAGACGACGTCGGGCTTCTTGCCCTTCAGGGAGGTCAGGATGGCGGTGAAGTCCGTGGCCTTGTCGTTGGTGAATTCGCGGCCGACGACCTTGCCGCCCGCGCCCTTGACGCCCTTCTCGAACTCGTCAGCCACGCCCTGGCCGTAGGCCGTGCGGTCGTCGATGACGGCGATGGACTTGCCCTTGAGCTCCTTGACCGAGTACTTGCCCAGCGTGCCGCCCAGGTGCACGTCGTCAGCCACGACGCGGAAGGTCGTCTTGTAGCCGTTGCGGGTGAACTTGGGGTTGGTGGCCGACGGCGAGATCTGGGGGATGCCCGCGTCGCTGTAGACCTTGGAGGCGGGGATGGAGGTGCCGGAGTTCAGGTGGCCGATGACGCCGTTGACCTTGGAGTCCACCAGCTTCTGGGCGGCGGCGGTGCCTTGCTTCGGATCGCCGGCGTCGTCTTCGGCCAGCAGTTCGAACTTGGCCTTCTTGCCGCCGATGGTCACGCCCTTGGCGTTGAGTTCCTCGATGGCCAGGCGAGCACCCAGCTCATTGTCCTTGCCGAGGTGGGCGATCGCGCCGCTGGTCGGGCCGACGTGGCCGATCTTGACGACCAGGTCCTGCGACATGGCGGCCCCGCTGAGCAGTGCTGCCACTGCGCCCACCACGATATTCAGCTTGATTTGCATGGATCAACTCCAGTTTGGAAGAGAGAGGAACAAACAGAGAACGTTGAGTTTTCAACCAAATGAACATACCCCAAATCCGGGGTCCACTCATTCGGGAAAGCGTGGACGCGAGGAGCGTGGGGAGGCCGCAACGCGCCCCCTTTTTGCCCCGTGTCAACCCGCCGCGGAAAAGTGGTCCAGCTTGGCACCGGACTGCTGATAGCGACGGTAGCGCGCACGCCCGGCTTGAACGCGCGCGGGGTCGTGTCCGATGACCTCCAGCACGCGCTCGAAGGCCAGCGCGTCGCCAGGCATGTCGTCACCCAGGTTCAGCAGCAGGCCCCGGTGCGGCAGTTGCGCCGCATCGTCGACGAGCAGCACTTCTCCCGGCGCGACCGGCGAGGTGCCGTCCCAGCGGCGGTGGGGGATGAACTCCACCGCCTCGAACGTCCACAGCAGCTGGTCCAGCCGCGCGGCGTCGGCAGCCGGCACGCACACGCCGACCGGCTTGCCCGACGCGAGCGCACGGCGGATCAGCCGGCACGAGAAGTGCAGCGGGTCCGCCGCGTCGCTGTAGAAGCTGACCTGGACGGCCACGGCTTACTTGGCGTGGCTCAGCACGAAGTGCGTCAGCAGGCCCACCGGGCGGCCCGTGGCGCCCTTGGCGGCCCCGCCCTTCCAGGCGGTACCGGCGATGTCAAGGTGGCCCCAGCGGTACTTGGTGGCGAAGCGCTGCAGGAACTTGGCAGCCGTGATCGAGCCACCGGCGCGGCCGGCGATGTTGGGCACGTCGGCGAAGTTGCTCTTCAGGCCTTCGGCGTACTCGTCGTCCAGCGGCATGCGCCAGCAGGGGTCGAGCACCGCGTCGCCCGCGGCGGTCAGCGCGGCAGCGAGTTCGTCATCGCTCGCGTACATGCCGCTGCGCACGCCGCCCAGGGCGATGACGCAGGCGCCGGTCAGCGTGGCCACGTCCACCACCACGGCGGGCTTGAAGCGCTCGGCGTAGGTCAGCGCGTCGCACAGGATGAGGCGGCCTTCGGCGTCGGTGTTCAGGATCTCGATGGTCTGGCCCGACATCGAGGTGACCACGTCACCCGGCTTCACCGCACGGCCGCTGGGCATGTTCTCGCAGGCCGCGACGATCATGACCAGGTTGAGCTTGGGGCGGAGTTCGGCGACCGCGCGCAGCGTGCCGATGACGCTGGCCGCACCACCCATGTCGAACTTCATCTCGTCCATCTCGGCACCGGGCTTGAGCGAGATGCCGCCGGTGTCGAAGGTGATGCCCTTGCCCACCAGCACCACGGGCGCCACGGTCTTGGCGGCACCTTCATAGCGGGCGACGATGAAGCGCAGCGGCTCGTCGGAGCCCTGGGCCACGGACAGGAAGCTGCCCATGCCGAGCTTCTCGACGGCCTTCTTGTCCATGACCTCGACCTTCAGGCCGTGGGTCTTGCCCAGGCCCTGCACGACCTGGCCGAGGTAGGTCGGCGTGGCGTAGTTGGCCGGGCGGTTGGCGCATTCGCGGGCCAGCTCCACACCGGCGGCGATGGCTTCACCGCGGGCGAGGCCCGCCTTGGCTGCCTTCAGGTCGGCCTTGCCCACCAGCAGAGACACGCGCGCCAACTTGGCGGCCGGCGCCGCGCTCGGCTTGGTGTGACGGTAGATGTAGACCGCGTCGGTCGCGGCCAGGGCCGTCTGTTCGGCCAGCGACTCGGCCAGGCTGGCCTCGAAGCCTGCGAACGCCACGGCTGCACTCACCACGCCGCGCGACTTCACCTGCCCCAATGCGGCAGCAAGCGCCGAGCGCGCGGCGGCCAGCGTGGCCTTGCCGCTGGCGGCCAGCACCAGGCGGGGCGACTTGATGCCCTCGGCGTTCGTCACCACCAGCGTCTGCCCGGCCTTGAGCACGAAGTCGCCCAGCTTGATGGCGGCCTGCACCTGCTTGGCCACGGCCGCGTCCAGCCCCTTGGGCAGGGCCTCACCGGCCAGCACCACGACCAGAGCGTCAGCACCTGCGCCCGCGAGCCCGTCGAGCTCAGCGGTTTGAATCTTGAAGTCCATAATGACTGGAAGTAGAAAGAAGTGCGTTTGATGTTATTCGATTCATCCACGCGGTCAGAGCTGGCGCGCAGCTTCGGGGTCACCCTGGTGGTCATCCTGACCATCATGCTCACGCTGACCCTGATCAAGACGCTGGGTCAGGCGGCCGGCGGCAATGTCGCCCCGCAGGACGTGGTGCTGCTGATGGGCTACGCCACCATCGCCCACCTGGCCACGATGCTGATCCTGTCCCTGTTCATCGCCATCGTCGTGACGCTCGGGCGGCGCTACCGCGAGTCGGAGATGACGATCTGGTTCGCCAGCGGCATCTCGCTGTCGCGCTTCGTGCGGCCGGTGCTGCGCATGGCCTGGCCCATCCTGCTGGCCGTCATCGTGCTGGAGCTCATCGTCTGGCCCTGGGGCAACCAGAACAGCGCCGAACTGCGCGACCGCTACCAGAAGCGCAGCGACCTTTCCCGCGTCGCGCCGGGCCAGTTCCAGACCTCGCGCGACGGCAGCCGCGTGTTCTTCATCGAGCGCGACGGCGATGACGCCGCGACGGGGCGCAACGTCTTCATCCTGTCCAACCAGAACGAGCGCGAGTCCGTGACGACGTCGGCCCGCGGGCGGCTCGAGATGGAAGGCGACGACCGCCTGCTGGTGCTGGACCACGGCCAGCGCAACGAAACCCAGCTCAAGACCGGCGAGAAGAGCCTGGCTCGCTTCGAGCAGTACAAGGTCATGACCGACACCCAGGTGCTCGCCAACGCGAGCCAGCTGCCGCCCAAGGCCACGCCGACGCTGGACCTGGTGCGCACGCCCACGCCCAAGAACCAGGGCGAACTCGCCTGGCGCCTGGGCATGATCCTCGCGGGCTTCAACATGGCCCTGCTCGGCGTGGGCTTGGCCGCCTCCAACCCGCGGCGGGCCAGCAACTGGAACCTGCTGTTCGCGCTGCTGGCCTTCGTCGTGTACTTCAACCTGATCAACGTGTCGGTGTCCTGGGTGGGCAATGGCCGCACCACCCTGCCCCGCGCCTTGCTCGCCCTGCACGGCAGCGCCTTCGTGCTGGGCCTGGCCGTCATCTGGCTGCGCGACAACGCCAACCGCTTCTGCCTGCGCCGCCGTGTGACCGGAGCCCCCGCATGAGGACCGTGCGTCGACTGCTCTACAAGGACATCGTCGGCTCGGTGCTGCTGGTGGTGCTGGCCTTCCTGTCGCTCGTGTTCTTCAACGACTTCGTCGACGAGATCGACCGCATGTCGCGCATCGGCGCGGGCGCCGGCAAGGCCGCGTTGCTGGCGGCCATGGAGATCCCGGGCAACTTCTACACGCTCTTTCCCATCGCCGTGCTCATCGGCGCCATCTTTGCGCTGGCGCGCCTGGCGCAGAGCAGCGAGTTCACCATCCTGCGCACCGGCGGCCTGGGCCCGGCGCGCGCCCTCGGGCTGCTCGCGCGGCTCGCGGCGGTGTTCGCCATCGTGACCTTTGTCGTCGGCGACTACGTGGCCCCCGAGTTCGAGCGCCGCAGCAACGACCTGCGCGCCGGCTTCAGCCACGACGCCACGCAGACGCGGCGCGGCGCCTGGCTCAAGGACCACCAGAAGGTCGATGGCGAGGAGCGCAGCTACAACGTCAAGGTCGGGCGCGTGGGCGGCGGCGGCGAGCTGGAAGATGTCTACATCTTCGAGTTCGACGCCGAGGGCCGGCTGCTGTCGCGCACCGAAGCCGACAAGGTCGACGTGGACGCGCAGGGCCTGTGGCACCTGCAGAAGGTGCGCCGCAGCATCTGGAACCCCGGCTTGCCCGCCGGGGCCAGCCCCGTGGGCAACGTGGTCGTGAGCGAGCAGAAGCTCGACCAGCTCGACTGGCAGAGCTCGCTGCACGCGGGCGTCATCGCGGCGGCCGTGCTGCCGGCCATGTCCATGTCCACCGTCGAGCTCTACCGCTACACCCGCCATCTCTCGGCCCAGGAGCAGTCGGCCCAGGCCCACAACATCCAGTTCTGGCGCAAGGCGCTCTACCCGTTCGCCTGCTTCGTGATGGTGGCCCTGGCCCTGCCCTTCGCCTACCTGCACGGTCGCTCGGGCGGCATCAGCATCAAGGTCTTCGGCGGCATCATGCTGGGCATCAGCTTCGTGCTGCTGAACAACGTCGCGGGCCACCTCGGGCTGCTCAAGAACTGGACGCCCTGGGTCGTGGCCGCCACGCCCAGCATGCTCTACCTGGGCCTGTCGATGGCGGCCTTCACCTGGCTCGTGAGGTACCGCTGATGGACGGCCTGCTGCTCTTTTGCCATGGCGCGCGCGACCCCGCCTGGGCCCGGCCCTTCGAGGCTGTGGCCGAGCGCTTGCGGCTGGCCCGCCCGCAGACGCCCCTGGTGCTGTCCTTCCTCGAGTTCATGGCACCCAGCTTCGGCGAGGCCGCGGAGCGCCTCGTGGCCGATGGCTGCACGCGCGTGCACGTGCTGCCGCTCTTCCTGGGCACCGGCGGCCACGTGCGCCGCGACATCCCGCCCCTGATGGACAGCCTGCGCGAGCGCCACGGGGCGCGTGTCGAGTGGGTGCTGCACCCGCCGCTCGGCGAACACGAGGCCGTGCTGCAGGCCATGTGCGACGCCTGCCTGGAGCCGCTGGCATGAACCTGCATCAATTCCGCTTCGTCCAGGAGGCGGCGCGCCGCAACCTCAACCTGACCGAGACGGCCAAGGCGCTCTTCACCTCGCAGCCGGGTGTCTCCAAGGCCATCCTGGAGCTGGAGGAGGAGCTCGGCGTCGACATCTTCTCGCGCCACGGCAAGCGGCTGCGGCGCATCACGGAGCCGGGCCAGCAGGTGCTGGCCTGCATCGAGATCATCCTGCGCGAGGTGGGCAACCTCAAGCGCATCGGCGAGGAGTACTCGCGCCAGGACAGCGGCACCTTCTCCATCGCCACCACCCACACGCAGGCGCGCTACGTGCTGCCGGCACCCGTCGCGCAGCTGCGCAAGAACCTGCCGCAGCTGCGCATCAGCCTGCACCAGGGCAGCCCCGACCAGGTCGCCAGGATGCTGGTCGACGAGACCGCCGACCTGGGCCTCGCCACCGAGTCGCTCGCCCAGTACCCCGAACTCGTCACCCTGCCCTGCTACGAATGGCAGCACGTGATGGTGGTGCCGCGCGATCACCCGCTGGCCAGCGCCGATCGCATCAGCCTGGAGCAGCTGGCCGCCGAACCGCTGGTGTCCTACCACCCGAGCTTCACGGGCCGCACCCGCATCGACAAGGCCTTCGCCGCGCGCCACCTCACGCCCAACATCGTGCTGGAGGCCATCGACTCCGACGTCATCAAGACCTATGTGCGGCTCGGCATGGGCGTGGGCATCGTGGCCGAGATGGCCATGCGCGAGGAGCCCCCGGGCAGCGACCTCGTCGCCCGCCCGCTGGGCACGCTGCTGGGCAGCAACGTGACGCGCATCGCCTTCAAGCGCGGCGCCTACCTGCGCAACTACGTGTACGTCTTCGCCGAGCTGCTGTCGGAGCGGCTCAGCCGCAAGCTCATCGAGAAGGCCATGAACGGCGACTCGAGCGACTTCGGCATGTAGCCCTCAGCGGCCGAAGCTGGAATCCAGCGGCAGCATCAGGTCGACCTCGTCGCTGCGCATGCCGGCCTCGAACAGGTCACGCGCCACGCTGTAGAGCGTCAGCAGGTCGCGGTAGGCGGGCAGGTCGAAGTGGGGCACGCCGGGGCCGCCGCCTTCGGCGAGCAGCTGCTGCAACATCGTCATGGCGGCGTCGGCGTCAGACCACACCACCTGCAGGTGTGCGATGACGCTCGGGCAGGCGTCCAGCGCCCGCCCGCGCGAGAGGCTGTGCTCCCACTGCGGCGCCAGCGCGCGAAAGCGCTGCTCGAAGCGCTTGACCAGCTCGGCAAACACCTCGGGCTCGCCGCGCTGCTGGCACAGCTCCATCAGCATCAGGTAGGGCATGGCGCCCACCGGGCCTGCGTTCAACCGCGTGGCCAGCAGGTCTGCGGCGGCCTCGTGCTGGCCGAGCAACTGCAGGAACTCGACCTGCTGCTGCAGGTCCAGCAGCTCGTCGGCCACGGTCAGGGTGGGCGCGGCCGCAGGCGCCGGTGCAGGCACGGCGCGAGCCGGCATGGGCTGCGTGGCCTGCATGGCAGTGGCGACATCGGGCGGCTGCGCGACTGGCGCGACCTGGGAAGGCGGCCACGGCATCGGGCGCGGCTGTGGGCGCGTGACCTGGTGCTGGCCCTCGTCGGGCAGCAGGGCGGCGTCGCCGATGACGGGCGGCGCGAAGCCGGGCGATGGCGCGACCGGGGCTGGCGACACCCCCGCGCCTTCGGCGGCATGCAGGGCCCGCCAGTAGGCCAGCTCCTGGCGAGCACGCAGGTCGCGCCAGCGGCTGAAGTAGAACGCAGCCGAACCCGCGATGAGGCTCATGGCCAGGGTCAGCACCCAGGTCATGGGGTCGCGGTAGGGCGAAGGGCGGCTGGCGCGGACGACGGCTGGCGCCGGGGCAGGCGCAGAGGCAACGACGGGCGGCGCCGAAGCTGCCGAAGCCACCTCAGCCACGTCGGCCGCAGAAGCCGGCGCCGAGGCCGCCGCAGGCGCGGCTTCAGCCTCCTGGCGGGCAAGCAGTTCGGCGCGCAGTTGCGCCACCGTCTGCTCGAGCTGGGCGATCTGCGCTTCGAGCTCCGGTGTCAGCTCCATCTCGGCCGCACTCGCCGCAGGCTTGACGGGGCGCGGTGCCTCCGCCACGAGCACCTCCGGCCGCTCCAGCGTCAGGCGCGGCCCCGTGGGGCGGGGTTTGGGCCGTGCCCGGGGTTTGGGCGCTGGCGCCGGCGTCGAGGCCACCGGCGGCGCGGCGGGCGTCACTGCAGCGGGCGCTGCGGCGTAGGTGGGCGAAGGCGCCGGCGGTGCCACCCCGCCCACGGGGTCGACGATGACGCTGAATTCGCGCGTCAGCAGCAGCGGGCAACCCAGGGCCAGCGTGATGCGCAGGGCCGGCTCGTCGATGCGTGCCTGGCTCTGCAGTCGCACGCGGCGCTGGCCGGTTTCGCCTTCAAGGCGCAGCTGCAGCAGGCCGGCAGGCACGCGGGCATCGCCAGCCACCACCTCGGCGCGCAGGCAGCCATCGGTCAGCAGGTCGCCCTCGGACAGCAGCAGCGGGAAGCTCACGTCCAGCGGCTTGCCCAGGGTGGAATGCACCACGGGGCGGCCCACCCCCAGGGCCCGGGCGTCCTGATAAGCCAGGCCCAGCAACAACGCCAAGGCGGGTGTGAGGGCGCCCAGCAACGTCGGGCGCAGGGCCGTGATGGGCATCGACTGCGGGCGGCTACGGTAGGGTTGAAGGTGGGTGGAGATCAGCGCGGGCGACTCTAGCATGGGGCACCGCGCGAACGACCCCACGCCGGGCCGGCACAATCCGGCTCCAGCATGAACGCACTCAGCCTCACCCCCGCAGAACGCCAGCAGATTGACCAGGGCGCCTGGTTCGCCAAGCTGTCCGAGCCGCTGCGCAACGACATCCTGCAGCGCGCCTACGTGCGCCGCCTGCCCGACGAGACCATGCTCTCCCACCGCGGCGAGCCCGCCGAGGAGTGGTCGGCCGTGGCCAGGGGCGCCGTGCGCGTGAGCTCGGTCTCGCTGGCCGGCAAGCAGATCTCGCTCACCTACGTCGAGCCTGGCACCTGGTTCGGCGACATCGCCCTCTTCGACGGCCTGCCGCGCACCCACGATGCCTACGCCCATGGCGACACCACGCTGCTGTGCGTGCGCAAGGCCGATTTCCACGCCCTACTCAAGGCGCACTCCGAGCTCTACGACGCCCTGCTGCGCCTGAACTGCCGGCGCCTGCGGCTGATGTTCGACATGATCGAGGACCTCAACACCCGGCCCCTGGCCGCGCGCCTGGCCAAGCAGGTGCTGCTGCTCGCGCGCTCCTATGGCGTGCAGGAGGGCGACGAGATCCGCATCGGGTTGCAGCTCGCGCAGGAAGACCTCGCCCAGCTGCTCGGCGCCTCGCGCCAGCGCGTGAACCAGGAGCTCAAGGCCTTCGAGCGTGAAGGCGCCGTGCGCGTGGAGCCCACGCGCCTGGTGGTGCTCAGCCGCGAGAAGCTGCTGGCCGCGGCAGCACGCTGACGCTGCCGCGACACGGCGCCCACCGCCCCGCTCGCAAAATGGCCGGTTGAACGGACTCCTCGACCGCCATGGAAGCATTCACCGGCACCCGCCCCCTCGCCCAACCGCTGGACACGGCCGCCCTCGAAGGGTGGCTCGCCGCCCATGTCGAGGGCTTTGCCGGGCCGCTGGCCGTCGAGCAGTTCAAGGGCGGCCAGTCCAACCCCACCTACCTGCTCAAGACGCCCGGGGCGCAGTACGTCATGCGCAGCAAGCCCGGACCCGTGGCCAAGCTGCTGCCGTCCGCGCACGCCATCGAGCGCGAGTTCCAGGTCATGGGCGCGCTGGCGGGCAGTGCCGTCCCGGTGCCCGCGATGCTCGCGCTGTGCGAGGACGAGGCCGTCATCGGCCGGGCGTTCTACATCATGAGCTTCATGCCGGGCCGCGTGCTGTGGGACCAGAGCCTGCCCGGCATGGCCAACGCCGAGCGCGCGGCCCACTACGACGAGATGAACCGCGTCATCGCGGCGCTGCACCAGGTCGACTTCCAGGCCGCGGGCCTGGCGGCTTACGGCAAGCCGGGCAACTACTTCGAGCGCCAGATCGGCCGCTGGAGCAAGCAGTACCTGGCCTCGGTCACCGAGCCCAACCCGGCCATGGACGCGCTGCTGGCGTGGCTGCCGTCGAACATCCCCGCATCGGCGCGTGACGAGGCCGAGGTCAGCATCGTGCATGGCGACTACCGCATGGACAACGTCGTCTTCCACCCGACCGAGCCGCGCATCATCGCCGTGCTCGACTGGGAGCTGTCCACGCTCGGCCACCCGCTGGCCGACTTCAGCTACCACTGCATGAGCTGGCACATCAAGACGTCGGGCGCCGCACGGGGGCTGGGCGGCAAGGACCTGGCCGAACTGGGCATCCCGAGCGAACGCGAATACGTTCAGCGCTACTGCGAGCGCACCGGCCGGGCCGACGTGAACGCGGTCATGGCCGACTGGAACTTCTACATGGCCTACAACATGTTCCGCATCGCGGCCATCGTGCAAGGCATCGCCAAGCGGGTGGTGGATGGCACCGCCTCCAGCGCCCAGGCGCGCGAGACGGCGGCCAGTGCCAGGCCGCTGGCCGAGCTGGCATGGAGCTTCGCGCAGAAAGCCTGAAGGGCTGAGGCCCGGCGCGCCTCAGGCGTCGCCAGGCCGCGTGGAGTGCGTCCAGGCGATGGACGTGGTGGTGGGCCAGGCGCCGGACTCCGACAGCCGGCCATTGACGCGCTGCGCCTCGCGCGCGGCGGTCTCGAGCAGCCGCACGAGGGCCTGCAGCCTGGGCAGGTCGGGCTCGCTCATCTCGGTGCGCATGTAGAGGTTGCCGCGCATGCTCATCAGCACGAAGGGGTGCCCCTCGGGCAACAGGTCCTGGCTGGCCTGCACCAGCGCCTCGCCGAGGTCGCCCTCCACCCAGGCACCCGTCAACTCCTTGGTCACCCCGACGATGCCGTAGCGCTGGCGCAGCATGGGCGAGCTCGACGGGTTGAACTTGGGGAACATGACGAGCCAGCGCATCTCCTCGGGGGTGTCGGTGTCCACCCGGGTCTTGAGCGTGTCGGTGTAGGCCTCGAAGACGGCGCGCTCGAGCTCCTCCATCAGCGTGCGGCATACCACCATCAGCTGCAGGTCAGGGTGCAGCCCCATCTCGCAGCGCATGCGCAGCTCGAAGCCCGGCAGGTAGCTCCGCTGGGACGCGCCCCACTCGATGCGCAGCGGGCCGGGCATGGCCTTGCGCGACTCGATGAGGAAGCCCTGCCCGTCGTCGGCCTGCGTGAATTCGGCGCCGCGCGCCTCGGCCCAGTCCTGGATCGGGCGCCAGCGCGCGGCGTTGGCGCGGGTC
The DNA here is from genome assembly GCA_016790285.1 of Roseateles sp. Classification (GTDB taxonomy): domain Bacteria; phylum Pseudomonadota; class Gammaproteobacteria; order Burkholderiales; family Burkholderiaceae_C; genus Pelomonas. Next base: position 188,017 of record JAEUPJ010000020.1, on the reverse strand, counting down.
ACGAGCCAGTGCTTGACTTGCTTTACCACCATGAGTCGTGAGAATCGGGCTGATTACTGGGAATGCCTGGGAACGGCCTGGGATGGCCTGGGCGCACGGATGGAGGCGACCAATGCTCGAAGTCTACTCATGGCCCACGCCCAACGGGCACAAGGTCCACATCATGCTGGAGGAGTGTGGCCTCGCGTACCGGGTCCATCCCGTGGACATCGGCGCCGGCGAGCAGTTTGCCCCGGACTTCCTCGCCACCAGCCCCAACAACAAGATCCCCGCCCTCACCGACCCCGACGGCCCCGGCGGCCAACCCATCTCGCTGTTCGAGAGCGGCGCCATCCTGCTCTACCTCGCCGGCAAGACCGGGCGCTTCCTGCCCGCTGACGTGGCCGGCAAGTACGAGGTGCTGCAGTGGCTCATGTTCCAGATGGGCGGCATCGGGCCGATGCTCGGCCAGGCCCACCACTTCCGCATCTACGCGCCCGAGAAACTGCCCTACGCCATCGAGCGCTACACGCAGGAGGCGCAGCGCCTGTACGGCGTGCTCAACAAGCGCCTCGCGCACGCGACCTACGTGGGCGGCGCCGAGTACAGCATTGCCGACATCGCCGTCTTCCCCTGGCTGCGGTCCTGGAAGAACCAGGGCGTGGAGATGGCCGACTACCCCCACCTCAAGGGCTGGTTCGACGAGGTCGCGAAGCGCCCGGCCGTGCAGCGGGGCGTGGAGGTGCTGGCCGGCGCGCGCCGCCCGCTCACCGACGACAAGGCCCGAGAAGCCCTCTTCGGCCAGCGGCAGCTGCGCCAGCGTTGAGCCGCCCGCGGCCTACTTGGTGTCCTTGACCAGGATCCACAGGTCGCCCTTCTTCTTTTTCGTGCGCGCCTCGGCCAGCTTGTGGCTCTTGGGGGTGGGGCCCGGCAACGTCACCGGCTGCTCGGCCAGCGACAGCCCGTGGCGGTTCACGCTCGCCGCCAGCGGCCAGAGGTTGCCAAGGTTGTCGCCCGCGGCGCGGCCGATGAGCTGGATCTCCACCACGTGATCGGCATCCATGCCGTCGTTCTGCGGGCTGAAGCCGTAGGGGCGCAAGAGCCGGTTGAGCTTGCCGCCGCCCTTGGTCTTGTCGGCGTCGTACTTGAACTTCAGGCCGACCTGGATCTGCCGGTCGGCGTTGATGCCGATGGTGTCTTCGCCATGCGGCAGCGGCGCCGACGCCGTGGGCTGGAACACCCGCACGCGCTTGCCCACGGCCTTCCAGTCGGCCTCGGTGACGCCGCCGCCGAAGGCCTGCGACGCCGTCTTGGTCGACGCCTTCGGGTCCGCCGCCACCTTGCTGAGCACGCTGGCCTGCGGCAGCCACTTGCTGGCGTGCGGGCCGAGGTAGATGGGCGCGTAGGTCGACAGCCGCGGCTTGGGGTAACTCAGCAGCACCGGGTTCTCGGGCTCGCCCCAGTCGTCCTCCGACATGATCAGCGGCAGCTTGGCGCCGATGTCGTTGAAGAGCTGCGTGATCTTGTCGGCGTCCTGCTGGTCTTCGGGCTTCTTCATCTCGGTGTCGATCTGGCCCACCAGGCCGTCGATGGCCGCCACCGCCGCCTTGGCCGCCTTGGTCTTGGCCGTGGCGCGCCGATCGTTGACGAAGTCCTTCACGAGCTGCGGGTTGCTGGCCACGTAGAGCTTGGCCGACGCCTTCTCGCCCTTGAACGACAGCGTGTGCGACTCATCACCCACCTTGAAGCTGAGCTTGGCCTTCCACCAGCTCAGCAGCTTCTTGGCGCCAGCCTTGACCTTGCCGAAGAGCTTCTTGATGACGCCCACGATCTTGCCGAGCACCTTGTCGATGGCCGCATCGACCTTGCTCTGCACCTTCTTGATGAAGCCCTGGATCTTCTCGGTGATGCCCGACAGCCCCAGCAGCCGCGCCAGGAACCCGATGACGACGGGAATCGCCGCCGCCAGCGATTTCTCGATCCAGGCGATGGCGCCGCCGATGGCACCCGTGGCGATGGCGTGCACCGAGTTGATGACGGCCTCCACGAGGGCCATGATCTGCTGCGCCTTCTCGATGACGAACATGACCACGTTGTAGATGGCGATGATGGCCTGCACGATGGCCCCCGCCGGGTTGAACATCGACACCACCTTCGTCACGGCCTGCTTCACCACGGTCTCGATGAGCCAGTCCTGGATGGCGCCGATGACCATGTCCTTGAGCGCGGAGAGGTCCGCCTTCACCTGCTCCCACAGCTTGGCCACGCCGCCGGTGAAGAGGGCCTGCACGTACTCGGCCAGCTTCTCGATGACGGTCACGGCCGTCTCGCCGATGAGCTTGACGGCCTTGGCGCGCAGCTTGGGGTAGGTGATGCCCAGCACGTCCAGCACGAGCTTGAACACCGACAGCAGGCTCAGGTCGCTCGGCAGCGCGATGCCGGCCGCCGCGAGCGAGCCCAGCAGCCATTTGAAGAAGCCGGCCTTCAGGTGGGTCCAGATGTTGCCCACGAAGGCGTTGAAGCCGCCCTTCACCGCCGCGATCAGGTTGCCGAGGAAGCCGATGGGGTCGTCCAGGATCAGCTGGATGGTCTCGGCGCCCTTCCTCAGCAGGCCCAGCAGCTTGGCCTTGAACTCCATCAGCGCCTTGATGATCGCCCCGAGCTTCTCGATGAAGCCCGCGACCAGCCCCTTGTTTTCCTCCTGCATCTGCTTGAGGGCCTCGTCGGCCTTGTCGAAGGCCTCCTTGTACTTCTGCGCAAGGCCCTGGGCGATCTCGTTCTTCTTGCTCTCGATGCCCTCCTCCAGCTCCTTGAAGCGGTCGTTCACCGCGCCTTCGGCGGCCTTGCCGGCAGCCTGGAGGTTGGCCGGCAGGCTCGCCACATAGGCCTTGATCTCCGCCTGGCCCGCCGCCACCTCGGCCTTGGCCTCGGCCAGGCGGCGCTCGACGAGGGCGGCCACGCGGTCGACGAGGGCGTCCATCGTGCGCGTGAAGACGGCGCGCCCCTGGGTGTAGAAGACGTTGACCTCGTCAGGCAGGCCCAGCGCCGCATCGCGCAGCCAGCGCGCCAGGCCCACGAGCGGGATGCTCAGGTAGCGGCGCAGCTTGTAGTCGAAGAGCTTGTCGTCGACGAAGGCCTTCATCTGCGCGATGGCGGCGTCCACGCCGGGGTCGAAGATCGCGCTCACCTCGGCGTCCAGCCCGCCGAGCTTGGCCTCCACGCGCGTCTTGGTGCGGGTGTAGATGCCCTCGACGGTGGCCGCCACCTTGGCGCGCTCGGCCTCCTCCTTGGCCGCCTGCTGCTGCTGGCGGCTGAGCACCTTGGCATTGCCCGCGCCCTTGCGGCCGGCCATCAACAGCGCGCCGGTGCGGGCCGCGCCGCTGGCCTGCGCACCGGCCTTGGCGAGCACCCCGGCCTCCTTGGCGCGGAACTGAGCCGGCGCCTTGTCGGCCTGCGCCGCCACCTTGCCCTTGGCGTCGGCCACGGCCGAGAAGCGCGGGTCGTTGGCCTTGGGCAGGCTCTCGGGCTTGATCTTCTCGTCCTTGAGCGCCTGGTCGGTGTCCTTCTTCGTCTCCTGCAGCGACACCTCCTGCGGCGTCGCGGGCAACGGCATGGCCTGACCGCCCGCGATCGGCGGCGCCCCGGCGGCGGGCTCGGGCGGCAGCGGCGTGCTCGGCTGCTCGGGGATGGCGCCCGCATTGGGCGGCTGCTTGACGGCCTGGTCAGCCGGCCCGGTGGCCGCGTCCTTCTGCTGCGCCACGCCGCCGCTGGCCGCGCCCTTCATCTGCGACTGCGCGCCGCCCTGCATGAACTTCTCGGTGTCGCCCAGCGTCTTGGGCATGGCCTTGTCGATCTCGGCGCGCAGCAGCGCCTTGAACGACGCGGGCTGCGGCTTGGGCGCGGGGGCTTCCTTGACGGCATCCACCACCTTGGCCTTGGCGGCGGCCAGGCGTTCGTTGCCGGGAGGCTTGGCGGACTTGCTCGCCTGGCGGGCCTTGGTGGCGGCAGTGGGGTGCTGCTTGAGCTTCTTGGCGCCGGCCTGGGCTTGCTCGGTGACGGCGACGAAGCGGGGGTCGCTCTTGGGTTTGGCGACGCGGGGGGCGAAGGTGCGGGGGGTCAGCATGGTGACCTCCGGCGGAGGGCGGCGCGCTCGGGTTCCGACTTTTGCGGATATGCCGGGGAGGCTTTTGCGGAGAGCCTTTCAACTCGGCGCTGGGGTTGATGGGTTGCCTTTGCGAAGAGCCTTTCGACTCGGTACACCGCCGCGGGAATCCGCCCCGCGGCGGTGTACCGAGTCGAAAGACTCTTCCCAAGAGCAAGCCAACCAACGGCCCACTGCAGCAACACGCCGACCTTCACAACCGCCCCAGAGGACACAGCCCCCCGCCCCGCCGGTACTCCCTCTGCAACGCCTCCAACACCCTCCCCCCATCCACCACACCCCCCGCCGCCAACGCCGACGACACCGCGTCCAGCACCACGTTCCTCACCTGCCCGCCCGCCAGCGCACACGCTTCCGCCACCACGCCCAGTTGCGCGTCGGACAGCGCATGCGACGCCGGCAGGTGCGCGCGCCACAGCCGCAGCCGCTCGGCCACCTCCGGCGCGCGGAACGGGATGACGAAATCGAAGCGCCGCATGAAGGCACTGTCGATGCGCGCCTGCGCGTTCGTCGTCACCAGCACCAGGCCCTGGTGGCTCTCCAGGCGTTGCAGCAGGAAGTTGGTCTCCAGGTTGGCGTAGCGGTCGTTGCTGGAGCCGACCTCCGTGCGCGACGCGAGCAGCGCGTCGCCTTCGTCCAGCAGCAGCATCACGTCCAGCGCCTGCGCGGCGGACAGCAGCTTGTGCAAGTTGCGCTCGGTCTCGCCGATGTACTTGCTCACGACGGCCGACAGGTCCAGCCGGAACAGCGGCAGCCCGAGCTCGCGGGCGAGCACCTGGGCCGCCAGCGTCTTGCCCGTGCCCGAGGGGCCGGCGAGCAGCGCGCGCACGCCGGCGTTCAGGCGGGCGGCGAAGGCCGCGGGCAGTTCGGCGCGCAGGCGGTCACGCTGCTGGCAGCGCGCGGCCAGCGCGGCCAGGTCGCGGCGCAGGGTGTCGTCCAGCACCAGGGCCTCGGGCGGCGCGTGGGCCGGGTCCAGGCGCTGGGCCAGGCGGGCCAGGCCTGCCGCGCCGCCGGCCAGCGCGGCGTCGCGCAAGGCGGCTTCGCCCGTGGCCTCGCGGCGGGCGAGTGCCCGGCACAGGTGCCCGCAGGCCAGGTGCAGCCGCGCGGCCAACGCCGGGGCGTCGGCCTGGCCGGGGCGGGCCTGCTCGATCAGGGCCAGGCGCTGCTCGAAAGCCGGCAGTGGCAGGGACAGCGCCAGCGTGTCGTCGGGCAGGCCCTCCAGGCCGTCCTCGTCGCCCGCCACCACGGCAAAGCCCCGGGGCAGCGTGGGCAGGCGCAGCGACTCGCCCGGTGGCACGTCCACCCGCAGCAGCGGCATCGCGCCACACAGCGCGGCCAGCGCCGCCAGCATGGCGGGCGCGGGCTGCCCGGCCTCCAGGCGGCACACCAGCACCGGCTGGCCCTGCGCGCGGGCGAGGGCCGCCGCCAGGGTGCCGCGGCCGTTGTGCTCCGGGCCGCGCACGAGCAGCGGCTGCCCGGGCTGCCAACCGGCCAAGGCCTCGCGCGTGGCCGGCTTCAGCACCAGGCTTGCCAGCTCGGCGGCAGCCTGCACCGGCTGCAGGCGAAGGCTGGGCGCGGGGTCGGCCAAGGGCTCGCCGCGCAGCGCGGCCCAGCAGGCTTCTTCCACCTCGTGGCGCTGGGCGGCGCGCGGCTGGCCGGGTGATTCGGCCTTCAGCACGCCCGCCTGCAGCAAGGCGCGCAATGCGGGGCGCACCCCCTGCCCGGGCAGGTTGCCAAACGTCTGCTGCAGCCAGGCCGGCCCGGGCTGGCTGCCCTCGTCGCCGAGCGCGGCATTGAGGGCTTCGAACAGCGGCGCGAAGCGGCGGTCTTCCTCCACGAGCCCATGCACCAGCCAGAGTTCGGCTGCCTGCTCGGGCCAGCCGCGCGCCAACAGGGCCAGGCCCGGGTGCACCGGCATCGCCTCGGGCAGCGCCTCGAACGCGGCCGCGTAGTCCTGCGCGAAGGCGAAACGCTGCGCCACTTCGTCTTCACCGAGCAGGGCCTCGGCGCTCTGCAGCACGCGCCAGGCCGCGCCCAGCAGCAGCGCCCGCAGCGCCGTGGCGGCCTCGGGCCAGAGATCGGGTGGGGTGTCGGCGCGCATCAGTGGAACCTGAACTGAAGCCGGGTGTCCACCGCGGGCAGCCAGCCGGGGTCACGGTCGAGCCCCGCCAGGCGCCAGGCCACGTCATGGTGGGCGAGTTCGAACTCGGCGATCCAGTCGGCCTCGCTCACCCACAGCCGCGCGGGCTGCGGCAACTGCAGGGCCGACGCCCAGCGCCGCGCGGGCACGCCCAGGCGTCGGCCGAGCCGCCGCCGCAGCGAGCGGGCATAGGCCGGCAGCCACTCGGCCCAGGGCCCGGCCGCCACGCCCGGGGCGGCCGGCAGCTCGCCGGCCTGCCACGGGGGTGAGCGCTCGTCGAGCAGCGACAGCAGCGGGTCGCGCGGCAGCCGCCAGGCCCGTGCCAGGGCCGCCAGCAGGGCCCACAACGGCACGGGCAGGCCGGGGTCGCGCGGGCGTGTGAAGTCGGGGTAGAGGCCGTCTTCGAGCAGCGCGTTGACGATGAACAGCAAGGGCGCCGAGCGCGACAGCCGCGCCTCGGGCCAGGGCCACAGGGGAGCGGCAGGCGGCAGCTCGGCAGGCCTCTCGCTGTGGCTGGCCGGCGCAGGGGGGTGCGGCGCGACGGGCATCGCCGCCGCAGGTGGTGCGGCGGCGGCGTCGCGGCGGGCCAGCGGCGCGGCGGCCGGCGACGCAGGCGGCAGGCTCGGCGCTGTGCCCAGGTGAGAGGGCGACGCGGCCGGCGCGGCCCGCCGCGGCGCGGGAGATGCTGGCGAGGCGCCCGCGACGAGCCCGCGCCATGCCGGGCCGTCGCCCTGGCCCGGCGTTGGCGCCGCTTCGTCGGGCCGGGCGTCCACAGCGCGCGGCCGCGTCTCAAGGCCGCTGCCCGGTGCCGGCGCCCGCGTCGGGACCTCATGCGGTGCATGGGCGGACTGGGCTGCGCCTGCAGCGTGCGGCGCGACCGGCACGACCAGGGCTTCGGCCCCGCGCTCCGCTCGATCACTTGGGGACGGGCCTGGCGCCATCGCACGCGCGGCCGGCGCTTCATCGCCGGCCAGCTGCGCCCGCCACGGCCCGGGTGTCGACGCCGCTGGCATCGCCTCGCCCGGTGCCGGCCCGGCCGATTCCGCCAGCACCTCGCCGCCGAGCCCCGCCCCTCGCACGGGCAACGGCACATTGGAGCCCGGCCCTCCGCCTGCCATGGCAAGCGACGCCGCGTCCTCCGCTTCGCCCTCCTGCCCGCTCTCCTGCGCCGCCCCAGGCTGCACCATGCGCGCCAGCAGCCGCCGCGCCGCGCCCTGGGCCTGCGGCCGTGCCGCCCAGGCCGACTGCCATTGCGGCCAGTGCCGGCCGAGCAGCCCCCGCCACCACCAGCGGTCCAGCTGCCCCCCGCGCGCGGCCAGCGCCAGGCAGGCCAGCATCTCGGCCTCGTCGGCGAAGAGCACCGCCTCGGCATCAGCCGCCACCGGCCCCAGCGCCGGCCGTGCAGCGCGCGCGAGGGCAGCGTCCAGCCGCTCGCGGCCCTGGCTGACCCACGCCTGGCGCAGCCCCACCGCACCCGGGCGCGCCAGGGCGGCAGCCGGCGCCTGCAGGTGCAGCCGGCGCAGCCACAGCAGTGCCTGTGGCGGCAGGCTGCGCGGCACGGCGTCTTCCAGGTCGGCCGCGAGGGCCCGCAGGGCCAGCCGCGCCGCCACGGCCTCGGCACGCGCCGGCGTGCGGGCGTGCAGGCGGTGCAGCGTGAGGCCGGCGGGCATGGTCAGCCGCGCTGGCGGTCCGGCGCCTGGGTCAGGGCCGAGGCCGCCACCGCCAGTTCCTGGGGCGTGGGCCCGCCCTCGCCGCGCCGGCCCTTGCGGCCCTGCGCGAGGATGCGCGCCGCCTCGGACGCGACCTTGGGCGAGGTGCGCTCGCCCAGCCCGCGCAGCACGTTGCGGTCCACCGCCTCGCCGGTGGTGCGCAGCAGCAGGCGCTCGGCATGGCCTTCGAGCTGGGCCAGGTGCAGCTGCGCGCCGGCCCGCAGCCGTGGCACGTCCTGCCAGCCGTCCTGCAGCGCGCGCGCGAATTGCGTGCGGTTGAGCACCTCGGGCCTGGCCGGCACGCCGCTGGGCATGAGTTTGCTGAACTGCGCGAGCTGGGCCGCCGTCATCGGCAGCGTGGGCGGCAACCACACGAACGCCGCGGCGCTGGCCTTCGGGCCCATCAGCTCGGCCAGGAACTGCGCGGCCAGGGCCTGCATCTCGATGGCCCAGGACTGCGGCCACAGCGCGTCGCCCGCCTCGCCGGGCGGCGGGGCCAGGCGGCGCCGCGCGCTGTCGGTGTCGATCCACAGCGGCACGGCCTTGGCGTCGATCTGCAGCAGCGCCAGCGGCAGCTCGTCGGCCGTCAGGCCCGGCGCCGCCGCCCCGCCACCGATGCGCTGTCGCATCCACCAGCCCACCCGCGCGGCCTCGGGCACGGCGGTGAGCCCCTGGCCGGGCGACAGCAGAGCCACGGCCAGCTCGTTGCGCAGCGAGGCCGTGCCCAGGCCCGCCGGGGCCTGCACCTCCACGAGCCGCGCGCGCACGGCCGGCTGCTCGGTGCGGCGGTTGCAGGCGCCCACCTCGCCCAGCAGCGTGGCCGCCCGCCCCTGCGCCGCCCACGCGGGCGTGAGCGTGAGCAGGTAAACGCCCGCCAGCGGCTGCCCTTCGGCCAGGCCCGCCGCACAGTTGCCGAAGCCGCTGAACGACGCCCCGCGGCCGGCGCTGCTGAGGTCGAGGTCGAGGTTGCCGATGTCAATGACGGCGCCAGACGGCGTCACCCCCACGCCGGCGGCGATGTGCAGCACGCTGCCCGCGCCGGAAGCGACCGTCAGCCCCTCGGCCACGCCGCAGCCAATGAGCCGCGCCAGGCGCCGCTCGGCGCCGTCGCGCGCCTGCTGCTCGCGGGTGAGGTCTTCGGCGCTCAGCAGCCGTCCGTTGAAGAAGAAGCTGCGCGGCTCGCCGTCCACGGCGATGACCTGGTTGAGCCGGGCGTTCAGGACGGTGCTCATGGCTAGACCCTCGCGATGACCAGCCACTGCGGCGGGTCGAGCTTGGTGGCGGCGATGAGGGTGAGGGAGTTGGGCGTCTTCATCGCCTGCCGGCCCACCCCCTCGATGCCGCTCACCACGAAGTCGCCCACGTTGCCCGCCAGCTTGATGACGATGACGCGGCCCTCGCTGATGTCGCCGCGCGTGAGGTCCGGCAGCGCCAGGTTGCCGTTGACCTGCACGATGAGCACGTGGTCCTTGTCGGTCACGACGAGCTCGTTGGGCTTGAGCACGTAGCGGGTGCGCCATTGCCCCACGTCCACGGCGCCGCCCTGGGGCGCGGCGGTCTGCACCAGCTCGCCGCTGCTTGCGTCCCAGCCCACCAGCGTGGCAGTCGTGCGCTGGGGCAGCGCCGCCAGGCTCAGGCCCTGGAAGCGCGGCACCGCGCTGCCATGCAGGGGCTGCACGGTGTTGATGGTGACCGTGCTGCCGCTCGTGACCGCCGTCAGGCTCGGCGGGCTGCTGGTGTTGCCCGCGGCCACCACCTGCGTGGCCGTGCCGCCGCCGCTGGCGTCGATGCTCAGCTCCAGCTGGCCGCGGGCGACGGTTCGCAGGTTGACCTGCGTGTTCTTGCCGTTCACGAAGGTGGCCAGCGCGTAGTCGCCGCCGCGCGGGTTATTGCTCTTCACGCCCACAAGCATCTGCATCGGCGCCGGCCGCTCGTTGAGCCCTGTGCCGCCGTCCTCGATGCGCACCGGGGCCTTCTGGCCGGGCGCGTAGACGAAGGGCGGCGGCTTGCCATCGGCCAGCGCCTGCTCATCGCCGTCCCAGCGGCGCGCGGCCACGATGGCGCCGCCGTCGTCGGTGGCCAGCAGGCTGTTCAGCGGCGTGCCCAGCACCAGCTCGCCGTCCACCGAGAGACTGCCCGACACATGCGCCTTGCCGCCCACGGTCAGGTCGCCGCTCAGGTCCAGCCCGGCGAAATCGGGGCTGGCGCCGGGGCCGATGTCCTGCACGGTGTCCAGGCGGATGGTGGGTGCGTTGGCCAGGTCCACCAGGATGTTGGGCGAGGGCCCGACCGGCTTGGTGAGGCTGGCGCCGATGACGCTGCCCAGCTCGAACCGCGCCGCCTGCCCACCACCGGCCGCGCGGCCCACGAGCAGTGCCCCGGCGGTGGGCGCGGCGTTCTGCCCGGTACCGCCATCCACGACGGGGATGGGCTGGCTCATGTCGGGGCCGTAGTAGTCGGGCTTGCCCAGCGGCCCGCCGCCGGGCCACTTGACGGCCGCCGCCACCACCGCCTTGGTGTCGCCGGGGGCGGCGCCGTCGGTGGTGTCGGCCACGATGTCGATGCGCGTCATCGCGTGATTGCGGGTCTTGAAATCAGCCAGCAGGTCCTGCGCGTGGTCCAGCGCGGGGTCGCCCTTGCCGAGCACGAAATGCGCCTCGCGCGGGGCGTCCTGGCTGCCGTCGCGCAGCAGCCATTCCTGCAGCAGGCGCAGGTGCAGCAGCTGCGGCCGGCCGAGCATGCGCACTGCCCGCGTGCCGCCGGCGCCGGCCTTGGCGTCGATGGCGGCCAGCAGCAGCGCCCGCTCGGCCACGGGCTCGGCCACCGGCACCGGGCCGTGGTGGGCCATGAAGCCGCTGCGCAGCAGGCGCGTCCAGACCTCGAACGCGGCGGCGTAGTAGGCCGCCACCTCGGCGCGCGGGATCTGCAGTTCCTTGGGCGGCGCCGGCAGGCTGACCTGGCTCGGGTCGGGCAGCGCAGGTGTCGCGGCCGCGGGCATGGCCGGCGTGGGCGCGTGCGGGTCGCCCCAGGCGGTGGTGATGGCCTCCTTCAAGCCGGCCTCGACCTGCGCCTGGAAGCTGGCCAGCGTCTGCCCGGCCGGCGCCGTCGCGCGGACCTTGATGCCCCGGATCCACGCCACCACGGCACGCAGGGCGAGGTCTTCGCTGGCGTCCGGCGGCGTCCAGGCGAAGTCCAGCGCGAAGCTGTCGGCGATGCGCGCATCCGCGCTCAGCTCGCTCTCGTCGCGGCAGGGCTCGCCGGGGATGGGCACGGGCGAGCCGCTGGCCTCCGCGTAACGCAGCAGCACGTAGACGGTGGTCTTGGCGGCGGTGGTGGGGTCGCGGGCGAGTTCGGCGTCCAGCCAGGTCTGCAGGTTGGCGCACTGCTCGGCCGCCACGCCCACGAGGTGGCCGTCGGGCATGAGGGCCAGGCCAGGCGCCACGCGCACCTGCTGGCCCTCGCTGGCCGAGGCCGGCTTGGGCGCGGCCACGCCCAGGCCGGTAATGACGCCGTAGCCGATGGTCTCGCGCAGGGCGCGCTCGTCGCGGGCGGCCAGGTAGGCGTGCTCCTGGCGGAAGTCGTCCACCCCCAGCACCATGCCGAAGGTGTAGTTCACCCGCTGCAGCGGGTCGAGTGCCGCGTCGGGCGCGGGGGTGAAGGTGGAGCCTGTGCAGCAGCCCATGGTCGTCTCCTCTATCGATCAAGACCCACGCGGTCCGGCGGTGGCAACGGGCGGGGGTGGGTGAGTTGGGCGCCACCCAGGTCGCGCTCGCCGAGCACGAGGGGTGGCCAGATGGATGTGGCAGCCAGTGCGGCGAGCTCGGGCCGGCGCAACAGGCCGTGCTCCAGGCGCGTCTCGTGGCCCAGGCGCGCCTCGCCGACGCGAAAGAGCTCGAACCCGAAGCGGATCTCGGCCACGGTGTGCGCCGGCTTGTCGCGGGCCACGGCGCGTTCGACGGCGGCGCGGCGGCGGGCGAGTTCGTCGAAGTCCGGGGCGGCGTCGCCCGGCAGCGGCAGCACCACGCGGAAACGGTGCGCCGGGCCCAGGGCCCGCACGATCTGGGCCTCGAAGCGCCACCAGTCGGCCAGCGCCACGGAGCCGGCGGGCAGCGCCAGCGGGCTGGGGATGCGGTCGAAGGCGCGCCACGCGGTGCCCCAGGCTGCATTGAGCAGCGCGATGCGGCGCCAGCGGCGGGCGAGGTAGTCCTGCCAGCGCTGGCGCAGCGGCGCGCAGGGCTGGGTGGCGCGCAGGTAGTCGTCGAAGGCGTCGTCGCGCGGCTGCGGCTCATCCTCGGGCAGCCCGGCCAGCCGCCACGAGGCCATCAGGCTCGCCTCCTCCTGCGCGGCACGCGGCAGGAAGCCGAGCGCCGACTGCAGCGCCGCCGCATCGCCCAGCAGCGACTCGTCGCCCGCCAGCCGCGCCAGCAGCGCCGAGCGCCCCTGCGCAGGCCGCCAGGCGGCTGCCGCCAGCGGGGGGGCCAGGCCAAAGAGTTCCTGCAGGCGCACGCCGTGCAGCCGCTCGCGCAGTCGCTCGGGCGCGGCCAGGAAGGGCTCGGCGTCGACGTCGTCGGGCTCCCACGCCAGCGTGGCGGCCAGCAGCAGGCCCGGCACGGTGCCCCGGCGCGCCTGCACGTCTGCCGCGTGGCGCAGCAGCGCACGGCGCCGCGCGGGGCCGGTGGAGCCGTCGAAGGCCACGGCCAGCCATTGCGCCAGCCAGGCCAGCGTCTCGCGCGGGGCGGTGCGTGCGTCCAGCAGCAGCTGTGCAGCGGCGATGCGGTCTTCCCAGCGGGTGAACTCGCCTTCGAAGAGGGCCAGGAAGCGGCCGGTGAACTCGGCGCTCGTCGGGTCGGCGCGGTAGACGGCCGGCAGGTAGTGCTGCAGGTAGCTGAAGCGCGGATACCAGGCGCGCAGCGACGCCAGGCCCGGGCTTTGCTGGCCGTCGCCGGTGGCGCGCACGCGCAGCTGCAGGTAGCGGCCGGTGGCGGCCTGCAGCAGGCAGGTCAGGGTCTGCACCTCGGCGCAGGCCGTGGCGGCGGGCTCGCGCCACGGCAGCTCCGGGCCGCCCGGGTGGGGCAGCAGTGCGGGCTCGTCCTGCCAGGGCTGCAGGGCCAGGGCTTCGGGGCTGTCGGCGGCGCGGCTTTGCAGCAGGAGGGCGCTGCCGGGTGGCCGGCGGGCGTCGAGGGCCACGCGGTGCCACACGCAGGCCGGCGTGTCGCTGTCCCACACCGGCCCGAGCAGCTCGGCCTCACGCTCGCAGCGCGGGCGGGGCAGCGTGAGCAGCGGCAGCCAGCGGTCGGCCCCGGCGTAGAACACGCGGGCCGAAGGGAAGCGGTGCAGCACCTGCCCGGCGCCGAGGCTCGCCAGGCCGCCCGCCTGGTAGCGGCGCAGCGGGATGAAGTCGCGCTGCAGCTCGAACTGCCAGCCGCCGCCCTCCGGCACGCTGGCCGCAAAGCGGAAGGCCTGGTCGCCGCTGGCCGCCAGCAGCAGCACGTTGAAGCGGTCGGCAGCCAGCCACTCGACGGCCAGCGTGCGGGTGGACAGCAGCGTGGGCAGCTGGTCGGCCGTGGCGGCCTCCAGCTGCTCGTCCAGCGGCCCGACGGAGGCTGCCTCATGGCCGGCCCAGTCGATGACCGAAAGGTACAGGCCGTCCATCTGCAGCCGCAGCACCAGGAAGCGCCCGCCAGGCAGCGCGGCCACGGCGGTGGTGCCCGCGCCCAGGTCCAGCTGGCACGGCGGCTCGGCCGGGGCCGGGCCGGGTGCCGACGCCGGCGCGAAGGCCGACGGGCTCACCACGCGCGGCACGCAGGGCCGCAGGTCGGGCCCCAGGCGGTGCAGGCGTCCCGCGGCAAACAGGGCCACGCCGCCGTCGTCCAGGGCCAGCAGCGCCTCGGGGGCCGGCATGCCGGGCCAGGGTTGCGGCAGCGGCGGGCCGCCGCCGTGCAGGTCGAAGATCAGCAGGCCCTGGGCCGCGATGCTGGCCACCACGAGGTAGTGACCGGTGGTCACCGTCAGCGCGTCCATGACCAGGGGCGCCACGGGTGCGGCCGGCGCGCAAGGGCCGAAGCCCGACGGTGCCATGGCGGCGGGCCGCTGCGGCAGCGGCCAGAAGTCGGTGATGACCCCGCTGCCGCTGGACCACACCCGGATGGCCGTGCCGGCGGCGTTGAGGGCGTAGAGGTTGCCGTAGGCGTCGAACGCGCCGCCTGCACGCGAGCCGGGCTCCGGCAGGGCCGCGGCGCCGCTGGCCTTGAACTCGAACAGCAGCGGCTTGAGCACCAGCTGCCCGAGGGCCGCCGGGTGGCGGGCATCGTCGGGCCGCCACGCCCAGCGCTTGTCGGGCTGGGCACGCAGCAGCCAGTCGTCCCGGGTCACCAGGGCGTGGAAGCGGCTGCCGTTGGCGTCCATCAGCAGTTCTCCGGCACGCGCGGCACGGGCAGGCGGATGGCCGGCGGCACGTTGGAGCCGCCGTCGGTGCCACCGGCGCCCTGCCCGATCAGGTCGGACAGCGGCACCGGGTCGCCGAGCGACACCGACAGCCCCGCGATCAGCGGCAGTTGCAGCCCGGCCATGGGCACGGTGTCGCGCTGCGCGCCGCTGGCGTCGCCCAGCAGCAGCGCGGTCACGCCCAGCACGCCGTCCACGCGCGCGGCCACCGTGGCCAGCTCCAGGGCCGCCACGGCCTTGAAGAGCGGCCAGCCCGTGGCGCTGGCCTCGCCCGGCAGCGGCGACAGGAAGGCCTTGAGTGCCGCCCGGACGCGCTCGCGCACCTCGGCCACGCCCTGCCCTGCGTGCAGCTCGATGCCGACGCTGATCCACACGCCCGCGTAGGCCGGGCCGCGCAGCAGCACTTCACACGTCACCAGGCGGCGTGGCGCCAGGTGGGCGCAGACGGCGTCGATGAAGTCGGCGTCGGGCAGCGGGTAGTCTGGCCGGCGGGGGTCGCGGCGCGGGATGAGCAGGCAGGTGACGACGCCTGGCTGGTCGCCCGGCAGGCCCGGCGACAGCTCGGGATGCCAGGCCGGCAGCACCTCGACGCGGCCGACGTCGGCCTGCGGCGTCTCGCGGATGATGGCGTCGAAGTCCTCGGCGCTGACGGCGCGGTCGCGGTGACGCAGCACGAGGGGGATGCGCTTCTCGCCGTCGGCGGCGCTTTCGGCGTCGATGCCACCATCGGCCGCGCGCGGGTTGCTGACCTTCACGCCCGGCGGCAGCGTGGGCCCGAGCTTGATGGCGCCCGCGGCGACATTGCCCGCAGCCCCTGACGCCCAGTCGAAGCGCACGGCGATCTCGGCGCCGGCAGGCGGCCGCGCACCGCGCGCGCCGTCGCCGAAGCGGATCTCGCCGCTCTCGGCGTCCAGCGCGAAGACGGCGGCGCCCGGCTGGCCTTCGGCGGGTGCGGCCTCCAGTTCGTCGGTGAGGGCCCAGGGTTGCTGGGCCACCAGCAGCTGCACCGACTCGGCCAGCACCTGGCCGTGGCTGAGGCGGCGGCGCTGCTCGGGCGAGCCGTCGCCCGGCGGCAGCAGCTCGCGGCTCACGCGGCTGCGCTGGCGCACGGCGGCGCAGTGGGTGCCGGCCCAGGCCAGTTGCACACCGGCATTGGCCAGGCCGTCGATGCGCAGCCAGCTGATGAGCCGCGCGGCCAGCGCCTCGTCGGTGAGCTGCGGCGGCAGCTCGCCCACACCGGCCTCCAGCGG
The DNA here is from genome assembly GCA_016790285.1 of Roseateles sp. Classification (GTDB taxonomy): domain Bacteria; phylum Pseudomonadota; class Gammaproteobacteria; order Burkholderiales; family Burkholderiaceae_C; genus Pelomonas. The sequence goes on along the minus strand of JAEUPJ010000020.1, from coordinate 172,333 downwards.
CTCGGCCTCGGCCCAGGTGCCGATGTCGCCGGCCTGCGCGGGCATCGTCACCTGCAGGATGCCGGCCTGCTGCGGGAAACCCGTGGGCGCGACTGCATCCAGCCGCCGGTACTCGCCGGGCGTGCCGCTGCCGTCCGCGCTGGCCTTGGGGCACCAGGCGCTCAGCACCGGCGGCGGCAGTGCGGGCCGGCCGGGCTGCAGGCGCGCCCGCGTCTCACGCGGCTGCGGCACGAGGCCGATGGACAGCGTGCGGCCGGCCAGCTCGGCACGGGCGTTCGTGAGCTCGGCCGCGGTCGGCTTGGGTGGCGCCAGCAGCGCAATCCACAGCGCGCCGTCCACGGTCTCGGCGGCGATGTCCAGCGCCCCGGGCAGGTCGGCGAGCTGCACGCTGTCGTAGAGCACGGGCTCCACGGCCGCGTCGCCCGCCGCACCGGTGCCGGCGAAATCGCGCCCGGTGGCTTCGTAGAGCTGGCGGTAGTAGTCGAGCAGCGCCGGGTCGGGGCTGCCGACGACGCGCTTGAACACCACGAGGCCCGTGACGGGCGGCAGATCCAGCCCCGTGTCGCTCAGGAAGGGCACGGCGCCGGCCAGCAGCGGCAGGCCCGAGGGCAACGTGATGGTCTTGCGCTCGCCGGCCTCGTTGCTGAACTGCACCAGCGCCCGCGCCGGCTGGGCCGGCCGCAGGCCCACGCCCAGCAGCTGCAGGAACTTCAGCCGGTTGCGCTCGGGAATGAGGTTGGCGCGGTAGAGCAGGCTCTCGGCCATGAAGGCGAAGAGCTCGACGAGCGTCACGCCGGGGTCGCTGGGGCCGGTGTGCGTCCACTCGGGCGCATGCACCGCGGCCAGGGCCAGGGTGTCGCGAACGAGCGCGGCGTGGTCGCGGTCGTCGATGGCGGGGAGTTGGAGGGGCATGGCGGTTATCTCCCCTGCACTGGGATGCTCAGGCTCATGCGGCCGGCCTGGGCGGTGGCAACGAGGGTGAAGCTGAGCTCGGCGATGGCGGCCTCGGGGTCGGCCGGGTCGGCGGCGACCTTGAGCGCCTCGACCTGCACGCGGGGCTCCCACTTGGCGAGCTGGCGGCGGATGCTCTCTTCGATGGCGCGCCAGGTGGTGGGCACGTTGGGCTCGAACAGGAAGCGCTCCAGGCCGGCACCGTAGTCGGTGCGGCGCAGGCGCTCGCCCTGGGCGGTGAGGAGCAGGATGCGGATGGACTCACGCACGTTGGCTTCGCCTTCGCTCCAGGCGAGCCGGCCTTCGGGGCTGAGGCGAAGGGGGAAGGCCAGGCCGCGGCCGTAGAGGGCGGCTTCGTCAGGCATCGCGGTGCTCCTGCGCAGGGCTGCTGTTTGGTGGCTTTTGCGATGAGCCTTTCGACTCGGTGCACCGCGCCGGGCTGCAATGGCTCCCCGCAAGAGCCTCCAACAAGAAGATCCCCGCCCTCATGGCTTCTTCCCCTTCAACCCCGGCACCGGGAAACACACCATCAGGAAAGGCAACCACCGGAAGATCAGGTCCAGCAAGGTCGCGATGACGATCAGCAGCACGAACGCCACGATCGTGATGATCGGAATCGACAGCGAACAGATCGTGCCGAAACTGCTCGCGCCCTGCCCCCCGCAGGGCCCGCCGTCCGGCACTGACAGGTCCTTGTGGAACGGCCACGGCAGCACCGACAGCACCAGGTCGCCAAAGCCCAGGCGCCGCACGCGCTTCATCTGCCCGCACAGCAGGTCACTCATGATGAAGGCGCTGTTCTTGCCGTACTTGCGCAAGCCGCCCGGCGAGGTGTCGAAGGGCAGCGCGATGCGTATGGGGCGCAGCGGCGCGTCGACATCGAAGAAGCCGGCCAGCTCGAACACCTCGCTCGGGTCGGACATGACCGCCGGGTGCAGCGGCCCGCAGTCGCAGCGCTGGTGCACGAAGCGCAGCACGTAGCGCGGCGGGCCGGCGTCGGCCTTGAGCGTGTCCTGCAGCTCGCGGGCCAGGCGCGCGGCGTCGGGCGCCTGGGGGCGTGACGTACCAGCGACACCGGCCGTCACCGCCTCGTCGATGGCATCGTCCAGGGCCGCCTGCAGCGTGAGCAGGTGGTCGTTGGCCTCCTCCTGGATGTCTTCGACGCTCGCGCCCGACGCCGGCCAGCGGGTGAACGGGCCCTCCAGCACGCCCGACGCCGTGGCGATCGCCAGCGGGAAGGCGAACGTGGGCCAGGCGCCGGGGGCCGGCGGGCGCGGGAAGGCGACGCTGGCCTGGTCGAGCGCGGCGGACACGGCGCCAATGGCCGCGAGCGCCGCACGCAGGTCGGTGACGGCCGTGGTGCTGCGCTGCGGGTCGGTGACCGCGGCCGAGAAGACGTTCTGGAACACCGCTTCAGCCCGCCGCGCCGGCAGGAAGGTGGCGGCCTGCAAGCGCTGCAGCAGCTGCTGGGCGGCCGTGCGCTGTGCGGTGCCGCTGCCCAGCCGCGCATGCACCTCGGGCAGGTGGGCGGCCAGCCACTCGGCCATGTCCTGAAGCAGGCGCCAGGAGGACTCCTGCAGTTGGTCGTTCGCGATGGGCAGGCTGAGCTTGAGCGCGTTGGCGCGCTGTGTGGCGTCCTCGCTCCAAGGCGTGTTGACCTGCGGCTGCCCGCCCGCGTCGCGCGTGGCGCGGGCCCGCTCGATCAGGCCCTGCCAGGGCGCGATGAAGGCCATGCGGGCGCTGGCCTTGAGGTCATCGGCCAGCGTCGGCGGCGTGGCGGGCTGCAGCGGCGCGAAGCGGAAGTCGTCGTGCCGCGCCGCGGGGATGAGCCCGGCCAGCAACTTGCGCGGGTGACCGTCCGGCGCGGTGTAGGCCAGCGGGAAGACCGGCAGCCACTCCTCGCCCGGCAGCGGCTGGCTCGCATCGGCCAGCGGCTGCCAGCGCCCGGGCTGGCCCGGCGCCTTGACGAAGGCCGCCTCGCGCCCGCCGGGCATGAGCCGGCGCAGCAGCATGCCGCTCTTGTCGCCGCCCGACGTGGTGCGCGTGGGCAGCCCCGGCAGCTCGCACACGAGGTGGGCCGTGGCCAGGTAGAAGCGCTGGTGCACCGGCTGGAAGAGCTTGAGCGGCAGCGGGGCGGCGGGCGCGGGCGCGGGCGCCGGCACCTCGCGCTTGAAGCCCAGCAGCGACCGTTGCCGCGTGAGCGCGCGCGCTGCGGCCGACGTCGGCGCCGCCAGTGCCGGCGCGGGCGTGGGTTCGCCGAGCTGCTGCCAGGACTCGGGCCGAGCGACGAAGCTTGGCAGCGTCTGCGGCGCCTCGGCCAGCGTGGCCAGCAAGCGGTCCATGAAGTCGTCGCTGTCGAAGCGCAGCAGCGTGGGCGCGGCGTTTACCGGCGCCGCCACGAAGCTCTGGCCACCCACCCAGCGGAGCACATGACGCGCATTCATAGGATGTTCCCCGCCCCGGGCGTGTAAGTGGCCGCGATGATGGTGTTGGTGATGACGGTGTCGGCCTGCACCACGCCCGAGAAGCGGGAGATGCCGGCATCCACCTGCACCATGCCGGCCGACACCGCCACCTGGCTGGCGTTGACCGTCACCTTGGCCGAGGCCGTGACGGTGATGCCGGCGGTCTCGAGCTTGATGCTGTTGCCGTTGCTGTCCTCCAGCGTGACGCTGCCCGGGCCGTCCTTCAGCGTGAGCTTGCAGCCGCCGGGGGTCTCGAGCTGCAGCCGCTCCTGGCCGGAGGAATCGTCCAGCGTGACGACGACGCCGTTGCGGCTCTTGATGACCTTGAGGTTGTTCTCGGCGCTGGCGCTCTGCGGTGGCGCGTCCTGGCCGTTCCACAGGCCGCCGACGATGAAGGGCCAGCGCGGGTCGCCGCCCTGGAAGACCACCAGCACCTCGTCGCCCACCTCGGGCATGAACCAGCTGCCGCGGTCGTTGCCGGCGAAGAGCGTCGTCATGCGCGCCCAGGCTTCGTAGCGCTGGCCGTCGGCGTCGGGGCTCCAGGGCAGCTCGATCTTCACGCGCCCCTGGCCGTCGGGGTCGACGAGGTCGAGCACCAGGGCCACGTGGGCGCCGTACCAGCGGCCACCCCAGCCGTGAGGCTGACGGTCGGCATAGAGCGCCTCGGCGGGGTTGAGGTCAAAGAGGGACATGACCCCACCCTCGGAATGCAACACAGCCACAGAGGCACAGAGGCATAGAGAGGCCCGGCCTGAAGCCATCGCCTCTGTGTCGCTGTGCCTGTGTGACTGTGTTCACGGGCCAGTTCATCACGGCGCCCTCCCGATCCACGGTCGCTCCGCCACGAACTCGGTGCGCAGCCCTTCGGCCACGTCGAAGCGGTGCGTCACCTCGGCGAGCGCGTACTTGCCGCTGAAGAGCGGGCCCAGGCCCGTGAGCTCGACCGTCGCCCCGCAGCGCAGGCGGGCATCCGGCTGGGCGCTGCCGTGGCCCACGACGAAGCGGCGGTTGATCTGGCGCAGCCAGGCCTCGGCCAGTTGGCGGGCTTCATCGGCCGAGCCGGGGTGCAGGTGGGCGACGGTGTCGGGCCGGGCGCCGACGCGCTGCTGCAGCAACGCCGCACCGGACTCGCCGTCGCTCGTCTCGCGCCCCAGCAGGCTGTCGGCGCTGGCCGTCTCCTTCACCGCCTGCTTGTCGGCCACGCTCCAGCCCGCCACGCTCAGCTCGGTGCGCTGCAGGGCCAGGTCGGCCCGAACGTCGAAGCTCATCAGCATGCCGCCGTAGTCCAGCGACAAGGTCTCGCCGCCACGGCGCTGGCGGGCGGCCAGGTGAAGCTTGCGCTCGTCCAGCCAGACTTCCATCTCGCAGCGCCGCGCCTGCTCGCGCAGGAAGGCCAGGTCGCTCTGGTTGACCTGGGCCAGCAGCGGCAGCGTCGGGGTGTCGCCGTCGACCTGCGCGGTGAGGCCGTGGTCGCTCGCGATGCGCTGGGCCGCATCGGCCAGCGACGCCTGCTCGAAGCTGCGGCTGCGGCGCTTCATGCGCAGGTCCTGCAGCGCGTCTTCCACCTGCACCACCAGCTCGGCCTCGCCCACGCCCGCCTTGGGAAAGCGCGCCTGCAGGGCCATGATGCGGCCGCTGAAGAGCAGGTCTTCCCCGAGCTTCACGTCCAGCTGCTTGCCGAACTCGAGCCGGTCGCGGCCGAAGAGCGTGTAGCCGGGCGCGCTGTCACGCGTGCCCCAGTTGCCGAAGGCGAGCTGGGCCTGCGCGAGGCCGTCCACGCGCTCACGGACCTCCAGCGCCACCAGGGCCGCCGCCAGGTCGGACGCGACCTGGCCGTCGACGACCACCGTCGGCCGACCGCTGCTCAGGGGAAGGGCCGCTTCACGCATGGCTAGTGGGCGAAGGTGCGCAGCTGCAGCTCGCGCGCGGCCTGCTGCAGCCGGCGCTGCGTGGCGAGGGCCTGCAGGTCAGGCTCGGCCGGGGCAGGCGCCGCAGCCGCTGCGGGCGCGGCCGGGGCGGCGGGTGCCGCGGGCGCCGGGCTGACTTCGAATTCGTGGATCTCGACGGGCATGGCGGGGCCTCGGTTCAACCGCTGACGATGCGGGGCTTGGTGGCGGAGAGGTCGATCAACTGCCCCGGCGGCATGGCGCGCGGGTTCTCGATGCCGTTGGCCAGCGCCACGGCCTGCCAGCCGCCGCGCTGGAAGGCGGCGCCGGTGCTCAGGCCCAGGCCGGCGCCCAGGCTCGCGGAAGCACCCAACCCGCCAGCAAGTGAAGCGCCGGCCGAGCCTGCGGCGCCCAGGCCACCGCCGGCGCCGCTGCCCGCCCCGCCAGCGCCTGCCCCAGGCGACGCCCCAGCGGCGCGGGCACTGTCCTGCAGGGCCTGCAGCGACTGCCCGCCCGCGGCCGGCCACAGCGGGCGGGCGCCAGGCACCGTGCCGTCGCCGGTGAAGGCCGGCACGAGGATCTCCTGCTGGATCATGTTCAGCGTGATGCTCGCGCGCAGGGCCTCGCCCTTGGGCGAGAAGAACTCGACGCTCTCCTCCATCGACTCGACGATGCCGTCGAACAGGAAGTTGCCCCAGGAGAAGCGCAGCCCGGGCGGCGTGCGCTGGGCCGTGTCACGCGCACCGGCGGGTGCCGGCTTGGGCTTGATGAAGTACAGCACCTGCGCGGTGATGCGGCGCACGTCGTCGACGATGAAGGGCGCCGTCGTGGCCGCGGCCACGTCGAACCACAGCTGAACCGCGAGCTTGGTCGTGCCGGTGCCGACGAACTGCCGCGCCGCGCTGCCCTGGCTCTGGTTGCCGCCCTGCCCTGCCCCGCCGCCGCCCGAGGCATTGGGCTGCTCCTTGACCTGGTTGGCGTAGGAGAGCTTGAGCGACTCGGGGTTGAACTGCACCGTCAGCGACTTGCCACCGGGCATCACGTCACTGAGGTCGTCCTTGAGCTCGATGAGCCGCGCGTGCTGGATCTCCAACTCAGGCATGGCACCGCTCCTGGCAGATCGACAGGCGCGCGCAGCGCCGCCGCCCCTCCAGCGGCCGCCGTGGCGCCGGCTTCGCCGGGCCACGGGTGGCGCCCCCTCGGGGGGCACGCGCAGCGTGCAGGGGGGGGCTTTGTTCACGCATCGGACTTGTCCTCCCACTTGAAGGCCTCGTAGGCGATCTGCACCTCTTCCACCGCCACGTTGCCGTCGCGGGCGTTGAGCACCGGCGCCTTGAGCTTGACGGGCAGGCAGCGCGACAGCACGAAGCGGCCCCATTCGCTCTTGTCGTGGCGCAGCACGCTGATCGTGATGCCGGCGCGCAGGGCGGGGTTGGCGAGGGACCGGTCGAACCACTTCCAGAGGTCGGTGCCCCGCGTGACGCCCCGCTTGAGCGTCAGCTGGCCGAAGCTGACCGGGCCGGAGAGCCGATGCACGCGGTTGGGGTTGCCGCCTTCGCGCAGCGTCTTGACCTCCTGGCTCACCTCCAGGCCGTCGCAGTCCGAGAAGGCGGCGCCGGCCAGCGGCTTGCTGTCGCCGTCGGGCAGGATCTCCACGACGAAGTTCAGCGCCGCGAAGGGCTGCCACTGCTCGCGTTGCGCATCGGCGGCCATCACCGCTCCTCGATGGTGAGCTGCTCGCCGCTGCGGCGCAGGTGCAGCGTCAGGAAGCGCAGCGGCCGGCTGGGTGCGACCTGGATCAGCAGGCTGCATTCACCGCGCTCGATCTCGCGCGCGGCGTCCGCGCCGGCCTTTGTCTTGAGCAGGTAGGACGACGCGGCATCGCCCCCGCGGAAGGCACCGCGCTGCATGAGGCGGTGCAGCAGCGCATCGAACGAGCGCTCCAGGCCGCGGCGCAGCGTGAGGTCGTTGGGCTCGAAGACGAAGCGCTGCCCTTCGCGCCGGCACAGCCGCCGCAGCAGGATGAACAGGCGCCGCACGCCGATGGCGCTCCAGTCGGCATCCAGCGACAGCGTCTGGCCGCGCACCGCCGCAAAGCCGTCGCTGCGCAGCACGATGGGGTTCGCGCCCAGGGCCTCGAGGGTGTCGGGGTCGAGCAGCTCACCCGCGAGCTGCAGCGCGGTGGGCAGCGGGTCGGCGCCCGGCGCGCCCCAGGCGCCGTGCAGGCGGCTGCGGCGCGCCAGCAGCCCCATCAGCGCTCCGGCGGGTGGGTGGGCGCGCAGGCGGTTGTCGTCGTCGCGTTGCAGCAGCCAGGGGTGGTGCAGCGCGGCGAAGCTCGCGGCATTGGCGCCGGACTGGCTGTCGATGAGGGCCGCCTCCGCCCGCAGCGCGGCGACATGCCGGCCGATGGCGGGCATGGCCCAATCGCGCGGCAGCGACAGCAGCGCGAAGTGCTCGCGCGACGCCGCCCCCAGCGCCAGCAGCGCAAGGTTGACCTGCTCGATGACCTCCGGCGCCGTGCCCGTGCGTGCCCGCCAGCCGCTGGCCCGCACGTCCAGCTCGACCGGCTCGCTCCAGGCGCTCGTCAAGCCCGCGCGCTCGGCCCGCGCGCGCAGCCACCAGGCACCGGCTGGCAGGGTCAGCAGCAGGTCCGTCGCGGGGCCGGCCGGTGCATCGGCCACGAGGCGGGCGTCGGAGAAATCGGGCTGCCCGGCGAGCTCCACCTGCAGGCGCTGCGGGGCGCCGGTGTCGTCGGCCGCGGTGCGCAGCCGCAGCGTGAAGGCGCTGTCGGCGGGCAGCACTGCCGCAACGCCGGCCGACACCGGCTGGAAGCCGATGCGCGGCGCCTGGGGTGGGCGCGGCGGCGGCGGCGCGCAATCGTCAAAGGTGGTGGGCGGGCAGGTGCAGAGGGGGTCGGGCGTGGTGGTGACCGTCACGTCACGGCGCGGCAGCGCGGGCGTCTGGAACCAGCCGGCGTGCACCGCGTCGGGCACCACGACCCAGCTGGCCTCCTCGGCGCAGGCATCGTCGCGCCCGAGCGCACCGTGCAGGCCCTGCAGGCGCCGCGGGCGCGGGCCGAAGAAGCGCAGCTCGTCGGCCCAGTCCATCAGCCCCCGGCCGCGCAAGGCGGGCGTCCAGTCGGGGTCCAGGAAGAGGCCGGCGTGGAAGTCCTGCAGGCCGTTGCGCGCCAGCGCCGTGCCGCTGCCGGGCTCGGCGGCGGCCCAGGTCGTGAAGTCGCCCGCCACGCCCAGGGGCAGCAGCATCCACGCGCCCGCCGGCAGCGGCTGCGCGCCGCTCAGCGGCCACTCCTGCGCGGGCAGGCCCAGGTCATAGGCCGTGTTGGCGTCGGGCGCGAACCACGGCAGCCGTGCAGCGCCGGGCGCCAGGCCGCAGGCGTCCAGCGGCAGCGTGGGGGCTTCGGTGCCGCGCAGCGCGAGGTCGAGCTGCACGCGCTCGATGAGCCAGTCGGCCGGGTCCAGCCTCGCGGGCTCGCCGTCGGAGCGCCGCCAGTCCAGCGGCAGCGTGCCGAGGGCGCCGTCGTGCGCGACGGCGGCCCAGGCCGGGCTCGCGGGAGACGAGCCGCCGGGCCGGCGCGCGCGCAGCAGGTCACCGCGGGCGACGCGGTCGCCGGGGCGCAGGGCCTGGCTGCGCACGCGGGCCGAGAGGCTCAGGCGGTCGGCCCAGCTGCCGGGGCTGCCGGCCAGGAGCTGCACGTCGGTGCCCGACACCAACCAGCCGGCATCGCCCCGCGTGGCCAGCCGCAGGCCCGGCACCGCGAAGCGCGCGGTGGCCGCGCCCGCGCCGGCCACCCGGATGACGTGGCAGCGGCGCCCGCCGGCCGCGAAGAAGGCCGCAACGGCCGGCGGGAGGTGGGCCACGACGCGCTCGGCCGGGTCGTCGCCCGCCTGCACGAGGTCCAGCGGCCCGCCGAAGACGGCGGTGTAGGCCGCGGCGCTGTCCAGGGCCACGGGGCGGTGCAACGGGCCGCGCGCGGCGAAGCCGACGAAGACGGGCACGTCCATGACGGGCATGCCGTCGCCCCCGGGCGTCGGGTCATCCACGATGCGCACACCAGCCGCCACGGCTCACCTCACTCCATCTCGAGGCGTTCGTAGGAGAGCGTGAGCTCTTCCATCGCCACGTCGGTGCCCTTGGCATTGAAGGGCCCGGAGGTGTGCTTCATGATGCGGGCGTTGATGAGGCGCCAGGTCTGCACGGTCTGGGTGCGGTCCTCGCTCTTGAGCTCGATGGTGACGGTGCGCAGGCCGCTGTTGGCGCCGTTGCGCACGTCGTCGAGCCATTTGTAGAGGTCCAGCGAGCCGATGACGCCGCGCTTCATCGTCACGTCGGTGGCCTTGTTCAGGCCCGCCGTCTTGATGACGTTGTTGAAGGCGTAGTTGCCCGGGCGGTACTCGGTGATGGTGACTTCCATCCCGATGCCGCTGACCTCCTGGAAGCCCGCCTGCGGGGTGTTGGTCACCCCGTCGCCGAGGTTGACGTGGAAGTTGAACTGAACGTAGGGGCGATCACGAACGACGGCCATGACTGATCTCCTGTGGGTTGCCCATGTCGCATTCGCGGCGGCCGCGATGCATGGAGGTTGCGGGGCGAGCGCCGGGCCGCTCCCAAGCCGGCCCGCGTTGGCGATGGGCGTGAGGCTCGAAGCCGAACGCATCGCCGTCCCCTCGGGGGACCGACCGGACTCGCGCGCGTTCAGCGCCGCGAGGATGGGCGAGGGGCTGATTCATCTCAAGACTTTTGGTCGGCCGTCCACTGGCCGATGCGGAAGATGACGAACTCGGCGGGCTTGAGTGGTGCCACGCCCACGAGGCAGACGAGCCGCCCGTTGTCGAGGTCGTTCTGCGTCATCGTGGAGCGGTCGCAGCGCACGAAGAAGGCCTTCTCGGGCTTGTCGCCCAGCAGCGCGCCGTTGGCCCACTCGTTGACGAGGAAGTCGCGCACGGTCGCGCGCACGTTGGCCCAGAGCGCCTCGCCGTTGGGCTCGAACACCGCCCACTGCGTGCCCTTGTCGATGGAGCGCTCGAGGTACGCGAAATAGCGGCGCAGGTTGACGTACTTCCACTCGGGGTCGGAGCTGATGGTGCGCGCGCCCCAGAGCCGGTTGCCGCGCCCCTCGAAGAATCGGAAGCAGTTGATGCCCTCGGGGTTGAGCACCTCCTGCTGCGCGGTGTTGATGAGGGTCTCGAAGCCGATGGCCCCGCGCACGACCTCGTTGGCCGGCGCCTTGTAGACCCCGCGCTCGGTGTCGTTGCGCGCGTAGATGCCCGCGACGAAGCCCGAGGGCGGCAGGTTCAGCGGCTGGCGCGTGACGCCGTCGAAGACCGTGACCCAGGGGTAGTAGAGCGCCGCGTACTTGCTGTCGAGCTTGGCCTTGAGCTTGCGGACGTCGGCGATCTTCATGCCCTCGTGCGCGTCGAGCACGGCGATGCGGTAGCGCATGCGCTCGGCGTGGGCGATGAGCAGGTTGGTGATGGCGGCGACGTCGTCCGGCCGGGTGCTGGCCGCCCAGGTGGAGCCGGGTGCGGCGACGATGGAGATGTCCTCGATGGACTCGAACTGCTTCAGGCCCGTGGCGTAGTCCTGCGTGGGGTCGGCACGGCCGTCGTACTCGGCGCGGCCGGGCAGCAGGCCGTCGTTGCCGCCGGCCAGCCAGCCCACGGCCACCAGGCCCCGCTCGAACTTGCGGCGCAGCGCGCCGAGCTCGTTCTGCGCCGCGTCGTCCCATTCGATCTGGGTGATCTTCAGGTCCAGCCCGGTGCTGAGCGCATCCAGCGCCTTGAGCAGGTCGCTGCCGTTGTCGATGAGGTTGGTGGCCGCCGCGCTGCCGTTGAGCAGCACGATGGGCAGGCCGGCGCTGCTGGGGCCGTTCAGGCTGAAGAGGTCGAAGATGCCATCGGGCACGCCGGCCGTCTTGTGCGCCGGCTCCAGCGGCAGGCCGCTCCAGGCGCCCAGCGAGCGGCCGTCGGCGGTCAGCACCTCCAGGCTCAGGGTGACGGGGCGGATGGCGTCGCCGCTGCCCGGCGTGAGCGTGAGGGCGAAGTCGGCCAGCGAGAAGGTGGTGGTGCCCCCCGGCACGCCCGCGGGTGCGACGCCGGCCGTGAAGCTCCACACGCCAGCCACGTTGCGCCGCGCCACGTACAGCGGCAGGTCGGCCATGGTGCGCACGGCCGCGGGCGGGTTGACGCCGGTGGCGGGCGTGTTGAGCGCGGCCGCGGGGGTGGAGATCCACACCACGTCGCCGTCGGCCAGGTTGGCCAGCGTCGGGATCAGGCCGCCACCGCCGCCGGGGTCGGGCAAGGCCCCGAGAACGTTGGGCCCGAGCTTCACGCCGAAGCGCACCTGCAGGTTGCCGAACGCTCCGGGGTAGCGCGCGACGATGCGGAACTGGTCGCTCCCGCCCACGAGCAGCCGGCCGTGGCCGTCGTTGTAGGGCGCGGCACCGAAGGCGGCCGTGAGGTCCGACGGGTAGGCACCACCCCGCGGGCGGAACACGCGGCTCACGTACAGCCGCTTGCCGCCCTCCTCGAAGAAGCTGGCCACCGCGTGGCGCAGGTAGTTGGCGCTGGTGGTGCTGCCGTCGGCGCCGAAGCCCAGCGGAGTGCCGTCGCCATAGGTGCGCTCGAACTCGGTGAGGCTCGTGAGGATGTCCGGCGCCTCGGTCACGGGCCCGTAGCGGCAGGGGCCGATGAAGCCGGTGGTCGTGGTGCTGACGCCTTCGATGGACTTCGATCGGAAGGACACCTCCTCGACGAACACACCGGGCGCAAGATATTCGGGCATGACAGTCTCCTTCTCGAGCGGGTCAGATGGGCGCCAGCCGCAGTTCGCGCTGGGTGGCGGGCAGGCCGACGGTGGCCAGGATCAACGGCTCGCCGGGGTTGAAAACGGGAGGCACGTAGGCCACGGTGGTGCCCACGTCGGCCAGCGCCAGCACGGCAGGCTGGCTCGCGAAGGCGAGTGCATCGGGCGCGCCCAGGGCGAGCGACGCGTCAGCGAGCGCCGATGCCCAGAACACGGCCAGTTGCGCCGCGGGCGCGGGCGGCGACCCCGGGCGGTTGGGCCGGGGGCGCGGCAGGTGCAGGGCCAGGCGCCCCTCGGCGTCGCAGGCGCCTTCGTGCAGGCGGCCATCGCCGTCGGTCAGGCGCACGCGGGCCCAGGCTGCCGGCGCGCCGCTGGCCTGCCAGGCGAGCTGCGCGTAGACGCTGGCGGCACCCGGCGGCGCGCGCCGCCCCGGTGCAGAGAGCAGACGCACCTGCAGCAGCCGCGACGCGCCCAGCACGGTGGCCGACATCACCTGCCCCACCGGCGTGGCCGGCAGCGGCCAGGGCAGGCTCAGCGGCAGGAAGCGCCCTTGCTCGTCGCGCACGATGACGTCGGCCAGCACCGGCGTGCCGGGCGCGTTGACGCGCCAGCGCTCGGCCAGCTCGGGCCAGTGCCAGGCGCCCGAGGGCGACGCCACGGCGCGGCCCAGCAGCCGCCCGCCCTGGCGCATCACGAGGCTCAGGCGCAGGCCCTCCAGCACGGGCGCGCCCGTGGCCGCGTCGACGAAGGCGACCGCATCCCCGGCGGGCAGCACCAGCGCATCCATCGGTGGGCGCAGCAGTGTCGCAACCATCAGGCCAGCCCTCCGGGCGTGCCGACGCCGAAGCGCCGCTCGATGACGGGCGCGCCGGTGGGCTCGGGCTGGTCGATGTCCAGCAGCACCATGCGGGCCACGTAGGTCATGCCGGCCTGCAGCCCGCCCTTGACGCGGTCCCACAGCGAGAGGTAGTCGGCGGTGCCGAGCGGGTCGGCGATGAGCTCCACCGTTTCCTCGGGCTGGAAGACGCTCGGGCTGCCCTTGGTGTAGCGGTTGATGACCTCGCCACTGAGCACCGGCATCTGGTGCAGGAAGGCCATGGCCCAGCCGAGCATCTGCGCCTGCTTGTCGGCCGAGGCGGCGATGGGCAGCATGAGGAAATACAGGTCCACCGGCAGCGAGGGCTTGTAGAGCTTGCCGTCACGCGCGCGGCGCGGCGGCAGGTTGCGCGGCGAGCCGCCGATGCCCACGCGCCAGAGGATGAGGTAGAAGCCCTCGGCCGGCGCGGCCTGGCCCTCGGTGAGGCTGCCGAGCGAAGCCAGGTCGAACTTGGGCGACGCGCCCAGCTGCAGATCGGCCACGGGGCAGGCTTCGCGCATCAGCTCGAGCACGCTCTCGCCGACGGCACGGATGGCGGCGTATTGCGCCATCAGCGGCCTCGCCTTTGCAGGTGTTTCACCCTTGTCTCCTGCCCCGGATCACCCAGGGCAAGGCCATCCTAGGAAGGGGGTCGACGCGCGGTCATCCTGCTTCCTTAGGACGCCGCCCGCCCCGTCCTCAACCGAGAGGAACTCTTGCAGGGGACAGCTGGACAACCCCGTGGGGATTGACTTCCGTCAACGTGGCGGCGCGAGCGGCCCGGCCTCGGGTGAGAACCACGGCCCCGCCGGCACGACCTGCGGCGCGGGCGGGTCGCCGCGGTAGTGCGGCGACATGATCTGCACGCCGTTCTCGTTGAAGACGTCCTGGATGTGCGCGTGCAGCTGGCTCATGGCCTGCGCGCGCATGCGCGGCGCCGTGCGGCTGCCCTGCGCGCACAGGCGGTACTCCACGTAGAAGTCGCTCAGCGCCGTCTGCACCACGTACGGGGCGGGCTGCTGCAGCACACCGGGCGTGCGCCGCGCGGCCTCCAGCAGCATGGCGTGCACCTGGCGCCAGGGCGTGGCGTAGCCGATGGTGACGGCGGTGTGCAGCACGAACTGGCCGTCCTCGTCCACCAGCCGCGAGAAGTTGCGCACCGACTGGCTGAAGACCACCGCATTGGGCAGGCTCACCTCTTCGCCCAGCCCCGTGTGCAGGCGCGTCGAGAACATGCCCAGGTGCGTCACCGTGCCCTCGACCTCGCCGATGCGCACGTACTCGCCCACACGCAGGGCGCGCGAGTACATGAGCGACAACCCCGCCATCACCTGCCCCACCACGCCCGAGGCGCCCAGGGACACCATCAGGCCGGCCAGCACCGTCACGCCCTTGAAGGCCTCGGTGCTGGCGCCGGGCAGGTAGGGGTAGGCCATGGCCAGCGCGAAGAGCCACACCACCAGGCCCGCCAGGCGCTGCGTGGGGCCGGCGGTGTCGGCGTCCAGCCCGGCGAGCGTGAACTCGCCGCGCTCCACGCGCTCCAGCACGCCGTGCACCAGGCGCAGCACGCCGCGCGCGATCAAGAAGATGAGGCCGGCCGTCAGCAGCCCCGGCACGGCGCCCGCCGCGGCGCGCGCGAGGCCCAGCAGTTGATCGATGAGCCAGTCACCCGCGCGCTCGCCCCAGGCCCGCGTGGGGGCGAACTGGCGCAGCACCGTGCTGGCCCACACGTCGAGCACCACCAGGGCCACGACCCAGCTCAGCAGGCCGGCGGCACCGCGCAGCATTGCGATGGCGTGCTCGCCCGACACCTGCCACCACGGGCGCGCGGCACGCACGGTCTCGTCGCCCAGGCGCCGGGCTGCATGCCGCAGCAGGCGGCGGCGCAGCGCGGCCAGGCCCTTGAGCAGGGCCAGCGCCACCAGCGTCGCCGCCAGCGCCACGCCCAGCCCGATGGCCCAGCGGCGCGGGTCGCGCGCCTCGCGCAGCTCGGCCACCACCGCGCGCAGCCGTCGCTCGGCATCCAGGGCGGCAGCGTCCAGCAGCACGCCGGCCTGCGCGCCGCCGAGGTCGTCCGGCACGAGGTGGAACACCACCACGCCGTTGACGAGCAGCCGCACG
This sequence comes from Roseateles sp., assembly GCA_016790285.1. Lineage (GTDB taxonomy): Bacteria > Pseudomonadota > Gammaproteobacteria > Burkholderiales > Burkholderiaceae_C > Pelomonas. Next base: position 157,232 of record JAEUPJ010000020.1, on the reverse strand, counting down.
GCCGGCGGGTCGCCGGGCAAGACCTGGCGCTCGATGCGGTCGGGCGCGGCCGCGGCGAGTGCGGTGTCGAGTGCCGTGTCGAGGGCTGCGCGCGCCGCCTGGACGCGTTCGCCAGGTGACTCGCCCTTGAGCGTCGCGCGCAGCGTCACGACCTTGCGCTGGTTGACGAGCAGGTCGGCCTGGTCAGCCTCGGCGGCCCGTGCCGCGGGTGCGAGCGCCAGCAGGGCACACAGCAGGATCCAGAACAGTCGTCGCATGGCCCCTCCCCTCCCGGTCAGGGCCCCAAGCTTAGGGCCTGATCAGGGACGGACGCCGGGCGGCTGCATCGGCAGGCCCGCAGAGCGGCGCGACAGGTACACCTCCAGGGCCAGCAGTTCGGCGCTGTCCCAGTCCCACACCGCCGCCCGCACGCCGCTCAGGCAGCCCCGCAGGCGCCGCTGCAGGCTGCCGAGCGACTGCCACTCCAGGCGGTAGACGGGGTAGTCGTCCACATGCCCCTGCGGGATCAGGCTGCCGCCCAGGCGCAGCCCGGCGCGCTCGTCGTGGCATTGCGCGCACGACAGGTTGAGGGCGCCGATGCGCGTGGTGAACAGGCGCTGGCCGCGCGCCGCCGCCGCGTCCAGCTCGGGCCCGCGCGGGGGCTGCAGCGGCTCGCCGCGCGACTGTTGCGCCACGAGTGCCGCCAGGGCCAGCAGCGGCTCGGCCTCGGGCCGCCACGCGCTTTGCTGCTGGTGCTGCACGCGGCAGCGCTGGATGCGCCCGGGCAGGTCCAGGAGCCCGCGGTCCCAGGCCGGGTAACGCGTGGCCACACCGCGCAGCGACTGCGGCTCGCCGTGGCAGCTGGCGCATGCCTTGGGGCCCTGGGCCCACAGCTCGCGGCCCAGCGCGAGCGCCAACTGCGCGGGGTGCTGGCCGTCGTCGGCCTGCAGGGTGCGCAGCGCGGGGCTCATGGTGTCGCGGCCGGAGCGGCGCTCGTCGGCCACCGCAGGCAGCGCAAGCAGCGCGCACAGCAGCAGCGCGGCCTTCATACCAGCGAAAGGGCGCGCACCTCGCGGTGCTCGAAGCCGTGGTCGCCCCGCCAGGTGAAGCTCAGCTCGCCGCCACGGGCCAGCTGCATCCAGAACGCCACGTACGGGTTGGCCGACACGGCGGCGAAGAGGTCGGCCGCGAACACCAGCTCACCGTCCAGTCGGCATTCGAAGCGGCGCACCAGGTCGCGCGGCAGCCGCGTGCCGGCGTCGTCGTTGCGGTAGCCGGTTTCCATCGCGTGGGCCACGGTGGCGCGCACCTCGAAGGGCTCGCCGGCCTTCACGGCCGCCGGCAGGGTGATGACGGCACGCACGGCCATCAGGGCTCCACGCAGGCCGCGAGCGTCACGATGACGTCCAGCCCCGTCTGCCAGCAGCGGCCGTCCGCCGCCCGGGCCACGGCCACGATGCGCTGGCTGCGGGCCAGGCGCATGCGGGTGCTGAACTCCGGCCGCGCCACCGCCGGCCCGAAGGCGACGTGCACGACTTCGGGCTCGGGGTTCAGCGGCGTGAACAGGGCCAGGCCCACGACGGGCTCGCCCGCCACGACGCGCACCGGCACCGCGTTGCCGTTCTCCACCAACTCGGCCATCTCGATCTTCAGCGGCCCGGGCGCCGGGTCGCGCCCCGCCCAGGCGCGGATGGCAGCGCGCATGGCGTCGTCGCTCGCGCGGGCTTCGGGGAGTGCCGCCAGCGACGACGCGGCGAGGAAGACGCGCCGCTTCATGGCCGGCCCAAGGTGCCGAGGTAGGCCACGAGGTCGTCGAGCTGCTGCTCGGTGAGCGCCGCGCGGCCCTGCCAGGCGGGTGCCACGTCGCGCAAGCCCTCGGTGGAGCGAAAGGGCGGCATGACCGTGGCGGGGTTGAAGCGACGCATATCGGCGATGCGCTCGCGCAGCTCGGCGGGCGTCAGCCGTGCGGCCGCCGACAGCGGGGGCGCCAGGTTGCCCTGGTTGGGGTCGCCCGCGGCCGTCAGCGCATGGCAGAGCAGGCACAGGCTCTGCGTGCGGTCGGCCACCAGGGCACGGCCGCGTTCGATGTCGCCCGCCTGCGCGCTGGTCGCCACCACGGCGAGGGCCAGCAGCGCTCGCATCATCGGCCTCAAGCCAGCGAATGCTTGCGCAGCGGCAGGTCGCGCACGCGCTTGCCGGTGGCCGCGAAGATGGCGTTGAGCACGGCCGGTGCCGCCACCGCGATCGTCGGCTCGCCCACGCCGCCCCAGAAGCCACCCGAGGGCATGCAGATCGTCTCCACGGCCGGCATGTCGGCCATCTTCAGCACCGGGTAGGTGTCAAAGTTCTGCTGCTCCACGCGGCCGTCCTTGACGGTGATCTCGCCGAACAGCGCGGCGGACAGGCCGTAGACAAAGCTGCCTTCCACCTGCGCGGCGATCTGCTGCGGGTTCACGGCATGGCCGGGGTCGGTGGCCGCGACGATGCGGTGGACCTTGAGCTCGCCCTTCTTGGAGACCGACACCTCCGCGCACGCCGCCACGTAGCTGCCAAAGCCCATGATCTGCGCCAGGCCGAGATGCCGCCCCTTGGGCCGCGGCTTGCCCCAGCCGGCCTTGGCCGCCACGGCGTTGAGCACGGCCAGGTGCTTGGGCGAATTGGCCAGCAGCTCGCGGCGCAGCTCCAGCGGGTCGCGCTGCGCGGCGTGCGCCACTTCGTCCAGGAAGCACTCCAGGTAGACGGCGTTCTGGTTCAGGTTCACGCCGCGCCAGAAGCCCGGCGGCACGGCCGGGTTGCGCATCGCGTGGTCGATGAGCAGGTTCGGCACCGCGTAGCCGAGCGCACCTTCGGCGCCGCCCGCGTTCAGGCCCTGGAAGACCACCGGGTCTTTGCCGTCCTTGATGTTCTGCGGAAAGATGCCCGCGATGATGCTCTGGCCCGAGATGCGCATGTGAAGCGCCGTGAGCTTGCCGGCGGCGTCCAGGCCCGCGGTGAGCTTGCACTGCGTGACCGGGTGGAAGCGGCCGTGCAGCATGTCCTCCTCGCGGCTCCAGATCAGCTTGACGGGCGTGCCCGGCAGCTCCTTGGCAATGGCCACGGCCTGGCGCACCCAGTCGTGCACCGCGCCGCGCCGGCCAAAGCCGCCGCCCAGGTGCAGCTTGTAGACCTCGCACTGCGCGGGCGGCAGGCCCGAGGCCTCCGCGGCAGCGGCCAGGGCCGCCTCGCCGTTTTGCGTCGGCGTCCAGACCTCGCAGCGCTCCGGTGTCCACTTGGCGGTGGCGTTCATCACCTCCATCGTGGCGTGGTTCTGGTGCGGGTAGCTGTAGACGGCCTCGACCTTGCGGGCCGCGCCCGCGAGGGCCGCCTTCACGTCGCCCTGGCTGCTGCCGACGGCGGCATCCGGCGCGTCCAGGCCCGCTTTCAGCACGGCCGCCGTGTCGGCGCTGTTCTGCCCGGCGTTGGGGCCTTCGTCCCAGACGACCGGCAGGGCCTCCAGCGCCGTCTTGGCGCGCCACCAGGTGTCGGCCACCACGGCCACGGCCGAGTCGCCCACCTGCACGACCTTCTTCACGCCCGGGCGGCTCATCACCGCCGCCGCGTCGAAGCTCTTGACCTTGCCGCCGAAGACCGGACAGTCCTTGATGGCGGCGTTGAGCATGCCGGGCAGCTTCAGGTCCATGCCGTAGACCTGCGAGCCGTCGAGCTTGGGCGCCGTGTCCAGGCGCTTCATCGGCCGGCCGGCGAGCTTCCAGGCGGAGGCGGGCTTGAGCTGGATGTCGGCAGGCGCGGCGAGCTTGGCGGCTTCGGCGGCGAGCTGGCCATAGGTGAGGCGCTTGGTGCCGTGCTGTACGACGCCCGCGGCCGTGGTGCATTCCACGACCGAGACATTCCACTGGTTGGCCGCCGCCTGGATCAGCAGCGCGCGGGCCAGCGCTCCGCCCTTGCGGACGTAGTCGTGCGACTCCCGGATGCCGCGGCTGCCGCCGGTGCTCATGCTGCCCCAGGCGCGGCTGCGCGCGAGGTTCTGGCCGGGCGTGGGGTACTCGGTCTTCACGCGGGCCCAGTCGCACTCCAGCTCCTCGGCGACGAGCTGGGCCAGGCCGGTCAGCGTGCCCTGCCCCATCTCCGAGCGGGCGATGCGGATGACGACGCTCTCGTCCGGCAGGATCTGCACCCAGGCGTTGAGCTCCGGCGGCGCACCGGCCGGCGACTGCGCGAGGCCCGGCACATGGAAGCCCACCATCAGCCCGCCGGAGACGGCCGACGTGGTGCTCAGGAACCCCCGGCGTGACAACACGGCGCTCATGCCTGGCCTCCTTCGATGACGATGGGAATCTGCTTGCGCTGCACCTGGCCGGCGGCGAGGTGGATGGCGGCGCGCACCCGGTTGTAGGTGCCGCAGCGGCAGATGTTGGTCATGGCCGCGTCGATGTCGGCGTCAGTCGGCTTGGGCTTGGCCTTGAGCAGGGCCGCTGCCGCCATGAGCATGCCGCTCTGGCAGAAGCCGCACTGGGGCACGTCGAGCGCGTCCCAGGCTTTCTGCAGCGGGTGCGAGGCGCTGGGTGACAGGCCCTCGATGGTGGTGATCTTCTGCGTCGCCGTGAGCGCCGAGGCCGGCATCACGCAGCTGCGCACCGGCGCACCGTCGATGTGCACCGTGCAGGCGCCGCACTGCGCCACGCCGCAGCCGTACTTGGTGCCCGTGAGGCTGAGCTGCTCGCGCAGCACCCAGAGCAGCGGGGTGTCGGCTTCCGCCTCGAACTGCACCCGCTTGCCGTTGACCGTCAATTCCGCCATGCCTGCCGCTCCTGCATCGCCGTCCCTGTGACGAGCGCGGGCGAGCCTAGCAGCATCCGCCGAACCCTGCCATGCGTGCATGGCTTGGGCCTGCGGCGACGTCGGGGTTCAGCCCGCGGCGGGTTCCGCGATGCGGTAGCCCACGCCAGGCTCGGTCAGCAGCACGCAGGGCTCGCCGGGGTCGGCCTCCAGCTTGGCGCGCAGCTGGGCCATGTACAGGCGCAGGTAGTGGGTCTGCTCGGTGGCGTCCGGGCCCCACACGTCGGCCAGCAGCCGGCGGTGCGTGACGACCTGCCCCGCCTGGCGCACGAGCCGCGCCAGCAGCTTGAACTCGGTGGGCGTGAGGCGCACGTCGGCGCCGTCGCGCCGCACGCGGTGGGCGGTCAGGTCGACCTCCAGGCCAGCGCGGCGGTACAGCGTCACTGCGGGCTGGGCCACGGTACCGCGGTGGCGCAGCGCAACACGCAGCCGCGCAAGCAGCTCGCCGATGCCGAAGGGCTTGACGAGGTAGTCGTCCGCCCCGGCGTCGAGCAGCCGGATCTTGTGCCCCTCCACCTGGCGCGCCGAGATGACGATGAGCGGCGTCGAGCGCTCGCGGCGCAGGGCCTGCAGCAGCGTTTCGCCGTCGCCGTCGGGCAGGCCGAGGTCCAGCAGCACGGCGTCCAGCGGGCCGGCGTGGGCGAGCTGGGCCATGGCATCGGCCAAGCTCGCGGCCGTGAGCACGTCGTAGCCCTCCACGGAGAGCGCTTCGCGCAGCGTCGCGCGCAGCTCGCGGTCGTCCTCCACCAGCAGCAGCTTCACAGGGCCTCCGGCGCCGCGGGCGCCTCACGCAGGGGCAGCCGGCACTCGAAGCTGCAGCCGCCATGGCCGCGCGGGCGCAACGCCAGCTGCCCGCCATGCGCCTGGGCAATGGCGCGGCACACCGCCAGGCCCACGCCGGCGCCTGGCGGACGCTGCGCGAACGCGGCCAGGTCGCCACGCTGGAAGGCGTCGAAAACCCGGTCACGCCAGGCCGGCGCGATGCCTGGGCCGCGGTCGCGCACGGCCAGCAGCACCTGCGCGCCCAGGCGGCGCACCACCAGCTCCACCGGCGCGGTGGCGGGGCTGTACTTGAGGGCGTTGTCGACGAGGTTGTCCAGCAGCTGAGACATCAGGGCCGCATCACACCACAAGAGCGGCAGGCCGGCCTCGATGCGCGCCTTGACGCGGTCGCCGTCGGGGCGGCGGCGCACGCGGCGCAGGGCCGCGCCGACGATCTCCTCGGCCGACTCCCAGTCGCAGCGCAGCGCCACGCCGGGCGCCCCCAGCCGCGCGAGCTGCAGCGTGTTGTCGGTGAGGCGCACGAGGCGCGTGGTCTCGTCGACGATGCGGCTGGCCAGCTCGCTGCGCTGGGCGGCAGACAGCCGCTCGCCCTGGGTCTGCAGCGCAGACGCCGAGCCCATGATGGTGGCCAGCGGCGTGCGGTAGTCGTGCGAGATGGCCGCGAGCATGGCGTTGCGCGTGGTCTGGGTTTCAGCCAGCTCGCTGGCGAGCCGGGCTTCGTCCTGCACGCGGCGGCGCTGCAGGGCCAGGCCAAGCTGGTCGCACAGCGCCTGCGCGTGGGCGAGCTGGTCGGCCGGCAAGGCACGGGTGCCCAGGCCCCGCAGCGTGACGGCGCCGAACGCAGCGTCGCGGCCGCGCAGGGGCAGGTAGAGGTCGGGCTCCTCGGCATGGTGGTCGGTGCCCGGGCCCAGGGCCCGCGCCGTGCTGGCGCACAACTGCAGGCCGGCCAACGCGTTGGCATCGGGCTCGCCGATGACCAGGTCCTGCGCGTCGGGCGACGGGCGCACCACGGCCGCCACCGGCAGGCCGGCCAGGTCCGCCAGCGCCCGCAGCAGTTCGGGCGCATGGGCTTCGGGGCGGTCGGCGTCGCGCATGAGGTCGCCGAACTCGCGCAGCGCCCGCTCCAGCTGGGCGGCGCGCTGCGCCGCGCGCAGGCCTTGCCAGGCCTGGCGCAGCTTCCAGCCCACCCAGGCCAGCGCCATCAGCGAGCCGACGGCGATCCAGGGCAGGAACTGGACGAGGGGACGGGTGACGGTCATGGGCGGCGCAGTTTAGGCGGCCACCACGTCGGTCAGCACAGGGGCTGCGGGCGTGCCGATGCGGTCCTTGACGAGGCCTGCCAGCAGCACGTCCACCAGCGTGCCGCCCTGCCCGCTCGCCGCGCCGGCCAGCGCGACCTTGGGCGCATCGTTGCGCGGGATGTGGATGATGTGGCTCACGTCCAGGTTGAAGGTGAAGCCATCGGCCGAGCGCACGGTGATGGTGGAGAAGTTGGCGTCGAGCCTGTGGGCTTCGGTCTTGCCCGTGGCCCAGTTCAGCACGACGTTGACCGTGGGCACGACGCGCACCTTGTGCGTGTAGGTGTTGATGGCGTACTTGCCGGGGTCCAGCACGTCCACCCACACGCCCTTCTCGCCGCGGCGGACCATGTTGGCGTGGCGGAAACCCTCGCCGGTGACGTCTTCACCCGCCTTGCCGACGAAGGCCACCACGACACCCACCGACGCGATGGGCACTTCGGTCATGTCGATGATCTCAACGGTGGCGAACATCGGGTTGATGAAGTAGCGGCCGGCCAGCAGCACCTGCTCCTGCAGGCCCTTGGCACCACCCGCGTTGACGAAGGCCTGCGGGTCCTGGAAGACGTTGTGGCCGGGCACCTCGGGGCCGGCTATTTCGCCGGTGCTGAGCGAAGCGCCCTCCCGGGTGGTGACGAGGCCACCACTGTCGCGACGCGGGCATCAGGACCGCACAAGGAGTCGGCGCAAAAAAGTAGCCCTGGCGCACCGCGCCAGGGCTCAAACCGTCTACCGCTGTCACGGCAAACGCCTGCTCAGGGAGGAATAGCAGGGGGCTCTCAACCCGCCACCAATGTAGGCCGGCAGCAGGCCTGCTTTTGTAGGACGAGATGCCAAGTTAGGCCCGATGGATAAAGGGTTGCCGGTCACACATTGCCTTACAGATCGGACGTTCGACGGCAACGTTCGCGTGACAAACCGCATGGCGTCGATGTGTCGGGTGTATCGGTCTGTGAGACCCGGCCGAAACGCGAGTTAGCGTCCCTAGACTGCGGCCCGCGCTATCCGGCGCTGGCAAGGATGCAGTCCATGATCCCCTCTCTCGAAACGCTTCGCGGCGCGCCTCGCCCTGCGCATGACGGCCCGCCCCTGGCACTGGACAGCGGCTTCGGCGGTTTGGAGGGCGACGCACTGGACCTCGTGGAGCGCCGCTACGGCGACCGCGGCCTGGCGGTGTCGAGCGAGCGCTACAGCAGCCGCCGTCAGGACAACGACATCGTCTGCACGGCGCGGGAACGCGCTGGCGAGCGGATCGTCGGGACGCTTTCGGTGCGCTTCGACGGGCCGGGCGGCCTGAATGCCGATCTGCTGTTCAAGCGGGAACTGGATGAATGGCGCACCGACGGCGAGCGCCTGAGCGAGTTCGGCGGCCTGGCCGTCGACCGCCATTCGCACGACCCGAAGCGCGTACTGGCCCAGATCTTCCACCTGGGCTACCTGCACGCCCACCGCCGCGCGCGCTGCGACCGGCTGGTGATCGAGGTGAACCCGCGCCACATCGGCTTCTACCGCCGCTGCCTCGGGCTGGTGCCCATGACCGCCGCGCGGCACAACCCGCGCGTGGATGCGCCGGCCGTGCTGATGAGCATCGATTTCGCGACCATCAAGGAGCAGATCTCGCTGTGGGGCGGCCGCCCTGACCGACTCACGTCAGCCCGCAGCCTCTATCCCCTGGCCTGGGACGAAGCCACCGAGGCCACCATGCTGGCGCGGCTGCCGTAGCCGGCGGGTCATCTCACCCGGCAGCCACGCCCACGTGCTCGGGCGGCACGGCCGGCCACAGCGGCCGCAACGGCAGCTGGGGTGCCAGCACGGAGCCGAAGGCCGCGACCAGGCGTTGAGCGAACTGGGGGTCGGTTTCGATGGCCATCAGCACGCGGCCCTCGCCGTCATAGCCCTTGATCTGCCCCGGGACGGATTCATAGACCCAGTGGTTGATGCGTGGCGCCTGGTCCCACGAGCGGCGGGCGGCGTCAGACATCGAACTTCCTCACGTCGAAATGCGTTTCCTGCCAGTCGACCCAGCTGGCTTCGGTGGCTTCCACGCCGGCGAGGAACTCGTCCTCGAGTTGCTCCTCGGCGGTGAGGGCGTGCGCACTGGTCACGCGGCGGATGGCTTCCCTCAGCTGCAGCACGGAGGCTTGCGCGAGGGTGGCGAGTTGGACGTTCATGGCATCTCCGATGTCGATGAACGCAGTCTCGGCCGCCGACCGTGAACAAGGTATCGGCCGGAGGGGGTGCCGAAGGGGGGTGCCGGAAGGAGTCTCCCCCAGCGTATCCCTCCGAAGGGGGATGGCGCTCGCCTGGCGGTGCCGCCGAACTGCCAAAAGAAAGGCGCCCGGTTCCTGGGGAACGGGGCGCCTTGGGGGTCTGCTGGCCTGTCCGGAGGGACTCGAACCCCCGACCTGCTGCTTAGAAGGCAGCTGCTCTATCCAGTTGAGCTACGGACAGACTGAACCCGGCATTATCAGATCAGCACGTTGATGATGGCGTTGCCGATGCCCATCAGTGCCGCACCCGAGATCAGACCCGCGCAGATCGGCTCCATGCCTTCCACCCACACGCGGTGGCCCGGCGTGCCAGCGGCCTTGTGCTTCTTGCTCATGGCAAAGAAGATCACCGCGCCGATGAACATGGCCAGCACCGACTCCGGCGGCAGCACCACGCCCAGGCCGACGGCCACCGACGAGATCGGGAAGCGACCCTTGGTCTTGATGCGCGCAATCTCCAGGGCCAAGGCGGCAAATGCAGCCACGCCCATCGAAATCAGGGCGGAGGCCGGCAGGCCCTTGAGGCCCTTGGCAATGATGTCGGCCACGCCCTTCCATTGCAGGGCTGCGGGCATGGCGAACTGGTCGGAGACCAGCGTCGTCACGCTTCTCACGCCGCTGGCGTCGGGCGTCAGGAACAGCAGGAAGAACAGCGGCACGCAGAACAACACGCCGGCCAGGTTGCCGATGATGTGACCAATGGCCTGATGGCGCGGTTTGCCGCCGAGCATGTAGCCGGGCTTGATGTCGGACAGCAGGTTGGCCGCGTTGGAGGCGATCTCGCTGGTCATGCCCGCCGGCAGCAGGTTGGAGCCGGGGTTGCTGCGGTCGATGGCACCCATCGTGAACTGGGTGATCTTGGACAGCGAGCCCGTCGGCGTCCAGGACGTCAGCGCCATGGAGTTCGTGCAGATCACGGTCAGCACGAAGATGAGCGGCAGCGAGACCAGGCACAGCCAGAACGGCACGCCGAAGAAGGCATGCGTGACGTAGCTGCCCAGAACGCTGAACACCGGCACGCCGATGTAGCTGATCCACAGCGGCACCTCGATGTCCTTGAGCAGGTCGCTGGTGCCACCGGCAGCCGCCGGGGCCTTGCGCTTGAAGGCGCTCTTGAAGATTTCCGGCTTGGCCAGCAGGCTCACGAGCGCGCCCACGACCATCATCGTCACGCCCCACCACAGCGACCACTGGTTCACGATTTCCGCGCGGTTCAGCGGGATCAAGGCGCCGTTGGCGCCGATGCGCGGCGCGATGTCGCCAGCCTGGATCATCATCGGCGCAAGGATCACGAAATTGATGAACGCGCCCAGGAAGCAGCTCGTTGCCACGGCGATGCCCATCAGCCCACCCACGCCCAGCATGGCCGCATCCAGCGTCAGGCGCAGGCCCAGCTGGCGGATGTCGGTTCCGAGGATGGCCGGGATGAGCGACGAATCCTTGCCCGCCCACATGTAGTAGTACTGGTCCAGACGCTCATGCAGGTGCCAGGGCTCCTTGAGGCCCGTCCACTTGTCCATCATGAGGATCTTGAACTGCACGAGCTTCATCCAGCCGTCGCTGATGATGGCCTGGTACAGGGCCGTGAAGCCGCCCACCACGCCCAGCAGCTTGGCCTTGAACAGGCCCTCGTCGCCGGCACCGTGATAGAGCGAATCCAGCACCACACCGCAGGCGCGGCCTTCCGGGAACGGAGCCTGGTCTTCATTGATGAAGCGGCGCTTGAGCGGGAATGCCAGCAGCACGCCGATCATCGACACGACAAAGATCCAGATCATCAGCTGCCACCAGGACGGGATGACGCCCGTGACCAGCATGTATGCCGCGAGGCTGGAGAACAGCGGCGTGATGACGTAGCCCGCCGCCGTCGCAATGGACTGGGTGCAGTTGTTCTCGAGGATGGTGTAGTCCTGCGCGAAGCCGCTCGCATGCAGGGCGCGAAAGAGGGCGAATGCCAGGATGACCGAGGTCAGGCCCACGCCGATGGCAATCCCTGTCTTGGCGCCGATGTACAGGCCCGTGGCCGACAGGATGCCGCCCAGCAGGAAGCCCGTGAGGCCCGAGCGCAGCGTGAGCTGGGCCATGTCGCCGCGGAAGATGTTCTTGAACCACCATTCGTCCTTCTGGGCGCGCGTCCAGGTGGCGATCTGCTCGTCGGTCAGGTGTTGGAGTGCCATTGAATCTCGGGCGGCGCTTGTGGCCCCGCCTGGGTTGAAGCAAAGCTGCGGATTGTCCCGGCCGACCGCTCGGTCGAACTTCGGGGATGCCCTGGGTCGAAGCCCCTGGGATGCGGGGGCCTCAAAAAAACAAACCCGCCGGTGGCCAAGGCCAGCGGCGGGTCCGTGAAGAGGTTTGGTCGGGGCGGCGGGATTCGAACTCGCGACCCTCTGCTCCCAAAGCAGATGCGCTACCAGGCTGCGCTACGCCCCGATCAAGCCAACTATTCTAGCTGACGGGAACGAACCGCCCCGTGCCGCTGATCAGCGCCGCCCGAACGGGCTCGCCGGGCTGCAGCGCCTGCACGGCGGCGACGTAGCCGCGCATCTGTTCCAGGTAGGCGGGCTCGCGCTCGGGCGAGGCGCCGAGCTTGTAGTCCAGCACCCACCAGCAGCCGTCGTCCAGCTGCACCAGGCGGTCGATGCGCTGGTCCTCGCTGCCCTGCCCCACGGCCACCTCATTGCCCGCCCAGCGCAGCCGGGCCGGGTTGAAGAAGGGCTGGCAGTCGGGGCTCGCGAGGATGGCCTGGGCCGACTCGGCCAGCCGCTCGCGGGCCTTGGCGTCCAGCCCGAAGGCCTGGGACGCCGACGCCATCAGCACAGCCAGCGGCTGCGCCTGCCCGGGCGCCGATGCCCACTCCAGCACGCGGTGCAAGGCCTCGCCCACGCGAGCCAGCCGCTCGTCGCGCGCGGCGCTGTCCCGCACGGGGGCCGCGGGTGGCGCGTGCCACGCGGGCAGCGGCAGCAGGGTGGGCGCGGTGCCGGCCACCCGGCTGCCCAGGGCCACCGGCAGGGGCCACGGGCGGGCGAGTGGCGACAGGCGCTCCCACCAGGTCGTCGCCTGCGTGCGACTGGGCGTGTGGCTCAGCACGAGAGCCCGGCGCGCCCGCGTCAGCGCGACATAAAGGCCATTGAGCTCCTCCCGCTCGCGCTCGCTGCGCTCCTCGTCGACGAGGGCCTGCAGCGACGGCGGCGGCCTGGCCTCGGAGGCGAGGAATGCCGCCCGGCGCGGCGCCATCTGCCCCACCGGCCAGTCCAGCAGCAGGCCGAGCGTCTCGGCCTTGGGGGGGGGGGCGTCGGTGTCGAGCAGGAAGACGACGTCCGCCTCCAGCCCCTTGGCGCCGTGGATGGTGAGCAGCTGCACGGCATCGGGCGCTGCGGCCGGCACGAACTTGATCGGCCGGCTTCGCAGCGCCCGCACGAAGCCGTAGAGCTGGGCGTAGCGGCCACCGTCGAGGTCCAGCGCCGCGCGCAGCAGGGCCTGCACGGCCTGCAGGCGCACCGCGGCATCGGCCGGCGGCGCGACGGCGGCGATGCGCGCGGCCAGGTCGCCCTCGTGGGCGACGAGGTCCAGCAGCTCGTGCGGCGTGCGCAGCCGCGCCTGCCCAGCCCAGCGGGCCAGCAGGCCCTGGGCACGCGCCAGCACGGGGCCCGGCGCCGGCAGCGCCTGCAGCGCCGCCCACCAGCTGCGCCGGGGCACCGGCGCCAGGCCCAGCCACTCGGCCGTGCCGGCGGCCTCGGCCAGCGTCAGCAGGTCGGCCTCGTCGGCGCCGAACAGGGGGCTGCGCAGCGCCCGCGCGAGCGACAGGTCATGGCCAGGCGAGGCCAGCACGTCGAGCAGCGCGAGCAGGTCGGCCACGTCGGGCAGCGATGCCAGCGGCTGCTCCTCCGGTGCCGCGTGGGGGACGCCCGCCGCCGTGAGAGCCTGGCTGAGCTGGCGCAACGGGTCCCGCTTGCGGGCCAGCACGAAGATGTCGCCCGGGCCGAGCTCGGGTCGCGACTGCAGCAGCCCCACGATGGCCGCGCACACGCGTTCGCACTCCGGCGCGCGCCGGCTCACCTCCGCCTCATGGCGCGCCTCGGTCAGGCTGGGGCGCCAGTGCAGGGGGTCGGCCTCTTCGGCCGCCGGCGCCGCCGTGACGCCGGCGTCCAGCGACCACAGCCCGGCCAGCTCGTCCACCGCATCGACCTCGGTCGTGTGCTCACGAAAGCCCTGGTAGTGGCCCGCGCGCTGCGCACTGGCGAAGGTCGCGTTCACCGCGGCGAGCACCTCGGGTGCATTGCGCCGGGTGTGGTCGCAGGCCAGGCGCACGCCGGCCAGGCCCTCGCAGACGAAGGCTTGCGCGGCGGCGAACACGCGCGGGTCCGCCCGACGGAAGCGGTAGATGCTCTGCTTGGGGTCGCCCACGATGAACACGGACAGGGGCGAGCCGCCGCCCGCCCCGGCATAGGCCTGCAGCCAGCCATGCAGGGCCTGCCACTGCAGCGGGCTCGTGTCCTGGAACTCGTCGATGAGCAGGTGGCGCACCTGCGCATCCAGCCGCTGCTGCACCCAGCCGGCGGTCTGCCCGTCTGCCAGCAGCGCGAGCGCCCCACGCTCCAGGTCGTTCATGTCGACGAGACCCCGCTCGCGCTTGAGCGCCTCGAAGGTGTCGACCAACACCAGCGCCAGGCGGCGCATGGCTGCATGCTCGTCCGCGGCGCGTTGCTGGGCGATGGCGTCGCGCAGGCGCAGCAGCTCGTCGCACAGCTCGTGCAGGTCCGAGTGGTCCACGCCCAGCTTGCGCGGCTCGCCCTTGAGCGTGAAGAGCGCGGCAAAGCAGGCGCCGAAGGTCTCCGCCTGTGCCAGCGCGGCAGCCGCGTCCTGCGCCTTCTTGCCCTTGGCCGCGCCGAGCAGCCGGGCCAGGTCTCGCAGTGGCGCGAGCAGGTGCCCGAAGTACTGCTCGGTCGTCGTGCCGAGCATGTCCACCGCCCCCGGCACGCTGCCGGCCAGCACGCCAGCAGTCTCGGCCAGCCGCAGTTCCACCCGCTTGGCGAAGGCGCCCAGCAGCCACTCGCGCAGGTTGAAGCGCCCCCGCGCGTGGGTCAGCGCCTGGAAGTCGGCACGCAAGGTGTCGTCGGCCAGCACGGCGGCATGGAAGCGCCGCCAGAGTGTGGGCATCAGCTCTTCTTCATCCTCGATCAGCTGCAGCTCGGGCGCGATGCCCTGCTTCTGCAGGAAGGCCAGTGGCGCCGCGCGCAGCAACTGCGAGAACCAGCCGTGGAAGGTGCGCACCTCCACCGGCCGGCCGCCGCGCAGCAACTCGGTCTGCAGGCCGGCCAGGCGCGGGCGCAGCGCGGCGGCGTCTGCCGGCGAGATGCCACGCTGCACGAGCGCGGCGAGCTGCCCCGCCTCGTCGGCGCGCGCGAACTCCTGGAGCAACTCCGCCAGGCGCTGGCGCATCTCGCCCGCCGCCTTGCGGGTGAAGGTGATGGCCACGATCTGCTGCGGCTCGGCGCCCGCCAGCAGTGCCCGCAGGATGCGCGAGACCAGCATCCAGGTCTTGCCCGCGCCGGCGCAAGCCTCCACGACGATGCTGCGCGCGGGGTCGCAGGCCAGTGCGTAGAAGCGCTCGCGCGGAACGCGATGGCCATCCGCCCAGTAGGCGAGTTCATGCAGGTGTCGGGTCATGCCCAGTCGTCCTTGCGGCACAGGCCACGGGCCTCGCAGAAATCACACAGCCGCCCTTCGCCCAGGGCCGGCAGGGGGGCGCCGTCGCGCAGCTGGCCGAGGTCGGCCTGCAGGCCGTCGCGCAAGGCCAGCGCCGTCGCGCTGACCGCATCGTGCGGCAGCACGGCCACGCCCTTGCCGTCGTCCAGCACAAGGTAGGCCGCCTGCAGGGCCGGGTCGGCGCCGCTCAAGAGGGCGTAGGTGGCCAGCTGGGTGTCTTCCAGCCGCGCCTGCACCTTCTCCTTCAGGGCCTTGGCGTCGCCGGTCTTGTAGTCGAGCAGCCAGGTGCCCGCGGGGGCCTCGTCAATGCGGTCGATGCGGCCCTTGATGACGACACCGTCCAGGGGCGCGGCAAACGGGCGGCAGTCGCGGTCCACCTCGCCGGCAGCAAAACGCTGGCCGCTCGCCTCAGTCTCGGCCAGCCAGGCGAGGTACAGCGGGCGCAGCCGCTCGAAGGCGGCCGAGAAGGGCAGGAACTCCGCCTCGTCGACCAGCGCGAGTTCGGCCTGCGCCGCGGCCTGCAGCGCCGCGTCGTCATCGTCGCCACGGTGCTCGTGAAAGCGTTGCAGCACGGCGTGCAGCCAGGTGCCGTAGTCACGCTTGCTGAGCTCCTGCTCCAGCTCGTCGGCCTCGCGCAGCCCGAGCAGCACGCGGCTGAAGAACTGGTAAGGGCAGTTGCGCAGGGACTCGATGGCGCTGGCGCTGAGCGCCGCCGGAAGCCGCCCGCCAGCCTCAGCTGCGGCGCGCGACTGCGGGCGGGCTTCGGGCACGTGGGGGGCGCGTTCGTCGGCCCATGGCGGCAGGCTCAAGCCGGCCAGGGCGGCAGCACCCGCCAGCCGTTCGAGCAATGGGCTGGCCGGCAGGGGCTCCGCACCCGCGTAGGCGCAGCGCAGCAGCGTCACGACAGGCGCCCGCAGCAGCTGGGCAAACGCCAGCGCCTCGGCCTCGCGCCGCTGCGCCAGGCTCGGCAGACCGAGTGCGGCGGCGTCGGCATCGGCCAGCAGGCCGGCCTGCGGGTTGACGGGGCCGAGCGTGGCGGCATCCGCCCCGGGCAGCACGATGGCCCCGAAGGGTCGCAGCATGGCCCGGGCCAGCGGCGTGATGACGACCTCGGCACTCACGGCCTCGGCGGCGGGCTCGAACTGCGCGCCTTCCAGGGTTTCGTCCACCCAGGCAAGGAACTCGTCGGGGCGCAGCCGCGTCTGCGCGAGTGCATGCTCATGCGCGCTGCCGGCCCAGGGGTTGCGCGAGATCCACAGGGCGTTGAGCAGCGCCTCGCCGCCCTCCACCTCCACCAACGAACCCAGGCCCCCGAGCACCTGCGACAGCGCCGCCAGCCAGCCGCCCAGGCTGCGGGCACTGCCTGCCAGTGGCGTGAGCTGCCGCCGCGCCCGCTGCCACACGGCGCCGTCGGCCGGCGGCAGCGTGGCCGCGTCGAGCTGCGTGGCGTGGCGCCAGCCGAGGCGTCGGCAGCGGGCCTCCAGGCTCGCCAGGGCCTCGGCGTCCCAGTCCGCTGCCAGAGCAGACTTGAGCCAGGCGAGCCAGTCGTCCAGCGCCCCACCCGCGAGTGCAGCGCGCAGCAGGGCCATGACGGCGGCAGCGGCGGGTGTCGTGGCGAGCGTCCAGCCGGTTTCGTCGTGCACAGGCACGCCCTGGCGTGCCAGCAGGGCCCGCACGCGCCGGATGACGACGCGGTCCTGCGCCAGCAGCGCAACCGGCCGGCGGCCGGCCTGCAGGTGCTGCAGCGTCGCCGCGGCGGCCTGTTGAGCATGGGCCTCGAAGTCGGGCGCCACGGCTTCTTCGACGCGCGCCGCGGGCGTGAAGCCGACCCAGGCCTGGTCGAGGTTCAGGTCGGCGTCGAGCACGAGGGCCGGCACGTCGCCCGCCCGGTCCAGCAGCGCCTGCGCGAGCGGATCGGGGCCACCGGCACGCAGCCAGAGCCAGGCGCTGGGCT
The DNA here is from genome assembly GCA_016790285.1 of Roseateles sp. Classification (GTDB taxonomy): domain Bacteria; phylum Pseudomonadota; class Gammaproteobacteria; order Burkholderiales; family Burkholderiaceae_C; genus Pelomonas. The sequence continues at coordinate 140,406 of JAEUPJ010000020.1, read as the reverse complement.
GCAGTGTGAACAGGGTGTCGGTGGCGGGCTGGCGGTCGTCGGCCGCCACCCAGGCCAGGGCGACCTGGGCGAGCGCCCGCTCGAGCAGGCCGGGGCCGGCGTCGAGGGCCGCCAGGCGCTCACGTGCGGCGACGAGGAAGGCCGGGCGCTCGGAGGGCGGTACTTGCGCAGCGGCGCGGGCCAGCGCCTGGGCGGTGTCCACGAGACGCGCCAGGGCGACGCGGTAGTCGCGCGGGCTGCTGCGCTTGAGGGGCTGCACCCAGCTCTGGTCGGCCAGCAGGCGGTCGGCGGTGAAGGCGTCGATGGCGGGGTCGCCCGAGAGCTGCTCGGGCGCTGGCAGCGTGCTGGGCCCGAGGGCAGACGCCAGGCTGTTGCTGGTCGTGATGCGCGGCTGCCAGCCACCCTGGGCGAGCCACGCGCGGCGCGCCGGTGCGATCTGCTGGGCGAAGGGGAGCAGCAGCACGGCGTCGCGCGCGGCCACGCCCTGCCCCGCGAGCCACTGCGCGCAGACGGCGGCCACGCGGCGCCAGAAGCCGGCGATGTCTTCCCCGGGCTCCAGGCCCAGGCTCACGGTGTGTTGCACTTGTAAAAGGGGCCTCCCGCCCCGAACTTCGCCAGCACTTCGGTCACCCCGGTGACCGTCCGGGCAAAGTGGCTATGTCACAATGATTTTGCCTATTCGGACGGGCCCACCGCGGCACCTCCACCCTTCTGAGGCCAAGGAACCTCCCATGAGCAGCGAATTGATCAAGCATGTTTCCGACGCGTCCTTCGACGCCGACGTCATCCAGTCCGGCAAGCCGGTGCTGGTGGACTACTGGGCCGAATGGTGCGGTCCCTGCAAGATGATCGCCCCCATCCTGGACGAAGTGGCCACCGGCTACGGTGACAAGCTGCAGGTCGCCAAGATGAACGTCGACGAGAACCGCGAAGTGCCGGCCAAGTTCGGCATCCGTGGCATCCCGACGCTGATGCTGTTCAAGGACGGCCAGCTCGCCGCGACCAAGGTCGGCGCCCTCTCCAAGGCGCAGTTGACCGCTTTCCTCGACGCGAACCTATAATCGCGCCCAACTGCTGCAGTGTCTGTCTGACGCCTACCGGCGCCGGCACTGCAGCAGCCAAAGCCAACACGCCCCGGGTTCCACGGAATCCAGCCAGCGTGGCCTCGGCTCCCCTCCCCCAACTTCTCTGAATCCGCTTCGCTCGCAGTTTGAGCGCTGGCCTTTTCGGTCCTGTCCCGGGGCTGCCGTGGAACCGCCGTTTCGCCTTGGCTGGCGCTGCGGCCCCTGACGGGTGTTCACCCATGCATCTTTCCGAACTCAAAGCACTTCACGTCTCCGCCCTCATCCAGATGGGCGAGGAGCTGGAGATCGACAACGTCACGCGCCTGCGCAAGCAGGAGCTGATGTTCGCCATCATGAAGAAGCGCGCCAAGGCGGGCGAGCAGGTCTTCGGCGATGGCGTCCTCGAGGTGCTGCCGGATGGCTTCGGCTTCCTGCGCTCCATCGAGGCGAGCTACATGGCCTCCACGGACGACATCTACCTGTCGCCCAGCCAGATCCGCCGCTTCAACCTCCACACCGGCGACCTCGTCGAGGGCGAGGTGCGCGTGCCCAAGGACGGCGAGCGCTACTTCGCGCTGGTCAAGGTCGACCGCGTCAACAACCAGACGCCGGAGGAGAGCAAGAACAAGATCATGTTCGAGAACCTGACGCCCTTGTTCCCCAAGGAGCAGTTCAAGCTCGAGCGTGAAGGTTTCAAGGGCGAAGAGAACATCACGGGCCGCATCGTCGACCTGATCGCCCCCATCGGCAAAGGCCAGCGCGCCCTGATCGTCTCGCAGCCCAAGACGGGCAAGACCGAGATGATGAAGAGCCTGGCGCACGCGCTGGTGGCCAACCATCCGGACTGCCACCTCATCGTGCTGCTCGTCGACGAGCGCCCGGAGGAAGTGACCGAGATGATCCGCACCGTGCGCGGCGAGGTCATCAGCTCCACCTTCGACGAGCCCGCCGCCCGCCACGTGCAGGTCGCCGAGATGGTGATCGAGCGCGCCAAGCGCCTGGTCGAGCTCAAGAAGGACGTGATCATCCTGCTGGACTCGATCACCCGCCTGGCCCGCGCCTACAACAACGTGCTGCCCAGCTCCGGCAAGGTGCTGACCGGCGGTGTCGACGCCAACGCCCTGCAGCGCCCCAAGCGCTTCTTCGGCGCGGCGCGCAACATCGAGGAAGGCGGCTCGCTGACCATCATCGGCACGGCCCTCATCGACACCGGCTCCAAGATGGACGAAGTGATCTACGAGGAGTTCAAGGGCACCGGCAACTGCGAAATCCACCTGGATCGCCGCATGGCCGAGAAACGGGTCTACCCCTCGATCCTGATCAACAAGTCCGGCACGCGCCGTGAAGAGCTGCTGCTCAAGCCTGAGATCCTGCAAAAGAGCTGGATCCTGCGCAAGCTGCTCTACAACATGGACGAGATCGAGGCGATGGAGTTCATCCTCGACAAGATGAAGGCGTCGAAGAACAACCTGGACTTCTTCGACATGATGCGGCGCGGCGGGTGACTTCACCCCAGAACTAGCCAAACCGCAGGGAAGCCCGCTACAATCGCGGGTTTTCCGCCCAGACAACCTTCGGAAAGTGCGTTGCCAACGGCGCGACGTGGCTCCCGACCTACGCTTAGAGGTTCCCATGAAAGAAGGCATTCACCCCAACTACCGCGACGTCGTCTTCGTCGACCTGTCCAACGGTTTCCAGTTCGTGACGCGTTCCACCGTCCAGTCCAAGGAAACCATCGAACTCGACGGCAAGACCATGCCGCTGGTGAAGCTGGAAACCACCAGCGAGTCGCACCCCTTCTACACGGGCACGCAGAAGAGCGTGGACAACCTGGGCGGCCGCGTCGAGAAGTTCCGCAACAAGTTCGCTCACCTCAAGAAGTGATCGGGCTGCGGCCACCAGGCCGCACCAACCAACAAAGGGCAGCTCAGGCTGCCCTTTTGCTTTGTTGTCGCTCTGCTGACACCGTTTTGATTGGGCGTGCCGGTTTGACGGCATGATGCCGCCCGGCTCTTCGAACTTTCCCGCGTGAACCTGCCCACTCCTGCCATCGTCGCCGAGCGCGGCGTCGAGCGCCTGCCCCGGCTGGCGCTGATCCTGCTGTGCGCCGCCTATGTGCTGCCCGGGATCTTCGGCCGCGACCCCTGGCGCAATGCCGACCTCACCGCCTTCGGCTTCATGGCCAGCATCGCCGAGGGGCGCGCGCCCTGGTGGCAGCCAGCCATCGCCGGCATTGCTGCCGATGGCGGCCCCCTGCCCTACTGGCTCGGCGCGCTGGCGATCAAGGCCCTGCCCTTCCTGGACGCGCCCGTGGCGGCGCGCCTGCCCTATGCCTTCGTGCTCGTGGGCGTCCTGGTGTCCGTCTGGTACGCCTGCTTCCACCTGGCCCGCACCGAGGCCGCGCAGCCCGTGGCCTTCGCGTTCGGCGGCGAAGCACAGGCAGTGGACTACGCCCGGGCGCTGGCCGACGGCGCCCTGCTGGCCCTCATGGCCTGCCTCGGTCTGCTGCAGCTCGGCCACGAGACGACCCCTGAACTCGTGCAATTGCTGGCGGTGTCCGTCTACCTCTACGGCCTGGCGGCGGCGCCGTTTCGCGTCATGCGCTCCCGCGTCGCGGTGTTGGCAGCACTGCCCGTCCTGGCGGCCAGCGGCGCGCCGGCCGTGGCCTGTGCGCTCGGGTTGCTGGGCGTGCTGCTCAACCACCGGTCGAGCTATGACGAAGCCAAGTCGCAACGCGTGTGGCTGCTGGGCGCGCTGACGGCGGCGGTGCTGGCGGCGTGGGCCTTCAACGGCTGGGCCTGGCGCGTGCAGCCCGGCGTGCACATCGGATCGCTGCTGAGCTTGCTGGCCTGGTTCTGCTGGCCGGCCGGGCCGCTGGCGCTGTGGACCCTGTGGCGCTGGCGCCGGCACGGCCTGCGCCGGCACATCACGGTGCCTGCCATCGCGCTGCTGGTGCCGCTGGTGGCCTGCATCGCCATGGACGGCTCCGAGCGCGCCTTGCTGCTGGCGCTACCGTCGCTGGCCATCCTGGCTGCGTTCGCGTTGCCCACGCTGAGCCGGGGGTTCTCGGCGGCGGTCGACTGGTTTTCGGTGTTCTTCTTCAGCGCCGCAGCCCTGTTCTTCTGGCTCTACTACCTGTCCATGCACACCGGCTGGCCCGAGCGGCCGCTGGCCAACCTCAAGCGGCTGGCCGAGGGGTTCGAGCCTCAGTTCAGCTTGCTGGCCCTGGTCATGGCGGTCGCCGCGTCGGTGTCCTGGCTGGCGCTGGTGCGCTGGCGCACGGCGCGGCACCGGCACGCGCTCTGGAAGAGCCTGGCCCTGCCCGCAGGCGGTGTCGCCCTGGGCTGGCTGCTGGTGATGAGCCTGCTGCTGCCGCCGCTGGACTACGCGCGCAGCCTGTCGCCCCTGGTGGCGCGCCTGAAAGCGCGCATGCCGGACAACGTCGCCTGCCTGGCGGCACCGGAGCAGAACCTCGCCACGCTCGCCGCCCTGGAGTGGCACGGCGGCTGGACGGTGCAGGGCCGCGGCGCCCTCGCCAGCTCGGCGTGCAGCTACGCGGTGATCGGCGCCGGCCAGGCCGCGCCGCACGGCTGGCAGGCGGTCGCCCAGGTGAAGCGACCGACCGACCGCAGCGGCAGCGCCGGGCTGGTGCTCCTCAAGCGGCCCTGAGTCAGTGGTGTGACAAGGCGGCCGCGTTGAAGGCCGCCTCGTCGCCCAGCGCGGAATCGCTGGCCTGGCGCACCCGTGCCGCGGGAAACACCAGCCGGAAGCGAGAGCCCTTGCCGACCTCGCTCTGCACGAGCAACTCGCCGCCGTGGCGCTGCATCACGTGCTTCACGATGGACAGCCCCAGGCCGGTGCCACCCGTCTCGCGGGAGCGGCTACCGTCCACGCGGTAGAAGCGTTCGGTCAGGCGCGGGATGTGTTCACGCGCGATGCCCGGGCCGGTGTCGATGACGGTGAGCTCGCCGTTGCCGCCCTCCAGCACGCGCCAGGCCACTTCGATGTCGCCACCGTCGGGCGTGTATCGCACGGCGTTGGTCACGAGGTTGGCGATGGCGCTGAGCAGTTCGCTCTCGATACCCGCCAGCTCCACATGCGTCTGCGGCTTCAGCTGCAGGCGATGGCGACCACCGGACAGCACGTCCGCGTCTGCCGCGATGCGCGCCAGCAAGCCGTCCAGGGCCACCCAGCGGTCGGGCGCCGGGCGCGGGCTGCCTTCGAGCTGGGCCAGCGTCAGCAGGTCGGCCACCAGGGTCTGCATGCGCTGCGTCTGCTGGTTCATCAGCGTGAGCACGCGGTCACGCTCGACTGCCGTCAGCGGCAGGCTGTGCAGGGTTTCGATGAAGCCCGCAAGCACGGTCAGCGGCGTGCGGATCTCGTGCGACACATTGGCGACAAAGTCGCGCCGCATCGCCTCGTTGCGCACGCGCTCGGTGATGTCCAGAGACAGCACGAGCCGCATGCCGTCGCCGTACTCGCGCACGACGATGGAGAGCGTTCCCGGCCCACGCCCGTTGCCGAGCACCAGCGGCTCGGCGTAGCTGCCCGCCTGCAGGTAGCCCACGAACGCGGGCGCCCGCACGAGGTTGGTGATGCGCTGGCGCAGGTCGCGTTGCGGGTCGAGCGAGAAGTGGTCGGCGGCAACGCGGTTGCACCAGACGATCTGCTCCTGCGCGTCGAGCATCAGCACACCGTTGGGTGAAGCCTCGATGGCCGACAGGAACTGCGCGAGCTCCAGGCGCCCCCGGGAGACGGCGCGGTCCCGGTCGCGCACGGCGCGCTCGATGCGGTAGCCGATCTCGCCCCACAGGCCTGTGTCCCGCGGCGCGTTGTCGTACTGGTTGCCGCGCAGCCAGGCCAGGAGCCGGTGGCCCCGCACGGCATCCAGCATCAGCATCAGCACGGCAGCGGTGGCTGCCCCGGCGACGAGCCCGAGCTGGTCCAGGCCACTGGCGGTGCGGACGACGACCCCGACGATGAAGCCCGTCAAGGCGGCCCCGAGGGCCATCAGCAGGCGGGACAGCAGCCAGGTCATGCAGCGCGTCGGACGATCAAGCGGACACCGCGCTGCTGTGCTGGGTGAGCCGGTAGCCGGCGCCGCGCACGGTTTCGATCATGCGGGCGCATTGCACGCGGTCCAGGGCTTCACGCAGGCGCTTGACGTGGACGTCGATGGTGCGTTCCTCGATGAAGACGTGGTCGCCCCAGACGCGGTCCAGCAGCTGCGAGCGGCTGTGCACGCGCTCCGGGTGGGTCATGAGGAAGTGCAGCAGCCGGAACTCGGTCGGGCCCAGCTTGACCTCGGCGCCATCGCGCGTCACGCGGCGGGTGCTCGGGTCCAGCAGCAGCGGGCCGACTTCGACCGCGCTGTCCAGCGCCTCGGGCGCCTTGCGGCGCAGCACGGCGCGGATGCGCGCAAGCAGCTCGTTCGTGGAGAAAGGCTTGGTGATGTAGTCGTCCGCACCGGCGTCCAGACCCGCGATCTTGTCGCCTTCTTCGGCGCGCGCCGTCAGCATGATGACGGGCAGCTCCTTGGTGCGCGCGGTGCTGCGCCATTGGCGCGCCAGGGCCACGCCGCTTTGGCCGGGCAGCATCCAGTCCAGCACGACGAGGTCGGGCAGCACGCGGTCCACCTCGTACTGCGCCTGCGTCGCGCTGCCGGCGAGCGTGACCTCGAAGCCGGCGTGCCGCAGGTTGATGGAAATGAGTTCGGCAATCGCCGATTCGTCTTCGACAACGAGGATGCGGCTCATGGTCAGCGCACCATGGTCTCGACAGCCTCGGGCGTGTTGTGGCGCACGTCCTGGCCCTTGACGACATAGATCACGACCTCGGCCAGGTTCTTGGCGTGGTCGCCCACGCGCTCGATGGCCTTGGCCACGAAGACGAGGTCGATCGACGACGAGATGGTGCGCGGGTCTTCCATCATGTAGGTGATGAGCTTGCGCAGCAGGCCGTCGAACTCCTTGTCGATCTCGTCGTCGTGCTTGAGCACGTCCAGCGCCCGCTCGACGTCGAGCCGTGCGAAGGCGTCCAGCGACTTGCGCAGCTGCGTGGTGGCGAGCTCGGCCTCGTAGGCCAGGTCGGACATGGGCACGCGCAGGCGGCTGGAGACGCCGCTGGAGACCAGGCGCTGGGCCGTGCGGGCGATGCGCGCGGCTTCATCGCCGACGCGCTCCAGGTTGGCGATGCTCTTGGAGATCGCGATCAGCAGGCGCAGGTCGCGTGCGGTGGGCTGGCGGCGCGCGATGATGGTGGAGAGATCCTTGTCGATCTCGACTTCCATCGCGTTGACGCGGCCCTCGCGGGCCAGCACCTCGTCGGCGGATTCGGCCGAGAAGTCGCTGAGGGCCTGCACGGCCTGGGCCACCTGGGCCTCGACGAGGCCGCCCATCTCGAGCACGCGGGTGGAGATGCCGCTGAGCTCGGCGTCGAATTGGGTGGAGAGGTGCTTGTCGACCATGGTTCCTCCTGGGTCAGCCGAAGCGACCGGTAATGTAGTCTTCGGTGTCCTTGCGCTTGGGCTTCATGAAGAGTTCGGCCGTCGGCCCGAACTCGATGAGGTCACCCAGGTACATGTAGGCCGTGTAGTCGGAGCAGCGCGCAGCCTGCTGCATGTTGTGCGTCACGATGGCGACGGTGTAGTCGCTCTTGAGCTCGTGGATGAGCTCCTCGATCTTGCCGGTCGAGATCGGGTCCAGCGCCGAGCAGGGTTCGTCCAGCAGCAGCACTTCGGGCTTGATGGCGATGCCGCGCGCAATGCACAGGCGCTGCTGCTGGCCGCCGGACAGGCCCGAGCCGCTCTGGTTGAGCTTGTCCTTCACCTCGGTCCAGAGTGCAGCCTTCTTGAGGGCCCATTCCACGCGCTCGTCCATCTCCACGCGCGGCAGCGTCTCGAACAGGCGCACGCCGAAGGCGATGTTGTCGTAGATGGACATCGGGAAGGGCGTGGGCTTCTGGAAGACCATGCCCACCTTGGCGCGGATCAGCGAGACGTCGTCCTTGCTGCTGAGGATGTTCTCGCCGTCCAGCAGGATCTCGCCCTCGGCGCGCTGCTCGGGGTAGAGCTCGAACATGCGGTTGAGCGTGCGCAGCAGCGTGCTCTTGCCGCAACCCGACGGGCCGATGAAGGCGGTGACCTTCTTCTCGGGGATGTCGAGGTTGATGTTCTTCAGGGCGTGGAAGTTGCCGTAGTAGAAGTTCAGGTTGCGCACCGAGAGTTTGGCGCGTTCGCCCACGGGCGTTTCGATCTTGGCGTCCATGGATGAGAGTCCTTAGTGTTTGTTCTTGAAGAGCACGCGGGCCAGGATGTTCAGCATCAGCACACCCACGGTGATCAGGAAGACGCCGGCCCAGGCCAGCTTCTGCCAGTTCTCGTACGGGCTCATCGCGAACTTGAAGATCGTGACCGGCAGGCTGGCCATGGGCGAGCTGATGTCGCTCGTCCAGAACTGGTTGGACAGGGCCGTGAACAGCAGCGGCGCCGTCTCGCCCGACACGCGCGCCAGGGCCAGCAGGATGCCGGTGATGACGCCCGCACGGGCCGCCTTGAGCGTGATGGACAGGATGACCTTCCACTTGGGCGTACCCAGCGCGTAGGCCGCTTCACGCAACGCGTTGGGCACGAGGCTCAGCATGTTCTCGGTCGTGCGGATGACGACCGGGATCACGAGCAGCGCCAGGGCGAGCGAGCCCGCCAGGCCGGAGAAGGTCTTGAACTTCGCCACGATCACCGCGTAGACGAACAGGCCCACGACGATGGAGGGTGCCGACAGCAGGATGTCGTTGATGAAGCGCACCGCGCTGCCCAGCCAGGTCTTCTGGCCGTACTCGGCCAGGTAGACGCCCGCCAGGATGCCCACCGGCGTGCCCACCAGCGTGGCCAGGCCCACCATCACGAAGCTGCCGAAGATGGCGTTGGCCAGGCCCCCGCCCTCGCCTTGCGGCGGCGGCGTCATCTCGGTGAAGGTGGCCAGGCTCAGGCCGCCGATGCCCAGGTAGATGGTCTCGAAGAGGATCCAGATCAGCCAGAACACGCCGAAGGCCATGGCCCCCAGCGACAGGGTCAGCGCCACCGCGTTCACGCGCTTGCGCTTGGCATGCATGGCCAGCCGGCCAGCGTCGAGCTTGCTCATGAACGGGCTCCTTCGTTCTTCTTGAGCCGCGCGAGCAGCAGCTTGGAGATGGTCAGCACGATGAAGGTGATGAGGAAGAGCACGAGGCCGAGGTACATCAGCGAAGCCTGGTGCAGGCCCTCGCCGGCTTCGGCGAACTCGTTGGCAAGCGTGGAGGTGATGCTGTTGGCGGCCTCGAAGACCGACAGCGAGTTCAGCTGGTTCATGTTGCCGATCACGAAGGTGACGGCCATGGTCTCACCGAGGGCACGGCCCAGCCCGAGCATGATGCCGCCCACCACACCGGTCTTGGTGTAGGGCAGCACGACGCGTGAGACGACCTCCCAGGTGGTGGCGCCCAGCCCGTAGGCCGACTCCTTCAGCATGGGCGGCGTGACCTCGAAGACGTCCCGCATCACCGACGCGATGAACGGGATGATCATGATCGCGAGGATGATGCCGGCCGACAGGATGCCGATGCCCACCGGCGGGCCCGAGAACAGCGCACCCAGGTAAGGCACACCGCCAAAGGCCGCCTGCAGCGGCTGCTGCACGAACGTGGCCAGGATGGGGCCGAAAACCAGCAGGCCCCACATGCCGTAGACGATGGACGGCACGGCCGCCAGCAGCTCGATGGCGATGCCCAGGGGCCGCTTGAGCCAGCTCGGCGAGAGCTCGGTCAGGAAGATGGCAATGCCGAAGCTCACGGGCACGGCGATGACGAGGGCGATGAAGGAGCTGGCCAGCGTGCCGTAGATCATCACCAGGCCGCCGAACTTCTCCTGCACGGGGTCCCACTCGGCGCTGGTGAGGAAGCCCAGGCCGAAGGCCTCGAGCGCCGGGGACGCGCCGATGATCAACGAGCCGATGATGCCGACCATCAAGGCCAGCGTCAGCCAAGCGGCGCCTTGCGAGAGCGCGGCGAACAAGGCGTCCGCCCAGGGGGCGACGCGGCGGCGCGGCGGCGGCGGCTTCATGGAGTGGGGCTGAGGTTCACTGCGATCAGCGTCGGCGCTGTCGGCGGGAAGGATGGCGGCCAAGGAACCTCCGGGAAGGTCAGGTCTGAGAAAACGGGCGCCGCCTGTGGCAAGGCCCGGCGATGGCCGGGCCGAGACTGGTCAGCGCCCTGGGATCACTTGTAGGCGATGGGCTTGCCGGCGGTGTCCTTGATCTGGTCGGTCCACTGCTTGCGCACCAGGTCCTTCACGGTGGCCGGCAGCGGCACGTAGTCGAGGTCGTCGGCCATCTTGTCGCCATTGGCGTAGGCCCACTCGAAGAACTTCAGGGCGGCGCTGGCGCTGGCGGCCTTGTCCTGCGACTTGTACATCAGGATGTAGGTCGGGTTGGTCAGCGGCCAGGCGGCCTTGCCGGGCTGTTCGGTGGTGATCTGGTAGAAGGTCTTGTTCCAGTCAGCACCCGCGGCGGCGGCCTTGAAGGCGTCGTCGCTCGGCTGCACCCACTGGCCGTCCTTGTTCTTCAACTGGACGTAGTTCATCTTGTTCTGCTTGACGTAGGCGTACTCGACGTAGCCGATCGAGTTGGGCAAGCGCTGCACGAAGGCTGCAACACCCTCGTTGCCCTTGCCAGCCGTGCCAGCCAGCCACTTGACCGTGGTGCCTTCACCGACCTTTTCCTTCCACTCCGGGCTCACCTTGGAGAGGTAGTTCGTGAAGATGAAGGTGGTGCCTGAGCCGTCGGCGCGCGCCACCGGGGCGATGGCCGCGTCAGGCAGCGGCACGCCGGGGTTCAGGGCCGTCAGCGCGGCATCGTTCCACTTGGTGATCTTGCCCAGGTAGATGTCGGCCAGCACAGCGCCGGTCAGCTTGATCTGGCCCGGGGCGATGCCCTTGATGTTGACGACGGGCACCACGCCACCGATGACGGTGGGGAACTGCACCAGGCCGTCCTTGGCCAGTTCTTCGTCCTTCAGCGGCATGTCCGAGGCGCCGAAATCGACCGTCTTGGCCTTGATCTGGCGGATGCCGGCGCCGGAGCCGACCGACTGGTAGTTGATGCGAACGCCCGTGGCCTTGTTGTAGGCGTCAGCCCACTTCGCGTAGATGGGCGCCGGGAACGTGGCACCGGCACCGGTCACGTCCTGGGCCTGGGCTGCCGAGGCACCGAACAGACCGGCCGCCGTGGCGGCGAGAACGAGGGACTTGCTGACCTGGACAAAGTTCATCTGAGACACCTTCCGCATGGCGGTTTTGGGAATGCCTGCATCCTAGGGATCGAATATGACGATTCAGTGAACGTCGCGTCATCTTCCTGGGCATTGGAGCGCGTACCGACGCCCAAGGGAAGCGCCTTCTCGCGCTTTGTGACACTGTCATTTTCGAGTCATGGCGCCGTCACACGGCGTTCCTAGAGTCCCGGCCAGCCTCAACCCCACCACCCGGAGACCCCATGAACCGTCGCCTGTCGCTGCTCACCCTGGCCGCCAGTGCCCTGCTGGCCGCCTGCGCCACCACCCCGGCACCCGCCCCCCTGGCGGACACGCTGGCGCGCGACCCGCAACTGAGCACCTTCAACCGCCTGGTGGCCCAGGCCGGCCTGGCCGACGAACTGCGCGCCGCCGGCCCGTTGACCGTCTTCGCGCCCAGCGACGATGCCTTCAAGGCCGTGCCCGCCAAGACGATGGAGGCCCTGGCCGCCAACCCGGCACAGCTCAAGGCCGTGCTGGCCTACCACGTGATCGACGGCCGCGTGACGGCCGCCGACGTCAAGCCGGGCACCGCCAAGACCCGCCAGGGCGCCTCCGTGGCACTGGCCAAGGCCGGCAGCTTCATCACCGTGGACGACGCCGTGGTGCAGCAGGCCGACCTGGTCGCCACCAACGGCGTGGCACACGTCGTGGACCGCGTGCTGATGCCGCCCAAGAAGTGACGCGCTGAGCATTCAGCACGAATGAAAAGGCCGCCCTGGGGCGGCCTTCTTGTCGTGCGCGAGGCGGGTCAGGCCGCCACCGCGTCAGCCAGGCGCTGGGCGCAGCGCTGCGCCAGGGCCGCATCCGACGCCTCGACCATGACGCGCAGCAGCGGCTCCGTGCCCGACGCGCGGATCAGCACGCGGCCGCGGTCGCCAAGCTCGGCCGTGACGGCGGATTGCTCGTCCGCCAGGCGGGTGTTCGTCTTCCAGTCCTGGCCGGCCTGCAGGCGCACGTTGATGAGGGTCTGCGGGAAGAGCTCGACGCCCTGCAGCTGCTCCGCCAGGCTGCGGCCACTGCGACACACCGACTGCAGCACCAGCAGCGCGCTGACGATGCCGTCGCCCGTCGTGTGCTTGTCCAGCGCCAGCAAGTGGCCCGAGCCCTCGCCGCCGAGCTGCCAGCCGCGCGCGGCCAGCTCTTCGAGCACGTAGCGGTCACCGACCTTGGCACGCACGAATTCCACGTCACGCGAGCGCAGCGCGAGCTCCACGGCCATGTTGGTCATCAGCGTGCCGACGGCACCGGCCACGCGCACACCCTGGCTCAGGCGGTCGGCGACCATCACGTAGAGCAGCTCGTCGCCGTTGTAGAGGCGGCCGTTGGCGTCCACGAGCTGCAGGCGGTCGGCGTCGCCGTCGAGCGCCACGCCGTAGTCGGCACCATGGGCCTTGACGGCCTCGACCAGCGCGCCGGGCGAGGTGGCACCGAAGCCGGCATTGATGTTGAAGCCGTCGGGCTTGCAGCCGATGGCGATGACTTCCGCGCCGAGTTCGTGGAAGACGTCGGGCGCCACGTGGTACGCCGCGCCATGGGCAGCGTCGACCACGATCTTCAGGCCCTTGAGCGTCAGGTCGGAGCCGAAGCTGTTCTTGCAGAACTCGATGTAGCGGCCGCGCGCGTCTTCCAGGCGCTTGGCGCGGCCGAGGCTGGCGGAATCGACCCACTGAGGGGCTTCTTCCAGTGCGGCCTCGACGGCCAGCTCCCAGGCGTCAGGCAGCTTTTCGCCCTTGGCGGAGAAGAACTTGATGCCGTTGTCGGCGAAGGGGTTGTGCGAGGCGCTGATGACGACGCCCAGGTCCTGGCGCAGGGCGCGCGTGAGGTAGGCCACGCCGGGGGTGGGCAGGGGGCCCGTCAGCAGCACATTGACGCCCGCGGACGCGAAACCGGCCTCCAGGGCCGACTCGATCATGTAGCCGGAGATGCGCGTGTCTTTGCCGATCAGCACCGTCGGGCGCTTGGCGCTCTTGCGCAGCACGCGGCCCACGGCATGGCCCAGGCGCAGCATGAAGTCGGGAGTGATCGGGGCCTGGCCCACCGTGCCGCGGATGCCATCGGTTCCAAAATACTTGCGGCTCATCGAGCGTCTTCCTTTGTCTCAGTGGCCGGAATTGTCGCCGCATCGACCGCGGCCCAGACCTTGAGGGCGTCCACCGTGGCGGGGACATCGTGCACACGCACGATCTGCGCGCCCTCGTTCACGGCGCGCAGCGCGGCCGCCACACTGGCCGCCACGCGCTGATGCACGGGCCGGCCGGTGATGTCGCCCAGCGTGCGCTTGCGCGACCAGCCGGCCAGCAATGGGTAGCCCAGCTCGGCCAGACGCCGTTGGCCGGCCAGCAGCCGCAGGTTGTGTTCGGCGTGCTTGGCGAAACCGTAGCCGGGGTCCAGCACGATGGCGCTCGAGGGAATGCCGGCGTCCCGCGCCGCCTGCGCGCGCCGGGCCAGGAACTCGGACACCTCCGCGACCACGTCGTTGTAGACCGCCAGGTCCATCATGGAGGCAGGCTCGCCGCGCATGTGCATCAGGCACACACCAGCGCCGCTGCCAGCCACCGCCGCCAGCGCGCCGGGCTGCTGCAGGGCCTGCACGTCGTTCACGATGTCCACACCCGCCTCCAGGGCGCGACGCATGATTTCCGGCTTGTAGGTGTCTACGGAGACGGGCACGCCGAGCGTCACCGCCGCGGCGATGACACCCTCGATGCGCGCCCATTCGCCCTCGGCGTCCACGTGCGGCGCGCCGGGGCGGGTCGATTCGCCGCCGATGTCCAGGATGTCAGCACCCTCCGCCACGAGGCGCTCGCAGTGGGCGATGGCCGCCCGCGTGTTGTCGTGGTGGCCGCCATCCGAGAAGGAGTCGGGCGTCACGTTGACGATGCCCATCACGCGCGGGCGGCTGAGGTCGAGCAGGAAGCGGCGGGTCTGCCAGTGCATGGACGTGGAGGTTGAGGTGGGCCCTGAATGGACAACGGGCCCGGTGGAAGCCGGGCCCGTCGAGGGTGGGGTCGATCAGGCGGCGGCGGGGGCGCCGTCGGTGCTGACCGGCGGCGTCCCGCCGCTCGGGCCGCTGCTGGGCGTGTTGGACGTGCCGCCCGGCTCACGCGGCGGACGGCCGGCCATGATGTCCAGGATCTGGTCGCGGTCGATGGTTTCCCACTTCATGAGCGCGGCCGTCATGGCCTCGACCTTGTCGCGGTTGTCTTCCAGGATCTTCTGCGCGACGCCGTACTGCTCGTCGAGGATGCGGCGGATCTCGGCATCGACCTTCTGCTGCGTGCTCTCGCTGATGTTGGCCGTCTTGGTCATGCTGCGGCCGAGGAAGACTTCGCCTTCGTTCTCGGCATACACCATGGGGCCGAGCACCTCGCTCATGCCGTAGCGCGTGACCATGTCGCGCGCCATGCGGGTGGCACGCTCGTAGTCGTTGGAGGCACCGGTGGAGATGTCGTGGACGAACAGGTCCTCGGCGATGCGGCCACCGAACATGATGCTGATGCTGTTGAGCATCTGCTTGAAGTACAGGCTGTGCTGATCACGCTCGGGCAGCTGCCAGGTCACGCCCAGGGCACGGCCGCGCGGCATGATGGTGACCTTGTGGACGGGGTCGGTGCCAGGCAGCAGCTCGGCGACGACGGCGTGGCCGGACTCGTGGTAGGCCGTGGCGCGCTTTTCGTCCTCGGTCATGACCATGCTCTTGCGCTCGGGGCCCATGTAGAGCTTGTCCTTGGCGCGCTCGAAGTCGATCATCTCCACGAGGCGGGCATTGCGGCGGGCGGCGAACAGGGCCGCCTCGTTGACGAGGTTGGCCAGGTCGGCACCGCTCATGCCCGGCGTGCCGCGGGCCAGGATGGACGCATTGACGTCCTGGCCGATGGGCACCTTGCGCATGTGTACGTTCAGGATCTGTTCACGGCCGCGGATGTCCGGCAGCGTGACATAGACCTGGCGGTCGAAGCGGCCCGGGCGCAGCAGCGCGGGGTCGAGGATGTCAGGCCGGTTGGTGGCCGCGATGACGATGACGCCGAGGTTGGTGTCGAAGCCGTCCATCTCGACGAGCATCTGGTTGAGCGTCTGCTCGCGCTCGTCGTTGCCGCCGCCCAGGCCAGCGCCACGATGGCGCCCGACAGCGTCGATTTCGTCGATGAAGATGATGCAGGGCGCGCTCTTCTTGGCCTGCTCGAACATGTCGCGCACGCGGGCGGCACCCACGCCGACGAACATTTCAACGAAGTCGGAACCCGAGATCGTGAAGAACGGGACCTTGGCTTCGCCGGCGATGGACTTGGCCAGCAGCGTCTTGCCGGTGCCAGGAGGGCCGACCATCAGCACGCCACGCGGGATGCGGCCGCCGAGCTTCTGGAACTTCTGCGGGTCCTTCAGGAAGTCGACCAGCTCCTTGACCTCTTCCTTGGCCTCATCGCAACCGGCGACGTCGGCAAAGGTGATGCTGTTGTTGGCTTCGTCCAGCATGCGGGCCTTGGACTTGCCGAAGCTGAACGCCCCGCCCTTGCCGCCGCCCTGCATCTGTCGCATGAAGTAGACCCACACCCCGATCAGCAGCAGCATGGGCGTCCAGTTGATCAGCATGCTGACCAGGAAGCTCTGCTCCTCGCGGGGCTTGACGTCGAACTTCACGCCGTTGTTGCGCATGTCGCCCACGAGGCCGCGGTCCTGGTAGGTGGCCAGCGTGCGGATCTTGTTGCCTTCGGTGTCTTCGGCGTAGATCTCGCCGGTGGGGCCGTCGGGCAGTGTGGCGGACTTGATCCGGCGCGTCTGGACGAGGTCCAGGAACTCCGAATAGGTGACCTGCTTGCCAGGTGCCGTGGTGCCGCCGAACTGCTTGACGACCGTGAACAGCACCAGCGCGATCACGATCCAGACGGCGAACTTCGAAAACCATTGATTGTTCACTGCGACTCCTTGGCCCTGATGGCCCAGCGCGGGTTTCAGGACTGTGGGGGTGATTTTAGGGGAGGCAAGGGGCAACCCCCTGTAATCAGCGGTTTTTCAATCCGACGCCGACCAAGAATGTCTCGGAAGACCTCTCCCGGGAAGCTTTGGGCTTGAAAGGCTTGACGGTCTTGAAGTGGGCCCTGAAGAGCGCCACCAGCTCGTTATACCCGCTGCCATGGAAAACCTTGGCCACCAGCGCCCCCTCGGGCTTGAGGTGGGTACTCGCGAAATCGACGGCCAGCTCGATCAGATTCGCGATGCGAGCCGAGTCGGTGACCGAGATGCCGGACAGGTTGGGCGCCATGTCCGACACGACCACATCGACCGGCCGCCCCGCCAGAGCTTCCTCGAGCTGGGCGAGGATGGCCTCCTCCTGGAAGTCACCCTGGATGAACTGCACGCCCTCGATGGGTTCGAACTCCAGCAGGTCCAGCGCGATGATGGTGCCATTGAGCTGGCCCACCGCCGCCCCGCCCTGCCCGGCCTCCTTGGGAGCGAACTTGCGGCGCAGGTACTGGCTCCAGGCACCGGGCGTGGCGCCCAGGTCGACGACCACCTGCCCGGGGCGAATGAGCTTGAGCTCCTCGTCGATTTCCTTGAGCTTGTAGGCCGCGCGCGAGCGGTAGCCGTCCTTCTGCGCCTGCTGGACGTAGGGATCCGAGACATGGTTGTTCAACCAAGCCTTGTTGAGTTTCTTGCTCTTTGTTTGAGTTTTCATGCCTACGGGATAATACGAGGATGCCCCAAATCAATCTCACCCCCGCCCAGCGCAAGGAAAAGCGCGCCGATGCCCATCACCTCGACCCGGTCGTGATGATCGGCGGCGAGGGGCTCACGCCGGCCGTCGTCAAGGAAACCGACGCAGCGCTCAAGTCCCACGGCCTGATCAAGGTGCGCGTGCTCGGCGACGACCGCGAAGCGCGGGAAGCCATGCTGGCGCAGCTCTGCGACGAGCTGAACGCCGCGCCCATCCAGCACATCGGCAAGCTGCTGGTGCTGTGGCGCCCCATTCCCGAAAAGGCCAAGGCCGAACGCGACGACACCCGCCCCGGCCCGCGCGTCGTGAAGATCGTGAAGTTTTCCAAGAGCGGCAACGCGCGCCCGCAGGTCAGCAAGGTCAAGGTGCTGGGCAACGAGCGCGTGACGCAGGGCGGCGAGGTCAAGCGCGCCAAGCGCCGCAAGCCCACCAGCGTCAAGAAGTCTTTCGCAGACTGACCCAGGCCAGGGCCAGCACCGCCAGGCCCTTCACGCCGAAGAAGGCGAGCGACACGCCATGCAAGGCGGCAAAGCTCGCAACGCCCACGCCCGCGCGCGCATCGGTCATCAGCGGCTGCAGGCCGTAGTAGCCGGCGATGGTGCAGAACAGCGCCACCACCGGCAGCACGAGCCGCATCGTGAACTGGCTGCCGCCCTGCCCCGCCTCGGCGGCATCACGCGCCAGGCGGCGCTCGATCATCATCAACACCAGGCCCAACGCCAGGCTCACCTGCGCCTCGATGGCAAACACCCGCGCCACGTAGGCGCCAGCCTGGGCCCGCTCCAGCACGGCGAACGCGCTCGGCGTCGCGACGAAGGCGATGCACAGCAAAAGGCCGCCCCACAGGGCGGCCAGCAGGGCTTGCAGCCGGGCGAACATCACTCGTAACGGACTTCGAGGATCTCGTAGCGCTTGATGCCACCCGGGGCCTGCACTTCGGCCACGTCACCGGCTTCCTTGCCGATGAGGGCGCGCGCAATGGGCGAGCTCACCGAGATGCGGCCCAGCTTGATGTCGGCTTCGTCGTCGCCGGTGATCTGGTAGGTCACTTCCGTGCCGCTGGCTTCTTCTTCCAGGTCGACGGTGGCGCCGAACACCACGCGGCCGCCGGCATCCAGCGAGGCCGGGTCGATGATCTGCGCCGCGGCCAACTTGCCCTCGATCTCGAGGATGCGGCCTTCGATGAAGCCCTGCTTGTCCTTGGCGGCGTCGTACTCGGCGTTTTCGCTCAGGTCGCCCTGGGCACGGGCCTCGGCGATGGCCTGCACGACGGCGTGGCGCTCCACGGTCTTGAGGCGGTGCAGTTCGGCCTTGAGCGCCTCGGCGCCGCGCTTGGTGAGGGGAATCGTCGTCATGTCAAAAACCGAAAGGGCAAAAACAGTTCCGCCGCTGCGGCCCGGCTTCAGGCAGCTGCGGCGGAATCAATGAAGGCGGATCTTAGTTCAGCTCTGCGTGCAGTTCTTGCAGGGATTGCACGGTCAGGCCGTCACGGTGCTTCATGCCTTCGACCGCCGCCTCGCAGCCGGCCATCGTCGTGTAGTAGGTGACGCGGTTGGCGAGTGCGGCCTGGCGGATGTAGCGGCTGTCGGCAATCGCCGTGCGGGTCTCGTCCACCGTCGTGAAGACGAGCTGGATGTCGCCACCCTTGAGCGCGTCGACGATGTGCGGGCGGCCGTCCTTGATCTTGTTGATCAGCTTGGCCGGCACGCCGGCTTCGATGATGGCCGCCGCCGTGCCCTTGGTTGCGACGATGCCGAAGCCCAGCGCATGCAGGTCCTTGGCGATCGCGATCGCGCGAGCCTTGTCGTTGTTCTTGACCGTGATCAGCACGTTGCCCTGGCGCGGTAGGCGCGAGCCGGCGCCGATCTGGCTCTTGAGCATGGCCTCGCCGAAGGTCCTGGCCGAGCCCATGACCTCGCCCGTCGAGCGCATCTCGGGGCTGAGGATGGGGTCCACGCCCGGGAACTTGTTGAACGGGAAGACGGCTTCCTTGACGCTGTAGTACGGCGGCACGACCTCGGCCGGCACGCGGCCCTTGCGGTCGCGCTGGTCGGCCAGCTTCTGGCCGGCCATGCAGCGCGCGGCGATCTTGGCGAGCTGCTGGCCCGTGGCCTTGGAGACGTAAGGCACGGTGCGCGAGGCGCGCGGGTTCACTTCCAGCACATAGATCGTGCAGTGGGCCAGCCCCTGCGCGACATCGCCCTGGATGGCGAACTGCACGTTCATCAGGCCCACCACCTTCAGCGCGCGCGCCATGGCGGCGGTCTGGCGGCGCAGCTCGTCCTGGACGTCCGCCGCCAGCGTGTAGGGCGGCAGCGAGCAAGCCGAGTCGCCGGAGTGGATGCCGGCCGCCTCGACGTGCTCCATGATGCCGCCGATCATCACGTCGGTGCCATCGGAGATGCAGTCGACGTCGACCTCGACGGCGTCCTGCAGGAAGTGGTCGAGCAGCACGGGCGACTTCTCGCTCACGCGCACGGCCTCGCGCATGTAGCGCTCCAGGTCCTTGTCGCCGTGCACGATCTCCATCGCGCGGCCGCCCAGCACGTAGCTCGGGCGCACCACCAGCGGGTAGCCGATCTCGTTGGCCAGCGTGACGGCCTGCTCTTCGGTGCGCGCCGTGCGGTTGGGCGGCTGCTTCAGGCCCAGCTCGTGCAGCAGCTTCTGGAAGCGCTCGCGGTCTTCGGCGATGTCGATGCTGTCGGGCGTCGTGCCGATGATGGGCACGCCGGCACGCTCGAGGTCGAGGGCGAGCTTCAGCGGCGTCTGGCCACCGTACTGCACGATGACGCCGGCCGGCTTTTCCTTGTCGACGATCTCGAGCACGTCTTCGAGCGTGACCGGCTCGAAGTACAGGCGATCAGAGGTGTCGTAGTCGGTCGAGACGGTCTCGGGGTTGCAGTTGACCATCAGCGTCTCATAGCCGTCCTCGCGCATGGCGAGCGCGGCGTGCACGCAGCAGTAGTCGAACTCGATGCCCTGGCCGATGCGGTTCGGGCCACCGCCCAGCACCATGATCTTCTTCTTGTCCGTCGGCTGGGCCTCGCACTCGGCGCCCTCGCCTTCGTACGTCGAGTACATGTAGGCGGTCTGAGTCGAGAACTCGGCCGCGCAGGTGTCCACGCGCTTGTAGACCGGGCGCACGTTCAGCGCATGGCGGCGTTCGCGCACGGCGTGCTGGTGCGTGCCGAGCAGCTTGGCCAGGCGCTTGTCGGAGAAGCCCTTGGTCTTGAGCAGGCGCAGCTCCGCCTCGCTGAGCGACTCGATCGTGCGGCCCTTCAGGTCACCCTCGATCTGCACGAGCTGCTCGATCTGGGCCAGGAACCACGGGTCGACCGCGGTCTCTTCGTAGATCTCGTCCAGGGTCATGCCCACGCGGAAGGCGTCGGCCAGGAAGAGGATGCGCTCGGGGCCGGCCTCGCCGATCTCCTGGACGATCTCTTCACGGTCCGTCGAACGTTCCGTCAGGCCGTCGATGCCGGTCTCCAGGCCGCGCAGGGCTTTCTGGAAAGACTCCTGGAAGGTGCGGCCCATGGCCATGACTTCGCCCACCGACTTCATTTGCGTCGTCAGGCGCGAATCGGCCATCGGGAACTTCTCGAACGCGAAGCGCGGGATCTTGGTGACGACGTAGTCGATGCTGGGCTCGAACGAGGCGGGCGTCGCGCCACCGGTGATGTCGTTCTTGAGCTCGTCGAGCGTGTAGCCCACGGCCAGCTTGGCCGCGACCTTGGCGATGGGGAAGCCCGTGGCCTTGGACGCCAGCGCGGACGACCGCGACACGCGCGGGTTCATCTCGATGACGATCATGCGGCCGTTCTTCGGGTTGATCGAGAACTGCACGTTGGAGCCACCGGTGTCCACGCCGATCTCGCGCAGCACGGCGAGCGACGCGTTGCGCAGCAGCTGGTACTCCTTGTCGGACAGCGTCTGGCTGGGCGCCACGGTGATGGAGTCACCGGTGTGAATGCCCATGGGGTCGAGGTTCTCGATGGAGCAGACGATGATGCAGTTGTCCGCCTTGTCGCGGACGACCTCCATCTCGTACTCCTTCCAGCCGATCAGGCTCTCTTCGATGAGGAGCTCGTTGGTGGGCGAGAGGTCCAGGCCGCGCTTGCAGATCTCTTCGAACTCTTCCGGGTTGTAGGCGATGCCGCCGCCGGTGCCGCCGAGCGTGAAGCTCGGGCGGATGACCATGGGGAAGCCGCTGCCACCGATGTCCGCCTGGATGCGCTTTTGCACGGCCCAGGCTTCTTCGAGCGAATGCGCGATGCCCGACTTGGCCGAGTCCAGACCGATCTTGGTCATCGCGTCCTTGAACTTGAGGCGGTCCTCCGCCTTCTCGATGGCGACCTCGTTGGCGCCGATCATCTCGACGCCGTACTTGGCCAGCACGCCGTGCTTGTGCAGGTCCAGCGCGCAGTTCAGCGCCGTCTGGCCGCCCATCGTGGGCAGCACCGCATCAGGCCGCTCCTTGGCGATGATCTTCTCGACGACCTGCCAGGTGATGGGCTCGATGTAGGTGACGTCGGCGGTGTCCGGGTCCGTCATGATCGTGGCCGGGTTGCTGTTCACCAGGATGACCTTGTAGCCCTCCTCGCGCAGCGCCTTGCAGGCCTGGGCGCCGGAGTAGTCGAACTCGCAGGCCTGGCCGATGATGATCGGGCCGGCGCCGATGATGAGAATGCTTTTCAGGTCTGTACGTTTCGGCATGGCGGTCTGCGCTCTTGGAACTTAGAGAGTGGCCGTGGCCAGCTTGGCCCCGAATCCAACGAATAGTGCGCCGACGCCGGCGTTGGCGGTGCTTGCCAGCTTGCGGCGCGCGCGGAAGGCGGCGGCCAGGCGGGCGCCGGCAAAGATCAGCGTCGAGAGGTAAAGGAAGCTCAAGCCCTGGATGATGGTGCCCAGGATCAGGAAGGTCAGCGCGGGATGCGGGTAGGCCGGATCGACGAACTGGATGAAGAAGCTCAGCAGGAAGGCGATGGCCTTGGGGTTGAGCAGGCTCACCACCAGCGCCTTGCGAAAGGGCTGGCGGGCGTCGACTTGGCGAGGAGCCTCATCGGCGGGCGCGTCACCGCGCCAGGTGGCGAAGGCGCCGCGCAGCAACTGCAGGCCGATCCAGCCCAGGTAGACCGCACCAGCCATCTTGACGACGAAGAACACCTGGGGGCTGGCCATCAGCAGCGAGGCACCACCCGCGGCGGCGGCCGTCATCAGCACCGTGTCGCCCACGAACACGCCGCAGGCCGCCGTGTAGCCGGCGCGCACGCCGCGCTGGGCGGCCACGGACAGCACGTACAGCGAATTAGGCCCCGGCAGCAGGATGATGAACACCGCTGCCGCGAAGAAGGTGCCGAGGTCGGTGATGCCGAACATGAGGCTCTCCTCAGGCCTTGGACATCAGGCCGATGAAGCGATCGAACAGGTAGGCGATGTCGTGCGGGCCGGGGCTGGCTTCCGGGTGGCCCTGGAAGCTGAAGGCCGGCTTGTCGGTGCGGGCGATGCCCTGCAGCGTGCCGTCGAACAGGCTCACGTGCGTGGCACGCAGGTGGGCGGGCAGCGTCTCGGCGTCGACCGCGAAGCCGTGGTTCTGGCTCGTGATGCCGACGCGGC
The DNA here is from genome assembly GCA_016790285.1 of Roseateles sp. Classification (GTDB taxonomy): domain Bacteria; phylum Pseudomonadota; class Gammaproteobacteria; order Burkholderiales; family Burkholderiaceae_C; genus Pelomonas. Next base: position 117,693 of record JAEUPJ010000020.1, on the reverse strand, counting down.
CGCTGTCCAGGTCCTTGACCGGGTGGTTGGCGCCGTGGTGGCCGAACTTCATCTTGAAGGTCTTGGCGCCGCTGGCCAGGGCCAGGATCTGGTGGCCCAGGCAGATGCCGAAGACCGGGATGCCCGACTCGATGAGCTGGGCCGTGGCCTTGATGGCGTAGTCGCAAGGCTCCGGGTCGCCGGGGCCGTTGGACAGGAACACGCCGTCCGGCTCCAGGCCGAAGACTTCGCTGGCCGGTGTCTGGGCCGGCACCACGGTGACCTTGCAGCCGCGCTCGGCCAGCATGCGCAGGATGTTGTGCTTGACGCCGAAGTCGTAAGCGACGACGTGGAACTTCGGGCTCGCCTGCGTGCCGTAGCCGCTGCCGAGCTTCCATTCGGTCTGCGTCCAGACTTCGCGTTCGGTGCGGGTGACGACCTTGGCCAGATCGAGACCGGCCATGGAGGGCGCGGCCTTGGCAGCGGCGACTGCCGCGTCGATGTGGGCCTGCGTGATGGCTTCACCAGCGGCCAGCGCCAGGATGCAGCCGTTCTGAGCGCCGGTCGTGCGCAGCACGCGCGTCAGGCGACGCGTGTCCAGGCCCGCGATGGCGACGGTGCCCTGCTCGCGCAGGTAGGCGTCCAGCGGCTTGCCCGAGCGGAAGTTGGAGGCGCGGATCGGCAGGTCCTTGACGACCAGGCCGGCGGCGAACACCTTGGCGGACTCGACGTCTTCCTCGCTGATGCCGTAGCTGCCGATGTGCGGATACGTCAGCGTGACGATCTGGCGGCAGTAGCTCGGGTCGGTGAGGATTTCCTGATAGCCGGTGAGTGCCGTGTTGAAGACGACCTCACCGACGGTCTGGCCCGTGGCGCCAATGGACTGACCTCGGAACACCGTCCCATCCGCCAGAGCCAGGATTGCTTGAGGGGGATGGAGGAGTTCGGTCAGCACAGGGGGTCTCCGCAAGTGGGGCGCGTGCCCAGCATCAACCCCTCAGAAGACGGGTCAACTTGTGGAAACCGAAAGGGGTTCGCGCCGGGCAGCAGGTGGGTTCAGGTAAACCCATCGAGTATAGCCGACTGGGGTTAGTACGGAGGCTTCGTGACGCGACCGTGACGCCTCAAAGAGCCGCGATGCCAGCCTTGGCAATCTCCGCGTCTTCGGTGGATTTCACACCGCTCACGCCCACGGCACCGATGCACTGGCCGTCCACCAGGATGGGCACGCCGCCTTCGAGCAAGCCCTGCAGGCCTGGGGCGCTCAGGAACGACGTGCGGCCCTGGTTGATGATGTCCTCGTAGACCTTGGATTCGCGGCGGCCGAGGGCGGCCGTGTGGGCCTTGGCCGGGGCGATCTGGGCCGAGATGGGCGCGGCGCCGTCCAGGCGCTGCAGCCACAGCAGATGGCCGCCCGCGTCGACGATGGCGATGGACACCGCCCAGCTGTGGCTCAGGGCGTGGGCCTCGGCGGCGGCGGCAATGCGCTTGACGTCGGCGAGTTCGAGTTGGGCTTGTTGTTTCATGGCCTTGCGATTGGAGGGAGATGGCCCAATGTAGCGCTCCGTTGCAGACCTAGAATCTGCACGGTTTCCCATTCGACCCTCGGAGGATCGTCATGAACGAAAGCTTGCAAACCCAATACCGCTTCGCCGGCGCGGGCCTTGCCGCCGACCGTCAGCGCGTGCTGCGCAACACCTACTGGCTGCTGGCCCTGTCCCTCGTGCCGACCGTGCTCGGCGCCTGGATCGGCGTGGCCACCGGCCTTTTCGCCACCCTGAGCCCGGGCATCAGCACACTCGTGTTCTTCGTCGGCGCCTTTGGCCTGATGTTCGTCGTCGAGAAGACGAAGGACAGCGCCATGGGCGTGGCCGCCCTGCTGGCCTTCACCTTCTTCATGGGCCTCATGTTGTCGCGCATGGTCGGCTACGTGCTGGGCTTCAAGAACGGCACGTCGCTGGTCATGACAGCCTTCGGCGGCACCGCGGCGGTGTTCTTCGCCATGGCAAGCCTCGCCACGGTCATCAAGCGCGACCTGTCCTCGATGGGCAAGTTCCTGCTGGTGGGCGCCGTCATCCTGATGGTCGCGGGCATCGCCAACATCTTCCTGCAGTCCTCGGCCCTGATGCTGACCCTGCTCGTGATGTCGCTGGCCATCTTCTCGGCCTTCATGCTGTACGACATCAAGCGCGTGATCGACGGCGGCGAGACGAACTACATCAGCGCCACGCTGTGCATCTACCTGGACATCTACAACGTGTTCCAGAGCCTGCTGGCCCTGCTGGGTATCTTCGGCGGCGACCGCGACTGACGCGCACCGCACCAACGACAAGGGCGGCCTTCGGGCCGCCCTTTTTCTTTGGCTCGCTCGCGCCCTACTTGGCCGGCGTGTAGTTGCGCAGCACGAACGGCGCGCTCAGCACCAGCGGCTGGCCGACCTGGCCGATCTGCACGGACAGGTTCACGGTGCCGCCTGCCTGGTCAAGCTGCGACGTGCCGCTGAGCACCACCGGCTCGAGCTTGTTCGTCAGCAGCGCGGAGCCTGACAGCACGGCCGTGTAGGGCGGCGTGCCGATCTGCAGCGACACCGGCACCTGCACCTGCGCCTTGGCGTCGTCGGTATCCAGCCGGGCCCATAGCAGCACCTGGAGCTTGTCGCCCTTGCGGATGTCGCCGGTGATGGGGGCGATGGCGCCGATGTCCCACGGGTTGGCGCGTTTGCCCTGCAGGGCCACGCGCAGGCAGGTCTTGCCCGTGGCTTCGCAGGCCACCTGCTGGGTGGTCTGGCCCTCGCCGTAGACCGACCAGGCACTGGCCTTGGCGACGTTGATGAGGTGGTCCAGCGCCGGGTCGCTGCTGCGGGCAACTGCGGCAGCGGGCGCGCCAGGCGAGGGAACGAGCGCATTCAGGATGGGCTTGACCCAGGCATCGGCCTTCATGTCCCAGACGATGAAGTCGGAGTCGAACTGCCAGTAGCTCCAGCCGAAGCCGCGTGCCTCGGCCGCACGCGCGACCGCCGAGGTCCAGGCCACTCGCTGGGCGAGCGCGCCGGTCTCCAGCGCACCGAACTCACCCAGCAGGATGGGACGGTTGTTCTTCAGCGCCCAGGCCTTGACCTTGTCGAAGTCCTTCTTGATCTGCTCCTGCTCGGCCGCCGTGCCCCAGGTCACGCCCGAGGTGTTCTTGAATTCCTCCACCCAGTGCGCGCCCTGGTGGGTGAAGGGAAACGGCGAGTAGTAGTGGTAAGTGACGACGAGGTTGCGGTCCGCCTCCGGCAGCTTGAGGCTGTCCAGGTGATCCATCGAGTTCCAGAACTTCGGCCCGACCACCACGCGGCGCTTGGGGTTGGTCTCGCGGATGATCTGCAGGTTCTCCGCGAGGATGTCGTTCCAGACGGCATCGGCTGCGCCATTGGGCTCGTTCAGGATCTCGAACAACACCGCGTCGGGCGCGTCCTTGTAGCGCGGCGCCACTTGGCGCCAGAAGGCCTTGAGCTTGGTGCGGCAGGTGTCGATGGACTTGGCGCAGTCCATGAAGTTGTGCTGGTCGATGATGACCTGCAGGCCCGCATTGAGCGAGGCAGCAAGCACCTCGTCCAGGGTCTTGAACCAGCTGGCCGGCAGACGGCCCTCGGCGTCCATGTGCTCGAAGGCATGCAGGTTCAGCCGGACGTGGTCGAAGCCCCCGTCGCGGATCACCTGCAGGTGCCGCATCTGGAAGCGCGCCTTCGCGGGCTCTTTCCAGATCGGGTCGTAACCGAGGATGTTGACACCGCGCTTGAGCGCCTGCGCCGGCAGGGCCGCGCCCTGGGCGAGCGCCGAACTCGTGGCCGACAGCGCCAGGCCGACGGCCAGGCAAGCAGCGCCGAACAGGCGCGGAAGATGGGTTCGCAACATGGCCAGCCTCTTGTCTCCTGAGGGGTGGTGGCGTCGGTGCGCGGCGTGCATGGCGCTCGCATCCGACTGAGAATGAACTAAACAAAATCTATTTGTTTATTCATTCTTTCTCAGTTCGGCTGCGCAGCGTCCTCGGGTTGACCCGAGTAACAGGACGACGCACCCGCCAAGCCGGCGGCGCACCGATTTCTTGTTTACTAAACCGTCAACGCTCGAAGACGGCGATGCTTTCCACGTGTGCCGTGTGCGGGAACATGTTCACCGCGCTGGCCGCCGTGCAGCGGTAGCCGGCCACGTTCACCAGCAATCCGGCATCGCGCGCCAGCGTGGCGGGGTTGCAGCTCACGTAGACGATGCGCCGGGGCGGCACCCAGCCGGGCGCCAGCGACGGGTCCTGCGCGATGTCTGCCACCGCCTTGGCCAGGGCGAAGGCGCCCTCGCGTGGCGGGTCGATGAGCCAGCGGTCGGCGATGCCGTCGGCCGCGAGCAGCTCGGGCGTCATCTCGAAGAGGTTGCGCGCGACAAAGCTCGTCTTGTGCGCGAGGCCGTTGGCGGCGGCGTTCTCGCGCGAACGTTGCACCAGGGTCTCGCTGCCCTCGATGCCGAGCACCTCGCGGGCCTTGGTGGCCAGCGGCAGTGTGAAGTTGCCCAGGCCGCAGAACCAGTCGATGACCCGGTCGCCGGGCTCCACGGCCAGCAGCCGCAGCGCCCGGCCCACGAGCGCCGCATTGATGTGCGGGTTGACCTGCGTGAAGTCCGTCGGCTTGAACGGCATGGTCACGCCGAACTCGGGCAGGCGGTAGGCCAGCTGTGCGCCGCCTTCGTCCAGCAGCTTGACGGTGTCCGGGCCCTTGGGCTGCAGCCACCACTGCACGCCGTGCCGGGCGGCGAACGCGCGCAACAGCTCGATGTCACCCGCCGGCAGCAGGTTGAGGTGGCGCAGCACCAGGGCGATGACCTCGTCGCCCATGGCCAGCTCGATCTGCGGCAGCCGGTCGCGTTCGGCCATGCTGGCAATGAGGGCGCGCAGCGGCATCAGCAGGTCGCTCACGACCTTGGGCACCACCTTGCAGACCTGCATGTCGGCCACGTAGCGGCTCTTGCGCTCGTGAAAGCCGATCAGCACCTCGCCCTTCTTGGCAACATACCGCACCGAGAAGCGCGCGCGGTAGCGGTAGCCCCAGGTCGGGCCCTCGATGGGCCGCAGCAGCACCTCGGGCTTGACCTTGCCCAGGTGCCAGAGGTTGTCCTCCACCACGCGCTGCTTCACCGCCACCTGGGCGCCAGCGTGCAGGTGCTGCATCTTGCAGCCGCCGCAGGCGCCCGCGTGCAGGCCGAAGTGGGGGCAGCCTGGCGTCACGCGCAGCGGGCTTTCCTTCTTGATCTCGGCGAGCTGGCCCTGCTCCCAGTTGTTCTTGCGGCGCGCGATGTGCGCCTTGACGATCTCGCCCGGCAGCGCGCCGTCGATGAAGACCACCTTGCCCTCGGCGTTGTGCGCCACGCCCTGCGCCTCAAGCTCGATGCTCTCGACCTTGAGCCAATCTGTTGTCTGAGTCATGCCCCGATTATCCCGAGGCGGCCAGGGCGCTCAGAAGATGGAGTCGCGGTCCACGCCGTGGCGCATCATGTTGCGCTTGAGCTTGGCCAGGGCCTCGATCTGGATCTGGCGGATGCGCTCGCGCGTGAGCTTCAAGCGGATGGCCAGCACGTCCAGCGTCTCGGGTTCGCGGTCCGACAGGCCGTAGCGACCCGACAGCACCTCGCGCTCGCGGTCGTTCAGGCTCGCCAGCCCGTGCTGGAGCAGCTCCTCGACCTCGTGCGACAGCCGCAGCCCCATGGGGTCGATCGCTTGATCGTCGGCGACCAGGTCGAGCATGGACTCGCCGCCTTCACCGTTGCGGTCCACGGGAGAGTCCAGCGAGCTGGGCAGCTCCGCATAGGCCAGGAGTTCGGCAACTTCGTCCACCGGCCGGCCCAGCGCCTGGGCCACGTCCTCGGCGCGCACACGCCCTTCGGCGCCCTGCGCGCTTTGCAGCGCCTCCAGCGCGCGGCGCGCCTTGAGCACCTGGTTGAGCTCGCGCACGATGTGCACGGGCAACCGCACCAGGCGGGCCTGGTGCATGAGCGCGCGCTCGATGCTCTGGCGGATCCACCAGCTCGCGTACGTCGAGAAGCGAAAGCCGCGCTCCGGCTCGAACTTGCCGATGGCATGCATCAGCCCGAGGTTGCCTTCCTCGATGAGGTCGCTCATCGGCAGGCCGCGGCCCAGGTAGTTCTTGGCGATGCTCACGACCAGGCGGAGGTTGTGCTCGATCATGGCCTGGCGCGCCTCGAAATCACCCGCGCGCGCCGCCTGGGCGGTGTCGAATTCCTGCTGGGGCGTCAGCAGCGGCGTGCGGCGGATGTCGCGCAGGTAGGCCTGCAGCGCGTTGCCCACCTCGACGTCGTCGCTGACGGCGCGCAGGGCCTGCGTGTCCTCGTCGGGGGCGTCGCCCGGCGGCGCCTCGCCCTCGGTGCCGTGACCGTGACCATTCAAGGCCGACAGCATCACGGCAGGCTCACCTGGCGCGGCGTGACCGTTGAGTTTGGGCGCAGCGCGTTTCATGGCGGGTTCGCTGGCCCTGGTCGTGGAAGTGAGCTGCCGGCTTCAGCGCGGCGGCAGCAGCTTGGCGGGGTCGACAGGCTTGCCCAGCCGGCGCACTTCAAAGTGCAGCTTGACGCTGTCGCTCTCGGTGGAACCCATCTCGGCGATCTTCTGGCCCTTGCGCACGACCTGCTCCTGTTCGACCAGCATCGCCCGGTTGTGGGCGTAAGCGGTGAGGTAGGTGTTGTTGTGCTTGATGATGACCAAGTTGCCGTAGCCGCGCAAGCCCGATCCGGCGTAAACGACGCGACCGTCTGCGACCGCATAGACCGGGTCGCCCGGCTTGCCGGCGAAATCCAGGCCCTTGTTGCGCTGCTCGTCGAAGCCCGCACTCACGGACTGCGCGACGGGCCAGGCCCAGGACAGCGTGTCGTCATCGGCAGCAGACTCTTTGGACGCCTCCTTGGACGCCTCCTTGGGCGCCACCACCGTGGCCGGCGCGGACGCCGCGCTGGCCGAACTGGCCGAGCTGGCAGAGCCGACGGGCGGCTTCGCATCGAGCGGCCGTGCCTCGACCTTGGCGACGGTACCGATGGGCTTGGCCGTCACGGCGCTCGGGTCGACGCCCGGCGGCACGACGCGCAGCACCTGGCCCACTTCGATGCGGTTGGGGTTCTCGAGGTTGTTCCACTTGGCCACGTCGCGCCAGCTCTGGCCGTTGTCCAGCGCGATGCGGATGAGCGCGTCGCCCGGCTTGACGGTGTAGTAGCCCGGCTTGCCCGCGTTCTCGGCACCGGGCAGCGGCGGCTTCACTTCGGCAGCGGCCACGGGTGCAGAGGCCGGCGCGGCGGGGGCGGCCACCTTGGGCGGCTGGGGGTTGCGGTCCTCGACCGGCGCGCGTTGCAGCGATGTGCCGCAGGCGCTGAGCAGCAGCGAGGTGGTGACAACGAAGAGAAAGCGCAAGCTAGAGGGCATCGTGTGGCGTAGGCACGTTGGAAGGCCGACCCGATTGTGTGGCGCGGTGCGCCGGCGGCCCCGTCAGAGAACGCCCGATTTTAGGGGGACGAAGAGCACGGCCTCATGTTCACTGCGAACCCAGCAGCTCGCGCCGCCTTCCACGAGGTGGTCCAGCACCACCAGCACCTGCCCGCGTCCACTGGCCGCGGTCGGGGCGATCAAGCGCCCGCCAGGCGCGAGTTGCGCCAACCAGGCCTGAGGAATGTCCTCGCCGCCGGCGGCCGCGATGATGCTGTCGAAGGGGCCGCTGGCCGCGTGGCCGATGCGGCCATCGCCCCAGATGAGGCGCGGGGCTCGCGGCAGCGCCAGCCGTTGCAGGTTCAGCCGCGCCTTGTCGTGCAGGCCCTGCACGCGCTCGATGGACGTGACCTGCCGCGCCAGCAGCGCGATGACGGCCGCCTGGTAGCCGCAGCCCGTGCCGATCTCGAGCACCCGGCCCAGCGAGCCGCGCTGGCGCGCGCCGCCGCCGGCCATCAGCAGGCCCAGCATGTGGGCCACGACCGAGGGCTTGGAGATGGTCTGGCCGTGGCCGATGGGCAGCGCCGTGTCCTCGTAGGCCTGTGCGGCCAGCGCGCTGTCGACGAACTCATGCCGCGGCACCGCCGCCATCGCGGCCAGCACCTGTTCGTCAAATTTCCCTTCCGCGCGCAGCCGGGCCACCATGCGCTCGCGCACGGCGCCGCTGTCCAGGCCGGTGCCGCTGGGGCGCGCAAGCCGCGCCGCATCGGCCGTGGCCTGGCGCAGATGGCGCTGCGGCATCAGCAGCTCGCGCTGTGGCGCCGTGGCCGACTTGAGGCTGGCAGGGAAGCGCTTGGGTGCGCTCATTCAGAGGCCCAGGCGCTGCTTCCAGGTGCCCAGCGACGCGTGCTCGGTGAGGTCCACCTGCAGTGGGGTGATGGAAACCTGGCCGTTGGCCGTGGCATGGAAATCGGTGCCCTCGCCCGCGTCGCGCGCGTCGCCCGCGGGGCCGATCCAGTAAATCGTCTCGCCACGCGGGTTCACCTGCTCGATGATGCCTTCGCTCGCATGGCGGCGACCCAGGCGCGTGATGACGCGCGGCAGCTTGTCGGCATCAGGCCGGTTGGGGATGTTCACGTTCAGCAAGAAGCCCCGCTCCAGGCCACCGGCGATGACCTGCTCGACGACGCTGCGCGCCGTGCGGGCCGCGGCTTCGAGCTCGACCCAGCCCTTTTCGGCCTGCGAGAAGGCGATGGACGGGATGCCGAAGAGATAACCCTCCGTGGCCGCCGCGACGGTGCCGCTGTAGAGCGTGTCGTCGCCCATGTTGGCTCCGTTGTTGATGCCCGAGAGCACCAGGTCAGGGCGGTAGCCCAGCAGGCCGGTCAGGGCGAGGTGGACGCCGTCCGAAGGGGTACCGCTGACGTAGCGAAAGCCATTGGCGGCGCGGTAGACGTTCAGTGGCCGGTTCAGGGTCAGGGAGTTGGACGTGCCGCTCGCGTTCTGCTCCGGGGCGATGACCTCGATCTCCCCGAGGCCCTCGCAAGCCTTCACAAGGGCCGCAAGGCCGGGGGCGAGGTAGCCGTCGTCGTTCGAAATGAGGATGCGCATGGGCGCCAATTGTAGGGAAGGCGTCACCTGCGAGACCGGGTGTAACTCCCTTGATTCCTATCATCGCCGCATCCAGAACGAGGAGACGACGATGAAGGCTTGGCTGTGTGAGAACCCCGTGGGCGTGGAGGCGCTGCAGTGGCGCGACCTGCCGGCTCCGGCACTGGCCGCGGGGCAGATCCGGGTGCAGATCAAGGCGGCGAGCCTGAACTTCCCTGACCTGCTGATCGTGCAGAACAAGTACCAGATGAAGCCGCCCCTGCCCTTCGTGCCAGGCACGGAGTTCTCGGGCGTGGTCACCGAGGTCGGCGAAGGCGTCAAGGGCTTCGCGGTGGGTCAGCGTGTCGCGGCCTTCGGCGGCCTGGGCGGGTTCGCCACCGAGGTGTGCATCCCTGCCATGCTCGCGATGCCGCTGCCGGACGGCTTCGCGTTCGAGGACGCCGCCGCCTTCATCTGCACCTATGCCACCAGCCATCATGCCCTGATGGACCGTGCGGCTTTGCAACCAGGTGAAACCGTGCTGATCCTCGGCGCCGCGGGCGGCGTGGGCACGGCGGCCATCCAGATCGCCAAGGCGGCGGGCGCCCGCGTGATCGCGGCGGCAGGCAGCGACGCCAAGTGCCAGGCCTGCAAGACCCTGGGGGCCGACGCGGCCATCAACTACGCCACGCAGAACCTGCGCGACGAGCTCAAGGCGCTGACCGAGGGCAAGGGCCCGGACGTCATCTACGACCCCGTGGGCGGCGACCTGGCCGAGGCCGCGTTCCGCTCCATCGCCTGGCGTGGCCGCTACCTCGTGATCGGATTCGCGCAGGGCAGCATTCCCTCGCTGCCGCTGAACCTGGCCCTGCTCAAGGGGGCGTCGCTGGTGGGCGTCTTCTGGGGTGAGTTCGCCAAGCGAGAGCCCGGGCGCAACGCCCGGATGCTGGGCGAGCTCGCGGCCTGGTATGCCGCCGGCAAGGTCAAGCCGGTGCTCGACCGGGTGCTGCCCATGGAGGAGCTGCCCGCCGCCTTCGCGCGCATGGCGGCTCGCGAGGTGGTCGGCAAGTTGGTTCTTACCAATTCGTGAACCCTGAAACGGGGGCGTGCCTCGGAATGGTTTACCCGAGTTTCTAGGGGGCCGTGCGCTACATTCAACAGTCGAACCGACAGCCGCTGCCCATCCCGCGCCATGACCGTCAAAGTCCTGATCATCGAAGACAACCCCGTTGCCCGAAGCTTCCTGTGCCGGGTCGTGCGGGAGAGCTTCAGCGACGCCATGGAGCTCACCGAAGTCGGTGACCTGGAGAACGCGCGGCGCCAGGTGGCCAAGCTCGGCGGGCCCAACGGCGAGGTGGGGTTCAAGCTCATCCTCGTGGACCTGGAGCTGCCTGACGGCAACGGCATGGAGTTCCTGACCGAGCTCAGCGGCTCCACCGCCATCAAGATCGTGACGACGCTGTACTCCGACGACGACCACCTCTTCCCCGCGCTGCAGTGCGGCGCGGATGGTTATCTGTTGAAGGAAGACCGCTTCGAGGTGCTGGTGGAAGAACTCCAGCGCATCGTGCGCGGCCAGCCCCCGCTGTCGCCGGCCATCGCGCGCCGGCTGCTGTCGCACTTCCGCCCCAGCTCCAGCGACAGCGGCACCATGCCGCTGAACTCGGGCTTCGGCGCGCTGTCCACCTCGCAGGCGCCGTTCGCCAACAGCCGCAGCGTGGCCCTGGACCCGCCGCCCGAGTGGGAACGCCTCACCCCGCGGGAGAGCGAGGTGCTGACCTACCTGAGCAAGGGGTTCACGATCAAGGAGATTGCGAACCTGATGGGCATCAAGTGGTTCACGGTCAACGACCACATCAAGAGCATCTACAAGAAGCTCAACGTCAGCAGCCGCGCCGAGGCTGCGGTGCTCGCGAGCAAGCAGGGCCTGGTCTGAGCGACCCCGCCCCGCCCACAAGGCCCCGGCGTTCCCGGGGCCTTGTCGCATCTGCGGTCAGGCTGCGCGACGCAGCTTCACGCCGGGGAAATCCACCGGGACCGAGAAGGCCACGTTCACGTAGTTCGTGAAGAGGTTCAGCGCCACGTGCGCGAGGATCTCCACGACCTGACCGTCATCAAAGCCCGCGGCACGCAAGGCGGCCACATCACCCTCGGCGACCTGCCCGCGCTGCTCGACCACGCGCAGCGCGAAGCGCAGCGCCGCCGCCGTGGCCGGGTCGGCGGACTCGCCCGCCTGCGCAGCACTCATTTCCTCGGCCGACGCGCCCGCCTTGCGGCCCAGCACCGTGTGCGCGGCCAGGCAGTACTCGCAGCCATTGCGGTCGGCCACGGCCACGGCGATCTGCTCGCCCAGGCGCGGCGACAGCGTGCCGCCGCCCAGCGCACCAAAGAAGCCCCACATCGCCTGCAGCGCGGCCGGTGAGTTGGCGACGGCCCGGAACATGTTGGGCGTGGCACCGAAGGCGCCGTGCACCGCATCCAGCAGCGGGCGGCTGGCCGCGGGCGCGTCTGCAGCGTTGAGCAGGGGAAGGCGGGAGGTGGTGGAGGAAGTCATCGGGTGGCCTTTCAGAGGCAGTGGAGAAGGCCTTCACTGTCGCCGGCCAGGCAAGACGAAAGGTATCCTTTCGTCCAGACAATCAACCCAATCGTCGCATGACTGCCGCCCAGCCTTTGGACCGCCTCAGCCCGCTGTTCGAGCGGTTTCGCGTGCGCGCGAGCCTCTTCCATGCGGGGCCCCTGTGCGGGGTCACGCATTTCGACGCCCAACCGGGGCGCGGCTTCCTGCACGTGATGCGCAACGGCGAGATGGCGGTGAGCCACGCGGCACAGACAGGGCTCGTCGAGCGGCTGCAGGTGAGCGAGCCGAGCCTGGTCTTCTACCCACGGCCCTTGGCGCATGACTTTCACAACGCCCCGGCCGAAGGCGCCGACTTCGTCTGCGCCACGCTCGACTTCGAGGACGGCCACCCGCTCGCGCAGGCCCTGCCACCGCTGATCGTGCTGCCGCTGGCCCGGGTGCAGGGCATCCAGGCCACGCTGGCGTTGCTCTTCGGTGAAGCCGAGCAGGTGCGCTGCGGCCAGCGCCTGCTGGCGGACCGCTTGTTCGAGGTGCTGCTGCTGCAACTGCTGCGCTGGATGCTCGACCAGCCAGACTCGCCGCTCCCCCTGGGCCTGATGCGTGGCCTGAGCGACCCGGCGCTGGCGCGCGCACTGACGGCGCTGCACGACGCACCGGGCCACCCCTGGTCACTGGAGGCCATGGCAGCACAGGCGGGCATGTCCCGCAGCCGTTTCGCCGCGGCCTTCCGCGACGCGCTCGGGCAGACCCCGGCGGACTACCTCGCCGACTGGCGGCTGGCCATCGCCCGGCGGGAGCTGCGCGCCGGCAAGCCGCTGAAGGTGCTGGCCAGCGAGCTGGGCTATGCCAACGCGTCGGCGCTGAGCCGGCTCTTCGTGCAAAAGCACGGCGGGCTGTCCCCACGGGCATGGTTGCAGCGGCACGCCGGTTAAAGTCGCGGTCATGCTCCGCCCCGGCCGCTTCCTGATGCTGTGCCTGCTGCTCGTGCTGCTGCCCCTGCGCAGCGTGCTCGCGGCCGGCCAGCTGGGCTGCGAGCCGCTGCCAGCGCCCACCCCGGCGCACCATGCCGAGGCCGGCCATGCGCACCATGGCGCGCCGGCTGCCGGAGCTGACCATCACCACGCCACGAAGCCCTGCAAGCTGTGCGCACCGTGCTGCCTGGCAGCAGCGCCGCCGCCGGTGCTGGTCGTCGACGCCACCGCCGCGGCTCCAGCCACGCGCGTGCCGCAGGCCCCGGCCGAACCCTGGGCCGGCATCGTCCCGCCCCTGCCCGACCCGCCCCCGCGGGCCTGAGCCTCTCTCCCCTGAATCCCGCCGCCTCGCCCCCGAGGCGTGCGGACCGGTTCTCGTCCTGCCCGAGAGGCTTGCATGTTTCCTTCTGCCCTGCGGCGAACGCCGCTGCGCGCCGCCCGAACCGGCCGGTGCCCCCCTGCCCTGGCCGCCACACTGAGCGGCGCTGCCCTGCTGCTGCTGGCTGGCTGCGCCAGCGTCACGCCAGGCGCCTCCGTGACCGAGGTCAGCCGCCTGACCCAACCCCATACCGGCCAGCCCCTGGCCCTGCAGCCGCTGTCCGCCGCTGACCTCGCCGCGGCATTGCGCGAGCCCCTGTCGGCCGATGCGGCCGTCGCGCTGGCGTTGAAGAACAACCGCGCGCTGCAGGCCCGGCTGGCGCGACTGGGCGTCACCGCGGCGGAGGTCGCCGAGGCTGGCCGACTGCCCAACCCGGGCTTTCGCTTCAGCCGGCTCACGCGCGGCAGCGAAGTCGAGCTGGAACGCGGCTGGCATGTCGACCTGGCCCGCCTGCTGACGCTGCCGCTGGTGCGCGAGGCCGAAGCCAGGCGCCTGCAGGCCGATGAGCGCCAGGCGGCCACCCAGGTGCTGGCCTTGGCGGCTGACACACGCCGCGCCTGGGTGCGCGCCGTCGCGGCCGACGAGGCGCTCACCTACCGCCGCCAAGTCATGGGCGCAGCCGAGGCCGGCGAAGAACTCGCCCGCCGCATGCAGGCCGCGGGCAACTTCAACGCGCTGTCCCGCGCCCGGGAGCAGGGCTTCGCCACCGAGGCACGTCTGGCCCTGGCGCGCGCGCAGGCGCAGCGCCTGGCGGCCCGTGAGCGCCTAGTGCGGCTGCTCGGCCTCTCCAGCGAGGAGGCGACGGCGCTGCGCCTGCCCGAGCGCCTGCCCGAGCTGCCCGCAGCGCCGCGCGAACAGGTCGACATCGAGACGCTGGCGCTGAGCCAGCGGCTGGACGTACAGGCCGCGCGGCTGACCCTGGAGCAGGCCGGCCGCCAGGCCAGCCTCGCGCGCACGACTCGCTGGGTGTCGATGCTGGAGCTGGGCACCGTGCGCAACTCCTCCAACGAAGCGCCGACGCAACGCGGCTGGGAAGTGGCCCTGGAGCTGCCGCTCTTCGGCCCCGGGCCCCTGCCCCGCGCCGAGGCGCTGGCGAGCCTGGCCGCGCACGACGCCGCGGACACAGCACTGCGCGCCCGCTCCGAGGTGCGCGAGGCCCATGGCCTGTACCGCAGCGCCTGGGACATCGCGCGCCAGCACCGCGACGAGGCCCTGCCCCTGGCCCGACGCATTTCCGACGAGCAACTGCTGCGCTACAACGCCATGCTCATCGGCGTCTTCGAGCTGCTGGCCGACGCGCGCGCCCAAGTCGCCGCCGTGAGCGCCGCCCAGGACGCCGTGCGCGATTTCTGGCTCGCCCAGGCCGACCTCGACCAGGCCTTGCTCGGCCCCGTCACGCCCTCGCTGCCCACCGGCAGCGCCGCACCCGTCACCGGGCCCGCAGCCTCCCACTGATTGCACAGGACACCCCATGTTCAACCGACGCTCCCTGCTCGGCGCGGCTTCACTCGCGGCCGTCTCCAAGGCGGCCCTCGCGGCCGTGCCCGAACCCGTCATCCAGACCTCCCCCGACACCCAGGCCCCGCTCGTGCCGCCCAACGGCCGGCCCTACAACCCCGTGGTCACGCTCAACGGCTGGACAGCGCCCTGGCGCATGAATGCCGGCGTGAAGGAGTTCCACCTCGTCGCCGAGCCCGTGGTGCGCGAGATGGCGCCCGGCTTCACGGCGCGGCTGTGGGGCTACAACGGCCAGAGCCCGGGGCCGACCATCGAGGTGGTGGAGGGCGACCGCGTGCGCATCTACGTGACCAACCGCCTGCCGGAAGCCACCAGCATGCACTGGCATGGCCAGCGCCTGCCCAACGGCATGGACGGCGTGTCCGGCCTCACGCAGCCGCCCATCCCGCCTGGCAAGACCTGGGTCTACGAGTTCATGGCCCGCCGCCCCGGCACCTTCATGTACCACCCACATGCCGACGAGATGGTGCAGATGGCCATGGGCATGATGGGCCTGTGGATCACCCACCCCAAGGCACGCCACCCGCAGATCGACGAGGTCGACCGCGACTACGCCTTCTTGCTCAATGCCTACGACATCGAGCCCGGCAGCGCCACGCCGAAGATCATGACGATGCTGGACTTCAACCTCTGGAGCTGGAACAGCCGCGTCTTCCCCGGCATCGCGCCGCTCGTGGCGCGCCAGGGTGACAAGGTGCGCATCCGCATCGGCAACCTGACCATGACCAACCACCCCATCCACATCCACGGTCACGAGTTCAGCGTCACCGGCACCGACGGCGGCCCCGTGCCGCGCACGGCGCGCTGGCCCGAGGTGACGACGGACGTCGGCGTGGGGCAGATGCGCCAGATCGAGTTCGTGGCCGATGAAGAGGGTGACTGGGCCTTCCACTGCCACAAGAGCCACCACACGATGAACGCCATGGGGCACGGCGTGCCGACGATGATCGGCGTCGAGCAGGCCGACCTGGCCGAGAAGATCCAGCAGCTCGTGCCCGACTACATGGCCATGGGCAGCAGCGGCATGCACGAGATGGCGCACATGCACATGCCCGGCCCCGAGAACACCGCACCGATGATGACCGGCACGGGCCCCTTCGGCCCCGTGGGCATGGGCGGCATGTTCAGCGTGCTCAAGGTGCGCCGCGGCCTGCGGCGCGGTGACTATGCCGACCCGGGCTGGTTCCAGCACCCGGCCGGCACGCTCGCACGCGAGGTGGGCGATGCCCCCCCAGCCCCCAGGGCGCCGGATGCGCAGGCCTCGCCCGCCAAAGCGGACGTGCAGGTGCGCAAGCCGCACGGGCACGCCGGCCACTGAAGCCCCAAAGAAAAGGGTTCTTCGCGGAATTCCGGGGCGCAAAAAGGTAGAGCGGTGACGCTCGGAGAAGATGGTTGTGCTACCTCTGGTTGAATGATTGGCTAACGCGTCAACACGCTCACCCGACAAAGCGGCCAGGACGAACATGGCTCCAAACGCCCGACGAAGACGCGAATTCGTCAGGCGAACAACTGGCATGGCGTGTCGCTCTTGGAGCGACTGGAAAGTTCCCGCGACGGGGCTGCGCTGACACGGGCCCGAAGCCGTGTTGCTGCCTCCGTCAGCGGGCGCCTTGAAGGTCAACCGGGCGCACGAATGCGGAACCAGATCGAGTACATCGCGGGCAAGAAGACGAGCGTGAGGATCGTTCCCGCGAACGTGCCGCCGATCAGGGTGTACGCAAGCGTTCCCCAGAACACCGAGTGCGTCAGCGGCATGAAGGCCAGGATGGCGGCAAGCGCCGTCAAGATGACGGGGCGGGCTCGCTGGACGGTCGCCTCCACCACGGCCTTGAAGGGATCCAACCCGGCCTGCTCGTTCTCGTGGATCTGCCCGATCAGGATGAGCGTGTTGCGCATCAGGATGCCCGAGAGAGCGATCAGCCCAACGAGCGCATTGATGCCGAACGGCTGCTGGAAGGCAATGAGCGTCGGCACCACGCCGATCAAGCCCAGGGGGCTGGTGAGGAACACCATCGTCATGGCAGACATCGAGCGCACTTGCAGAACGATGATGAGCAGCGTGGCCGCCAACATGATCGGGAAGATCGGCAGCATCGCCACGGTGGCCTTGCCTGACTCCTCGATGGAGCCGGCCTCATCGATGCGATAGCCTGCCGGGAGCTTTTCCACGATGGCCCGCAGCTGCCCAGTGATCGACGCGGAGACATCCGGTGGCTGAAGCCCATCGGAGATATCGCCACGCACCGTGATCGTCGGTACCCGGTCGCGCCTGCGAATCACCGGCTCCTCCATGCGAACCTCGACCGTGCCGACCTGCGTCAACGGGATGCGCTGGCCGTTGGCACCCGTCAAGGTGAAGTCGCCGATCTTTGCCGGATCCAGACGCGCCGTACCCGCCGAGCGCGCGACCACCTGCACTGTGCGGATGTCCTCACGCACCGTCGTCAACGGAATGCCCGTCAGCAGGAATTGCAGCTGCTGCGCCACGGCGGTCGAGGTCAGGCCCACCGCGTTCAGCCGGTCCTGCTGCAACGTGAAATGCAGCGTGGGTGTGCGAACGCCCCAGTCGGTGTTCACGGTCCGCATCATCGGGCTGTCGTGCATGACCTTGAACACCTCGTCCGAGATCTGGCGAAGCACCGCAGGATCGGGACCCGACACCCGGTAGGCCACAGGGAAAGGCGAGTAGGGACCGAAGACGAGTTGCGTGACCCGCACGCGGGCCTCCGGCGCGAGGCCGTCAGCAATCGCCTGCCGCAGGCGGTGCTTCAAGGCTTCGCGCTCTTTCTGGTCGTCCGTGCGAATGACGATCTTGGCAAACGACGGGTCAGGCAGCTCGGGGCCCATGGCCAGATAGAACCGCGGAGCGCCTTGGCCCACATAGGCCGTGACGATCTTCGATTCCGGCTGCTTGTCCAGCCACGCCTCGACCTTTTCGGTGGCAGCACTGGTGGCAGTGATCGACGTGCCGTACGGCATCTGGACTTCGACCAGCACCTCGGGGCGATCAGAGACCGGGAAGAACTGCTTCTTCACGACCGCCATGCCCGCCACGGACAGGCCGAACAGCCCCACCACACTCCCGGCAACGAGCCATTTACGCTGGATCACCGTGCCCAGCGCGCGACGGAACTGGTTGTATCGGGGGGTGTCGTAGATCGCGTCATGCCCGCCTTCGACCTTCTTCATCTCAGGCAGCAGCTTGACGCCCAGGTAGGGCGTGAAGACCACCGCCACCAGCCAGGATGCAATCAGCGCGGTGCCGACGATCCAGAACATATTGCTCGTGTACTCACCCGCTGACGATCGCGCGAACCCATTGGGCATGAAGCCCACCGCCGTGACCAGCGTGCCCGACAACATCGGCGCCGCCGTGTGGCTCCATGCGTAGGCGGAGGCGGCCACCCGGCTGTAGCCCTCCTCCATCTTCACGACCATCATTTCGATGGCGATGATGGCGTCGTCCACCAGCAGACCCAGCGCCAGGATCAATGAACCGAGCGTGATGCGGTCGAAGTTCTTCCCCGTGGCGTACATGACCACGAAGACTGCCGCCAGCGTCAGTGGCACAGCCGCAGCCACGACGACGCCCACACGCCAGCCCATGCTCACGAAGCTGACCAGCATCACCACGAGCAGGGCGGCGAAGAACTTGAGCATGAACTCGTCGACCGACGAGCTGATGTTCACCGCCTGATCGGTCACCTTGGTGAGGCTGACGCCGGTCGGCAGTCCTCTGTTGATGGACTTCAACTCGGCGTCCAGGGCCTTGCCCAGGTCGAGGCCGTTCCAGCCATCGCGCATCACAACGCCAAGCAGCAAGGCAGGTTCCCCGCCGTTGCGGATCAACAGCGTCGCGGGGTCCTCGTAGCCCCGTGTGACCTTGGCAATGTCGGACAGCTTGAACGTTCGCCCCTGCCCGACGATGGGCGTGTCGCGCATCTTCTGCAGGTTGTCGAATGCACCATCGACACGGATGAAGACCTCCGGCCCCTTGGTTTCGATGGAACCGGCGGGCGTCAGCGCGTTCTGGTTGGCCAGTGCAGCGAAGACGTCCTGCGGGCTGATGCCCAGCGTGGCCAGGCGCTCATGCGAGAACTCGACGTAGATGCGCTCGGACTGCTCACCCACGATATTGACCTTCTTCACGCCAGGCACGTGCAGCAGACGCTGGCGCAAGGTCTCGGCATCGCGCACCAGCAGGCGTTGAGGCTCGCCCTTGGCCTTCAATGCGAACAGCGCAAAGGTGACGTCCGAGTACTCATCGTTGACGAATGGCCCCATGACGCCGGGCGGCAGGTTGCGGACCTCGTCGCTGATCTTCTTGCGTGCCTGGTAGAACTCCTCCTGCACTTCGGACGGCGGCGTCTTGTCCTGCAAGTTGAGCGTCGTGAACGCAAGGCCGGGTCGCGTGTAGGTCTCGCTGCGGTCGTACCAGCGCAGCTCTTGCAGGCGCTTCTCCAGCTTCTCGGCGACCTGGTCCTGCATCTCCTGGGCGGTGGCGCCCGGCCAGGCGGTGATGACCGTCATCACCTTGATCGTGAAGGCTGGATCCTCGGCGCGACCCAACTTGAAGAACGCCAGGACGCCCGCCAGCGAGATGAGCAGGATCAGGAACAGGGTGACCGAGCGCTCGCGCACGGCGAGCGCTGACAGGTTGAATCGACTCTCAGTCACGGCCGGCCTCCTGCCACCGGGGCCGCGGCCGGCTTGGACTCGATTCGGACCGCCGAGCCATCGGTCAGCAGATGAGCGCCCAGCGAGACGACGCGATCTCCACTCCGCACACCTCCGGAGATGCGCGCCGTTTCGTCGTCAATGCCATGCACAACAACCCGCTTCCAGGACACGATGGCCGGCTGACCCGTGATCACCCACACGCCCGGCGCATTGCCCTTGTCGAGCAGGGCTCCCACGGGCACGCTGAGTTGCTCAGGAGTCTTCGATCGCCCATCGGGGATGCGCACTGTCACCGTCGCACCGAGCGGGGCGCTCGCCAGCGCCCCTTCGAGCTGGTAGCGCGCTTCGAACGTGCGGGTCAGTCGATCTGCCGCGCCGGAAATCTGGCGCAGCTTGGCAGCGACCGTGACGTCCTCCTGGCCGTACAGCGAAGCGGTCGCGCTGCTGCCCACGCTGGGGCGGAGCGTCTCTGGGAGTTGGACCACTGCTTCCCGGGAGCCGGCCTGCGCCAGACGCACAACCGGCTGGCCCGCAGGCACGACTTGACCAGGCTCAGCCATGGTGTCCACCACGACGCCATCCGCGTCAGCCACAAGCTCTGTATACCGGCTCGCGTTGCGAGCCACGTCAGCTTGAGCCTCAGCCGCGCGGAGCTGCGCCTGTGCTGCATCCGAGGCAGCCTTGGCCTGGTCGTAGGCTGACGCAGAGATGGCGCCCGTGCCCTTCAAGTCTCTGAAACGCGCTTCGTCTTCCGCAGCCTGCTGCGCGCGCGCCCGGGCTGCGGTGACGGCCTCCTGTTGCGCCGATACGGCGAGCCGCAGGTCGACCGGGTCCAGGCGCATGAGTGCCTGGCCTCGGCGCACCGTCTGCCCTGTCTCGACCAGGCGCTCGAGCACCTTGCCGCCGACACGGAAACCGAGGTCGCTCTGAACCCTGGCGCCGATGGTGCCGGTGAATGAACGAGCGCTTTGATTGGCCGCAGTCAGCGTGGCGACACGCACCAGCGGCGGATCGGTCCTGGGGTCTGCGGGCGTCTGGTCACCGCAGGCCGCCAGCACCAGGGGAAGAAGGCAAACAGCAGCAGTTGCGAGCCGGCCATGCGACATGGAAGTCCCTTCGATGAAAGTTTTGCCCTTTCATTCTGGAACTTGTGACCAATTCAGTCAACAGTCACATTGCATCTTCAAGGGGATAGGCTGCGGAGCACGAGGCTGGAGAGAAGCATCGGGGCGTGCTCGGTGTTCTCGAAGTTGTGCTGGAGCAGCAGCGGGTTCATGTAGGGCCGCATCACCAGGTAGATCGCCATCACCGCCTCGTCCAAGGGTGTCTTGCGCTCGAAGTCACCACTCTGTCGCCCCTGCTGGATCACTTCGCTGATCAGCTTCTGGACTCTCTCTTCATAGGCGATCACCGACTGCCAACGCTCAGTCGCCGCAGACGCTGCGATGTCGTAGAGCTTGCGATCCTGGAAGAACAGACGAAGGCTCGCCTCTGTGCATGCCTTGAACATCCGGCGCAACTTCTCCGCCGGCGCATCGACGCTCTGAATGGCGGTGATGACCTCCCCCTCGATCTCCCGCAGGCAGTTGGCACAGATCAGTTCCCCAATGGCCTGCTTGGACTCGAAGAACTTGTAGATGTAGGCCTTCGAGAAGCCAACGGCCTTCGCCACATCGGAGACGGTCGTCTTCTCGTAGCCGTAACGGCTGAAGTGCTCCGTGGCCGCCTGGACGATCTGGCCCCGCACTTCGTGCTCTGCCGGCCCGCGTGCCGACACTGGATAGACGCTCGTGTTGCTCATGCCGCGAAGCTTACGCGACCCAGAGCGACTGGACAAATGGTGACCGTTTGGTAATATGGTCACCACTCTCGCCGACGGACGAACCGACATGCCTCGTACCCCCGCTCTCGCCCTCTCTGTTGCAGCCAGCCTCCTTTTCAGCGGCTGCGCGGTCGGCCCGAACTATGTGACACCACCAAAAGCAGTCGCGGACAGCTTTCACGGCAGCGCGGCCCTGAAGCGCCAGAAAGCAGTGGACGCCGAGGAGCTGGCGTCCTGGTGGACGGGATTTCACGACCCCTTGCTCACCCAGCTCATCAGCGAAGCCTTGAGCCAGAACCTCGACTTGGCCCAGGCGACCGCGCGCTCCGCTCAAGCACGGGCCGGCGTTGCAGCCGCAGGTGCTGCGATGGCGCCGATCGGCGCCGTCTCCGGCCAGGCTGCAAAGTCCTATCAGTCTGTGGAGACCCCGCTAGGTCGTGTGTTGAACAGCACGCCGAACTTCGACCGCTCCGGCAGTTCGTACGAAGTCAACGCCAGCGCCAGCTGGGAGCTGGACATCGCCGGCGGCTTGCGCCGGGAGCGCGAATCCGCGCTCGCGGAGTACCAGGCCTCTGAGGCTGGTATCGCTGCGGTACGACTGACCGTCGCAGCTGCGACGGCTGACGTCTACGTCCAAATTCGCGGGCTGCAGGCGCGCCTCGCGATCGCCCAGGACCAAGTCAAGACCGAGGAGGGCATCCTGGCCAAGGTCAGGCTGCTCAACCTGAAGGGGCTCGCCGCGGACAGCACGGTCCGGCAAGCGGAAGCCAGCGCGTCAGAGGCGAGAGCTGCTGTGCCCGCGCTGGAGGCCGCACTGGAAGGGGCTCTGAACGCGCTGGACGTTCTGCTGGGCACGCCCATCGGCTCGCATCGGGCCGAACTGTCCGAGCCAGCGGGCCTGCCCACGCCACCGAGCCTGAATGCCGTCGGCACGCCCGCCGACCTGCTGCGCCGTCGCCCCGACTTGATCGTTGCCGAACGGCGCCTAGCCTCGGCCACCGCCCGTATCGGCGTTGCCGTGGCGGAGTACTACCCCAAGCTGTCGCTCAATGCCCTGTTGGGCAGCGCGACCACGCTGACTGGCGGCAACCTGTTCAGCAACGGTGCCAACCAATCCGCTGCGAGCCTCGGCCTACGCTGGCGACTGTTCGACTTCGGCCGGATCAACGCCCAGATCGATCAAGCCAAGGGCCAGGAGGCCGAGGCGCTGGCCGCCTTCAAGTTGGCGGCACTCAGGGCCACCGAAGACGTCGAGACCTCGGTCTACACGATGGAGCGTCGCACCGAGCAAGCCTCAGCCATCGCGGCGGCAACAGCATCACTTCGGAATGCCCGCGCAAGCACCGAGGCGGCCCTTCAGCGCGGAACATTAAGCCAGATTGAACTACTTCAGGCGGACAAGGCGGTGCTGCGAGCTGCGGATGCGGAAGTGCTTGCGCGCACCGAGTCTGCGCGGGCAGCCATCCTTGCCTTCAAGTCGCTCGGCGGTGGCTGGACTGTTCAAGATCCCCGGCTTGCAGTTGCCGACTGACGGCAGTACAAGCTGCATGCGGCTGGCAGCGAAACGCACCTACCGACTTGACGCGAGCAGCGTTCGAAGTTCCGAGCGGCGAGGAAGATCAGCACCAAGTTTGGTACACGTGATGGACGCTGCTGTCGACGCGAACTCGAGCGCCTGACGCAGCTGCGCGGCAGCGAGTGAACCCACGCCCTCGGCCGAAAGCAAGCCATGCTCCCCGAGCCAGGTGAGCAACGCCGCTTGGAATGTGTCGCCGGCACCGACGGTAAGCGTCGCTGCAGCGACCGACTAGGTCTCGCTCGCTTTCTTCAGACGCAACCAGCGCTTGAGAATTTGCCCCGGTTTACAGCCCTGTCACCCCCATGCCGATCAATGAACTGCGCGCGATCGAAATGTTCGCCAAGGCCGCCGAACTCGGCAGCCTGCGCCGCGCGGCAGCTGCCCAGGGCGTGACGCCGCAAGCCGCGAGCCAGGCCGTCGCCCAGCTGGAAGAGCACCTCGGCGCACGCCTGCTGCACCGTACGACGCGCAGCTTGTCGCTCACCGACGAAGGGCAGCAGTTGCTCGAGGCGACGCGCCCGGCCTTGGATGCACTTGAGCGTGCTTTGCAAAGAGTCCGCGCGTCGAAGGACTCGACGGCTGGCCCCCTGCGGATCGTGGCACCCCGGTCGGGCTTCGCCTCGATCTTGTGGCCCGTGCTGGACGAGTTCTGCGCCACGCACCCTGAGGTCGAGCCCGATGTTCAACTGGACGACGGCATCGGCAATTGGGTGAATGATCGGGTGGACATCGGGTTCCGGATTGGCTCGCCCCCGGAAGACGGCCTGATCGCCAGGCCGCTGTTCCGCATCCAACTCTTGATCTGCGCCGCGCCGGACTACCTGGCCAGGTACGGATGGCCGGACTCCCTCGAAGCGCTTGGGTCCCATCGTTGCAGCGTCTTCCGCCACCCCGCGACGGGCCAGACGCTGCCCTGGTACGTCAACGTGGACGGCGAGGTCATTCAGCGCCGCATGCCGCCAACCCTAGCGACCAACGACATCGACCTGGAACTCGAGGCCGCCTTGACGGGGCAGGTCGTCGCCCAGGTCTCTGCCATGTCGGCGGCGTCGCACATCCGCGCCGGGCGCCTGGTGCCGATCCTGCCCGAGCACATGGTGGACACCATGCGGCTCTACCTCTACTACGGCAGCCGCAAGACGCAAACCCAGCGCGTGCGTCAATTCATCGAGCTGGCCGTTCAGAGGTTGGCGGAAAACTCCCAGTTCATGCTCACGCCGGAAGAGCTTCATCAGGCGCAGCTGAACTCAACGTCAATGCGCAGGCACGCCAAGCCAGCAACTCAGCCGCTCGCCAGTGATCCAAAGCGATAAGCCGAGGTGACGCCACCGTCCATCAGGAAGTCGCTGCCGGTGATGAAGCTGCCCTCCTGCCCCATCAACAGCGCGGCAACATTGGCGACTTCGTCCGGCGTCCCAGCGCGGCGCACGGGGCAGGCTTCGATCATGTGCCGGTAGCCCGCACCTCGCGGCCCGGTCAGCTCATCTCTCGCCAGTGGCGTCATGATGATGCCGGGACTGATGGTGTTCACACGCGCGCCACGCTCGCCCCAGCGCACGGCCTCGGCCATCACACGCAGAGAGTTGCCGCGCTTGGACAGCTGGTAAGCATGCAGCGTGTCCTTGACCTGCCCGGGCTGCAAGAGGCTCAGAGACAGCAGCGCTTCGCTTGGCGTGAGCGCCAGGGCCTTGTCGTCTTCAGGCGTCAGCGCCGGCAGCCGATGCCCGGACTGCGACGAGATCACGACGCCCGAACCGCCCCGGTCAATGACCTGGCCGAACTCCTCGAGCAGCATGGCAGTGCCGTACAGGTCCACCTTCAGGATGGTCTCGACGGGGGCCTGCGAGGGCGAGACACCGGCCGCATGCACCAAACCTTTGATGGCCCCTTGCGCGGCCGCATGCCGGATCAATGCCTGCACGGACTCACGGGAGGTGATGTCCACCGCATGCGCGCTGACATCGAAGCCGGCATCGGCCAGCACATCGGCCACCTGCTGGGAGTTTTCCTGCGTCAGGTTGGCCACGACCAGGTGCTTGCCGGCACCCACGCGCCGGGCGATGGCCTGGCCGATAAAGCCGGCTCCTACGACGACAACAACATCCTTCATTTCAGACTCCTGCTTTGTGGTTCGAAGTTGGCCAAGCAGACTCGGCCTCTGTGGTTCAGCTTTCCGTCTGTGCACGTTGGACGTTTGTACGGAGCCTTTGATCGAGGCCTGCAGTTCAGTCCAAGCCCGATCCATGGCCCGCACTCTATGCAGTGCCGCCGCGACCCGCTAGGCACCTCTGGCTTGATCCTCCATCAAGCGGAGATTGATACTCTTGCGCGCTTGCGTGCGCGGCGCATCGGCTGCCGCGCGACCAGGTCTCAACCGACATCCATCGACTGTGTGGCGAGGCCGCCCGTGACCGTATGGCGCCAGGCATGCGCCGCGATTGCAGAGACTTGCCCAGTCCTTGCACGATCCTGCAAGCTTCCACGCCGGCACAGGACTTTTGCGCAAGGTCTGCTTAAGCTGTCGGCATGGTCACAAGCACCGCTTCCAAGTTGAGGGCAGCCCACGCAGATGAGGCGGTCCAGGTCACCCTGCTGCGCGCCCCCCTCGCGGCGCAGATCGACAGGCTGGCCGGCGGCGATGGCGTGTACGAGACGGCCATTCCCCGACTGCGCCTGGGCAAGGTGTCCCACACGCATCCGCCGATCCACACGGTCTACGAACCGGCCTTGTGCGTCATCGCGCAGGGCAGCAAGCAGGTCTTGCTCGGCGAGGAGATGTACGTCTATGACACCAGCCGCTATCTGGTGTTCGCACAGAACCTGCCGGTGACCGGGCATGTCCTGGAAGCCAGCCCCGAGATGCCCCACCTCGCCCTGCGGCTCGACTTCGACATCCGCGAGATCGCCGAGTTGGCGCTGGAGCTGCAGATCAGCAGCAAGTCACCGGGCAAGGTCGCGCAACGAGGCATCTACACCGAGGATCTGACCGAGGAGCTGCTTGACCCCTTGATCCGGCTGACACGACTGCTTGAGCGCAAGGACGACATCCCGGCGCTCGCGCCCCTCATCGTGCGCGAGATCCTGTACCGGCTGCTCAAGTCACCGCAAGGCTGGCGGCTGATGCAGCTGGCCATGGTGGACAGCAACAGCCAACGCATCGCCCGCGTCATCCAGACTCTGCGCAAGCGTTACCGGGAGACCGTGCGCATGGACGACCTGGCGCGGGAGGTGCACCTGAGCACCTCCGCGCTCCACCACCAGTTCAAGCAGATCACGGCGATGAGCCCGCTGCAGTACCAGAAGCAGTTGCGCCTCCAGGAAGCGCGGCGCATCTTGCTGGTCGAAGACATCGATGCGGCCACCGCGGGGCACCGCGTTGGCTATGACAGTCAGTCCCAGTTCAACCGGGAGTACAGCCGGTTCTTCGGCGATCCCCCGGCACGAGACATCAAGCGGCTGCGCGAGGCCCAGCTCGCGCAGGCAAGCCGCCTGAGTTGACCCCGGCAAGGCGAGGCCTTGCGAACCCATCCCCACGCACATGGCGCTTCCGAACGAAGCGCCAGGGACGCACTCATCCCTGAAGGAGAAACTGAATGAAGAAGGACGTGATCGTCATCATCGGCGCCGGCGGCATCGGCATTGCCATCGCACGCCGCCAGGGCGTCGGCAAGACCGTGCTGCTGGCCGACTACAGCGAGAAGACGCTGCAGGCCGCCGCCCAGGATCTGCGCGGTGCGAGCTACACCGTCGAGACCCAGCTGGTCGACGTGTCCGACCGGGCCTCGGTCGCCAAGCTGGCGGCCCACGCCGCCAGCCTCGGCGCCGTCGTCCAGGTCGTGAACACCGCGGGCGTTTCTCCCAACATGGCCCCGGTCGATCGGATCCTCGCCGTGGACCTCTATGGCTCCGCCGTGGTGTTCGACGAATTCGAGCGCGTCATCGCCCCGGGCGGCTCGGGTCTGCTGATCTCGAGCATGGCCGGCCACATGATGCCGGCCCTGCCGCCGGAACAAGACCAGGCCCTGGCCCACACGCCGACAGAGGAGCTGCTGAAGCTGCCCATGCTGCAGGCCGACAAGATTCCGAACACGCTGGTCGCGTACATGCTGTCCAAGCGCGCCAACATCCTGCGCGTCCAGGCCTCGGCCATGACCTGGGGCGCGCGAGGCGCCCGGGTCAACTGCATCAGCCCCGGCATCATCGTCACGCCGCTCGCTCGCCATGAACTCGAATCCGAGATCGGCCACATCTATCAGGCCATGGTCGAGGCATCGCCCAGCAAGCGCATGGCGCCGCCGGATGAGATCGCCACGGCCGCGTCCTTCCTGCTCGGGCCGGATGCCGGCTTCATCACCGGCAGCGACCTGCTGATCGACGGTGGCGTCATCGCTGCGATGCGCGCCGGCAAGCTGCCGACACCGGGCTGATTCCGAACGGGCCCACCCCCGGCCTGCCCGCCCGAGCTCGTCCACAAGGCGGGCCTGGGCGGGACCTTTCAGCGCGAGCGAAAGCCTGCTCGCCAGAACAAGCTGAGCACACCATGTCCACGGCAACCCACTCCCAGGCCCACCCGCATCGAGGCGCCATGCTGGCCCTCGTGCTGGTGAGCTACGCCATGATCGTGATCGACAACTCGATCGTCATCACCGGCCTGCCGGCCATCCGTGCGGGGCTGGGGTTCTCGACCGTGGGACTGTCCTGGGTGCAGAACGCCTACGCGCTGGCGTTCGGCGGCCTGATGCTGCTGGGCGCGCGCGCGGGTGACCTGCTGGGTCGGCAGCGCGTCTTCATGGCGGGCCTGGCCATCTTCACGGCGGCCTCGCTGGCGATCGGGCTGGCCATGTCGCCGGCCTGGCTCATCGTCTCGCGCGCGATCCAGGGGGCCGGCGCGGCCATCCTGGCGCCGGCGACGCTGGCCCTGCTGTCCACCAGCTACCCCGAGGGCCCCGAGCGCAACCGGGTGCTGGGCTGGTACGGGGCCGTCGGCGGCATCACCGCGAGCATCGGCCTGGTGGCGGGCGGTGTGGTCGCAGACCTGGTGTCCTGGCGCGCGGGCTTCTTCATCAACGTGCCCATCGGCGCGGTGCTGATCTGGGCCGCGCGCCGCTACATCGCCGAGACGCCGCAGCAGCCCGGTCGCTTCGACCTCGCAGGCGCCACCTTCTCCACGTTCGGCGTCGTCGCCCTGGTGTACGGGCTGGTGCACGCTGCGGAGGAGAGCTGGCTGCATGCCGGCACCGCCGTGCCGCTGGCGGCCGGCGTGGTGCTCGTCGCGCTGTTCGTGCGGGCCGAGCGGCACGCCAAGCAGCCCATCCTGCCGCTGCGGCTTTTCGCCAGCGCGCAGCGCTCCAGCGCCAACGCGGCCCGCGTGCTGTTCGTCGGCGCCGCGATGGGCTTTTTCTTCTACTCGACCCAGTACCTCCAAGGCGTGCTGGGCATGCGACCGCTCTTGGCCGGCATCGCCTTCTTCCCGTCGATGCTGGTCAACTTTCTCGGTGCGCTGGCCGCGCCCAGGCTGGTGCGCCGCGTGGGTGCGCATGTGGTGCTGCCCGCTGCCATCTTCATCTCGCTGGTGGGCATGGCCTGGCTCGGCCAGGTGCGGGCGGACTCCCCGTTCCTGCTGGGCGTGGCCCTGCCCATGGTGCTGGTCGGCGCGGGCATGGGTGCCTCCCTGTCACTGCTGACCATCTCCGGCGTCGCCGGTGTGCAGCCCCGGGATGCCGGGTCGGCCTCCGGCCTCGTCGGCGTGGCCCACCAGCTGGGTGGTGCCCTGGGGCTGTCCATCCTCGTGGTGGCCTTCGCCAGCAGCACCGTGCCCGCAGGCACAGCCGGCGTCGTCGAGCTGTCTCACCGCATCAGCATGGCCCTGTCGACGGGGGCCGTGCTGCTGGCCTTGGCCTTGTTCCTTGTGCTGGCCTTTGTGGTCCGGCACATCCCGGCACCGGTGTCCAAGGTGCCCTCTTCGACCCACTGACTGGAATCCCTCCATGCCCACCTTGAATGTCAACGGCCGCGCCCACGCGGTGGACATCCCGGCGGAAACGCCCATCCTCTGGACGCTCAGAGACACCCTCGGCCTGACGGGCACGAAGTTCGGCTGCGGCGCTGCGCTGTGCGGCGCCTGCACCGTTCATCTGGATGGTCAGGCCATCCGCTCGTGCATCACACCGATTTCGTCGGCCGAAGGGCGCCAGATCACCACGGTCGAGGCCGTGACGGGTGGCAGCGACCGCGTGGGCACTGCCGTGCGGCATGCCTGGATCAAGCACGACGTCGCCCAGTGCGGCTACTGCCAGAGTGGACAGATCATGTCCGCCACGGCCTTCCTGAAATCGCTCCCCAAGGGCAAGCGCCCGACCGATGCAGACATCGACGCTGCCATGGCCGGCAACATCTGCCGCTGCGGCACCTATGCACGTATCCGCGCTGCGGTGGCCGATGCCGCCCGCGCACTGGCCTGAGGCTGCACCATGCTGAACCACGACTCCTCTTCCGAATGGCCCAAGGCCCTGCTGCAGCACCGGCCGGATTCCGACTCGCAACGGGCTGAAGAGCCGCTGGCGCGGCGCAGCTTCCTCAAGCTCATCGGTGTCGGCAGCTTTGCCCTGGGCGCCTTTCCGCTGGGGGCAGCGGCGCAGGCTGGCGCCACCACGCCAGCGGCTGCACTGAAGCCGACGCAGCAGCCGTCCGCCTTCGTCAAGATCGACCGCGATGGCGCGGTGACCGTGACCATCAACCGCCTGGACTTCGGCCAGGGCGTGCAGACCGGCCTGCCCATGATCCTGGCCGAGGAGCTGGACGCCGACTGGCGCCAGGTCCGCAGCGTGCACGGCAGCAACGACCCGGCCTACGTGGACCCGGTGTCCGGCATGCACATCACCGGCGGCTCTTCGGCCATCCGCAACAGCTACACGCAATACCGCGAGCTGGGTGCGCGGGCGCGGGCCATGTTGATCGCCGCCGCCGCGGCCCGCTGGCAGCTCGACCCTGCGCAATTGCGCACCGAATCGGGTGCGGTCATCGCCCCTGACAGTCGCCGGGCCAGCTACGGCGAACTCGCCGAGGCGGCGATGGCCATGCCCGTGCCCGCCACGGTGACGCTCAAGGATCCCAAGACCTTCCGCCTGATCGGCCAGCCGACGACGCGGCTGGATGCCGCGCCGAAGAGCAGCGGCGGTCAGTCTTACGGCATCGACATGCGGCTGCCCGGCCAGTTGACCGCCGTGGTCGCCCGCCCGCCGGTGTTCGGCGCCAAGCTGGTGTCCGTCGACGACCAGGCTGCGCTGGCGGTGCCAGGCGTGAAGAAGGTGCTCCGCGTGCCGATGGGCCAGGGGCTTGAGGTGGTCGCCGTGATCGCTGACGGCTACTGGCCCGCCCGCCAAGGGCGTGAAGCGCTCCAACTCGGCTGGGACAGCCGTGCCGGGGAGAAGGTCGACAGCACCCGGCAGCTGGCCGCCTACCGCGCGTTGGCTGCCAAGCCGGGCACCGTGCACTTCGACGCCGACCTGCCATCCCTCGGCAAGGGCCCGCGGCACATCGACGCCGAGTATGTGTTCCCCTACCTGGCCCATGCGCCGATGGAGCCGCTGAACTGCACCGTGCAGTTCGATGCGAGCGGCGCCGACCTCTGGGTGGGCACGCAGTTCCCGGGCCGCGACGGCGAGGCCGCCGCCGAGGTGCTGGGCCTGAAGCCGGAGCAGGTGCGCGTGCGCGTGCAGATGGCCGGCGGCGGCTTCGGCCGCCGGGCCACGGGCGGCAGCGAGCTGGTGGTGGAAGCCTGCCGCGTGGCGCTGGCCGCCCGGCAAGCCGGGCTCGACGCGCCCGTGCGCACCTTGTGGAGCCGCGAGGATGACATCCGCGGCGGCTTCTACCGGCCGATGCATGTGCACAAGGCACGCATCGATTTCGACCCGCAGGGCAAGGTCCTGGCCTGGGACCACGTCATCGTGGGGCAGTCCATCGCGGCCGGTACGCCCTTCGAGAACTGGCTGGTCAAGTACGGCGTCGACAAATCCACCGTGGAAGGCATGCGCGAGCCCTACGCCCTGCCGATGCGATTGAGCGTGCACCATCCGCGCGTGAACGTGCCGGTGCTGTGGTGGCGCAGCGTGGGGTCGACCCACACGGCCTTCGTGATGGAAACGCTCATCGACGAGATCGCGCTGGCCAGCCGCCAGGACCCCGTGGCGTACCGCATGAAGCTGTTCGGCCCCGAGGCCGAGCGGCACAAGGCGGCGTTGCAGCTGGCCGTGGACAAGAGCGGCTACGGCAAGCGCAAGCTGCCTGCCGGCCGTGCCTGGGGGGTGGCGGTGCACGAGTCGTTCAAGACGGTGGTGGCCTACGTGGTGGAAGCTTCGATGAAGGCCGGGCGCCCCGTCCTGCACCGCATCACCGCCGCCGTGCACTGCAACCTGGCGGTCAACCCGCGCAGCGTCGAGGCACAGATCCAAGGTGCCGCCGTGATGGCCCTGACCACCTGTCTGCCGGGTGCGGCCATCACCTTGAAGGACGGCGTGGTGGAGCAGAGCAACTTCTCGGACTACCCGGTCGCCCGCATCACCGACATGCCGAAGATCGAGGTGCACATCGTGCCCAGCGCCGAGCCGCCGACCGGTTTGGGCGAGCCGGGGCTGCCGCCGCTGGCGCCGGCTTTCGCCAACGCGGTCTCGCGGCTGACCGGCAAGCGCGTGCGCGAACTGCCCTTCCCGACGGCCTGACCCCAGCACGGCCCTCCCCTGCGCGGGGCGTGGCCGCGCCCCAGTCCAACCACCCACCAACGTTCAGGCCTGCACCATGGAAACTTTCGAGTGGATCATCCTGCTGCTGGTCTGCGCAGCGGGCCTGGCAGAGCTCGCCAGGCGCATCGGCGCGCCCTACCCCACCCTGCTGGCCCTCGGCGGCGCAGCGCTCGCCTTGATTCCCGATGGCCCGCGGTGGGTGCTGGATCCTGAACTCGCCTTGACGCTGTTCGTGGCGCCCGTCCTGCTGGACGCCGCCTATGACACGTCCCTGCGAGACCTGCGCGCGAACTGGCGGCCCGTGACCGGGCTGGTGATCGCCGCCGTGGCCAGCACCGTGCTGGGCGTGGCCGTCGTCTGCCGCTGGCTGCTGCCGGACATGCCCTGGGCGATCGCCATCGCCCTCGGCGCCATCGTGGCGCCGCCCGACGCAGCGGCTGCCACCGCGGTGATGCGACAGGTCGGCCTGCCGCACCGGTTGATGAGCATTCTGGAAGGCGAGAGCCTGCTGAATGACGCCAGCGCACTGATCATCTACCGGCTTGCGCTCGCTGCTGCCATTGGCGGCCCGCTGGGCCTGGGCGATTTGCTGCCCACCTTGCTGCTCACGCTTGTGGGCAGCGTCATCGCCGGGCTGCTGATCGCCAAAGTGCTGCGCCCGGTGCTCGGCATTCCCCAACATGCACCGACCTCGCTGATTCTTCAATTTGCACTCACCTTCGGCGTTTGGGTCGTGGCGGAGAAGGCTGGCCTGTCAGGCATCCTGACCATGGTGACGTTCGCGATGGCCATGGCGCGTGGCGGCGGCCCGCAGATGCCGGCGCGCATGCGGGTGCCGATCTGGGCCGTCTGGGAGACAGCGGTTTTCGTGCTGAATGCGATGGCCTTCGTGCTCATCGGCCTGCAGCTGCAACCGATCTGGGAGCGCCTGGGCACCGGGGCCGCCCGGTTGGACGCCATGGCTGTGGCCATGGCCGTGCTCGTGACGGCCATCGTGACCCGCTTCCTGTGGGTGCTGACCTATGGTGCGCTCGCCAGCCATCACCGCAGGCATCACCGCCATCAGCCGCTGCACAACCCGCCGTCCGGCGGCCATTGGCGCCAGGGTGTCGTTGTCGCCTGGTCGGGCATGCGCGGCATCGTCACCTTGGCAGCCGCGTTCGCCATCCCGCAGACGCTGCCCAACGGTCAGCCCTTCCCCTACCGGGACCTGATCTTGCTGTGTGCATTCACGGTGGTGTTCGGCACCCTGGTGCTGCAAGGGGTGACCATGAAAGCCATCATCCGCCGGCTGGCTGTCCGAGAGACCGTCGACCCCGTGGCAAGAGAAGTGCGGATCGGTCGGGTCGAAATCTACAAGGCCCTGCTGGCCTCAGTGAAGGACAACGACTCGCTGCATGCGCGCCTGCTGGCCAAGGAGTACCAGGCCATCATCGAGCTCAACGCCGACCCCGCAGCGGCCGAGCCGCTCCACGAAGTCCCAGGCGGGATGCTCCGCCGACAGGCCATCACCACGGCGCGTGAGCGTGCCATCGACCTGCGTAACCGGCAGGTCATCGGAGAGCAGGCATACCGCGCCCTGATCCAGGAGTTGGACTGGGCCGAACTCGCCGCTGGCGGCACCGGCTGAAGGCGCCCCCAATTCAACAGCGGCTGCACAGGCAGAGCAGCCCCTCACAGGAAACAAGATGCCGAACGACTCTTTGGAAACCCGCACCTGGATCGCTGCTTACCGGCGAATGCATGTGGCGATGGTGGAAGCGGACACCGCAGCGCTGCGTCGATTGCTGACCAAGGACTTTGTGCTGATCCACATGACCGGCTATGCGCAGTCCGGCACCGAATGGCTGCGGCACATCGAGTCGGGAAAGATGCTGTACTTCTCATCCGTCGAGGAGTCAGTCACCATCCTCGGCACGGGCGCCAATCGCCGCCTGCGTGGACAAAACCGCGTGCAGGCTGATATCTGGGGCGCCCGAGGCACATGGCCGCTGCAACTGGAGATCGACTTCAGTCAGATGGGCGCCCACTGGTTGATGTCGCGGGCATCTGCCAGCACCTACTGAACCACGGCTGAACAGGCCCAAGCCGGGCTTGATCCGTGATCGGGGGTTGCCTGGCGATTCGACACACTCACGCGGCTTGAAGCAGGGCCACGCTGCCTTGCCCGCCGTCCGCGCAGATACTGGCGACGCCGTAGCTACCGCGCGGCATGGCGGCTAGCTCCTTGACGATTTGACTCAACAGGCGCGCTCCTGTTGCGCCAAACGGATGGCCAATCGCGGTGCTGCCGCCATTGGGGTTCACGGACTGGCGAGGGAAGGTACCGAGCGGTGCGGTGATGCCCACCTTCTCACGCAGGAAGTTGGCGTCTTCCAGAGCCCTGATGTGAAAGAGCAACTGGGCAGCAAAGGCTTCGTGGATTTCCCACAGCGCGATATCGGGCAAGCGCAACCCGTGGCGAGCCAGCAGCCGAGGAACGCCATAGGCGGGCGCCATCAACAGGCCTTCTGTCCGAAAGTCCACGGCCGTCAATTCCCAGTCGACCAGCCGCACCCGAGGAAGTGACGAGTCCAGGCGCTGCATGCCCGCGGTATCGCCCACCCAGAGTCCCGCGGCACCGTCAGTCAGCGGTGAGGAGTTGCCCGCCGTGAGCGTCCCCGCGCCAGAGGATGGGTCGAACGCTGGCGACAGCTTCGCGAGTTTCGCCAACGAGGTATCCGGTCGGGGAACGCTGTCGCGCGTGACCTTGCCGGCCGGAATCACCAGACTGTCGAAGAACCCCTTCTCCCAGGCAGAGACCGCTCTCTGATGGCTCTCCAACGCCACCCGATCCTGGTCTTCACGCGCAATGGACCAGGCCTTGGCCGTGATCTCGGTGTGCTCGCCCATGCTGAGCCCGGTGGTGCGGTTGCGAATCGCCGGCAGGTACAACGCGACATCACGCCGCTTCAATGCCAGCGCATGCGCGAGCTTCTGACCCCACGTGCGCTGTCGCTGGAACCCGCGCAGCCAGTCCGACAGGTTCTGCCCAAGGCCCAGCTGAATGCGGCTCATGCTTTCGGCCCCACCCACCAAGGCCAGGTGACGGCTTCGGCCGTCGATCATGCTGGCGGCCTGCAGTGCGCCTGTCATGCTCGTCGAGCAGGCCATGCCCGTCGAGAACGCTGGGATGACGGCCGGCGCCCCGGCTTCGATCAGCACCTCGCGCGCCAGGTTGCTCCAGGTGAGGTTGGGCACGACAGTTCCCCACACGGCGAAGTCAGGCAGACCCGATACCGCCTGCTGGTCCAGCATGGCTTTCGCCACCGGAACGGACAAGCCGAGCGCGTCATGTGCGGCCAGGGCGCCGTCCACCTTGGCAAACGGCGTGCGCAAGCCCGAGGCCAGCCACAGGTCGCGACGGGGATCAACGGTCATGGCTCATCCCGGCATGGGTCAGAAGCTGTACTGCACCGAGGCAGCAAGGACATCGCTGCCCAGCTTGTACGTGCCGCGCAAGGTGCTGCCGGTCGCCGAGCGGAGGTCCACGGAAGGGTCGCCGAGGAAGAGATGCGTGTAGGCCAGGCTGTACTTGAGCCGCTCACTTGCCTGCCAGGTGGCACCCAGGGCGATCCAGCGCCGATTGGTGTCCGGCACGCGGACATCACGCACGGCGTCGGTGACAGGCGATTGGTCATACCCAAGACCTGCACGCAAGGTCCATCCGTCTCCGGCCTCGTACTCGCTGCCGACCGAATAGAAGGACGTGTCGCGGTAGCCGAAAACCAAGGTCTGGGTGGCCTGGTTGGAGGCGAAGTCGAGGTCGATGTCCCGGAACTGACTCCACTTCGTGCGGGAGAAATCCGCCATCACGCGCCAGCGTGCATTGACGCGCTGACTGACGCTCAGCGTGTACGACGACGGGAGGTCCATCTCTGCGCTGGCCGTCGTGTCGACGAACCATCCCGGACGCGCCACCGCGAGGACGGACTTCGCCGCGGCAGGGACGGAGAACCTGACATCGACCGAGTCGATCTTGTGCTCGACCTTGGATCGGTAGGCCAGACCGATGGAGGTATCCGCCGACGGCTTGAACAGGGCACCCAAGGTGAAGCCAGCCGCCGTGTGCTTGCCATGGATCCGCACGTCGCCGTCGGCGCCCGTCGGCAGGAACCCCGCCACCCGCGCACCGGCAAGGATCGCCCCGTAGTCCACCGCATCACGCAGCTTCACGTCGGCGCGCTCCGCGAACACGGAGGCCCCCAGCGACAGGGAGTCGGTGACCTTGTAGGCGAGAGCGGCTCCCAGGTCATAGGCCTTGAGCTCCGTCTTGATGCCCTCATAGCGACCGGCCCAGCCCTCTTGATAGGAGGTCTTGAAGCCGAACGGCACAGTCACTGACAAGCCGACACGCAGACGGTCGGACACCGGCAGATGAAGATAGAGCGAGGGCACGCCCGCCGTGGCCCCGGCGTCCCCGCCATTGCCTCCGCCCAGCGGGCGCCCGATCGCATCGTTGCCGGCCCCGGAGAACTTCACCGAGTAGTCGATGACTGAAGCGTCGGCCTGGAAGACACGGCCCTTGAGCAGCGTCATGGCCGCCGGGTTGTTGGCCACCACCGACGCATCCCCGGGTTCGCTGATGGAACCCGCGAAAGCGCGCCCCTGGGCCAGCGCGCTCTGCTCCTTCAACTGGAACGCTGCCGCATGAGCGGCATCGGCACAAGCCAACGTGGCACAGGCCGCAACCAGGGCCAACTCGAAACTCCGACGCGAATTCATTGTTCTGTTTCTCCAGGACACAGGGTCCGTCTTCTCATTCAGTACCGCACGGCACATGTCCATCCAAGGGCAAGCACGGTGCTTGCCCAGCGCTCAACGCTCACTGGCTTGCTTGATCCATCTCTCGCCGAACGGCCTCGACCTCGGCCTGATACGCCGGGCCGGCACGCAGCTTGCGGTACTCGGCAAGGGCCTTCTCATACTCCGCCACGTGCACCTGATAGCTGAGTGCAAGGTCGGCGTACACATCCACACGTGCACGACGCCAGAGACGAAGATCCGCAATGACCTCAGCACGGCTGAGCGGTTTGCTCTCTGCCGTTGCCACCGAAGGCTCTGCCGCCGGAGACGCTGGCGCCTTCATCGGGACCGAAGCAATGGCAACACCCAGCAGTGCTGCTGCGGCATGACGAATCCAATGTGTGTGCTGAACAAAGATCGTGAGACCGCGCTCGGTCGGGAAGGCATGCATGTTTCTCTCCTGCTGTGGTCTGTATGGGTGGCGCCGGGTGCTTGCTGGCGCCACGTCTTGCCTTGGTCACTCGACCGCAAATATGTGATAAATCATATTTTTGAAGTCGATTCTCAAAGCGACAGTCCGTGTGAACAGAGCATTCGCGCAAGCTCAACAATCGGCGCAACGCCCCACTGACAGAGCATGGAATGGCTGAGTTGGCCGGCTCTACCGGGAGTGGCGTTCCGCTCGGCGGGCGATGGGTGAAGACCGCACCGAGCCCGGAGGCGACGGTCACAGCGACCGGCAAAGGTCTTTGGTGTCGATGCAAAGCCGGCGATCCCTACGTGAAACAAGCGGTCGGCGGCCATCGATTCGTCCCTGGAATACATGGGGCGGCCACTTGCTTGAGGAAGCTGACGACCGCGCTTTGCTTTTCGGCGGCGACTTGCCACGACGGTCGAACAGCCTTGATGCGCGTCAAGCTCAGGAACGCTTGGGCTCGAAATCCACCAGCCGTAAGGCCTCATCAAACAAGCCCTGCAGGCTGGGCTTCCCGCCAGCGGCCACCCAACGCGTGATCACCGCGCGAATGACGGCGAACAGCGCTTGAGGATAGACATGGCAGGCCAGGACGTCCGGTGCCCGCGCGCCACGAGATCGAAGGATCTCTTCAGCCACCTCATCGGCCAAGTTGGCGGTCATGGCCTGCTTGCGATCGGCGATGGGCCGCGATGCAGCGATGACGCGTTCGAGCGTGAGGTAGAACGCCTTGCGGCTTTCGTAGGTCGCCAGCAGGGTGCGAGCGCAGGCGATCAGCGACTGCTGAACAGTTTCACCCGGGGGGCGATCTGCGAGACCCGTGAGGAAGTTGGACATGCTGTCCTCGATCCAACTGACGACGATGTCTTCCTTGGTTGGGAAGTAGCGAAGGAGCGTGCGAGGCGAGACCTCCACCTGTGCGGCGATCTCGGCGATCGTGGTCTCCTCGTAGCCCTGCCGCGTGAACAGGTCGAGCGCCGTGTCCAGCAATTGCCGGCGGGTCTTGTCCTTCTTGGACTCTCGCAATCCCAATGCAGTTCCCTCCAGAAGCGGGGCAAACGGGGCAGCGCACCTCGCGGCGGCCGCCCCGGTCATCGTCAGACGATGTGAACGAACTTGGTCACCAAGTAGGCATCGATGCCTTCGGTGCCATTCTCGCTGCCATAGCCACTCTGCTTGACTCCGCCGAACGGGCCTTCCGGCATGCCGAAGTAGTAGGTGTTGATGCCCACCATGCCGCTTTCGATGCGGTCTGCCAGTTGGTGCGCACGGGACAGCGACTGCGTGAACGCGTAGGCCCCGAGGCCGAACGGCAGGCGATTGGCGAGCTCGATGGCGTCATCGAGCTCGGTGAAGCGGGAGATCGTCGCGACGGGGCCGAAGGGCTCGTGGTTCATGATGTCGGCGTCCTCGGGCACGTGGGTGAGCACGGTCGGCTCCCAGAAGAATCCGTCGCCTTCGACGCGCT
Source organism: Roseateles sp. (assembly GCA_016790285.1). Classification (GTDB taxonomy): domain Bacteria; phylum Pseudomonadota; class Gammaproteobacteria; order Burkholderiales; family Burkholderiaceae_C; genus Pelomonas. Next base: position 79,676 of record JAEUPJ010000020.1, on the reverse strand, counting down.
TGCCGCCCGTCTCGAGCTTGGCGCCCCGGGCGACCGCGTCGCCGATGAGCCGTTCCATCGCCACCAGGCGCCGGGCATTGGCCAGGGGGCCCATGCGCGTCTCGGGGTCGAAGCCGCTGCCCAGCTTGATGGCCTTGGCCCCGGCGACGAAAGCGGCGACGAAGCGGTCGTACACCGCATCCTGCACGTAGAAGCGGGTCGGGGCGATGCAGCTCGCGCCTGCGTTGAAGAACTTGTTCGGCACGGAGGCTGCTGCGGCGGCTTCGACGTCGGCGTCGTCGCACACGATGACGGGCCCATGGCCGCCGAGCTCCATCGTGATCGGCGTGATGTTCTCTGCGGCCAGCTTGGCCAACTGCCGCCCGACGGGCTCGGGCCCGGTGAACGAGACCTTGCGGATGACCTTCGAGGCCAGCAGGGTACGGGAGATGAAGTCAGGCTCGCCAAGCACCACGTTGAGGACCCCTGACGGCAGGCCCGCTGCCGCGAACGCCTCGGCAATCATCAAGCAGGTGGCAGGCGTCTCTTCGGACGGCTTGATGACCATCGAGCAGCCAGCGGCCAATGCGGCGGCGATCTTGCGGCCGGTGAGCAGCGCGGGCACGTTCCAGGGTGCAAAGGCGGCCACAGGGCCCACCGGCTCACGCGAGACGACCATGCGGCCGTGCGGGATGCGGGGCTCGAGCGTGCGGCCGTAGATGCGTTTTGCCTCCTCGGCACACCAGGTCATGGACTCCAGCGTGAGGCCCAACTCCATGCGAGCCTCGGCCAGGGGCTTGCCCACTTCCAGCGTCAGCAGCTCTTCCAGCTGGGCGCTGCGCTCGCGCAGCCATGCCACCGCGCGCTCGATCACTGCGGCACGCTGCCAAGCGGTTACGGCGCGCCAGGCCTTGAAGCCCTGCTCGGACGACGCCAGGGCCGCCTGCAGGTCGTCCGCAGTCGCGTGGGGCATCTGACCCAGCGTGCTGCCGTCGAACGGGTTGATGACCGCACTGTGCGCACGGCCGCCTCCGGACAGCTTTTGTCCGTTGATCCAAAGGTAAAGGTCGGTGTAGGCGGGAGAAGACATGACGTGTTCCTTGAGTTGACGAAGGCGGATGGAGTTGCAAGGGCCGCAGCCCAGGACGCCCTTCCGTCAACGCAAGAATATGTCACTCACTGCCAATTGGCATCAAGAGCCATTTTGGCCACTGAGGCACGAGGGCAATTGCAGCCGGGGTTGATCAACGCCAAAAATGACGCTAGTCATCTTATGATGTCGCCAATAGTTTGATGCCGACCCCACCGCGTTCCGTGCGCGAAGACGACATCACAACCTCGGCGGATGAGCCCAGCGCCGCCACATCAGGAGAAGACCCATGCCCCAAGAAGACCTGACTCCGCAATGGATCGCTGAAGAACAGGCCGCTCGCGCCACGCTCGCGGCGCCGGGCGTTGCTACGCCGGACCAGGTTGCCGGCATGTCGGCCATGCAGATCTTCGATGCCATCTCCGCAGGGCAGCTGCCGCAGCCGCCGATGGGCAGCACCCTGGACTTCATTCCGATCCGCGTCGAGCCTGGCAAGGCGATCTTTCAGGGGCGCCCCAACAAGCGCCACTACAACCCCATGGGCACCGTGCATGGCGGCTGGTTCGCAGCCATGCTCGACTCCGCGCTCGGCTGCGCGATTCATTCCACACTGCCTGCGGGCAAGGGCTACACGACGCTGGAGCTGAAGGTGAACCTGGTGCGCGCGCTGACCGATGTGGTGCCGATGGTTCGCGCCGAGGGAACACTCATCCACGGCGGTCGGCAGGTCGCCACGTCAGAGGCGCGCATCATTGGCCCTGACGGCAAGCTGTACGCGCACGCCACGACGACTTGCCTGATCTTCGATCTGCCGCCCGCCAAGGCCTGACGCACCCGGCTGTGCAGCCACCGGCCCAACTTGCGCAGGGGCTGGTTCACTTCCGGGCAGACCAGCGAGATTCAACGCATCTCGCTGGCGCTGGAAATTGCGCTTCGCGACGATCAGCATCCGCGCATAGCTGGACGGGCTCGTGACCTCATGTGTGTTCATGGCGCTTCCCATTGAAGTGCAACGACAACCTCCCCGCGGCGTCACGCGCGCGAGGAGGTGCTTCTCGATCAGCCCTTGCGGGTCGATCGGATGAAGCCGGCGATGTGCTTCGCAGCCTCTTCAGGGAACTGGTGCTGCGGACCGTGACCTGTCTTGGGGTAGGTGATCAGGCGGGTGGTCGGCAGCTGCCCGTTCAAGGCGTACCAGTTCTCGATCGGGAACACGATGTCGTGGTCTGCACCGATGTGCAGGATGGGCACGTTGGTGGTCTTCAGCACGTGCAGCACTTCTTCGACCGGGAAGACCGGATTGCGCGGCGTGTTGCCGATCTGCGCGATCGCCCAGTCCGCCGGGACGTCCGGGCTGCGCGCCACCTTCTGGGACATGATGCGGTCGAATGAGCGCTTCGACGCCGCACGACTGGCTTCGTCAGTGGGCTCGAAGAAGATGGTGGTGAAGTTGTCCAGCCCGATACCCGGCACGGCAGCAGCGTCGTAGAAGAGCTGCTCGCCTGCCTTGACCAGCTTGCCCGGCGGGGTCGTGGCCAGCAGCACAACGTGGCTTACACCGGCGCCGAACATCGCCAGGTAGATCTGCGCCACGATGCCGCCGATCGACCATCCGCCGATCGCCACATCCTTGAGGCCCAGCGCATCGATCAGGTCCTTGGCGTCCTTGACCATGGTGGCGGGGTTGTAGCTGGGCTTGCCGGTGGACAGGCCGATGCCGGAGTAGTCGAACGTGATCACCTGGAAGCCTTCTGCCGCGAGCGCATCGATGAAGGCGGGATCCCACAGACCCAGCACACCCCGGAAGCGATGGAAGAGCACCAGCGGCTTGCCCTGCCCCACCGACCGGTAGGCGAGCTTGCGGCCATCCACTTCGACGAACTGCGTTACCGCCGTGGCGGACGACAAGGCCGCCGCCTCCGCACGACCGGCTTCGAGCAGGCTGGCGCCGGCGATGACGGCAGCGCCCGTCAGAAGCGCCTGACGACGGGTGGACGTGCCGGCCTCCGGATGGCTGGTGGCGGCGGACACAGGATGGCTTCCAAGCATGACGATCTCCTAATAATGTTGGCCGTCATATTTATGGACGATCGGCCAGGGACGACAACACTCAAGTCGCACGCCATGGCGTGACTTGAGAACTGGGACAGAGTGAGAGGGACAGGCCTAGAGGCCGAGTTGCTTGCGCAGGCTCTTGTCGAATGCGCTCGCAGGCACGAACCGGCGCAGCATGCTGACGCGCTTGGCCACGCTGCCCGCCGTGTATCGCAGTTGCGGGTTGGGGTCTTGTGCTGCGCGCACCACCACGTCGGCGACGGTCTCGGCGGCGTCGGCGTCCTGCATCACCTTGCGCAAATGCTCTTCGGCTCGCGAGCGCGCGGACTGGTAGTCGTCGAGCTTGCGGTCGGCATGCAGCACATTGCCCTCGAAGGCGGTGCGCGTGTACGCCGGCTCGACCAGCACGGCACGCACGCCAAAGGCACGCACCTCATGGTCGAGGGATTCGAAATACCCTTCCATCGCGTGCTTGGTCGAGGCGTACAACGCCGAGTACGGGGACGGAATGACACCGAGGATCGAGCTCAGGTTGACGATGCGCCCGGCCTTCTGGCGGCGCATCACCGGCAGCACGGCCTGCGTCATGCGAATGGCGCCGAAGAGGTTGACATCGAACAGCGCCTTGGCCTGCTCGACGGACGATTCCTCAGCGCCCGCGACAAGACCGATGCCCGCGTTGTTGACGAGCAGATCCAGGCGATGCGACACCCTGAGCACTTCATCGACGGCGGCTGCCACGGACGCATCGTCGGTCACGTCGCAGTACAGGTAGTCGATGCCGAGCGACTTGCGCTGGGGCGACTTGCGGTAGGTGCCGAAGACGCGGTAGCCGGCCTTCACGAGCGCGAGGGCGGTCGCTTGGCCGATCCCTGCGCTTGCGCCCGTGACGAGGGCCACGCGAGGAGGTGCCGAAGGAGAAGTTCTGCTCATGATGAAAAGACGCAAGGGTCTGTAGTGACGAAGAGGTAGACGGCGACGCTGCCTTCAGCGCCGCACTGCCGGTCGCGTGTCGACACGCAGGCACAGCAGCCCGGTGCCAAGCGCAAGCACGACGTGGGTGAGGTACAGGGCGTGGAAGTCCACGAGGCGTGGGTTCGCATGGCCGACCAGCGCCACGGTGACCGCGACACCGATGACGCCGCCCATTTGGCGAACCGCCTGGTTCACGGCGCTGCCGACGCCAAAGCGCGCGGGTGGCAGCTTGGCGACAGCTGCGCCACCCAAGGACGGGAGGACCATGCCGACGGCAATACCCGTCAACACCAAACCCGGCAACCAGGTGCCCAGATAGTCAGCGTCGGTGCCGGTCCGTTGGTGCAACCACACGCCGCCCAGGGCGTACAGCAGACAGCCCAGCACGAGGAGCGGCCGATGCCCGACACGTGCAGCCCAGCGACCGGCGACCATGGCCACCGGCACCACCAGCAGCGGCCCCGGTGCAATGGCCAACCCGGCGCGCGGCAGGCTGTAGTGCCACACCTGCATCAGGAAGAAGAAGTAGCCGAAGAACATCATCGCGAACGCCACGCCGAACACGAAGGTGGCGACGTTGACGTAGCGGTACGTGCTGTCCGCAAACAGCGTCAGGTCGACCGCCGGGTGGCGGACGCTTCGCTCCCAGGCCACGAAAGCGGCGAGCATCGCGAGCCCACCCACCACCGACCCGACCACGACCGGAGACTGCCACCCGAGCGTTTCACTCTGCACGATGCCGAACGCCAAGGCTCCGACCGCCGCCATCAGCATGGCGATGCCCACAACATCCAAGGGCGGCGCCTTGTCGCTCGTGCGCCACTCGGTCAGCCGTTGCCGCCCCTGCCACCAGGCCACGGCACCGATCGGCACGTTGATGAAGAACGCCCATCGCCACCCGAGCATGTCCACCACCGCGGACCCGAGGCTGGGCCCGAGCGCGGCGGCAAGACCACCAACGGCACCCCAGAGACTGACGGCGACCGCACGCCGTTCGGCCGGAAAGGCCCCCAGCACCAACGCCAACGACGATGGCGTGAGCAGCGCAGCGCCGATCGCCTGCAACACGCGGGCGGCCACCAGCGCGCCAGCCGTCGGGGCGATCCCGCAGGCTGCTGACGCCGCCAGGAACAAGGCCAGCCCGATGTGGAACACGCGCCGACGTCCCTGGGCGTCCACCAACCGACCGGCCGGCACCAGCAAGGCGGCGTACACGACGGTGTAGGCGTTCAGCACCCACGAAAGATCGGCTGCCGTGCTGCCCGGGAAACCGGCCCGTACGGCATTGAAGGCGGCGTACAGCAGCGTCCCATCCATCGACACCAGGAAGACGGCAACACTCGACACGGCGAAGACGCCCCAGGGCGTCGGGCCTACCGGCGTTGCCGGGTTCGTTGGGGCAGCGTCGGCACGCATTTCACGCGCCCGTACCGAGGTAGATGGCCGGCGAGGCGCTGAAGCCCTGGCGCACCTGGCGGGAGATGTCATCGACCAAAACCTCGCTCTGCCCGGCTTGCAGCGCCTCGAGTGCGATGCGCGCGACGTCGTCCGGAGAGGTCTTGGGCATCTGCACGCCGCTGGCCATGTCCGTGTCGATGAAACCTGCATGCACCGACAGCAGTTCGGTCCCTTGCGCCTTCAGCTCCTGGCGAAGACCGTTGCTCAGCGCCCAGGCAGCCGCCTTGGACGCGCTGTAGGTGCCACTGACGTTGGCGAGGGTCAGCCAACTCAGCACCGAAAGCATGTTGATGACGGCGCTGCCGCCATTCGCGGCGAGCACCGGTGCGAAGGCCTGCACGACTCGCAAGGGCCCCAAGGCGTTGACCTCCATCTGACGCATCAGGGCATCCGCCGACTGGGGCGCCAGCAGCGGGCCTGGTTCGAACACGCCGGCGTTGTTCACCACCAGCGTCACGTCTCGCAGATCGCGCGCCAAAGCGGCGACCTGATCCGGCTTCGTCACGTCGAGTTGGACCGGCACCACGCCGGCCTGCTTCACGCTGGAAGGATCGCGCGCAGCGGCATACACCTTGGCTGCACCGTTCGCGAGCAACACACGGGCGAAGGCAGCGCCCAGGCCGCGGTTGGCACCCGTCACGAGGGCAATGGATCCGTGAATGTTCATGGAAGGCTCCTGGAGAAAGTTCAAGCGGGATAATGAATAAATATGACTAGTGTCATATTTTGGGGCGAAAGAAAGGGCGAGGTGTCCCCAGTGATGGACATCACTCGCCCGTCAGGTGCTCAAGTGCTGCAGCCAGTACATCGTCAGCGAGTTGCGGGTCGTCGACCGCCCGGCTCAGGATCAGCGATCCGATCATCGTGGCCGTCGTCGTCAGCGCACGGCGCCGACCAGCCTCCGTGCCGCCGTCCGGTGCGTATCGCGCCACGAGGTCGATCATGTCCTTGATGCGTCGGGTCGCCGCATGCCGCACATCGGGCGCCTGCCGCGGCATCTCGGAGCCGAGGGCAGCGACTGGACATCCGGTCTCCACGAGTTCCTTGTGCTTCGACGACAGGTAGGTTTTCAGCAGCGTCCGGTAGGCGTCCTCGCGAGGCACTGCGGCCGCGAACCCATCAAGCGTCCCGACGGTCTCGGCACCTGCGCGGTCCGCCGCCTCTGCCAGCATCGCCTCACGCGAATCGAAATGCGCGTAGAAGCCGCCATGCGTGAGGCCTGCCTCGCGCATGATGTCTGCGACACCGGCACCGGCATATCCACTACGGCGGATCGCGCGGGTTGCGGCTTGCAGGATCCTCTCGTGGGAGGCTTCCTTGCGGGATTGGACGAATCGTGCCATGGATGGTTTCCAATGTATGACGCACATCATATTACTGGGAAACTATCCGTGCAAGTGGCCAAGTGCAACGAGCCGGCGTAAGCCAATGCATCGGGCATACACGGGGGGGCTCAAGAGGTCATCGACTCGCCCCTTGACCGTACTCCGAGTGGTAGTTGCACCCATCAAGACGGCAATCACGCTCCCTGGGAACACCACAACCAATCAACCCCTGGGCATCGTTGCCTCCACCAAAGCGATAGCCAATCCCGACAGCCATGCTCGGGCGTACTGTCAGCCCTGCCGCTGCAGAAGCCATGGCCCTGGCGATTGGCGCAGCGGCTGAATGACGCATTAGCCACATCCAGATCCTTCGCCCCACGGTTTCACTGCAGCGCCCCAAGACTGAGATCGACCTGAGCGCTGCAGATGTGCTCAGGACCCCGGAGGCACCGACTTTCCCCTGTCTCACCCGCCTCTCCCGAGGCTCCAATGGGCGCAGCCATTGGTAGATCTATTGGTAGAACGGAAATGAAAAACGGGCCCGAAGGCCCGTCTTTGCTTACTACTTGGCGGAGAGGGAGGGATTCGAACCCTCGGTACGGGGATACCGTACGCCTGATTTCGAGTCAGGTACATTCGACCACTCTGCCACCTCTCCTGGAACTGATCGCTGTGGTGCGAGTGAAGCCGGCCATTATAGCCAGCTTTTCCAGCCTCAAACGCGAAGTGCGTCGACACCACCCATGTAAGGGCGCAGCGCCTCGGGCACCGTGATGCTGCCGTCGGCGTTCTGGTAGTTCTCCAGCACCGCCACCAGCGTGCGGCCCACCGCGAGGCCGGAGCCGTTCAGGGTGTGCACGAGTTCGTTCTTGCCCTGGGCGTTCTTGAAGCGCGCCTGCATGCGACGGGCCTGGAAGGCGCCCATGTTCGAGCAGGAGCTGATCTCGCGGTAGGTGTTCTGTGCGGGCAGCCACACTTCCAGGTCGTAGGTCTTGGTCGCGCCGAAGCCCATGTCGCCCGTGCACAGCAGCATGGTGCGGTACGGCAGGCCGAGCTTTTGCAAGATGGCCTCGGCGTGCAGGGTCATTTCCTCGAGCGCCGCCATGCTGTGCTCGGGTTGCTCGATGCGCACCATCTCGACCTTGTCGAACTGGTGCTGACGGATCATGCCGCGGGTGTCGCGGCCGGCCGAGCCGGCTTCCGAGCGGAAGCAGGGGCTGTGCGCCGTGAGCTTGACGGGCAGGTCTTCCGCCTTGAGCACGCTCTCGCGCACGGTGTTGGTCAGCGAGATTTCCGAGGTGGAGATCAGGTACTGCTCGCCCTGCTCGTCGTCACCGCCGCGCAGCACCCAGAACATGTCTTCCTTGAACTTGGGCAGCTGGCCCGTGCCTTCGAGGATCTCGCGGTTGACGATGTACGGCGTGTAGCACTCGGTGTAGCCGTGCTCGGTGGTCTGCACGTCGAGCATGAACTGCGCAAGCGCCCGGTGCAGGCGTGCGACCGGCCCCTTCAGGAAGGTGAAGCGCGAACCCGAGAGCTTGGCGCCCGTCTCGAAATCCAGGCCCAGCGGCGCGCCGAGGTCGACGTGGTCCTTAACCTCGAAATCGAAGGCGCGCGGGCTGCCCCAGCGGCGCACTTCCACGTTGCCGTGCTCGTCGGCGCCCACGGGCACGCTGGCGTCGGGCAGGTTGGGCACGCCCATGAGCAGCCCGTTGAGCTCGTGCTGGATGGCGTCCAGGCGCTCGGCGCCGGCCTTGAGTTCGTCGGCAATGCCGCCGACTTCGGCCATCTGCGCCGAGGCGTCTTCGCCCTTGCCCTTGGCCATGCCGATCTGCTTGGACAGGCTGTTGCGGCGGGCCTGCAGTTCCTCGGTGCGCGTCTGCACGCCCTTGCGCTCGGCTTCCAGCGCCTTGAAGCGCTCGACGTCCAGGAAGGGTTGGGGGTTCTTGCGCGCGCTCAGGCGCTCGATGACGGCATCGAGGTCCTTGCGCAGTTGGGTGATGTCAAGCATGGGTGTCCTTCAGGATTCAGATACGACAGCGGCGCCGAAGTCAGGCGCCGCCGGGTGCAGGAGACGCCGGCGTCAAGATCGGGAGGAACTCACCTCGGCCATGGACTTGTCGCCCAGGCCCATCGGCAGCGGGAAGCGCACGTGCTCCTCCACGCCGGGCAGGCTGCGCACGGTCGTGGCCCCCATGGCGCGCAGGCGGTCGATCACGGCCTGCACGAGCACGTCGGGTGCCGAGGCGCCGGCCGTGAGGCCCACGCGGGCCCGGCCTTCGAGCCATTCGGGCTGCAGGTCTTCCGCGGCGTCGACCATGTAGCCCGGCGTGCCCAGGCGCTCGGCGAGTTCGCGCAGGCGGTTGCTGTTGGAACTGGTCGGGCTGCCGACGACGATGACGACGTCGACCTGCGGCGCCAGCACCTTCACGGCGTCCTGGCGGTTCTGCGTGGCGTAGCAGATGTCCTGCTTCTTGGGCTCGCGCACCTGCGGGAACACGCGCTTGACCTCGGCCAGGATCTCCGCGGCGTCGTCCACGCTGAGGGTGGTCTGCGTGACGACCGCCAGACGCGACGGGTCTTTCACCTGCACCTTGGCGACGTCTTCGACGTCTTCCACGAGGTAGATGCCGTCGGTGAGCTGGCCCATCGTGCCCTCGACCTCGGGATGCCCCTTGTGGCCGATCATGATGAACTCGAAACCCTCGCGGTGCAGCTTGGCGACCTCGACGTGGACCTTGGTCACCAGCGGGCAGGTGGCATCGAACACCTGGAAGCCCCGCTCAGCGGCCTCGCGGCGCACCTCCTGGCTCACGCCATGCGCGCTGAACACGAGCGTCGCACCGGCGGGGACCTCGGCGAGGTCTTCGATGAAGATGGCGCCGCGCGACTTCAGGTCGTTGACGACATAGGTGTTGTGGACGATCTCGTGGCGCACGTAGATGGGCGCACCGAACTTGACGAGGGCGCGCTCGACGATCTCGATGGCGCGGTCCACGCCGGCGCAAAAGCCTCGCGGCTCGGCCAGCAGCACTTCCTGGGGATGGACGACACCCGTCATCACAGCACCCCGATCACTTGCACCTCGAAGCTGACCGGCTGGCCAGCAAGGGGGTGGTTGAAGTCGAACAGCAGCGCGTCGTCGCCGAGTTCGCGCACGACGCCGGCGTAACCGCCCTGCCCGTCCGGGCCGGGGAACTGCACCACGTCCCCGATGTTGTAGACCTCGTCCGGGTCGCCCAGCTCGCGCAGCAGCGACAGCTTCACGCGTTGCAGCAGCTCGGGGTTGCGTTCACCGAAGGCCTCGCCCGGGGCGAGCTCGAAACGCTCGCGGGCGCCTTCGGGCAGGCCGATGAGGCGGGCTTCGATGGCGGGCGAGAGCTGGCCGGCGCCCAGCGACAGGGTCGCGGGCTTGTCATCGAAGGTGTTGACGATGTCGGCGCCGTCCGGGCCCGAGAGCCGGTAATGCAGCGTGAGGAAGGAGCCGGCCTGGATGGGGTTCATTGGCAAGGGTTGGAAGCGCTTGGCTAGACTGCCGATTTTATGCCGTTGACCCACCTGCCCCCGGACGCCCGCCCGCGCGAGAAGCTGCTCGCCCGGGGACCGCAGGCGCTGGCGGACGCCGAGTTGCTGGCGTTGCTGCTGCGCACCGGCGTGCAGGGCACGTCGGTGCTGCAGCTGGCGCAGGGGCTTCTGGACCGCTTCGGCGGCTGGGCGGGCCTGCTGGCGGCCGATGTGCGGGACCTGGCCCAGGTCAAGGGCCTCGGGCCCGCCAAGCGCGCGGAGATTGCCGCCGTGCTCGAGATCACGCGCCGCTCGCTCGACCAGCGCCTGGCGGACAAACCGGCGATGAGCGATGTCGCCTCGGTCAAGACCTATCTGCGCCTGCACCTTGGCGGCCTCGGCCATGAGGTGTTCGCCGTCCTCTTCCTGGACGCGCAGCTCAAGCTGATCACGCTGGAAACGCTCTTCCAGGGCTCCCTCACCTCCACGACCGTCCACCCCCGCGAGGTGGTCAAGCGCGCGCTCGCCCTCGGCGCAGCGTCCGTGGTGCTCGCCCACAACCACCCCAGCGGCGTGGCGGAGCCCTCCCGGGCCGATGAGATGCTGACGCGCCGCCTGAGCGACGCGCTCGCCCTCGTGGACGTGCGGGTGGTCGACCACTTCATCGTCGGCGCCGGCGACGTGGTGTCGTTCGCCGAGCGGGGGCTGCTGTGAGCAAGGTCGTGCGCAGCCTGGCGGACCTGAAGCCGCTGGCCCGCGAGCTCACCGCCGCTCGCCTGGCCGCCGAGGTCGAACGTGAACGCCTGGCTGCTGCCCTGCGGCTGGCGGAGCAGGAGCGGCGCGTGTTCGAGCTGACGGTCGGGCCGGTGACGCCGCTGCGCCGCGTGGACCGCGTGCTGCACGAGCGCGAGCAGCCCGCCCCCGAACCCCGGCAGCGCGAGGCCGATGAGCGCGCCGTGCTGCTGCAGGCCCTGTCCGACGAGATCGACGTGGACACGCTGCTGGACACCGACGAGACCTTGTCCTTCCGCCGCGAGGGCATCAGCCTGGAGGTGGTGCGCAAGCTGCGCCGCGGGCATTGGTCACTGCAGGCGCAGCTCGACCTGCACGGCCTGCGCCGCGACGCGGCCCGCGAGGCGCTCGGCCTCTTCATCCACGACAGCGCCCGGCGCGGCCTGCGCTGCGTGCGTGTGGTGCACGGCAAGGGTCATGGCTCGCCGGGCCGCGAGCCCGTGCTCAAGGGCCGCGTACGCCGCTGGCTGGTGCAGAAGAACGAGGTGCTGGCCTTCGTGCAGGCGCGCGCCAGCGACGGCGGCGCCGGCGCGCTGATGGTGCTGCTCAGCGGCACGGTCTGACGCGCCGCTGACGCTGCCTGGGGAATGGTGGCGCCGTCGTATCGCCGCGACGCGGTCTAACGCCATTGACCGTCGGCGCAACGCCGGGGTAGCCTGGATTCCAAGCCGCCAACGCGCGACACCAGGTTTTCCCAGCCCAAGCCAAGGAGCGCCCATGAACCTGTCCCGCCACTCCCCCGCCCCCACCCGTTACGTGGGCATCGGTCTGGTCGTCGCCTTGCATCTGGCAGGCATCTATGCCCTCAGCGCCGGGCTCATCAGGCCGCCGACCCGGCCGCACGAAGCCACGGTGCTGCTGCCCAAGCTGGACGACGTCAAGCGCGAGCTTCCCAAGCCCGAACCGGTCAAGGCGGAAAAGCCGACGCTGAAGGCACCCGAACTCACCCCCATCCAGCCGCCGATCTGGGAAGAAGCGCCGACGCAGCGGGTCGACCCGCTGCATCGGGGCGAGACGCCGCAGATCCCGCTGGGGAACACGGGCACCGGCACGGGGTCGATCGTGGGGCCGGTGACGCCGCCGGTCGGCGACGCCGGCACGAAGATCACTGCGCCGGGCGCCGTCTGCTCCGTGATGCCACGCCCCGAGGTGCCGGTGGTCAGCTGGAGCGGCGAAGCGGTGCTGCAGGTTGTGGCCACCGTGCGCGGCGGCCGCGTCGTGGGCAGTGACTTCCGCGTGGCGCAGGGTGCCGTCGATGGCAAGACCCGCCGCGCGCTGCAACGCGCCGTCGAGTCGGCGTTGGCGGGCTACCAGTGCCAGGGCGACGCCATGTTCCAGCAGGACTTCGCCTTCCGCGTCGACTGACACGGGCCGCTGCCCGGCCGGCCTGGCTCAACCCGCCGGCCGCAGCGGCAGGCGCAGCACGAAGATCACTTCGCCCTCGCCCGGCTCGTAGCGGATCTGCCCGCCATGCGCGCGGGCGACCTGGTCGACGATGTACAGGCCCAGCCCCATGCTGCCGGGATTGCGCGTGTTGCGGATCGCGCTGCGCTTGAAGGGGTCGAAGAGCCCCTCCAGAAGCGCCGCATCGATCGGCGGCGCGGGGTTGCGGATCTCGAGCTCGGCATGGCCGCCGCGCTCAGCGAGCACCACGCGCACGAGGCCGTCGCCGTGGTGGCGCGCGTTGCTCAGCAGGTTCGCGCTCATCTGCAGGTAGCGCATCGGGTCGACCCGCGCGAGCAGCCGCTCGGGCAGCGTCGCCTCGATGGCCATGCCCGGGTAGGTGGCGCGCTGGTCGTCCAGCAATTGACTGAGCAGCGCAGCCAGGTCGATGTCCTCCAGGTCGATCGCCAGTCCCAGGCCGTTCTGGATGCGGGTGATGTCCTGCAGGTCGCGCAGCAGGCGCTGCATACGGTTGGTGGAATTGCGGATGACGGATGTCAGGCGCCCCGTTGTGGGCTGGCGGTCCAGGGCGACGGAGGCGACGCTCAACGCCTGCAGCGGGTCGCGCAGGTCATGGCCCAACACGGCCCACAACTGCGAGCGCAGGCGGTCCAGCTCCATCACGCGGTCCGTGTGCACGCGGCTGACGGCCGCCTGCAGCAGGCGCGCGCTCTCCAGCGCCGTGTCCGACCACGGCACGGCCGTGCCGCGCACGGTCTCCCGCCACTCGGCGAACGAGCCGCGTGGCGTGAGCCGCGGGCCCAGGGGGCCATGCGTGTAGACCTTCTCCGGCCGCCCACCCCAGCGGATCGTCTCGATCTGCTCCCGGCGCAACAGCACCAGCCAGCCGGCGCGCGACGGGTCGAAGCTCAGGGCCAGCACGCCGCTGTAGTGCGGCTCGGCGGCAGCCGCCGGCAAGTCGCCGACGCGATGCACGTGGACGATGGGCTGGGCGCTGGCCTGCAACTGCGCCACCACGTCGCCTGCCCAGGCCTCGTCGACAGCGCCATGGCTGTGGACACGGCCGTCGATACTCACGAACAGGGCATCGCCGCCCAGGTTGTCGCAAAGCGCCGCCGCGTGCTGGCCGAGCACGTCGGCCGCGTCGTGCCCCTGGGCCACCAGCGCGGCGATGTCGGTGCGCAGCACGGCCGCCTGCGCCACGGCGGCTTCACGCTCCCGTGCATCGAACGACTGCACCGATGCCGCAATCAGCTGCGCCACCACGTCGCACGCCATGCGGATGGCATACGGCACGCGCAGCGGTGCCATGTGGTGGCAGGCCACCATGCCCCACAGGCGCCCCGCGACGACGATGGACACGCTCATCGAGGCGCCCACGCCCATGTTCGTGAGGTACTCGACGTGCACGGGCGACACGCTGCGCAGCACGCTGTGGCTGAGGTCCAGCGGCGTCGCGTGACCGGGCTCGGCCAGCAGCGGCACTGGCGCATAGCCGACGTCCGCGATCAGGCGCAGGGTGTTGAGCACGTACAGGCGGCGTGCCTGGGCGGGGATGTCGCTGGCGGGGTAGCGCCGGCCGAGGTAGGGCTCGAGGTCGTCGCGGCGGGACTCGGCCACGACGTCGCCGCTGTCATCGTGACGGAAGCGGTAGGCCATGACGCGGTCGAAGCCGGTCATCGCGCGCACCTCGGCCACGGCGACCTCCAGCAGCTTGTCGATGCCGCGCTGGCGCTTGAGCTTGTCCATGGACCCATACGCCATCTGCGCGAAACGGCTCAGGCGCTCGGCGCTGGCATCGCGCAGCTCGAACTCGCACAGGGCCAGCTCGGCATGCGTGTGCACGACCATGTCGAACGCCCGCCCGGTCACCGTCACCTCGCGCGAGTCCGGCACCGTCTCGCCGCTGCCCAGCAGCGCCAGCGCCTGCTGGATGGCTTCGGCGACGTCGGGGTCACCGCCCAGCGCATCGGGCGGCGGCACCTCGCCGAGCTGCAGGGACAGGCCCAGCAGCGCGTTGGCGTTGGCGCTCATCGCGACAAGGCGGCCTGCCGCGGAGAACGCCAACAGCGCGCCGTGCGGCTGGATCGACCCGGGGATGTGGATGGGCTCCCGGTCGCAGTTGTCGAGTGTCAGGGGGGCGGCGAACCCGGCGCCTTGAGGCCCGCCGTTCACGGGGCGGGGGACACCTGCTGCAGGACGCGGCTGAGCTGGTCGTGTTCGAAGGGCTTGAGGAGGAAGGCAGCGGCGCCCAACAAGTGCGCCTGCTCGCGCACCTTGTCGTCGAGCATGCCGCTGAGCACGACGACCTGGACGCCTGCTGTGTGCTGGTCGGCCTTGATGTCGGCGAGCAGGCTAATGCCGCTGCCATCGGGCAGGTTCAGGTCGAGCAGCACGATGTCGGGCCGCGCCGCAGCCATCTGCTCGCGAGCGGCCGCCAGCGTGCGCGCGGTGGACGTCGTGAAACCCTCGGTCTCGATCAACAGGGCCAGGACTTCAGCGGCGTCGACGTTGTCGTCGACGACCAGCACGTGCGCAAACTCGGAAGCAGAATTCATTGAGGCGGCATGCTAAAGGAGCGGGCGGAACACGCCTGCAGCCGTTACAAAAAAGTCGCGCGAAGCAGACCTTGCGCCCCCGAAGCGGGGGGCTCAAGCGCCGACGTTGCGCATCCAGTCGGCTGTGCCGGCGAAGGACTCCGCCAGGCGCGCCTGCAACGCCGGGTCGACGCCGGTTTCCTGCATCGCCTGGGCCATGCAGGCAAGCCACTCGTCGCGTTCGGCGATGCCGATGCGAAAGGGCAAATGGCGTGCCCGCAGACGCGGGTGGCCGAAGCGGCTGATGTAGTGGTCGGGCCCGCCCAGCCACCCGCACAGGAACCAGAACAGCTTGTCGCGCGCGCTGTCGAGCGAGTCACCGTGCGCGGCGCGCAACCGCGCGTAGGCGGGCTCCAGCTCCATGAGGTCGTAGAAGCGGTCGACGAGCTCGCGCACGCGGGCCTCGCCGCCCAGCCACTCGAAGGCGGTGGAGGGTGCGGTATCAGCCAAGGAGCTTGGAGGCCAGGGCCTTGATCGCCTGGGCCGCGTCGCAGCCCGGGTAATGCTCCAGCATGAGCTGGCGCTTGAGCACGGCCTGGCGCACGGCGGGGTCGGACTTGACCTCACCGAACAGTTCGAGCCGGAAGGTCTGCCCCGGCGAGGGGCCGACGAAGCGCTGCAGCACCTGCTGCAACTGGCCGCAGATGAGCTTGCCTTCGCCGACGCGGTTGGCCTGGTTGACCAGCAGGCCGACCTGGCGGCGCTCCTGCTGTGTCGCCAGCACCTTGATGGTGGCGTAGGCGTCGGTCAGCGACGTGGGCTCGGGCGTGGCCACGACGAGCACGTCCTGGGCCAGCGAAATGGCGAAGAGCACGACGTCGGAGATGCCGGCGCCGGTGTCCAGCAGCACCCAGTCGAAGCGGGGCTTGACCAGGTCGATGATGTGCAGCAGCTTGTCGCGCACCTCGGGCGTGAGGCGCGAGTACTCGACCATGCCCGAGCCCGCCAGCAGCACGAAGAAGCCGCCGGGCGCAGGCAGGATGGCCTGCTCGAGCGTGGCCTTTTCGGTGAAGACGTCGTGCAGCGTCAGCTTGGGGTGCAGGTTCAGCACCACGTCGAGGTTGGCCAGGCCGAGGTCGGCGTCCAGCACCAGCACTTTCTGGCCGCGCGCAGCGAGTGCCGCCGCAAGGTTGGCGGTGACGAAGGTCTTGCCCACGCCGCCCTTGCCGCTCGTGACGGCTAGCGTGCGGGCGCCGGAGCGTGTGGGGCGTGGAGCAGCAGGATCGGGGGTCGTGCTCATGGCAGGTCCTGTTGCGATTCGAGATTCAGCGTGGCGTACAACATGCCCTTTTCTTCGGCACTGACCAGGGAGTCGACCTGGGGCTCGAGGCAGGCGCGGTTGCGGCCTTCGGCCTTGGCGCGGTAGAGCTGCCGATCGGCGCGCTCGGTCCACAGCAAGGGCGACGAGCGCACCCATTGCGGCGCGAAGGCGCCACCGAGGCTGACGGTGACGTTGAGCATCTGGCCGGGGCCGACTTCGATGTCGAGCTCCGACACCCGCTCGCGCACACGTTCGGCCACGGCCAGGCCCACGTGCGAGGCGCAGTTGGGAAGGATGATGGCGAACTCCTCGCCGCCCACGCGGGCGACGAGATCCATCGGGCGCACCGTCTGCTCGATGGCGCGGGCCACGGCGCGGATGACCTGGTCCCCGGCGCCATGCCCGTGGGTGTCGTTCACGGCCTTGAAATGGTCGATGTCCAGCATCAGCAGCAGGGCCGGTTCGCCCGCGCGTGCGACGCGATCCACTTCGCGGGCCAGCGACATCTCGAAGCTGCGCCGGTTGACGAGGCCGGTGAGCGCATCCTTGCTCGACAGATCGCACAGCGCGTCCAGCACGGCCTGCAGCCAGGCCGTGGTCAATGGGGCCTCGTCTGGCAGCAATGCCCCGGCCTGCTGCAGCAATTGCAGGGCCTGGTCCAGATCGAGCGCCGAGGCGTCGACCAGTTGGGGATCGGGCAAGCGGTGTTCCAAGGGGTGGCCGATAGCCAGGATTGTGGTTTCGGGGCAGTCTAGCAGCGGCCCCAGCCAGCCCAGGTCGTGAAACAGGCACGTTCCTGAGGGCTGATTGCACTATTCTGGATCTGGCCCGGGCCGTACAAAGGGGCCTGCGGTGCAGAATCGGCGCGCCTACGCCATAACTGCTGCGAGCACCCACAAAACTGATACACCACATGCCCGCACCCGAACTCGCCTCCGGCACGGACGCCCTCGATCACGAATTCAGCTTCAGCAAGGCCGACTTCGACCGGGTGCGCGAGCTCATCTACCGGCATGCCGGCATCAGCCTGCACGACGGCAAGCACGCGATGGTCTACAGCCGCCTGTCGCGCCGCCTGCGCGAGACGGGCCACAAGAGCTTCGCGAGTTACCTGCAGTGGCTGGAGAGCTCGACCGGCCCCACCGGCGCCGTCGAGTGGCAGGAGTTCGTCAACTGCCTGACGACCAACCTGACCTCGTTCTTCCGGGAAGAACATCACTTCCACGCCATGAAGGACGACCTCAAGCCCTACGTGGGCAAGTCGGTTCGCATCTGGTGCTGCGCGGCGTCCACGGGCGAGGAGCCCTACTCCATCCTGATGACCTGCAGCGAAGCGCTCGGCCCGAGTGCCTCGGTCCAACTGGTGGCCAGTGACATCGACACCAACGTGCTGGCCACGGCCAAGCGCGGCGTCTACAACGCGGACTCCCGCGGGTTGGACGCGACCCGCCTGAAGAACTTCTTCATGCGCGGCACCGGCGCCAACGCGGGCAAGATCCGCGTGAAGCCCGAGCTTCAGCGCTGGGTGGACTTCCGCCCGCTGAACCTGATGGACGCCCAATGGCAACTGGGCGATCCTTTCCACATGGTGTTCTGCCGCAACGTGATGATCTATTTCGATGCGCCGACCCAGCGCAAGGTGCTGGAACGCATCCATCGCGTCATGCGGCCCGGGGGCCTGCTCTTCGTGGGGCATTCCGAGAACTTCACCGAATCCCGCGACCTGTTCAAGCTCCGCGGCAAAACCATCTACGAACGGGTCTGATCATGAGTACGCCCCTCGCCACGGCCACGACCCTCGGCAACCCTGCCGCAGTGGCCAAGGTCAACCAGCTCAAGACGCAGCCGCGCAAGCAGGGTGAAGCCTCGTTCTTCTTCTACGACGCGCACTTCAAGAATGCCGCCGTCAAGATCCTGCCGGGCGAGTACTTCGTCGACAGCGAGGACATCCTCGTCATGACGACGCTGGGCTCGTGCATCGCGGCCTGCCTCTGGGACCGCGTGGCCAAGGTGGGCGGCATGAACCACTTCATGCTGCCCGAAGGCAATGGCGACTCCGGCCGCTACGGCTCGTTCGCGATGGAACTGCTCATCAACGAGATGATGAAGCGCGGCGCCAGCAAAGCCCGCATGGAGGCCAAGATCTTCGGCGGCGGCGCGGTCATCTCGGGCATGAACTCGCTCAACGTGGGCGAGCGCAACACCAACTTCGTCATCGACTTCCTGAAGCTCGAGCGCATTCCCATCGTGTCCAAGGACGTGATGGACGTCTACCCGCGCAAGGTGTGCTTCCTGCCCGCCAGCGGCAAGGCCATGGTCAAGCGCCTGGCCCCGACCAATACCGACGCGCTCGTCCAGCAGGACCGGGCCGCGATCCAGAAGGTGCAGCCCGTCGCCAGCAGCGGCGGCTCCATCGATCTGTTCTAAGGAGATACATCCATGGCCAAGACCAAGGTCGTGGTGGTGGACGATTCGGCGCTGGTGCGCTCCATCCTCACCGAGATCATCAATCGCCAGACCGACATGGAATGCATCGGCGCGGCCGCGGACCCGCTGCTGGCCCGCGAGATGATCCGCAACCTGAACCCCGACGTCATCACGCTGGACGTCGAGATGCCACGCATGGACGGGCTCGATTTCCTGTCGCGGCTGATGCGCCTGCGCCCGATGCCCGTGGTGATGGTGTCCACGCTGACCGAGCGCGGCGCCGAGGTCACGCTCAAGGCGCTGGAGCTGGGCGCCGTCGACTTCGTCGCCAAGCCCAAGATCGGCGTGGCCGACGGCATCCGGCTGCTGGCCCAGGACATCACCGACAAGATCCGCATCGCCGCCAAGGCGCACATCCGCCGGGCCCCGCCGCCGGCCGCCGCAGGCGCTGCCGCCCCCGCGCCGGTCAAGGCCGTCACGATGGCCAGCCTGGGCAAGGCCTCGACCGAGAAGATCATCTTCATCGGCGCCTCCACCGGCGGCACCGAAGCGACCAAGGACGTCCTCGTCAACCTGCCGGCCGACAGCCCGGCCGTCGTCATCACCCAGCACATGCCACCGGGCTTCACCAGGAGCTATGCGGCGCGGCTGGACGGGCTGTGCAAGATCCGCGTGAAGGAAGCCCAGGACGGCGAGCGCATCCTGCCCGGCCACGGCTACATCGCGCCGGGGGGCCTGCACCTCACCGTGGAGCGCAGCGGTGCGAACTACATCGCCCGCGTGCAGGACGGCGACCCGATCAACCGGCACAAGCCGTCGGTCGAGGCCCTGTTCCTGTCGGCCGCCAAGGTCGTCGGCCCCAATGCGATCGGCATCATGCTCACGGGCATGGGGGCGGACGGCGCGCGTGCCATGAAGGTCATGAAGGACGCCGGCGCCTACAACTACTGCCAGGACGAGGCGAGTTGCGTCGTCTTCGGCATGCCGCGCGAGGCCATCGCCGCCGGCGCGGCCGACGAGGTGCTGCCGCTCAACCAGATCGCCACCAAGGTGCTGGAGCGGCTGCGCGCGACGTCGGGCATCTCGCTCAACCGGGTCTGATCAACGCCGGGCGGCGCTCGCGGGGGCGTCGGCCCGCGCCAGCAGCGTGGCCTGGCCCGGCGCGGCATCCATGGGCGCCTTCGGGAACACGGGCCGGAAACCATCCAGCGCCTTGGCCGAGGTTGGCACCCAGGCGGTGCGCACCGGCACGGCCACAGGCCGGACGGCGAGCGCCGGCGGTGCCGCCCGCTCGGCTGCAGCCTCCTTGAGTTCGGCGTTGGTGTCGGTGAATGCGTGAGTGGCGCTCATCTTCAGCGCGAGCACGGCGGGAAACGAGGCAAATGCCATCCAGCGGGGAAGCGGGTTCATGGTCTCTCCTTCAAGTGCTGGTTATGCTAGGCAACCACCAACCGCGCGAGAAGCGCTGTTTTCTGCACTGATTGGTTTTACCGGCTAACCAGATGGCCTCACTTGACCGATTTCCGCTGCATTACCTCGCTGCCTTCCGGGCGGCTGCACAGACCGAGAACCTGCGCGCCGCCGCCGAAAGCCTGCACCTGACGCACAGCGCCGTGAGCCAGCAGATCCGGGGGCTGGAGACGGCGCTGGGTTTCGAGGTGTTCACCCGCCAGGGGCGGCGCCTGGTGCTCAACCCCGCGGGCCAGGCCCTGCAGCGGGCCGTGGCCAAGGTGTTTGCCGAGTTGCAGGCGGGCTTGCTGGCCGCCCGCGCGGCGCACGGCAGCCAGGCGCAGACGCTGCGCGTGACCGCCCTGCCCTCGCTGGCGCAACGCTGGCTGATGCCGCGCCTGCCCCGCTGGCAGGCGCTGCAGCCCTGCATCACGCTGGACCTGCACACCGGGCACCAGGTGATCGATCTGGCCCGCGAGGGCTACCACGTGGGCCTTCGTGTGGGGCGGGGGCCATGGCCCGGGCTCGTCAACGAGCGGCTGTTCCATTCACCGCTCATTGCCGTGGCCGCTCCCGTGCTGGCCCATCACCTCATCGGCCAGCCGTTGCAGGCACTGGCGGGCCAGCCGCTGCTGGACGATGTGGACGTCTGGCGGGAATGGTTCGCCCAGGCCGGCCTGCCCGTGGCACCGGTGGTCGTGGCCAGCTTCAACGACGCGGGCGTGCTGCTGCAGGCTGCCGAGCAGGGCATGGGCGTGGCGCTCGCGCGCGAGTTGATTGCCGGCGATGCGCTGCTGGACGGCCGCCTGGTGCGCGTGGCGGCACAGGAACTGGACCTAGATGCGGGGCGCGACTATCACGTCGTCTACCCCGAGACCCTGCGCGACGACCCGGCCGTGCGTGCCTTCTGCGACTGGCTGCACGCCGAGATCGCCGCCCTGCAGCAGCGGCTTAAAGAAACAACTGCTGCAGATCGCTGAGGAAGTCGAAGCCGCGCTCGGTGGGCTCGATGCGCGCCGGGTCTGACGTGAGCAGCCCGCGACCACGCGCCGTCTGCAGCCCCTGCGCGATGCTGGACGGCGGCAGACCCGTGCGCTCCAGGAATTGCGTGAGGGTGACGCCTTCCTTCAGACGCAGCGCATTGAGCATGAACTCGAACGGCAGCTCCTTGCGCGCCACCTCGTGCTCGTTGCTGACCTTGTCGGCCTGGGCCATGAAGGCGGCCGGCTCGCGCCAGCGCACCTGGCGCAGCACGCGGTTGGGGAAGCTCAGCTTGCTGTGCGCGCCGGCACCGATGCCGAGGTAGTCGCCGAACTGCCAGTAGTTGAGGTTGTGCTGGCAGCGGTGGCCCTCCCGCGCATAGGCGGAGACCTCATAACGCTGCAGCCCGGCTGACCCGGTGCGCGCCGTGATGAGGTCGAGCATGTCGCTGGCCAGGTCGGGGTCGGGCAACCCGGCCGGCGTGCGCGTGGCGAACACCGTGTTCGGCTCGATGGTGAGGTGGTAGATGGACAGGTGGGGCGGCTGAAAGCTCAGCGCCGTGTCCAGCTCGCGGCCGAGGTCGTCCAGGGTCTGGCCCGGCAGCGCGTACATGAGGTCGAGGTTGAAGGTCTCGAAGGCAGCGGCCGCCTCGGCCAGCGCCTCGCGCGCCTGCGTGGCGCTGTGCACGCGGCCCAGCGCCTTGAGCTGGGCGTCGTCGAAGCTCTGCACGCCGACGGACAACCGCGTGACGCCCGCCTCGCGGAAACCCTTGAAGCGCTCCCGCTCGAAGGTGCCGGGGTTGGCCTCCAGCGTGATCTCGCAGCCCGGCTCCAGGGGCAGCCGCGCGCGCAGGTCCGAGATGAGCTGCGCGATCTGCACGGGGTCGAACAGGCTGGGCGTGCCCCCGCCGATGAAGATGCTGACAACCTGCCGCCCCCAGATCAGCGGCAGCGCGGCCTCCAGGTCGTCGCGCAACGCGGCGAGATAGGCCGCGGCCGTGTCGGCCGGCAGCGCACCGCCACGCACCTCGTGCGAGTTGAAGTCGCAGTAGGGGCACTTGCGCAGGCACCACGGCAGGTGCACGTACAGCGCCAGCGGCGGCAAGGCAGGCAGTTGCAGCGTGCCCGGGCGCATCAGGTGGGCGAGGTCGGCCATGCGCTCAGCCCAGGTGCCAGACCTCGCGGAACTGCGCGATCAGCTGCGCCGCCGCGAGCGCGCGGTGGCTGTGCCGGTTCTTGACGTCCGCCGCGAGGCTGGCGACGGTCTGGCCCAGCGCAGGAATGTGCATCAGCGGGTCGTAGCCGAAGCCGCCTTCGCCGGACGGCGCCGTGAGCATCTCCCCCGCCCAGCGCCCCATCGCGATGAGGGGCTCGGGGTCGTCGGCGCTGCGCACAGCGACCAGGGCGCAGACGAAGCGCGCGCGGCGGTCGGCAAGGCCGGCCATCTCGCGCAGCAGGCGGTCGTTGTTGGCGGCATCGCTCTTCTGGCCGCCGGCATCCAGCGCGTAGCGCGCCGAGCGCACGCCGGGCGCGCCGCCCAGCGCCTCGACAGCCAGCCCCGAGTCGTCCGCCAACGCGGGCAGCCGGCTCAGGCGCGCCGCGTGGCGCGCCTTGGCCAACGCGTTCTCGGCAAAGGTCTCGAAGGGCTCTTCGGCCTCGGGGATGCCCAGGCTCCCCTGTGTGACCAACTCGATGCCCAACGGCGCGAACAACGCCTGCAGCTCCAGCAGCTTCTTGGCGTTGTTGGAGGCCAGCACCAGCTTCATGTCAGCCCTTCAGCGCGGTTTGCTGGGCCGCGAGCAGCTCGCCGATGCCCTTCTCGGCCAGGTCCAGCAGCGCGTTCATCTCCGTGCGCGTGAACACGACGCCTTCGGCCGTGCCCTGGAGTTCGACGAAGCCGCCGGAGGCGGTCATGACGACGTTCATGTCGGTGTCGCAGGCGACGTCCTCGATGTACTCCAGGTCGAGCAGCGGAACGCCCTCGACGATGCCCACGGAGATGGCAGCGACGGCTTCCTTGACCGGCGAGCGTTCCAGCTTGCCGTCGGCCAGCAGCTTGTTGACGGCATCCTGCGCCGCCACGAAGGCACCGGTGATGGCCGCGGTGCGGGTGCCGCCGTCGGCCTGCAGCACATCGCAGTCGAGCGTGATGGTGCGCTCACCCAGCGCGGCCAGGTCGAACACGGCGCGCAGCGAGCGCCCGATCAGGCGCTGGATCTCCTGCGTGCGGCCGCTTTGCTTGCCGCGGGCAGCCTCGCGGTCGCCGCGGGTGTGCGTGGCGCGCGGCAGCATGCCGTACTCGGCCGTGACCCAGCCTTCGCCGGAGCCGCGCTTGTGCGGCGGCACGCGCTCTTCCACCGAAGCGGTGCAAAGCACGCGCGTGCCGCCGAACTCGATGAGGACCGAGCCTTCGGCATGCACCGTGAAGCCGCGGGTGATGCGCACGGGGCGCAATTGATTGGCAGCGCGGCCTGCGCTGCGCGTGAAGGTCTTGGTCATGGCGGAAAGGAAGTTAGCGGCGATTGGCGCCGCGGCCGGACTGGCGGATGACTTCGTTGATCTCGCGGATGGAGCGCTCGATCTCCTCGTCGTCCATGGCGGCCACGAGGTCGACGTCCAGGGCGCCCTGGATGGTGGACGCGAAGCCGGAGTTGCCCAGGTTCTGCGTCGTGTCGCCGGCGGGATCGCCTTCGCCCTCCCACTCGACGGCCAGCACGGTGACGTTGTCGCTGCGCTCGCCACCGCGGCGCAGCGCCTGCTCGACGAGCTCGGGCACCGCTTCGGAGATGGCGTCCTGATCGGCCAGTTGCTGGACGATCTCGCCGTCTTCCACACTGCCCCAGAGGCCATCCGAGCACAGCAGGATGCGGTCCGACGGCTCCAGCACCAAGGGGCCCTGGCAGTCGACCATGGGCTTGCCCGGGCTGCCCAGGCAGGTGAAGAGCACGTTGCGATTGAAGGGTTCGCCACCGCGCGCCACGCGGCCCAGGGCCTCTTGCAGCTCGGAGTAGGAGTGGTCCCGCGTGCGGGCGATGAGCTTGCCGGCGCGTACGAGGTACAGGCGCGAATCACCGCAATGCGCCCACCACGCCTGGTTGCCTTGCAGGATGCAGGCCACGATGGTGGTGCGTGGGGTGTCCGACAGGCCCTTGCTGGCGGCGTAACGCAGCAGCTGCTGGTGGGCGATGACGATGGACTCCTGCAGGAAGCCCTGGGGGTCTTCGATGACCGGGCGAGCGTCCTGCTGGAACAACGCTGCAAGCGTCTGCAGCGCGATCTGCGCGGCGACTTCGCCCTCCGGGTGGCCGCCCATGCCATCAGCCAGCGCGAACAGGCCGGCTTCCCGCGTGTAGCAATAGCCCATGCGGTCTTCGTTGGTCTCGCGGCCACCGCGGCGGCTGACCTGGAAGACGTTGAAACGCATCAGGCCTTCGCTCCGGACTTGAGGTTCTCAAGCTGGAGCTTGAGACGCTCGCTGAAACTCAGCTTGGTGTAGCGGCGCTCGGTCTCGCGGGCGAGTTCCTTCTGCAGCGCGAACACGCTCTGCGGGCGCGACAGCGGGTCCAGCGACATGCACCACTCGGTGACTTCCAGCAGGTTGTCGGAGTAGACATTGCGCAGCCGCGACAGGCTCAGGGACAGGCGGTCCTTCTCCAATCGCTGCGGCGCGTCGTTGGGCGGGTAGCCCTGCATGCAGGCGTAGATGCAGGCGCCAATGGCGTAGATGTCCGTCCAGGGGCCGAGCGAGCCGTCGCGGCGGTACATCTCGGGCGCGGCAAAGCCGGGCGTGTACATCGGGCGGATGAAGTTGCCTTCCTTGCTCAGCACTTCACGCGCGGCGCCGAAGTCCAGCAGCACGGCCTTGTTGTCGTTCGTGATGAAGATGTTGGCCGGCTTGATGTCCAGGTGCAGCATCTTGTGCTGGTGGACGATGCGCAGGCCGCGCAGGATCTCGTCGAAGAGGCTGCGGATGGTGGACTCGCGGAACACCTTGTCGCGCTTCATGTCGCGCGCAGTGACGATGAAATCCTGCAGGGTGTCGCCCTGCAGGTAATTCATCACCATGTAGACCGTTTCGTTCTCGCGCAGGAAATTCAGCACCGAAACCACGCTCGGGTGCGAAATCTGGGCCAGCGAGCGCCCTTCCTCGAAGAAGCTCTTCAGCCCCAGACGATACAAGGGTTGCTTCTCGGGCTTGACGCGGGGCGTCAGCTCGCCGGGCGAACGTTCGGCCAGGGACGAGGGCAGATATTCCTTCAGCGCAACCAGGTGGTGGTCGGGGTCCTCGGCGAGGTAGACCACACCGAAACCGCCCGCCGCCAGTCGCTTGATGATCTGGTAGCCCCCAACCACCGTGCCTGCGGGTAAGGGCGCCGGCTTCGGCTTGGACATAATCGCGCTTGAATCTCTTGTTAACGTCAGTTTTTGCGAGTGCGAAATGCCAGTCTACAGCATGACCGGGTATGCCAATTCTGTGGCGCAACCCCCTAAAGCCGAGGACGGCAATCCTGTCACACAAGCGTCGGTCAGCGTCGAATTGCGGTCGGTCAACGGCCGCTTCCTGGACCTGTCGATGCGCATGCCCGAAGAGCTGCGCGGGCTGGAGCCGCAGCTGCGCGAGCTCGTGGCTGCGCGCTTCAAGCGCGGCAAGATCGAGCTGCGCATCAACACCCAGCGCGAAGCCGACGGCGCCTGGCCCCAACCGCAACCCGAACAACTCAACCGGCTGGCCAACCTCGAGGCCAAGGTGAAGGCCTGGATGCCCCAGGCCGCGCCGCTGTCGGTCCACGAAGCCTTGAACTGGTGCAAGAGCGGCGCGGCAGTCCCCGCCCAGCTCGATGCAGCCACGCTCGAGGCCGCGCAGGCCTGCGTCCAGGGGCTGGCCGAGGCCCGCGAGCGCGAGGGCGAGAAGCTGGTGGCCATCCTGCAGGAGCGCATCGCCCGGCTGCGGCAGCTCGCTGACGAGGCCGAGCCCCTGCTGCCGGCCGTGGTCCAGCGCCAGCAGCAGCGCTTTCTGGAGCGCTGGGAGGAGGCCCTGGCCGCCACTGGCGCCGGCAACACGGTGCCCAAGGAAGCCCTGCAGGAGCGCGCCCTGAATGAAGCTGCCGCCTTCGCCATCCGCATCGACGTGGCGGAAGAACTCGGCCGCCTGCGCGCCCACCTGGACGAGCTCACTCGTCTGCTCAAGAAAGGCGGCGAACTGGGCAAGCGGCTGGATTTCCTCATCCAGGAGCTCCATCGAGAAGCGAACACCCTCGGCTCGAAATCAGCTGCGCTTGAGTTGACCAACGTGTCCGTGGAAATGAAGGTGGCCATCGAGCAGATGCGGGAGCAGGTGCAAAACATCGAATAGGCTGGCTGCGGTGGTGCGGCGCCGGCCAGGCGGCGCCCCTGCCCCTGCCCCTGCCCCGCCACCGGCCCAGGCCAGTGGGCCCGATGGCCCCTTGCGGCTGCCTGGTCGAAGCAAAAGCCCCGTCGCAGCGACGAGGCCTTCGCTTCATCAAGGACGCGCGCTCCTTCTCGCTACAGCGAGGCCATGCGGCACTTCGCTGCGGAACGACTGAAAGGCTGACCAGCCGGCTTCTCGCCCAACACATAGTCAAAGTCGCAAGACTGGTTCGCCCCGTCACCCCAGGACGCGCGCAAGCGCCCCTGCGTTTCCTTCACGCGAATTTCGCCCACCCCACCCTGGCCGACCACGCCGACCGTCACGCCTTGCAGGTCGGTGATCGACGCGCCAAGCGGGATGGAACCTTTGTCCGGCGTCAGGTCGATCAGGGCCGGCACGCCTTGGCGGCTCTTGAACTTCACCAGCACGGCGGCTCCCGCACGCGGCGCTACCTGCGCTGACGTGGACTCGAGCTCGACGTCCAAGGAGACGTTGCGCAGATCCAGGTCGATGTTGTTCAGCTGGTAGGGCGACAGGTAGGGCACGATGGCATAGCCATTGCGGTCCACAGTGACGTTCATGCCCGTCATCACGTTCGCGCCCGAGGCCCCCCGGGCATCGACCAGCGCGTAGGTCTCTCCCACGGACGGTGCCACCGAGACGCCGCCGGCATGCAGGACCAGCCCGCCTACGACGCTCAGCGATTGCTGTGAGCCGTTGCTGCTCTTGCCAACCGATGCCGCCACAGAGCCTGCGCTGGCTCGCCAGCTGGCGCTGGCCGACAGTGACGGCGAGGATTGGCCCGACTTGATAGCAGAAACGCTGTAGCCGTACTCGCGCCGCTCACCGAACGCGCCACCAGCGGTCAACTGCGCGGTGTTGCCGTAGAGCTTGTCATGCTGGTAATTGGTGCTGACTGTCCCGGTGGAGCCGACGCCGCCGAGGGGAATGACCAATCCCACGCTGTAGATGGAGGTGGCTGCCGCCGCACCGTTGTAGGACGAGCGGCCTGCACTCACGGTGAACTGCATGGACTTGAACCAAAGCGAATAGCCCACGTTGAAGTTCAGGTCATGCCGCGTACCCGCCCAGTACGTCTGGTACGTGCCATTCAGGTAGAGCTGAGAGCGGTCATCCAGCATCTGGTTCACCGTCGCGACCGAGCGGTTCTTGACCTTGTAGGGTGATGGCAGCACCAGCCCATCAAGCGCCATCTCGGCGTCGCTGACGGACATGTAGTTCTGCGTGCTGTACCGGTAAGCCACAAAAGAGAAGTTCGTCCGGCTCGCCGGCATGGCAACTGCATAGGAAGCGCTGTAGCTGGACCCGACGAGGGTGCCGGCGTTGCTCGACTGGAACCGCGAGAAGGTCGCATTCAGGCCGAGAGAGCCGAGGCGGGTGTTGACGGCGCCACCGAAGAGAAGCGCGCCGTAGCGCGACATGGCCGTAGCGCCCACGGCACCGGTGACGTCATTGCTGAAACCGTACTGCAGGGTTCCGAGCACGAAGCCCGGGCGGTTGCCCAGGCGCGCACCGGTCAATTGGCCAACAGCAACGTCGTGACGCCATTGCCCCTCGCGCAAGACCTCCGGCCCCGCGGTGAAAGGCACGATGCTCGTGGTCTGCGCGCCATCGGCTTCGGTGACGGTCACGACGAGATCGCCGCCGAATCCTGGCGGAAAGAGGTCGTCGATCTCGAACGCGCCTGCAGGAACCACCACTTCACGCAGCAGCACGCCGTTCTGCTTCACGGTGACGACAGCATTGCCACGCGCCTGCCCACGGATCACGGGTGCATAACCGCGCATCGAATCGGGCAGCATGCGCTCGTCTGAACTCACGCGGACGCCGCGAAACGCGACGCTGTCGAACAGTTGGCCACCCGTGTTCGCATTCCCGATACGCACACTCGACAGCCAGGACGGAATGTCGTGAGACAGGTAGGACCCGGTCGAGGTGTAGCTCGAGCCCGATTCGCTGGAACTGCGCAGGCTGCCCATGTGGGTGAACTGCCAGCCATCGCCGAGGTTGGCGCGAAGGGCAACACCGGCGAAGGCTGTGGACGCCTTGGACACGACGCCTTCCTTGGTTCGTGTCTTGGTGTGAAAACCGCTGAGCTGATAGTCCAGCGCCACCGCCCGCACGCCCGGGTCCCAGGCTTCGGGAGAAACGTAGCCACGGGCACGGCGACTGACCAGGAATTGCGGAATGCTGAGGGCCAGCTTGAGTTCGGCCGAGTCGAACTCGGCCCTGGCAGCGGCGTCAATGTCAGCTGCAAACAGACACTGCGACGCGCCATCGCCGGACGGGTCTCGCCCCTTCTCGGCCATGAAGGCTTGCACCTTGGGCGAGGCCTTGGCCACGTCGATCCCCAGGCGCCGGATGAGCGCGCGGTCCAGGCAAACGTCGACCTGCCCGGTCGCTGGATTCTTGACCAGCGACACCTCCAGCTTGCCAAGCCACTCACCGTTGAACGTTGCCTCCACGCGGTAGGAGCCCGAAAAGAGCGGATTGCCGAGCGCGAAGCGCTTCACATCCACCGCGTTCTCGGAGCTGCCGCGCAGGAAGGCACCGTTGAATTCGACGAACGAGGCGGAGATGGGCCCCGCCGCTGGGCGGGCCGCACCCGCGCCGTCAGCAGCGTGTGCCGCGCCCATCGCGCCGAGCGCCATGGAGGCAAGGGCGAGTTGGATCAAGGCGGCCATGCGCCTTTGGGGGTGTTGCCTGGACATCTTGGGTTCTTTTCGTACGACTCAGGGCCGAGAAGTCAGCGACTTCTCACCTTCCACCATCGCGCCGAAGTCGTTGATCACCTGGTACTTCACGCCGGACAGCGCCTTGGGATCGATGTCGGCATCTGCAACCGTGATGGACTCCGTGCTCTTGGGCCGCAATGTCACGTTCATCGGCGAACCCACTTCCTTGCCGCCGGCCACCAGACGGAATTGAGAGAGGGAGAGGTAGTAGGGTGACGGGTTGGTCGCCTCGATGACCACCGACTTGGCATCCGTCGACTTGAACTGCCAGCCCACCTGCGACACCGAATCCGACGGCTCGCCCTTGTGCAGGCTCGCCGGCCGATAGAACACCTTGATGCGCGTACGGACCGCGAACTGCAGGTAGTTGGTGCCCTCCTCCGGCTTGGGCGGTACCTCGAGCACATTCAGCCAGAACAACGTTTCCCGGTCCTGAGGCAAGCCCTGACCTGTGTAGATGAGTCGAAGGGTTTGTGACTTGGCCTTGTCGATACGCGCCAAAGGCGGCGTCAACACGAAGGGGACCTTGGCGGTCTCGGCGTTCATGGCCGGATCGCCATCGTCGATCCAGGCCTGCACGAGAGCGGGCGTGGTGCCGTTGTTGGTCAGGCGGACATTCACGTCACGTGCATCGGACGGGTACACCACGCGGGTACCGATGATGATGACGCCGGCGTGGGCCGCCACAGCGGCCATGCCCACCAGACCGAGGGCCGCAGCTCTGAGGCTGCTGGCAAGTCGTTGGCTGAGGCTCATGGTGATCCCTTGTTATTGGCTTATTGGTAGGTGATGGTGTAGGCGAGGGCAACCGACACGGCGCCCGTGCCCACCGACGCGGCGTTCGAGTAGTACCGAGCCACGAAGTTGGACGTCGCGGACTTGCTGGGATTCGCTCCGCTCAGGGGAACGACGGGAACCCCTTGCCCGGTCTGGCCGCTAGCCACTGCTGCGGAGCCACTCAGGTTGACGACGCCGCCGGTGGACGTGAGGATTTGGATGTCAACACCGGAGACGCCAGTCGCCAGGCGCCCGCCATTGAAGGCAGACGACCCGGCAGCCTCGAAGTAGGGCGCCATGCTGCTCTGGCTGGTGGTGCAACCGCTTACGCCGATGCTGAAGGCGGTCGCGCCAGCGACAGCACCACTACCGACCAACGCGCTTGCGCCGATCGTGGGCAAGGTCACCGTGTTGCTGGCAGAGCCGCCATTGACACTGACCGTGCAAGTAGTCGCGCTGACCGTACCGGTGATGGTGACAGTGCCATCGACAGCATGGGCAGCGAGCGATGCAGTCGCGATCACAATGGCTGCCGAAATCTTGTGCATGAAGGGGCGCATGGGAGGTTCCTTTGGAAGTCGTCGCGTCGTTAGCGCAGATGAATGGCCGGGATTGGCACGGAACGAATGATTCCGATGGCGCCATCCCGGCGCCAAACCAACTGACGAAGCACATGCACCGGGGAACGAATGCGCCCGCCGGAGTCACCAATTGAGGGCATGCGGTCCGCGCTTGCGACCACCCCAAGTCAAACGGCGCTGCGTCAACACGCCACGCCCACCCCAAGGGGGGGGCCAGCATCTAGCGCCAGGCAACGCAGGGCGACTCTCACGAGTCGCGAGCCCAAGCCATGAAGCCGGCGGCCCGCCCCGTTGGGATTCGGCCAATCCGGCATTCCTGAGCGCTAAATATAGCAACGCGGCTGGAATAGCATCCCGAGCGCTTCCAGCGCCTCGGCAAATCCCCGCGTTCAGTCGCCGCCGTCGGCGGCCTCAATTGGACTATTGGTAATTGATGACCAATTCTTGAACCGTTGCGCGCCCGGCCAATAATGCCGCGGGCGCCGAAAGCGCGATTTCCTTCAATCCACCAGTAAATACCCGCATGGAATCCAGCCGACTACCCACGTCGGTCGTTTTGACAAATGTGGTGCGACATCCGCTGAGCCTCAAGGCACCCTGCACATGACCGGTCACCTCTTCCACCCCCTGGGTCTGGCACGTGGGCTCCACCAGTGCACCGTAGAAGCGAATGGAGCCGGAAGACGCGTGAGAATTGAACGCCACAACAGTCAGCAGAATCGTGATAAATTGACGCTTCATGACACATCCTGTCTTGAAAATTGCCGCGCATTCGATATTGATGCGCTGCAGTTAAATGTGACCTCGCCGGTATTGACCCCGATTCATGAGGCTGTTCCAACGAGTATCCGCAGGCAAATTGTGTAGCGACGCAGCGCCTCGATCCAGCGCATGTAAACGGTTTCATTTAGGCCCGACAGGATAAGCGTTAATAAGTCGCAGCCCTTTTCGAACACAGGCCAACACCATCCCCAAAACTGGGGTATTTGTTGGGCGGCGTGTCTTGTTGCACGTCATCCGGCCAGAGCGCCGGGGGCACTCACCCCTGAATATGGTGCGGCCCTCCCCATCGCCGCGGCTCGAGTCCGCTGAGCCCCGCTTCGTTCCCACTCACGCGCTCTTCGTCAGTTGGTCCAGCGCGTGATCTTTGTCACGCGGACGATGCGCCCCGCGTCGAACTCATCGCAAGGTGAGGCGCGACGAGACAACTTCATAGGAACCAACGCAATGCGCATCCATCAACTGTCCAATTTCGGCCTTGCTGCCGCCCTCGCCCTGGCCTTCTCGTCGGCGCACGCCTCTGACGGCACCATCACCTTTGCAGGCCAACTCCAGACCTCCACTTGCGCGGTGTCCGCCGCATCGGCCAACCAGACGGTCACGCTGCCGACCTTGGCGACCACCAACCTGAACAGCGCCGGCCAGACGGGCGGCTCCACGGCCTTCGCGATCGCCGTTTCCGGCTGCCCGACGGGTGTCGGCGCCCCGACCACGTTCACGACCTTCTTCGAGACCAACAGCAACGTGGACATGAACAACGGCAACCTGAAGAGCACCGGCACGGCGACCGGCGTTCAACTGCGCCTCTCGAACGCCACCGGCGGCGCCATTCGTCTGGACAAGCCCACCGGCTCGCAGAACGTGACCGCGACGTCGCTGTCGGCCGGCGCCGGTACGGCAAACTACTTCGCCGAGTACTTCGCCACGGGCGCGACGTCCGCCGGTACCGTCGCCAGCAGCATCACCTACTCGATGGTCTACAACTGACCACCGCTGAATGCCCTGAGGCGTGGCGAAAGCCCGCCTTTCCGGGGCAGTTCCATTGAACACTGGCGCTGATTGCCCTCGGCAGTTAGCGCCAGTTTCCTTTCAATTCTGCAACGCGACGTTGCTCACACCCAGCCGTTTCCAAGACTGCACTTCGGCACGGCGGCTGCACCACGTTGACTGAAGCTCCGTGCAAGACGGTGCGCCCTGCTCTGCCTCCGGCTCCCTTCGTTCCATGAACGAACCCCTTGGTCGCAAAAGGCACGACCCACCCGCCCCCGCGCCTAGCCTTGGGTCATGCCTTGGGGGATAGCCCTCCCAGGGTGAACGTCACGACGAGTCCCAGCGGCTCGTTGGCACCGCCAAGGACATGAGGTTTTCGCCATGCATGCTGACTACTGGGACATTTTTGCCTCGGGCCACGACGCCCAGTCGCTCTGGTTCGGCTACCAGCTAGCGCACGGATTAGTTCAAAGGGGCTACGCGGCGCGGCTCTTCACTGACCAGCTCGACGTGCTCGCTGCCGCCGTTGCTGACCTCGACCCGACATGCTGGATCCAGTCCCACCACGGTATCGAGATCGCTGACTGGCGCCTCGCCGAGCTGTGTGTTGTGGCACCGACGGCCATCCAGGTTCTCGGCACGACGATCCCGGCGGTTTATCTGGCGCGAATGGAGGCGGGCCCGACGCCGACCCGCTGCGTTGAAGTCGTAGCCCATGACGCCGACCGGGATGCCACGACCCCGCTCGTCATGCTTGAACAGCGGGGCAGCTGCACCCGGATGCGCGCGCAGTTTGGCGACCCTCCGTTCAAGGCCGGTCACATCAAGTCGCGCCCCAACGCGACGACGCTGCGCAAGCTTTGGACCAAGCCAGCGATGCGCGAGGGGCTCTTTCAAGCGCTCGGCCTGCGCTCGGATCTGGCCGACGGGAAGCTCTCCGTCTTCTTCGACGTGCGCAACAAGCGTTCCATGCTGTCCCTCGTGGAGGCTCTCGCCACAGGGCCGCGCGAAGTCTGCGTGTTCATGGACAAACGTCCGCCCGATTGGGCAAGCAGCTATCCGGAAGATCGCTCCACCGTGATGCGGCACGGCGCCGTTACGCTCGTCGAACTGCCAGCGCGGCGCTGGTTCCTGACGGACGAGCTGATCTGGGCCAGCGATCTGGTCATGACCACCGAGGGCGACATCGCTGCCCGCGCCTGCGAGAGCGGCACGCCCATCCTTTGGAGCTCGGACGATGGCGCCTTCTTCGACTGGTACGTGATGAAGTCGCCCCCGGTCATCCGGCGAACCGTGTCCGAGATGTTCGACGCGTTGGCCACCGGTGCCGACGCGAAATGGGCCTGGACCTGCTACATGACGCGCTGGGAGGAGATGCGGGCGCTGTCCGAGCTGGTGGCGCTGCGCGTCAAGCGGGCGCCTGACTTGATCGACGTGCTGATTGCCGCCTTGAGCGGTACGAGCGAGGAGGCCATGGAGCGGCAGTTCTCGCCCACGGTCCCCGGCGAAGAGCTGGTCTGAGGCAGCGGAGGGCTGGGGGCGGGCGCCGGATAAACTTGCACCCCTGAACCCACCGGCTTGCGGCGCCGGGCAGCAGTGCGGCCGCCAGGCCGGCGGCGGCCCGCCTGCCCAGGCCATCCGCTACCCTTTTCGCGGCCGCAGGCAAGGCGCCGGGCGCTTCGGCAGCCCAGGCACCAAGCCTTCGCGCCTCACCGTCGCGCACCATGGAATACCCCGGCAATCTCTTCGTCGTCGCAGCCCCCAGTGGGGCGGGCAAGTCAAGCCTCGTCAAGGCACTCCTGGAGATCGACGCCAAGCTGGCCGTGTCCATCTCGCACACGTCCCGGGCGCCCCGCGGCCAGGAGCAGCACGGCCGGGAGTACTGGTTCATCTCGCCGGACGAGTTCCGCGCGATGGCGGCCCGCGGGGACTTCTTCGAATGGGCGGAGGTGCACGGCAACCTGTACGGCACGTCGCGCGCAGGCATCGAGGACCGGCTCCAGCATGGCGAGGACGTCGTACTGGAGATCGATTACCAGGGCGCCCTGCAGATCAAGCAGCTTTTCCCCTACGCGGTGCTGATCTTCATCCTGCCGCCCAGCTGGGACGAACTCCGCCTGCGCCTGAACCGCCGGGGGGACACCGAGCCCGAGGTGATCGCCAAGCGCATGAACAACGCCCGCATCGAGGTGGCCCAGGCGCGCCACTTCGACTTCGTGGTCGTGAATGCGGTGTTCGACACGGCCGTGTTCGACCTGAAGACCATCGTCCACGCGCAGCGGCTAAAATACGCGGCTCAGCGCCGAAACCGTTCGGCTGTCTTCCAGGCGCTCGATCTGCCCTGACCGCGCCCCGCACCGATATTCACAAGGAACACCATGGCCCGCATCACCGTCGAAGACTGCCTGACCAAGATCCCGAATCGCTTCCAGCTCGTGCTGGCTGCCACGTACCGGGCTCGCATGCTGAGCCAGGGCCACAGCCCGCGCATCGAGAGCAAGAACAAGCCCGGCGTGACCGCCCTGCGCGAGATCGCCGCCGGTGAAGTGGGCATCGAGATGCTGCGCAAGGTGCCGGTCTAAGCACCCTCCCCCAATTCGACGGGCGTCCCGGGCCTCCCAGGACGCCCGTCGCCTTTTTTTCATCGGATAAATTCGGGGCCTTATGGCCCAACGCTCCCTCACCGCCTGGTTCCTGCCGGGTCTGCGCCAGCCGGCGCCGCCCACGCAGGCCGAGGCGGCCTCCTTCGACGCCCTCGCCCCCAAGCTCGGCTACCTGAGCAAGGCCGAGGTCAAACGGGTGCGCGAGGCTTACAAGTTCGCCGACGAGGCCCACCTGGGCCAGAAGCGCGCGACAGGCGAGCCCTACATCACCCACCCCATTGCGGTAGCAGGTATCTGCGCCGAATGGCGGCTGGACGCCCAGGCCCTCATGGCCGCACTGATGCACGACGTCGTCGAGGACTGTGGCGTCTCCAAGGCTGAGCTGATCGAGAAGTTCGACGCGACCACGGCAGACCTCGTCGACGGCCTCACCAAGCTCGACAAGCTGCAGTTCTCCACCAAGGAGGAATCGCAGGCCGAGTCCTTCCGCAAGATGCTGCTGGCCATGGCGCGCGACCTGCGCGTCATCCTCATCAAGCTGGCCGACCGGCTGCACAACATGCGCACGATGGGCGCCATGGCGCCGCACAAGGCCCGGCGCATCGCGCGCGAAACGTTCGACATCTATGCCCCCATCGCGCACCGGCTGGGCCTGAACCAGACTTTCCGCGAACTGCAGGACCTGTCCTTCCAGTACTTCCACCCCTGGCGCTATGCGTCGCTGTCCAAGGCGGTGTCCAAGGCGCGGGGCAACCGGCGCGACCTGGTGTCGCGCATCGAGGGCGAGATCCGCGCCGCCTTCGCCAAGGCGAGCCTGAGGGTGGAGGTGCAGGGCCGCGAGAAGACCGTCTACTCGATCTACAAGAAGATGCGCGAGAAGGGCGGCTTGTCCTTCGCGCAGGTCAGCGACATCTTCGGCTTTCGGATCCTGACCGAGGAGCCGCTGCAGTGCTACACGGCGCTGGGCGTGCTGCACCAGCTCTACAAACCCCAGGCGGGCCGATTCAAGGACTACATCGCGACCCCCAAGGACAACGGCTACCAGTCCCTGCACACGACGCTGATGGGGCCGCTGGCCACACCGCTGGAGTTCCAGCTGCGCACCGAGGGCATGCACCAGATCGCCGAGCAAGGCGTGGCCGCGCACTGGATCTACAAGAGCCGTGGCAAGCAATCGTCCTCGGCGCTGATCGCCCAGCAAGCCAACGCGCGCTGGCTGCAGAGCCTCATCGACATCCAGGACGAGACCCGCGACGCCAACGAGTTCCTCGAGCACGTCAAGATCGACCTCTTCCCCGACGCGATCTACGTCTTCACGCCCAAGTCCAAGATCATGGCGCTGCCCAAGGGCGCGACACCCGTGGACTTCGCCTACGCCATCCACTCCGACGTCGGGGACCACTGCGTGGCCGCGCAGGTCAATGGCGAGGCTGTCCCCTTGCGGGCCGAGCTCAAGAGCGGCGACATCGTCGAGATCATCACCGCGCCCGGCGCCAGCCCCAACCCGGCGTGGCTGAGCTTCGTGCGCACCGGCCGTGCGCGCTCCAAGATCCGCCACTACCTCAAGGACCTGGAGCAGGAGGAGTCGCGCGAACTGGGCCAGAAGATGCTGGCGCAGGCCATGCGCATCGAGGGCCTGGGGCTGCCGAGCCTGGAGGTGGACGACCCCGCGGCGCCGATCTGGCACGACCTGGCGGCCTGGGCCGGCAGCGCCGGCACCGAGCAGCTGCTCGTGGATATCGGCGCTGGCCGCAAGATCGCCACCATCATCGCCAAGAAGCTGGCGCGGTTGATGGCCGAGCAGGGCCAGAAGCCCGACGCCCTCGCGCTCACGCTGGGGCGGTTCACCGAGGCCCCCATCCACCAAGGCAGTGTCACGCTGGACGGCAGCGAAGGCGCCTCCGTGCAGCTGGCCACCTGCTGCCGCCCGATCCCGGGCGACGAGGTGCGCGGCTACCTCGGGCGTGGTGAAGGCCTGATCGTGCACACCTGCGAGTGCGCCGTCGGCCGGCGACTGTTCCAGCGCGACAGCGAGCACTGGATCCAGGTTGAATGGGCCGAAGAGCTCACGCGCAGCTTCGAGGCCGGCATCGCGCTGCTGATGACCAACGGCAAGGGCGTGCTCGCCCAGGTGGCGCAGGCCGTGGCCCAGGCCGAGGCCGACATCACCCACATCTCGATGACCGACGAGGCCCAGTTGCGCGAAACGGCCGAGATGACGCTGCTGATCGCCGTGCGCGACCGGCTGCACCTGGCCGACGTGCTGCGCGTGCTGCGCCGTACTGCGCCGGTGCAGCGGGTCTGGCGCGTCAAACCCTAGCGCCCCGGTGCGCTGGCAGGCCCGCGGCCGCTCACGGCCGTGAGTGTTTCTGTTCGATTCCCCGGGTTAACCATTGTTTCCGGGGTCGGTATTTCTTTTCGGGATAGCAAACCGGCCAAAACGAATTTCTCCCGGTTACAGCCCCTGCTTAACGTCGCGCCGCGGCCTGCAGGAGCGGCGTGACGCCCTC
This sequence comes from Roseateles sp., assembly GCA_016790285.1. Taxonomy (GTDB): domain Bacteria; phylum Pseudomonadota; class Gammaproteobacteria; order Burkholderiales; family Burkholderiaceae_C; genus Pelomonas. The sequence continues at coordinate 41,994 of JAEUPJ010000020.1, read as the reverse complement.
TCCGACTGGCCCTGGCCTGACCCAAGACAAGCCGGATCGACCGGCGCCCGGAGAGAGACGCGTGAACAACTTCAGCAAGCCGGCGGTGGCAACCGCCGTTTCCATGGCTCTGGCCCTGTGGGCCCACGAAGCCGCCCTGGCCCAGGACACCGCAGCCCAGGCCGGCAGGCCCGATGCCACCAAGGCCGAGGCTCCCAAGGACGACACCAAGCCTGCTGCACGCAAGCCCGCGACGCCAGTGCAGGAGCTGGAGACAGTGCTCGTCATCGGCACGCGCCAGTCACAACAATCGGCCATCAGCCGCAAGAAGAACTCAGCGACGGCTCAGGATTCCATCGTCGCCGAGGACGTGGGCGCTTTCCCGGACCGCAACATTGGCGAGGCCATTTCGCGCATCGCCGGCGTGGCGCTGGACCGGGGCGACTACGGCGAGGGTGTCACCGTGTCGATCCGCGGCAATGGTCCGGAGCTGACCCGAGTAGAGCTCGACGGCATGGGCGTCAACTCAGGCGCCGGCACCAACTTGCTAGGCCGGGGCGCCGAAGGCGGCGACGGCCGCGGCACCGAGTTCCGCGAACTGCCCGCCGACTTGATCAAGAGCGTCGACGTCATCAAGGGCTCCACTGCGGCGATGACCGAAGGCTCGTTGGGCGGCGGCATCCTCATCCAGACCCGCACAGGCCTGGACTTCGACAAGCCCTACTACATGCTCAAGGCCGAAGCCACGCAGAGCGACCTGGTCAAGAAGACCACGCCTCGCTACAACGTGATCCTGGCCGACAAGTTCCTCGACAAGAAGCTGGGCGTGCTCCTCAACTGGAGCAAGGCACGAACGCTGAGTGAGAGCCACTCGATCTCTCAGGGGGGCACCAACAACCAGCAGGGCCTGCTGCGCCTCGCTGATTTCGACAATTCGCCCGAGAAGACCTTCGCGTTCAACCCGAACACGCTGAACCTGGCTGACCCGTCAGCGCAGACGACGTTCCTGGCTTCGCCGCTGATCGCGGGCGGGACTTTCAATGCCGCCACGCCGCTGGAACTCCTGAACAAGTCGGCTGCCGCAAAGACCAAGGCGGACTGCTTCACCGCATTCCCGAACCTGACTGCGGCGCAGATCGCCGCCATCACGCCAGGCTCGCGCAACGCGACCGTCAATGCCGCGATCAACCAACGCAATTCAGAGCAGATGACCTGCCTGAACCAGTGGAACGACTACCACCCGTCCAATGCAGGTGGCATCCGCTACAACCTGCGCGGCCAGGATGACCGCCGCGACAACGCAGACATCCGCTTCGACTTCAAGGTCAACGACGCGCTCACCGTCTACACCAAGCTGGCTGTCGCCAAGCGCCATGTCGACGACACCGTGGGCTTCCTCGGTGTGGGCAGCACGCCCCAGTTCAACACGTTCTTCACCGACAACCTCACGACGGGCGTCCGCACGATCACCCCGGGCGCCTCTGGCATGACGCTGCCTGGCACCTATTCCTTCCCCTTGGCCACGGCCAACAACGGCATCACCCGGCCGCTGATGTCCGGGGCGATGACGACCATCCTGCCCGGCTACACGGTGGACTCCTCACACCACGTGACCAGCTACTCGGTCGACAACGGCAGCTACAGCACGGACACCATCTTCAGCACGATTGACACCGACACGAAGACGCTCATTGCCGGTGGCGAGTACAAGAGTGACCGTTTGAAGGCGCAACTCATGGTCGGCTACACCAAGTCGACTGCGATGCGCTACGACCGTCGCGCCTCGTTCGGCTACAACTACGGCATCGGCAACTTCGCGATCCAGCCCAACGGTCTCTGGGCGTTCTCGCTGCCCGACGGGAGTCAGAACGACCAACTCAACTTTGGCCGGTATGCGACGCTGAACCCGGCCATTTCCTACGCCAAGACCGACCTGTCCGCGAACAACCCGATCGCCACGCCGGCCTACACGGCGGCGCAATCCGCGCAGTACACCAACAGCACGCTGCTGCAGGTCATCCGCTCGTACGACAGTGAGAACTCCGAGAAGCAGGGCAAGCTCGACCTCACCTACAACCTCGTCGAGAAGGTGCCCTTCCTGACTTCGCTCAAGGCCGGCGTTCAGATCCGCAACAACCTGAGCAACTTCTGGAACGGCGGCGGCGGCACCATCAAGGAGGCGGTTGGCACGTTCGGCACGGCGGGCTATGTGCCGGCCGTCATCATGCCGCAGGTCAATACGCGCTGGACGGTCGTCGGTTGCGAGAACACGCCCGGGTCACTGGCAGCCGGCGGCAGGCCCTGCGAACCGGCTGGCTATGTGCCCAGCAAGTTCCTCAACGCGGGCACCGGCTCCAACATTGCCGGCACCACCACGCTGACGCGCGCGCAGTATGAAGACCTCATCCGCCAGACCATGACGCTGGCGCCGGCGAGCCAGTTCTACTCAGGCGCCAAGGACCGGCCCGACACACTGCTCAATGGCTGGAACCAGATCGACATCGACAAACTCTTCAGCATCGCGGGCGTGCCCGTACGCCTGGACTGCTTCCGCCAGTGCACGGCCACCGACGGCAAGGTCTACGACATGCCGGTCAGCCGTGCGAGCGAGAAGGTGACGGCTGGCTACCTGATGACCGATTTCGAGGTTGATCGTGTGCCGTTCACCAACTGGTCGCTGCCCTTCGGCATGGAGATCGCAGGCAATTTCGGGGTGCGAATCGTCAGGACGGATGTGGAAGGCACCGGCTATGTGACCGTCCGCTCGAACCGCATCAACCCGGCGAGCTTCAATCCCGCGGACCCCTACAACGCCAACGGCCTGCAAGCCTACACGCAGACCATGAACACCTCCGTCAAGGACAGCACCACGGATGTGATGCCCTCGCTGAACCTGGCGCTGTGGCCCGTCCCTGACAAGCTGGTCCTGCGCTACAGCGTCGGCAAGACCATTGCCCGACCGCCCATCTCCAAGTTGCTGCCCGAGGGGACGTGCAACGTGTACGAATTCGTCACCGGCACGTCCGAGGACGATGGCACAGAAGCCGACCAGGGTTGCGGCCGCTTCGGCAACCCGGCGCTCAAGCCCCAGACCAACGTCAACCACAACCTGTCGCTGGAATGGTTCGCCAACCGCGACACGATGTTCTCGGTCGCGTACTACAAGCAACGCGGCCTGATCGGTGCACCGACGCTCATCACCTCGCGCAACGACGTCAAGTTGTTCAAGGACAGCACTGCCATCGACCCGTTCACCGGCAAGCCCCTGGCCGACGCTGAGTTCAGCTACACCACCTGGGACAACCAGCCGGCCGCCACTCGCAAGGGGATCGAGTTCAGCATGAAGACGGCCTTCACGTTCTTGCCATCGGTGCTGCGGTACACGGGTCTGGACGCCAACTTCACCAAGGCCAAGTCCACGCAGGGCCAGCCCGTGCTGGACCTGATCAGTGGTGACGTGATGCCGGTCGCGGGCGCGCCGAAGTACTCGTGGAACGCCTCGCTGTGGTACGACGACGGCGGCTTCCAGGCGCGCGTTGCCATGCAAGTGGTGGCCAAGCGCTACCTGAGCTTTACGCCGGGTGCGGCCAACAGCTCGATCGCGGTCAACAACTATCCCTCCATCGGCACGATCAACTGGCGCCTGCCCTACAACCCGGGCGCGCCGATCTGGGCGCCGCGCACCGCCTTCGTCGACGCCAAGCTTTCCTACAAGTTCAAGAACGGCCTGGAGATCTTTGCCGACGCGCGCAACCTGACCGGTGAGCGCGGCCAGTCCAACACGGGCGGCTACCAGGACTACGCAGACGGGATCCCGAGCATTTACTCCGACAGCTACAACGGCCGCCGCTACACAGTCGGTTTCACGATCCGCAGCCCGCGCTGAGTTCAACTTGGGAGACAACATGACTGGCACCGACCGCCCTTTCCTTCGACTGAACCGGGCGGCGAGTGCCGTCCTTGTCATGGTGCTGGCCGCTTCCATCGCCGGCGCACAACAAGCCGATACGGCCAAGCCAACGGCCTCGCCGACGCAGACGTTGGGCCCCGTGAAGTTGGCCGGGCAGCGCAATGGCGGTCTCGATCCGTCCATCGTCACTGCCGCCAAGGACAAGATCCTCGGGCGCAACTTCGCGTCGTCCTGCGGCTTCCTGAGCGGCTACTCAGCCGCAGATGACGACATCACGCTCGCGTACATGCGCGACATGGGCATGTTGGACAGCCCGTCCAACGAAGCCGAGCGCTTCAGCGACCTGAGCCCTGCAGGCAATGCCAAGACTGGCGGCACCACCAGTCCGCTGGAAGCCCGCGCAACGGATGCCAACGATATCAGCGGCACTTCGCCGGCCGTCGCATGCGGCGCTGGCGACACCCGCTTCTCAGCGGGCCGCAACTGGATTGCCCGCAAGGACAAGTCCCTCGCCCAGGCCTTCGACGCCTACGAGAGCGGCAACTACCCCGAGGCACGCGCCCGCTTCGAAGAAGGCTGGAAGAAGCTGGGGTATGAGGAAGCGGCCATGATGCTCGGCCGTATCCACCTGCTGGGCCTGGGTACGCCAGCGAGCACGCCCAAGGCCATCGAATGGCTCAAGGAGGTTCTCGACGCGCGCTACGACCCCGTCAAGGACCGGCTGAGGTTCGACCCCAAGAAGCCCGACAACATCAACACCCGCGTCGAGGCCGCCCTGTTGCTGGCCCGCATCCACCTGACCGGCCAGGGCACCCAGCGCAACGCCGCCGAGGCCTACAAATGGTGGGCGAAGGCGCTGGACTACGGCTTCGAGCCCGCTGGCACGCTGCTGGCCCAGGCCAACCTCAGCGGCATTGGCACCAATCCCGACGCGGGCCGTGCCATCGAGTTTCTCAAGGTCGCTGGCGAGGCGGGCGACGTGAAGGCCCTCTACATGCTGGGCCAGCTCTATCACCACCAATTGCCCAAGCAGCCCGAAGGCGTGCCACTGGACCTGCAGCGAGCCGGCGCCTACTACAACGCCGCCGTCAAGGCCGGCCACCTCGAAGCCACCTACGCTGCGGCCCGCATGCTGGACCTGGGCGAAGGCACCGCGAAGGCGCCTGAGAAGGCCGTGGTGCTCTACAAGGACGCGGCCATGAAGGGGCATGTCGAGGCGCAGAACGCCCTGGCCACCTTCTTCTACAACGGCGAGGTGGTACCGCAGAACCTTGCAACGGCGCGCCAGCTATTCCAAGCTGCGGCCCGCGGCCGCCAGCCTGACGCCATGTTCAACCTTGCCGTCATGCTGGCCCAGGGTCAAGGTGGGGACAAAGACCTGGCTGCCGCCTACGCCTGGTGCACGCTGGCCAAAGGGCTGGGCAACGCACAGGCCGCGACCGCCCTGCCCGTCATCGCCGCCCACCTCACCCCGGAAGAGAAGGCCCGGGCTGAGGCGATGCTGAAGCCTGCTGGGAAGAAATCCTGATCATGCCCTGGCATTGGGCGCGGGGTAGCTGACCTCCAGCACCTCGATGCGCTCCACGCCCACCGGCGTGACGAGCTGGAGTTCGTCGCCCACGCGCGACTTCAGCAGCGTGCGGGCGATGGGCGAGATCCAGCTGACCTCGCCGGCCAGGCTGTCCGATTCATCGATGCCCTTGATCGTGATCGTCTTCTCCTCCCCGCGCGCGTTGGCATAGGTCACCGTCGCGCCGAAGAAGACTTGCTCGGAGCCGTGGTGTGCACTCGGGTCCACCACCTCGGCGATGTCCAGCCGCTTGGTCAGGAAACGCAGCCGGCGGTCGATCTCCCGCAGCCGCTTCTTGCCGTAGAGGTAGTCACCGTTCTCCGAGCGGTCACCGTTCTTGGCCGCCCACGAAACGGTTTCCACCATCTTTGGCCGCTCCACATCGATCAGCTGCATGAACTCCGCGCGCAAGCGGGCGTAGCCGCCCGGCGTCATGTAGTTGCGCGTGCCAGCCGGCAGGCTCGGCAGCGCGGGGCCGTCATCATCGTCGTCGGCCCCGTCGGATTCCTTGGTGAAAGCCTTGTTCATGAGAGCATTGTCCGATGCAAGCCACCTCCCCTGCCGGGCCGCTGCAAGGCCTGCGTGTCATTGAAATGGCCGGCATCGGCCCCTGCCCGATGGCCGGCATGCTGCTGGCCGACCACGGGGCCGATGTCCTCGTGATCGAGCGCCCTGGCGGGCAGGTGCTGGATGTCGGCACCGCCCTGGACCGCGGCAAGCGGCGCGCCTGCCTGGACCTGAAGACGCCCGACGGGCTGGCCGAGGCGCGCCGGCTCATCGAAGAGGCCGATGCGGTGATCGAGGGCTTTCGCCCCGGCGTGATGGAGCGTCTGGGGCTTGGCCCGAAGCAATTCGCCACCTGCCACCCGCGGCTGGTATACGGCCGCGTGACCGGCTGGGGCCAGACCGGGCCGCTGGCGCAGGCGGCGGGGCACGACATCAACTACGTGGCGCTCACCGGCGTGATGTCCGTCGCGAGCCGGGCCGGCGCTGCGCCCAGCATTCCCGCCACGCTGATCGGCGACATGGGTGGGGGCGCCATGCTCCTGGCCTTCGGGCTGATGGCGGCGTTGTGGGACGCCCAGCGTACGGGCCGCGGGCGCGTCGTGGACGCTGCCATGGTCGATGGCGTGGGGCTGATGTCCAGCCTGCTGCACTCGATGCGCGCGGCGGGTCGCTTTGCCGAGGCGCCCGCCGACAACTTCTTCCTGCACAGCTCGCCGTTCTACGACTGCTTCGAATGCGCGGATGGCCGCCACGTCTCACTGGGCGCGCTGGAGCCGCAGTTCTACGCGGAGCTGCTGCAGCGCCTGGGCTTGGCCGACGTGGACCCGGCCGCGCAGCACGACCGGCGCCAATGGCCGGCGCTGCGCGCCCGCGTGGCCTCGCGCATCCGGGAAAAGACCCGCGACGAATGGGCCGCGCTGATGGAAGGGAGCAACGCCTGCTTCGCGCCAGTGCTGACGCTGGCCGAGGCGCCGCTGCATCCCCATGCGCAGTCACGGGGCGCATTCGTGAAGACGGCCGACGGCCACTGGCAACCCGCTGCCGCGCCGCGGTTCGAGCCGCTTTGAGCGCGTGGGTCAGTACTCGTCGCGCTCCACGCCGACATAGCCAGGCGCCAGGTTCTCGAACTTGGTGTGCATGCGCTGGAAGGCCAGCTTCACTGTGCCCACCGGGCCGTTACGCTGCTTGGCGATGATGATCTCGGCCACACCCGGCTCCTTGCACTCGTCCTTGGTGTAGTACTCGTCCCGGTAGATGAACATGATGATGTCCGCGTCCTGCTCGATGGCGCCAGACTCACGCAGGTCGGACATCATCGGGCGCTTGTCGGGCCGCTGTTCCACCGATCGGTTGAGCTGGGACAGCGCGATGACGGGGCACTTCAGCTCCTTGGCCAGCGCCTTCAGGCCCCGAGAGATTTCGCCGAGCACCGTCGCGCGGTTTTCCTCGCTGCCGCCGCCGTTGCCGCTCATCAGCTGCAGGTAGTCGATGACGATGAGACCGAGCTGACCGCAGATGCGGGCCTGCCGACGCGCCCGGGCACGCACTTCCGACGGGCTCAGGCCCGGGCTCTCGTCGATGAAGATGCTGGACTTGCCCAGCTTGTCCACCGCTTCGGCCAGGCGCCCCCACTCGTCGTCCTTGAGCTGGCCCGTGCGCAGGTGGCTCTGGTCGATGCGGCCGATGGAGCCCACCATACGCAGTGCCAGCTGCGCCGCGCCCATTTCCATGGAGTAGATGACGACGGGCAGGCCCTCGTTGATGGCGACGTTCTCGGCGATGTTCACCGCGAATGCCGTCTTGCCCATGGAGGGGCGTGCAGCCAGCACGATGAGGTCACCGGGCTGCAGGCCGGCGGTCTGCTTGTCGAGGTCGTAGAAGCCCGTGCGCACGCCGGTCACGTCTTGCGCGCCGCTCTCGGCGAGCTCGTTGACGCGGTCCATCAGCGCGATCATGAGGTGGTCGATCGCCTGGAAGCCCTGCTTGCTGCGCGAGCCTTCCTCGCCGATGCGGAAGATCTTGCCCTCGGCCTCGTCCAGGATCTGCGTGACCGCGCGGCCCTGCGGGTTCATCGCGGCGGTGGCGATCTCGTCGGACGTGGACACCAGCTTGCGCAGGATGGCCCGCTCGCGCACGATCTCGGCATAACGCCGCAGGTTGGCGGCACTCGGCACGCTCTGGGCGAGTGCGTTCAGGTAGGCCAGGCCACCGCACTCCTCGGCACGGCCGACGGAGGTGAGCTCGTCGAACACCGTCACCACGTCCGCCGGCTTGCCCGCGTTGATGAGCTTGCCGATGGCCGTGTAGATGTGCTTGTGCTCGAAGCGGTAGAAGTCACTCTCGTTGAGCAGGTCGGCGGCGCCGTCCCAGGCGGAGTTGTCGATCAGCAGGCCGCCGAGCACGCTCTGCTCGGCCTCGACCGAGTGCGGCGGCACGCGCAGCCGGGCGACCTCGTCGTCTTGCGGCGCGGAAGAGGAGGAAGCGGGAAAGATCGCAGACATGCCTGTGGATAAAGCTGTGGACGGACTGGGAGCAAGCGGTGGTCACCAGTGGAAAACCAGGGCCACAAAAAACGAAGGCCGAAACCCTGGGGGGCCTCGGCCTTCATTCGATGTTGCGACGCCTTGCGGCATCGCACATCAGGGGAAGCGAGCTTCCTGGTTGCCGATTACTCGGCTTCGGCGACCACTTGGACGCTGATTTCGACGACCACGTCCGTGTGAGCGGCGACGCTCACCGGGAATTCGCCGACAGTCTTCAGCGGGCCGTTGGGCAGGCGCACTTGCGACTTGACGATGGGCGAACCCAGCTTCGTCAGCGCGTCAGCGATGTCGGCGTTGGTGACGGAACCGAACAGGCGGCCATCCACACCGGCCTTCTGGGCGATGCGAACGGTCTTGCCGGCGATGGCTTCACCCAGCTTCTGGGCGGCGGCCAGCTTTTCGGCGGCAGCCTTTTCGAGTTCGGCGCGCTTGGCTTCGAATTCCTTGATCGCGGCCTCGGTGGCGCGACGAGCGGCCTTGGTCGGGATCAGGAAGTTGCGGGCGTAGCCGTCCTTGACCTTGACGACATCGCCGAGGTTGCCGAGGTTGGCGACTTTTTCGAGCAGGATCACTTGCATGTCGTCAGCTCCTTAGACCTTGTGTTGGTCGCTGTACGGCAGCAGGGCCAGGAAGCGCGCGCGCTTGATGGCGACCGTCAGCTGACGCTGGAAGAAGGCGCGCGTTCCGGTCAGGCGAGCGGGCGTGATCTTGCCGTTTTCGGAGATGAAATCGCGCAGCGTGTCGATGTCCTTGTAGTCGATCTGCTCGACACCGGCGACGGTGAAGCGGCAGAAACGCTTGCGGCGGAACAGCAGCGACTGTTGGTTGCGCTTGGGCTTCTTGTCCTTGGAGAAGCGACCTTTACCACGGGGCGGGGGCATAGTGGACCTCTGTTAAATCTATCCGGATTCAATAACGTGCCAGTTCTAGGGCGCAGCGGGTTCGATCACGGTGACGTGGGCGATGAAGCCCCGGCCGTTGCGCTGGTGGGTCAGGAAGCCGCGGAAGACCGCGACACCACCGATTCCCAGCGCCTGCAACTGCTTGGCCACCTCGCCCACCGCCACCGCCTTGATCTCCAGGGAGACCTTGCGCGGCTTGCCGGCTTCGATGACTTCGGACTCGGCCTTGAGGCTTGCGTCCAGGGCCATCAGCCCGGCAGGGGTGTATCGGATCAGACCGAGTTGCTGGATCTGTGCCTGGAGGTGAATCTGGTTCACTCAGTCGGCACGCTGCACACGAAAAACTGGTTCTTCAGCGATGAGCGTCAGCTCAGGCCGCTTCTTGCTGGGGAGCCTTGCGGGCTTCTTCGCGCTCGACGGCCTTCATCATGACCGAGGGGGTCGTGATGGCCTTGTCCTGAACCACGGTGAGGTGGCGCAGCACGGCGTCGTTGAAGCGGAAACCCGTCTCGAGCTCAGCCAGGACTTCCTTGCTGCACTCGATGTTCAGGCACAGGTAGTGGGCCTTGGCGAGCTTCTGGATCAGGTAAGCCATCTGGCGACGGCCCCAGTCCTCGACCCGGTGCACGACACCGCCACCGGCGGTGATCAGGCCCTTGTAGCGCTCCAGCATGGCCGGAACCTGTTCGCTTTGATCCGGATGGATCAGCAGAACGATTTCGTAATGACGCATAAATACTCCTTGTGGATTCCAGCCGGGCGCTGTCGATATGAACTGCCCTGCTGTGGAAGCCGGATCACAGCGTCTACTCGTGACCCGGCAAGGGGGAACCCGCGATTCTAGCCCGGGATGGCCGAACTACCAAATCTTGGGATGGATCAGGGCTTGGCGGGGCTGCGCAGCACGTCGACGAAGTCGCGCTGGCGCTGGCTGGGCGCTGCCGTGAGCAGGCTCACGACCGCCAGGGCCAACGCCCCCGCGGGCACGCCGAAAAGCCCGGCGGAGGCCGGCTGGATGCCCCAGATCAACGGCGCAGGCCCCGGCAGGCCGATGAGCGCGCGCAAGCCTGGATGGTTCACGACGAGATAGGCCAGGCACACGCCCAGGCCGGTGAGCATGCCTGCGAGGGCGCCGGCCCGGTTGGCCCGGCGCCAGAAGACGCCTGCGACCAGCGCCGGGAAGAAGGTCGACCCGGCAATCGAGAACGCCGCGGTGACAACAGCCAGGATGTCTGCCGGGCGGCTGGACGCCACGGCCGCCGCGGCCAGCGCGGCCGCGAGCAGCAAGGCCTTGGACAGCGTGACCCGCCGCGTGCGGGAGGCCTCCGGGTTGATGGCCTTGTAGTAGAGGTCGTGCGACAGCGCGCTGGAGATGGCCAGCAGCAAGCCATCGGCCGTCGACAAGGCTGCGGCCAGCCCGCCCGCAGCCACCATGCCGGAGATGACGTAGGGCAAGCCGCCGAGCTCGGGCATGACCAGCATGACGAGGTCCGGGTGCAGGCGAAGCTCGCCCAACTGCAGCCGGCCGTCACCGTTGAGATCCACCGCCGACAGCAGCGTCGGGTCGACCCGCTGCCACTGCCGGATCCAGGCGGGCAGCTGCTCGAAGCTGCTGCCGACCAGGTCGTTGAACACCTCGGTCTTGACCATCACCGCCAGGGCGGGCGCCGTCAGGTACAGCAGGCAGATGAACACCAGCGACCAGGCCACCGACTCGCGCGCCGTCGCCACCGAACTGGTCGTGTAGTAGCGGGTCAGCAGGTGGGGCAGCCCGGCGGTGCCCACCATCAGGCACAGCACCAGCGCGATGAAGTTGCGCTGGGCAGTGCTCGCCTGCTCGCGCTCGGCCGGCGCGCCGTCAGGGTTGCCGGCAAAGGGCTGGGTGTGTGGCACGAGGCCGGACAGCGGCTGCGCCAGCTGCGTCTCGCTCGCCAGTTCGCGCCGCCATCGCTCCTCGGCCTCGGCCGGCGTGCGCGGCAGGGCGGCGCGCTGCTTCTCGGCCGCCTGGATCTGGGCCAGGGGCGCGTTGGCCTGCTTCAGCGCCGTCACGCTGGCGGCGGCCCGGGCCTGCTCGTCGGCCAGGGCCTGGGGCACGTCCGCCAACCGGGCTGCGGCCGCGGCGGCACGCTGTTCGTGGATGGCCCGCACCTGCAGCTCGCCGGGGTCATGGATGAGCTGCTGCTCACGCTGGGCCAGCTGGTGCAGCTGCTGGCCGTAGACGAGCTGCGGCAACGGCCAGCCGGTCTGCTTCACGCTGAGCCAGATCACGGGCACCAGGTAGGCCAGGATCATGATGAGGTACTGCGCCACCTGCGTCCACGTGACGGCGCGCATACCGCCCAGGAAGGAGCACACCAGCACGCCGCCGAGGCCCACGAAGACGCCGACCTCGAAGCCCAGACCTGTCAACCGGGTCGTAATCAGGCCCACGCCGTAGATCTGCGCGACGAGGTAGACGAAGGACACGAGGATGGCCGCGCAGGCGCCGGTCAGGCGCAGGGTGCGGCTCTCGAAGCGCTCGGCGAGGAAGTCCGCCACCGTGAACTGGCCGAAGCGGCGCAGGTAAGGCGCGATGCACAGTGCCACCAGGCAGAAGCCCCCCGTCCAGCCCAGCACGTAGGCCAGGCCGGCATAGCCGCTCGCGTAGAGCGTCCCGGCCAGGCCGATGAAGGTGGCCGCGCTCATCCAGTCGGCGCCGGCGGCCATGCCGTTGTAGAGCGCCGGCACGCGGCGGCCGGCGACGAAATACTCGGCGGGGTCGGTCGTGCGGCACAGGATGCCGATGACGGCGTACACCAGCACCGTGGTGCCCAGGAAGGTGTAACCGATCCAGGCCTTGGGCAGGCCGCGCTGCTCGGCCAGGCCGAGCATCACCACCAGCGCGACGAAGCTCAGCGCGAACAGGGCGTAGCGGCGGTGGAGGCGGCGGTTCAGCGAATCGGGCACGGCCGAATCATCGACAACAAAAAGCCCGGATTCCCCTGCGGAGAACCCGGGCCGGTGCGAACAAGGCGCGAAGGCTTACTTGGCGGCCAGGCGCTGCCAGGTTTCGATGACGGTGTCCGGGTTCAGCGAGATCGACACGATGCCCTCCTCGGCCAGCCAGTCGGCGAAGTCGGGGTGGTCGCTGGGGCCCTGGCCGCAGATGCCGATGTACTTGCCCGTGGCGCGGCAGGCACGGATGGCGCGGGAGATCATGGCCTTGACGGCGGGGTCACGCTCGTCGAAGTCGCCGGCGAGCTGCTCCAGGCCTGAGTCGCGGTCCAGGCCCAGCGTGAGCTGGGTCAGGTCGTTGGAGCCGATGGACATGCCGTCGAAATGCTCCAGGAACTGCTCGGCGAGGATGGCGTTGCTGGGCACTTCGCACATCATGATGATGCGCAGGCCGTCGGTGCCGCCGGAGGCCGCACGCTTGAGGCCGCGCTCGGCCAGCATCGTCACGACCTGCTCCGCCTGCTTCACGGTGCGCACGAAGGGCACCATGATCTCGACGTTGGTCAGGCCCATGTCCTTGCGCACCCGCTTGAGGGCCTCGCACTCCATCGCGAAGGCGTCCTGGAACTCGCCGCTGATGTAGCGGCTGGCGCCACGGAAGCCCAGCATCGGGTTTTCTTCGTCCGGCTCGTAGCGGGTGCCGCCGATGAGCTTGCGGTACTCGTTGGACTTGAAGTCCGACAGGCGCACGATGACCGGGCGCGGGAAGAAGGCCGCGGCAATCGTGGCGATGCCTTCGGCCAGCTTGTCCACGTAGAAGGCGCGCGGCGAGGCGTGGCCACGGGCGACCGACTCGACGGCCTTCTTCAGGTCAGCATCGATGTTGGGGTAGTCCAGGATCGCCTTGGGGTGGACGCCGATGTTGTTGTTGATGATGAACTCGAGCCGCGCCAGGCCCACGCCGCCCGAGGGCATCTGCGCGAAGTTGAACGCCAGCTGCGGGTTGCCGACGTTCATCATGATCTTGATCGGGCAGTACGGCAGCTCGCCGCGGTGCACTTCGCTGACCTCGGTCTCGAGCAGACCGTCGTAGATGTAGCCCGTGTCGCCCTCGGAGCAGGCGACGGTGACGAGCTGGCCGTCCTTCAGCGTCTCGGTGGCGTCACCGCAGCCGACCACGGCCGGGATGCCCAGCTCGCGGGCGATGATGGCCGCGTGGCAAGTGCGCCCGCCGCGGTTGGTGACGATGGCGCTGGCGCGCTTCATGACCGGCTCCCAGTTGGGGTCGGTCATGTCGGTGACGAGCACGTCGCCCGGCTGCACGCGCTCCATCTCGGCGACGCTGTCCACCAGGCGCACGGGGCCAGTGCCGATCTTCTGGCCGATGGCGCGGCCCTCGGCCAGCACGGCGCTGTGGGCCTTGAGCTTGTAGTGGTGTTCGACCTGGCCGGCGGACTGGCTCTTCACCGTCTCAGGCCGGGCCTGCAGGATGTAGAGCTTGCCGTCCACGCCGTCGCGGCCCCACTCGATGTCCATCGCGCGGCCGTAGTGCTGCTCGATGATGAGGGCGTACCTGGCCAGCTCAGTGACTTCCGCGTCGTTGAGCGAGTAGCGGTTGCGCGCCTCGGGGGCCGTGTCCACGGTCTTGACGAGCTTGCCGGAGGCCGCCTTCTCCTCGGGACTCGCGAACTCCATGCGGATGAGCTTGGAGCCCAGGTTGCGGCGGATGATGGCCAGCTTGCCGGCCTTGAGCGCGGGCTTGTGGACGTAGAACTCGTCCGGGTTCACGGCGCCCTGCACCACCGTCTCGCCCAGGCCGTAGCTGGACGTGATGAAGACGACTTCCTGGAAACCGCTTTCGGTGTCGATGGTGAACATGACGCCCGCCGAGCCGAGGTCGCTGCGCACCATGCGCTGCACGCCTGCGGACAGCGCCACGTCGCCATGGGCGAAGCCCTTGTGCACGCGGTAGCTGATGGCGCGGTCGTTGTAGAGCGAGGCGAACACCTCGCGCATCTTGTGCAGCACCTCGTCGATGCCGTGCACGTTCAGGAAGGTTTCCTGCTGGCCGGCGAAAGACGCGTCAGGCAGGTCTTCGGCAGTGGCCGAAGAGCGCACGGCGAAGGTGGCGTCGGGGTTGTCGGCGGTGAGTTGCGCGTAGGACGAGCGGACCTGCGCTTCCAGGTCCGCCGGGAAGGGTTGGGCCTCGATCCAGCCGCGGATCTCGGCGCCGGCCTCGGCCAGCGCGCGGACGTCGTCGGTGTTGAGCGTGGACAGGCGCGCCGCGATGCGGGCGTCCAGGCCTTCGTGCTTCAGGAACTGTCGGAACGCGTGAGCCGTGGTCGCAAAACCACCGGGCACGCGCACGCCAGCGTCCGAGAGCTGGGAGATCATTTCGCCGAGGCTGGCGTTCTTTCCACCGACCGCCTCGACGTCGGTCATCCTCAGGTTCTCAAACGGAACGACCAGGGCGGTCGCCTCAAAGCGTGCAGCAGACATGGGAAAACTCCGGGAGGTTGAAAACTCGGGGCTGTGTCCGCTGCACCCAGGCACGGCCGGTTACGGCGCGTGTTCACACCGGTCTGGTGTTCTTGGAATGAGGTGGGGGTGCGCATGGTGGGGCAAAGCAATTGCCGGCGATTCTAGAGGTGGGCGCTCCTATGATGGGGTTTCTTCGCACCCCCTCGATCTCGCCGGAAGCCCGCCATGACCGACAGAACCGTGTATTTCGTCTCAGACGGCACCGGCATCACCGCCGAAACCTTCGGTAACTCGATCCTGGCGCAGTTCGAGATCAAGCCGCGCCACGTGCGCCGCCCGTTCATCGACACCGCCGAGAAGGCGCATGCCGTCGTCCAGGAGATCAACGAGGCGGCCGTGCGCGAAGGGCGCACGCCCATCGTGTTCGCGACGCTCGTCAACCGCGAGGTGCTCAAGGTCGTGCGCGAGCACTGCCAGGGCCGGGTCATGGACATGTTCGGCACCTTCATCGAGCCGCTGGAAGACGAGTTCGGCATCAAGAGCAACCACCGGGTGGGGCGCTTCTCCAATGTGGCGCAGAGCCAGGAGTACCACGACCGCATCGAGGCCATCAACTTCTCGCTGGCACACGACGACGGCCAGTCGGCCAAGAACCTGGACCGCGCCGACGTCATCCTCGTGGGCGTGAGCCGCTGCGGCAAGACGCCGACGTCGCTCTACCTCGCCATGCAGCACGGCATCAAGGCGGCCAACTACCCGCTCATTCCCGAGGACTTCGAACGCCGCAAGTTGCCCGCGCCGCTGTTGCCGCACAAGCGCAAGTGCTTCGGCCTGACCATCGACCCCGAACGGCTGGCCTCCATCCGCAACGAGCGCCGCCCGGGCAGCAAGTACGCCGACGTGCTGAACTGCCGCTACGAGGTCAACGAGGCCGAAGCCATGATGAAGCGCGACGGCATCTCGTGGCTGTCCTCCACGCACAAGAGCATCGAAGAGATCGCCACCACCATCCTGCGCGACATCCGGCCGGACCGGCTCATGTACTGATGCCGCTCCACGCGCTGCTGCTCGTCCTCACCGCCGCCCTCCTGCACGCCCTCTGGAACCTCGCCGCCAAGCGCTGGGGTGGCGGCACGCATTTCGTGCTGAGCTGTTCGCTGGGCGTGACGGTGCTCTGGCTGCCGGCCGTCCTGTGGGTGGGGCTGGCCGAACTCCCCGGCTGGACGCTGCTGACGTGGGGGTTCGTGCTGGCCAGCGCCGTCGTCCACCTGGGCTACTTCAACTGCCTGATCGCCGGCTACCGCGCGGCCGACCTGACCGTGGTCTACCCAGTCGCGCGGGGCAGCGGGCCGCTGCTGTCGGCGCTCGCGGCCGTGCTGCTGCTGGGTGAGGACCTCGGCCTGCATGGCGCGCTCGGGTTGGCGGGCGTGGTGGGCGGCATCCTGCTCATCACCATGGGCCCGCGCCTCATCGGCCGCGGCGTGGCCCATGACGCGGACGCGGCACGGCGACGGCGCCTGGGCGTGTGGTGGGGTGCGGCCACCGGCACGCTGATCGCCGGCTACACCGTGCTGGACGGCTATGCCGTCAAGGTGCTGGCCGTGTCGCCGCTGATGCTCGACTACTTCGGCAACGTGCTGCGCGTGCCGCTGCAACTGCCGGTTGCCATGCGCGCGCCGCACAGCTTCTGGCCCGAGCTCAAGCGCTCCTGGCGCGGCGTGCTGGCCGTGGCAGGCCTTGGGCCGCTGGCCTACATCCTCGTGCTGATGGCCATGCGCGAGGCGCCGCTGTCACGCGTGGCTCCGGCGCGGGAGGTGTCGATGCTGTTTGCGGCGTTGCTCGGTGGGCAGTTGCTCGGCGAAGGCGAGCGCGGGTGGCGGCTGGCGGGCGCCGCGCTGATTGGCGGCGGGGTCATCGGGTTAGCGCTGTAGCAGGCCTTCATAGACCGCCATGTACCGCTGCGCGGCGGCACCCCAACCAAAGTGCTGACGCATGGCCGCATCCCGCACGCGGGCCCAGTACGCCGGCCGGCTCCACAACGCGAACGCACGGCGCAGCGCGCGGCGGTAGGCATCGGCCGTGAAGGCGTTGAAGACGAAGCCCGTGGCGGTGCCGGCGGCGAGGTCTTCGAGCGTGGTGTCGACGACGGTGTCGCCCAGGCCGCCCACACGGTGCACCAAGGGCAGCGCACCGTAGCTCAGGCCGTAGAGCTGCGTGAGGCCGCAGGGCTCGAAGCGGCTGGGGACGAGGACGACGTCGCTGCCCGCGTAGATGCGGTGAGCCAGGCCCTCGTCCATGCCGGTGCGTCGGGCCACTTGACCCGGATGCCTGGCGGCGGCATCGGCGAAAGCCGCTTCCAGGCGCGCGTCGCCGCTGCCGAGCACGACGAGCTGGCCGCCCGCGTCAATCAGGTCGTTGAGCGCCTCCAGCACGAGGGGCAGGCCCTTTTGCTCGGTCAGCCGGCTGACGACGCCGAAGAGCGGGGCGTCCGCGCGCACGTCCAGGCCGCATTCGCGCTGCAGCGCGGCCTTGCAGTCGGCCTTGCCTTCCGGGCGATCGAGGCTGTAGGCCTGGGCGATGCTGCGGTCATGCGCGGGCGACCAGACGGCGTAGTCGACACCGTTCAGGATGCCGTGCAGGTCCTGTGCACGGTGGCGCAGCAGGCCGTCCAGGCCGCAGCCCTGCTCGGGCGTCTGGATCTCGCGCGCGTAGCTGGGGCTGACGGTGGTGATGGCGTCGGCGAAATGCAGGCCTGCCTTCATGAAGCTCACCTGGCCGTAGAACTCCAGGCCCTCCACCGCGTAGTGCGGCGGCGGCAGGCCGAGGTCGCAGAAGTGGTCGGCCGGGAAGAGCCCCTGGTAGGCCAGGTTGTGGATGGTGAAGACGGTGCGCGCGTCGTTGCGCCGGCGCGACCGGCTCGCGGCGATGTGCGCGCAGGCCAGGCCCGCATGCCAGTCGTGCGCATGCACGACCTCCGGCCGCCAGCTCGCGTCCACGCCCTCGGCCAGGCGTGCAGCCGCCAGGCCCAGCAGCGCGAAGCGGCGGTGGTTGTCCGGGTAGGCCACGCCGACGGCGTCGCCATAGGGGTTGCCCGGGCGGTCGAAGAGGCCCGGGGCGTCCAGCACGTAGACGGGCACGTCGAAGCCCGGCAGGCGGCCGCGCAGCAGCGCCGCCCTGTCCTCGCTCCAGGGCAGCGCCACGGGGGCCACGGCGCATTCCTTCGTGAGCGACTCGCGGATGGCCGGAAAGCCCGGCACCAGCAGGCGCGGCTCGGCGCCGGCGGCAGCGAGTGCGGCGGGCAGTGCTCCGGCCACGTCGGCCAGGCCGCCGGTCTTCAGCAGCGGGAACAACTCCGCGCTGACTTGCAGGATGCGCATTACAGACGGGCGAGCATTTGCCGGGTGATCAACACCACGCCATTGTCCGTGCGCTCGAAGCGCGCGGCGTCCAGCGCGGGGTCTTCGCCCACGACCAGGCCGTCAGGGATGTCGCAGGCGCGGTCGACGATGGTCTTGGTCAGCCGGCAATGCCGCCCCACGCTGACGCCGGGCAGCAGCACGCTCTGGTGGATGTTGCAGAAGGAGCGGATGCGCACGTTGTTGAACAGCACCGACTGCACCACATGCGAGCCCGACACGATGCAGCCGGCGCTCACGATGGTGTTGACGGTCATGCCGTGCATGCCGTTGTGGTCGGGGATGAACTTGGCCGGCGGCAGCTGGCGCTGGTAGGTCCAGATGGGCCAGTCGGTGTCGTAGATGTCGAGCTCGGGGCTGATGGAGGCGAGGTCGAGGTTGGCGGCCCAGAAAGCGTCCAGCGTGCCCACGTCGCGCCAATACGGCGGCGCGCCGTTGGGGTTGTGGATGACGCTCATGCTGAAGGGATGGGCGACGGCGCGGTTCTCGCTGACGGTCTTGGGGATGACGTCCTTGCCGAAGTCGTGGCTGGAGTTGGGGTCGGCGAGGTCTTCGGCGAGCAGGCGGTAGAGGTAGTCGGCGTTGAAGATGTAGATGCCCATGCTCGCCAGGCAGGTGCCTTCGCGGCCGGGGATGCAAGGCGGGTCGGCGGGCTTTTCCTGGAAGGCGGTGATGTGGCGCTCGTCGTCGACCGCCATCACGCCGAAGGCCGTGGCCTCGGCCTTGGGCACCTCGATGCAGCCTACCGTGCAGCCCGCACCGCTGGCCACGTGGTCGGCCAGCATGCTGGAGTAGTCCATCTTGTAGATGTGGTCGCCGGCCAGCACGACGATGTAGTCGGCACCCGTGCTCTGGATGATGTCCAGGTTCTGGAAGACGGCGTCGGCCGTGCCGCGGTACCAGCTCTCTTCGTCCACGCGCTGCTGCGCGGGCATGAGGTCGACGGTCTCGTTGAGCTCGGCGCGCAGGAAGCTCCAGCCGCGCTGGATGTGGCGCAGCAGCGAGTGGCTCTTGTACTGCGTGACCACGCCGATGCGGCGGATGCCGCTGTTCACGCAGTTGGACAGCGCGAAATCGATGATGCGGAACTTGCCGCCGAAATACACCGCAGGCTTGGCCCGCGAATCGGTGAGCTGCTTCAGGCGGGAGCCGCGGCCACCGGCCAGGACGAGGGCGATGGCGCGGCGCGCGAGTTGATGGGGCGAGGCGACGGGGGGCATGCGTGTCTCCGGCTGCTTGTCGATGGCAGTTTGCGCCACCGAGTTTGCCGCCCCGCTGGGGGCTTCCCCTCAGACCTCGGCGTTTGTCCCTTCGCCGGCCGCGGCCTGGGCGAGCGCACGTTCGAAGGCACTGCGGCTGGGCGTCTCCACGAAGACACAGCGCTTGTGGTGGCGCTTGCAGTGGTCCTTGACGCGCCAGTAGGCATCGTGGCTGATGCAGCCCGTCTGGCAGATGACGAGGTCGGCCGCGGCCAGCTGGGGTTCGAGCTGCGCGGGCTTGTGCTCTTCGCCGCCGTCGTGGTGCAGGAACTGCGCGCCGCACCCCTCCACCGCTTGCCGGTACTGCGGCACGCTGCCGCCGCGCCCGCCCACGCAGAGCACCACGCGGTGCTCCAGCTTGACCACCTCCGTCACCGGCACCGCTGCGGCCACCGCGACCGGCGCCGGCCTGGGCTCGACGCTCGGCTGGGGCCGCGACGCCAGCCGGTTCACCTCTCGCTGCAGCGCCTGGTTGCGCACGAGCTGCTCGGCCAGGCGCTCCTGCAGCGCGGCGCGCTCGGGTAGGTCGGGGTGGGCGGCCTGCCATTGCTGCAGTTGCTCCTGCGCCTGGGCCAGCTGGGTCTGCAGCGCGATGACGGTGGCCTGCTGCTGCATGCGCGCCTGCTCCCAGGCCTGCTGCTCGCGGGCGCGGGCCAAGCTCCAGGCGGTCACGCGCTGCTGCACCTCGGCGTAGTCGCGCGACAGGGCCTGGTGCTCGGCCACCAGCTCGCGGTGGCGCGCCATGTCCACCCGCTGCGCCGCACCCACCTGGTGCTGCAGCATGTGCACTTGGCCGAGCACGCGCATCTCAAGCCATTCGTCACAGCGGGCATGGGTGAGCGTGGCCCACAGCGCACCGGCGATCTCGCCCTGCGCCGCTCGGCCGCGCCACCAGGTCATGAGGGCCTCGCGGCATTTGGCCTGCGCGGCACTGCGCACGTCCAGCGCGAAGCGCTGCTCCAGGTCCTTCTGCAGCGCCTCGGCCATGAGGTTGCGCCGCCCGGCCGCCGTCACGAGGCTGCAGTGCAGCGTGTAGTCGTCTTCGTCGCCCTGCAGCACGAGGTGGCGCTTGGCCAGCAGGCGCACGCGCTCCAGGGGCAAGCACACGCCGATGACGGGGCAATGGGCATGGCTGCCCAGCTCCCAGAGGCGGCGGCGGCGTGAGCCGGTGGTGGCAGGAAGGGCCGCATGGGCGGCGCAGCAGGCGTCAGCCATTCGAGGTCTCCAAGGCAAAGCGGACAGGGAACTCCACCCAGCTGCCCACGGGCTGCGAGCCCCGCTGGGCCGGGTGGAAGGGGCAGCGGCGGGCCTGGGCCATGGCCGCGTCGTCGAACAGGCGCCAGCCACTGCTGCCGGCCAGGAGCACCTGGCCGGCGCGGCCCAGTTCGTCCACCCACACGCGCAGGCGCACGACGCCTTCGATGCCGCGCTCGCGCAGCGGCTGCGGGTGGGGCGTCGGGGCGCAGGCCGCACGGCGGGCTGGCTGCAGCGGTGGCGCATCGACAGCCAGCACGGGCTCGGCGGGCGCGGCCGCGGGCAACTGCGGCCCCGGGGCCGCGGGCAACTGCGGCCCCGGGGCCGGCGATGGCGTCGTCACCGGGGCGCCGGCCAGATCGGGGCGCGGCGGCTCGGCCTCGATGTCGAAGGCCGGCGGCGCCACCAGGGCCAGGGCGGGCAAGTCCTGCCGGGGTGGCGCGAACGGCAGCTGCGCAGCCACCGTGGCGGCCGAACGCTCGGGCGCGCGCACCGGCAGCACACGCACCACCAGCGTGGGGGCGGCCGGCGCAGCGCCGCCGTGCTGGCCGGCCCACAACGACGCCACCAGCGCGCCATGCCAGGCAGCGACCGCCAACCACGCAGCAGCGCGCGCCGACCTCATGCAACCGCCTCCTGGGGCCGGGCCGCCACCGCCCAGCCGCCTTCGGGCAGGGCCACGGCTCGCAACTGCAGCCCGAACAGGCGCTCCAGCGCCGGCAGCGCCGCCGCACCCGCTGGCACGTCGGCCTGCACGCGGCCGCCGCTCACCAGCAGCAGGCGGTCGAAGCGGTTCAGGGCCTGCGCGATGTCGTGCAGCACCGCCACCAGCGCATGCCCGCGCTCGCGGCAGAAGCGGTTCAGGGTGTCCAGCAGCGCGAGCTGCAGGCCCGGGTCCAGCGACGCCAGCGGCTCGTCCATCAACAGCAGGCCATCGCGCACATCGGCCAGTTGGGCCAGCACGCGCGCCAGCTGCACCCGCGCCTGCTCACCGCCCGAGAGCTGGTCGTAGCGGCGCCCGTGCAGGTGCCCGGCCTCGGCCCAGGCGAGGGCCTGGCGCACCCAGCGCGCCTCCTCGCCCGCTGCGCCCACCGCCCAGCGCCCCAGGCCCACCACCAGCTCCACCGGCAGCCCGAAGGCCACCTGTTGCGATTGCGGCAGCACCGCGCGGCGGCGGGCGCGGGCGGCGGGCGAGAGCGCGCCGAGGGCCTGGCCGTCGAGCAGCACACGGCCGCCGGACGGCGCGAGCTGCCCCGACATCAGCTTGAGCAGCGTCGACTTGCCCGCGCCGCTGGGGCCGAGCACCGCCACGCGCTCGCCCGCCCGCACCTGCACGTCGAACGGCCCGAAACCCTGGCCCGCGCGGCGCAGCGAGGCCGCCTGCAGCGACAGCACCGGCGGCGCGCTCACCAGCCGCCTCCGATGTCGCGCTGGGCCCGCCGCAGCAACAGGAAGAGCACCGGTGCGCCCAACAGCGCTGTCAGGATGCCCACGGGCAACTCGGCCGGCACGACGAGCGTGCGCGCGGCCGTGTCGGCCAACAGCAGCAGCAGCGCGCCGACCCAGGCCGCCACCGGCAGCACGCGGCGCGCATCAGCCCCCACGAGGCCCCGGGCTGCATGCGGGGCCAGCAACCCGACGAAGCCGATCAGCCCGCACCAGGCCACAGCCAGGCCGCTCAGCAGCGCCAGCGCCAGCACCAGGGCCCGCCGCAGCCGCACGACCGGCACGCCGACCTGAGCGGCCACCGCGTCACCCAGCGCCAGCGCATTGAGCGCCTGGCCCCAGCGCGGCGCCAGCACGAGCACCCCCACCACCACCGGTGCCAGCACCGCAACCACAGGCCAGTTGGCCAGCGCGAGCGAGCCCAGTTGCCAGAAGCTCAGGTTGCGCAGTTGCTCGTCGGTGGCCAGGTAGGTGCACAGGCCCACGACGGCCATGGCCAGCGCGTTCAGCGCGAGGCCCGTCAGCAGCAGCCCCGCCACGGCACCCGGCGCCAGCCAGCGCGCCACGACCTGCAGCAGCGCGCACATCAGCCAGGCACCGGCCAGCGCCGCGCAGGGCACGACGACCGGCCGCCACGCCGACGGCAGCCCGCCGGCCCAGGTCGCGAACACCGTCAGCACCAGGGCCACCGCACAGATGGCGCCGCCTGGGATGCCCAGCAGCGAGGGCTCGGCCAGCGGGTTGCGGAACAGCCCCTGCGACAAGGCCCCGGCCAGGCCCAGGGCCGCCCCCACGACGACCGAGAAGGCCACGCGCGGCAGGCGCAGCTGCGCCAGCACCTGCGCGCCCTGGGCCGGCTCGTCGGCGAGCAGGGCCTGCCAGTCGGCCAGGCCCAGGTCGAGGGCACCGCTGTTGGCGGCGAGCACCATCGCCGCCGCCAGCACCGCCAGCGCCAGCGGCCAGCCCGGCAGGGCCGGCCAGCGCGGTGTCAGGCGCTCAAGCCGCGCGTCCATGCAGCTTGCTCGTCAACTCGGCCACGGCCTGCGGCAGGCGCGGCCCGAAGCCCAACAGCAGCATGGCCTCCATGCTGGCCACGCGCCCCGCCCGCCCGGCCGGCGTGAGCGCCAGCCCCGGGGCTTTGAGCAGGCCGTCGACGCCACCTTGCACCTGCAGGCCCTGGTCCGTGCAGAGGATGAGTTCGGGCGCGGCCTGCAGGGCCGCCTCTGCCGTCAGGGGCTTGTAGCCCTGCAGGCCCGCCAGCGCGTTGCGCGCGCCGGCCAACTGCAGCATGGCATCGGCCGCCGTGCCCTCGCCTGCCACACGCAACTGCCCGCCACCGTGCGCCAGCACGAACAGCACGCGCGGCGCCGGGCCGGACGGTGGCCGGGGCCGGATGGCCCAGTCCTGCTGCAGCCGGGCCACCAACTGGGCGGCCTCACGCTCGCGCCCGCACAGCTGGCCCAGTCGCTGGGTGCGCGCCAGCACGCCCTCGAAGCGATGCTGTTCGTCCAGCACCTCCACGCGCACCCCGGCCTGCCGCAACTGCGCCAGCACCTGCGGCGGCCCGGCCTCGGCACTGGCCAGCAGCAGCGCCGGGCGCAGCGCGAGCAGGCCTTCGGTCGACAACGTGCGGGCATAGCCCACCTGCGGCAGCCGGGTGGCCTCCACGGGGTAGAGCGAGGTGGTGTCGACCCCGACGAGCTGCCCCTGCGCGCCAAGCGCGAAGAGGGTCTCGGTGACGGCGCCACCCACGCTGACGACGCGAGGCTGCCCCGGGGCCTGCGCGGCCGCCAGGCCAGGCCCCACACCAGTCAACAAGCCGGCCAGCATCAGATGGCGCCGCTTCATGCCGTGCACCCTGCCACCTCGGCGCGCCAGGCCGGGTCGTCCACCAGGCCGTCCAGCAGCTGGCGCCAGGCACAGCGCTCCGGCTGGCCGGGCTTGCGCAGGCCGAAGAACTGCGCAATGAGCTCGCCGTCGGCGGCATACAGCTCCAGCGAGCTCACCAGGCCGTCGACGGTAGGCTTGCGCACGGCCCAGGCGTCGGCGATGGCGTCCTCGCGCAGGTGCAGGTTGAAGCGCGGGTCCAGCACGTTCAGCCAAGGGCCCATGACGGCGACGCGGCGCACCGGCCCGCCGTGGATCTGGATGACACCGGGGTTGCCGACGAACACCATCACCGGCGTGCCGCTGGCCGCAGCGCCCTCCAGCAGCACCCGCGCCGCATGGCGGTCCACACGCTGGGCGAACTCGGGGGCTGCGACCTGCATGGCCGTGATGCGGCGCAGCCCATGGCGGCGCAGCAGGCCGAAGAAGTCGTGCGTGTCGCGCAAGGCGGACCAGCCGGCACGGAAGGCGCTGACGTCCAGGTCCGGCGCATCCACCGGCGCGGGCGGCACCTCGGTGCGCCAGTGCGGGGTGGGTGCGGCGTCGTCGGCCCAGTCCTCGCGCAGGGCCTGCCAGGCGGCCATCTGGGTGGCAGGCCGCGTGAAGACCTTGTGCACGGCCACGCCGCGCGCATCGAAGAACTGCAGGCTCTGCTGGTCGCCCTCGCGCACCGCGTAGCCCTGGGCCCAGTGGCTGTAGAACAACCGCAGGTCAATCTCGGTGCCCAGGGCCATGCCCATCTCCCGCCCGGGCTCGCCCTGGGCGCTGAGGTGCTCGTAAACGCCCGTGCGCTCGTGCACGCAATGGGCATTGCGGGTCAGCGCCATCAGTTCACCGGCACGGCTGAGCTCGCCCAGCAGGCGCGGGAAGTCACGGCGCAGCCGCCGCGCCTGCAGGCCCGACGCCGGTGCGCCGACATGGGCGTCGATCAGCTGGCCCTCGGTGATGCCCATGGCATGGGCGATGTCACGGTGGCGCGTGGCGCCGGCGGCGCGGGCGTCGGCATAGGCTTGGCGCAGGTCCATGCGGTGTCCTTCAGAGTTGGGCTTGCAACACCAGGCCGAACTGGCGGCCGGGGGCGGTGTAGGCGTCGAGCGCCGTGCTCGTGGGGTTCAGGCCGCGCACGTCGGACCAGCGCCAATAGCGCCGGTCGGTCAGGTTGTCGATGCGGGCCTGCAGCGACCACACCGGGCTGATCTGCCAGCTGCCGGCCAGGTCCAGCACCGTGTAGCCGGCCGGCGTGAAGGGGCTGCTCGCGTAGACGCGGTCTGCCCGCTTGCCCGAGGCATGCAGCAGCGTGGCCTCCCAGTGCCAGGCCGACAGCTGCTGGCGCAGGCTGACCGAGGCTTTGGCAGGCTCGACCGTGTCCAGCGGCCGTCGCACGCCATTGCGCTCGGCGTCACCCCGGGCGCGGGCGTAGGCGAGGCCCAGGCGCCATTGGCGGTCGAGCTGCCCCTGCAGCCGCGCCTCGGCACCGCGGATGCGCGCGTCGTCCAGGTTGATGGACTGGAAGACGATCTTGCTGCCCGCCGCCCCGCCGGAGATGACCTCCTGGCTGATGAAGTCGTCGTATTGGTTGTCGTAGACGGCGAGCTGCCAGCGCCAGCCGCCGAGGTCGCCGCGCAGGCCCAGTTCGCGGCTGTTCGCGCGCTCGGCCTTGAGATTGGGGTTGGCAATGGTCTCGTAGTTCTGCACCGGGTTGGAGAAGCCGCTGTTGACCTGCGACGGCGTGGGCGCCTTGAAGCCCCGCGCCCACTGGGCGTATGGCGTGATGCCGGCCGCTCCCTTCCACAGCAGGCCCAGGCGGGGCGTCACGGCGCTGTCGCTGAGCTTGACGGCGGCCGCCGTGTAGCCCGCACTCGACGGCGACAGCGAGAAGTGGTCGACCCGCAGCGCCGGCACGAGCAGCCAGTCGCCCTGCGTGAACTCGCCCTGCACGAAGGTGCCGACGAGGCGGTAGTCGGTATCCGGGAAAGGCTTGGAGGGCAAGGCGTCGCCGGCCGAGGCATTGGTGCCGTCGCGCAGGCCCGCCACCTGGTTGCGGCTGGCATCCAGGCCGAGCGTGACGCGCTGTGCGCCCCAGTTGAGCTGGCCCTGGGCCGTGAGGCCCGTGAGCGTCTCGTCGTAGCGGTTGTCGCGGGAGCGGTCGGTCGTGGTGCGGTCCTCGAAGGCGACCTGCCGCACGCGGGCGTCCTGGTGGTAGAGCTGCACGCGGGCCTGCTGCAGCCACTCGGCATTGGGGTCGTCGAACTGCCAGGACACCGATGAGCGCCAGCGGCGGCTGTCGTCGTCGGCGCGCAGGTCCAGCGTCGTCGCACTGCGAGCCGAGAGCACCTCGTAGCGGTCCTTCTGCGTCACCCCCTCCAGCGCCACCTCCAGCCGCTGCTGGGCATTGAGCGCGAGGCCGGCCTTGCCGAGCAGCGTGTGGCGCTCACGGTCCAGCGGGTCGGGCCGGGTGCGCGTGGCGCCGTCGCCGCCGACCTCGCCCTGGTTGGCCATCTCGTGCGAGCGGCGGGTGGAGCCCTGCAGCAGCCAGTCCCAGGCCCCGGCACGCCAGGCGCCCGCGAGGTTGAGGCCGACGCCGTCGTCGCCGGAGTAGGCCGAGGCCTGGGCGCGCACCGCGTGGTCGCGACCAGGCTTGAGCAGGTCGCTCGCGCTCAGGGTACGCAGGGCCAGCGCGCCGGCCAGGCCGTCGCTGCCGAACTGCGTGGAGGCCGGGCCGCGCAGCACGTCCAGTTGCGCGGCGCCCTCCAGGTTCAGCAGGCCCGCGCGCCCGGTGGTGAAGGGGCCGAAGCTGAAGCTCTGCGGCACGCGGATGCCGTCCACGAGCATCAGCACCTGGTTGCCTTCGAGGCCGCGGATGTTGATGCCTTCGTTGCCCGCACGACCGGCAGTGGTGCTCGCCAGGCCGAAACGCGGGTTGGGAGCGCGCACGGCGAGGTCCACCTCGTTCTTGAGCAGTTCGCGCAGGTCGCGGGCGCCGGGCGCCGGCTTGAACACGCTGACGCTGGCGGGCACCTCATCCACGCGGCGGTCGCCGCGCGTGGCGGTGTTGGTCAGCTCGGGCAGCTCGGTGGGCGCCTCGGTGGAGGCTTGGGTTTGGGCCTGGGGGCAGGCGCAGGCACAGGTCACGGCCAGCGCGACGGCAGTCTTCAGCACAGGGGCTCCGGGTCGAGAGCGCGGGCTGGCTGCAGCTGGCTGGCGCGGGGTTCAGGAAACGAGGGGGGCTACTTGGTCAGGATCAACTTGCCCAGGGACGTGACGCGCAGGCGGTAAACCTGCCCGTGGTGCGTGATGTGCACCTCGCCGCGCGGGCCGAGCAGCGCGGCACTGTCGATGCACGGCACCTCGCCCTGGCGGGCACGCACGTCCGCCGCCGGGGCGGGTGCAGCTGCGGGGATCGGTCGAGGAACAGTGAGCATGGAGCCACTGTAATGAGAATCATTCTCGATTGCAAGCGCTGCGCGGCCATGCGGGGGCGGGCGCGGCGCCCGGTGCGTCAGCCGCGCTGGCGCGCGCTCTCGTACAGGCAGATGGCCGCAGCGGCCGCGACGTTCAGCGACTCTTCGCCGCCGGGCTGCGGGATGCCCACGCGCAGCGCGCAGCGGGCCATCAGCGCGGGCGAGACGCCCTGCCCTTCGTGGCCCATGACCCAGGCGCAGGGCGACGGCAGCGCGACACGATGCAAGGGCTGGCTGTCGTGGGAGCTGGTCGCGACCATCGGCACGGTGAGCGCGGACAGGTCGTCGGCCGTCAGGCCCTCCACCAGCCGCAGGCCGAAGTGCGCGCCCTGCCCGGCCCGCACGACCTTGGGCGACCACAGCGCTGCGGTGCCCTTGATCGCCAGCACCTGCCGGAAGCCCAGCGCCGCCGCGCTGCGCAGGATGGCGCCGACGTTGCCGGCGTCCTGCAGTCGATCGAGCACGACGCTGGCTGCGGCAGGGTCGATGCCCGGTGTGGCCGGCAGCGCCAGCTCCGCGCCGATCTGCCCGGGCGACTCCAGGCCGCTCAAACCCTTGAACAGGCCCGTCGGCACGACGAGGGCGCGCGGGGCCGCCTCGGCCAGCGCCGCCAGGGCCGGGTCCTGCATCGCCGCCTCGGTGAGCACCACCAGCGCCGGTTGCCAACCGCGCTGCAGGGCGGCGCGGATCAGGTGGTCGCCCTCGATCCAGACACTGCCACTCTTTCGGTAGGCGCTGCCGTCCATGGCGAGCTTGCGCAGCCGCACGAGGGCCGGGTTGTCGCGGGAGGTGACGTGGTCGAGCTTCATGCGGCCTTCAGGCGAGGCGGTTCGTGGTGATGTCCACGCAGAGTTCGCGCACCGGCGAGAAGCTGCGGCGGTGCCAGGGGCTGGCGCCATGCTCGCGCAGCGCCGCCAGGTGCTCGGGCGTGCCGTAGCCCTTGTGCGTCGCGAAGCCGTACTGCGGATGGCTGTCGTGCATCTGCTCGCAGAAAAGGTCGCGCGCCACCTTGGCGAGGATGCTGGCCGCCGAGATGGCCTGCACGGTGGCGTCACCCTTCACGATGGCCTCGGCCGCCATGGGCAGCACCGGCAGCCGGTTGCCGTCGATGCGCACGAGCGCGGGCTTCAGGCGCAGGCCGTGCACGGCGCGCTGCATGGCCAGCATCGTGGCCTGCAGGATGTTGACGCGGTCGATCTCCTCGACCGACGCCTGCGCGATGCAGCAGCACAGGGCCTTGGCGCGGATCTCGTCGTACAGGCGCGCCCGCTTGGCGGCGGTGAGCGCCTTGGAGTCGGCCAGGCCGACGATGGGCTGCAGGTCGTCGAGGATGACGGCCGCCGCGAACACCGGCCCGGCCAGCGGCCCGCGCCCGGCCTCGTCCACGCCGGCGACCAGGCCGGGCGGCGTCCAGTCCAGGGACACCTGCTCAGGCACGCAGGAGGCTCGCGATCGCATCACTGGCGCGCTGCGCGGTGTCTTGCCGCAGCAGCGTGTGGAGTTCGACGAAACGCCCGTGCAGCGCCTCGCGGCGCGGCGCGTCGGCCAGCAGGCCCTCCGCCTCGCGCGCCAGCGCCTCGGGCGTGCAGGCGTGCTGGATCAGCTCGGGCACCAGGAACTCGCGCGCCAGGATGTTGGGCAGTCCCACCCAGGGCAGCAGGCCCTTGTCCTTCATGCGCCACCAGTTCAGTCGGTTCATGCGGTAGGCGATGACCATGGGACGCTTGAACAGCGCGGCCTCCAGCGTGGCCGTGCCGCTGGCCACCAGCGTCAGGTCGCAGGCGGCCAGCGCGGCGTGCGACTGGCCGTCCAGCAGCTGGATGTCGACGCCGCCCAGCAGCGGCTCCACGAGGCTGCGCAGCCCCGGCACCACCGGCATGATGAAGCGCCGCCCGGGGCGGGCCAGCAGGCGCGCCGCGCCGATCAGGGCGGGGGCGATGTACTTGATCTCGCTCTTGCGGCTGCCCGGCAGCAGCGCGATGACGGTGTCGCCCTCGGGCAGATCAAGAGTCTGGCGCATCGCCGCGCGGGGCGGCTCCATCGGGATGGCGTCAGCGAGCGGGTGCCCGACGTAGGTCGCGCCGATGCCCGCCTTGTGCAGGATCTCGGACTCGAAGGGGAACAGGCACAGCACGTGGTCGGCGGCCTTGCGGATGGTTTCGACGCGCTCGGGCCGCCAGGCCCAGATGGACGGGCAGACGAAGTGGACGGTCTTGATGCCCGCCTCGCGCAGCCGCGTCTCGAGGCCGAAGTTGAAGTCAGGTGCATCCACGCCGATGAAGACGTCCGGCCTATTCGAGATGAGCCGCGTGCCGAGCTGCTTGCGGATGGACAGCAGCTCGCGGATGTTCAGCAGCGCATCCACGTAGCCGAAGATGGACAGCTTGCTGTGCGGCCACCAGGTCTCGAAGCCCTGGGCGATCATCTTCGGGCCGCCGATGCCCTGGGAGGCCAGGCCTGGCCAGCGCGTGCGCAGGCCCTGCAGCAGCAGGCTGGCCAGCAGGTCGCCGCTGGCCTCGCCGGCCACCATGCCGATGCGGGGCGCGTCGGTCATCGGGTCAGCGCACGATGCCGCGAGTGGATGCGGCGAGGAAGGTCAGCATCGTGTCGATGTCACCATCAGCCGCCCCGCCGTCGGCACCGCGCAGGGCCTCGATGGCCGCCTTGGCTTCGTCCAGCGTGTGGCCGCTGCGGTAGATGAGCTTGTACATCTGGCGGATGGCGCCGATGCGCTCGGCGCTGAAGTCGCGGCGCTTGAGGCCCACGACATTGACCGCGCGTGCCGACAGCGGGTTGCCGTCCACCGTCATGAACGGCGGCACGTCCTGCGCCACGTGGGCCTGGAAGCCGATCATGGCGTGGTCGCCGATGCGCATGCGCTGCAGGATGCCGGTGAGGCCGCCGATGGTGACATGGTCGCCCACCTGCACATGGCCCGCCAGCGTCGCGCCGTTGGCCAGCACGCACTCGTTGCCGATGACGACATCGTGCGCCAGGTGGCAGTAGGCCATGATCCAGTTGTCATGCCCCACCGTCGTCTCGCCGCGGTCCTGCACCGTGCCGACATTGAGCGTGCAGAACTCGCGGACGGTGTTGCGGTCGCCGATCACGAGCGTCGTGGGCTCGCCCGCGTACTTCTTGTCCTGGTTGGCCGCACCGATCGAGCTGAACTGGAAGAAGGTGTTGTCGCGCCCGATGGTTGTGTGGCCTTCGATGACGACATGCGGGCCGACCTTGGTGCCCGCGCCGATCTTCACGTGCGGGCCGATCAGCGAATAGGCGCCGACGGTGACCGACGAGTCCAGCTCGGCGGCGGGATCAATCAATGCGGTTGGATGAATCAAAGCCATGCCTGCTCCAGAGAAGCGCGCGCGAGGCGCGTGCTCGAGGCCTCCAGCGGCACCCGTGGAACTGGCTTTGCCAGGCCACTGGGTGCGCCCCCTCGAGGAGGCGCGTCGGAGGCGCTACGGGGGTGGGTCATGCCTCGATGCGGCGCATGGTGCACATGAGTTCGGCTTCGGCGGCGACCTGCTCGCCCACCAGCGCCCGCGCGGCGAACTTGTAGATGCCGGCCTTGGCACGGCCCAAGGTCACCTCCAGCACGAGCTGGTCGCCCGGCTCCACCGGGCGCTTGAAGCGGGCGCCGTCGATGCCGGCGAAGTACACGACCGACTTCTCGTCCAGCACGATGTCCATCGTCTCGATGGCCAGCAGCGTGGCGGCCTGCGCGAGGGCTTCGAGCACCAGCACGCCCGGCATGACCGGGCGGTGCGGGAAGTGGCCCATGAAGAAGGGCTCGTTGATGGAGACGTTCTTGATCGCGCGGATGCGCTCGCCCTTGACGAGCTCCACCACGCGGTCCACCAGCAGGATGGGGTAGCGGTGCGGCAGGCGCTTGAGGATGTCGTGGATGTCCATCGTGATCGTGTCTGTCGTCATTTTTTTTCAAGCGCGCGGATGCGCTCCCGGAGGGTGTGAAGCTGGCGCAGCGTGGCCGCATTCTTCTGCCAGCTGGCGTTGTCTTCGAAGGGGTGCGGGCCGCTGTAGACGCCGGGCTCGCTGATGCTGCGCGTGATGGTCGTGGCCGCGGACACATGCACGCCGTCCGCCAGTGTGAGGTGCCCGATGATGTTGGCCGCCCCACCGATGGTGCAGTTCGCGCCGATGCGCGTGGAGCCCGCCACCGCCGCGCAGCCGGCCATGGCCGTGTTGCGACCGATGTGCACGTTGTGGGCGATCTGGATGAGGTTGTCGAGCTTGACGCCGTCTTCGATGACGGTGTCGGCCAGCGCGCCGCGGTCGATGCAGGTGTTGGCGCCGATCTCGACGTCGTCACCGATCGTGACGTTGCCGAGCTGCTCGATCTTCACGTAGCCGTTCTTGCTGGGTGCCAGGCCAAAGCCGTCGGCGCCGATGACCACGCCGCTGTGCACCAGGCCGCGCGCGCCGATGCGGCAGCCGTAGCCGAGCACGACCCGGGGTGCCAGGCGGGTGCCCTCACCCACCTGGGCGCCACGCTCGACGACGCAATGCGCGCCGATGCGCGCCCCGTCACCGATGACGGCGCCCGCCTCGATGACGGCCAGAGGCCCGATCTCGACGCCCTGCCCCAGCTGCGCTTCGGGCGAAACGATGGCACTCGGGTGCACGCCCACGGCCGGTGCGGGGCGCGTGCGTGCCGCCCACCACTGCGTGAGGCGGGCAAAGTAGAGGTAGGGGTCGGGCGTGACGATGGCCGCGCCGCGGGCCGACGCAGCCTCGGCGTGGGCCGGCGAGACGATGACGCAGGCGGCCTGCGTGGTGACCAGCTGCGCCTGGTAGCGCGGGTTCGCGAGGAAGCTGATGCTCTGGCCGTCGGCCTCGTCCAGCGGTGCGATACGGCTGATGCGGAGTTCGGACCCACCAAGCAAATCGCCGCCCAAGGCGGCGATCAGCTCGGTGAGCGCGACGGGCGTCGAGCTCATGTCGGTGCGCGACTTACTTCTGCGCGTTCAGCGCGTCGATCACCTTCTTGGTGATGTCCACGCGGGCGCTGAAGTGGATCGCGTCCTGGAGGATCAGGTCGTACTTCTCGGCGTCGAAGATCTGCTTGATGACCTTGTTGGCCTTCTCGACCACGGCCGACAGCTCTTCGTTCTTGCGCTGGGTCAGGTCTTCCTGCCACTCGCGGCGCTTGCGCTGCAGGTCACGCTCCTGCTCGACGACGTCGCGCTGGCGGCGGTTGCGCTCATTCTCGGACAGCGTGGGGGCGTCCTTCTCGAGCTTGTCCGCGGCGCCACGCAGCTTGGTTTCCAGATCGCGCAGGTCCTTGTCACGCTTGCCGAACTCGGCTTCGAGCTTGGCCTGGGCGGTCTTGGCCAGGTTGGCCTCGCGCAGCACACGCTCGCTGTTCACGTAGCCGATCTTCAGTTCCTGGGCTTGCACGGCCGAGGTGGCCAGAACCATCGAAGCGGCCAGAGCCACCGATTGCAAGAGCTTGCTCATCATCAGAATGCAGTCCCGATCTGGAATTGGAATTTCTCGATTCTATCCGTGCGTTGTTTGCGGATAGGTTTGCCGTAACTCAGGCGCAGCGGGCCCATGGGCGAGATCCAGGACAGGCCCACGCCTGCCGACACGCGGATGGTGTCGAAGCTGACCTTCTCCTTGGCGTCGCTGCCCCACACGTTGCCGGCGTCCATGAAGCCGAAGAGACGGAAGCTCTTGTCGTTGCCGCTGCCCGGCACCGGCAGGTACAGCTCGGCGTTGGTGTTGAAGCGCCGATTGCCGCCGCTATAGGAGCCGGTCACGTCCACCGGCCCGAGCGAACCGGCCTCGAAGACGCGCACGGACCCGAGGCCGCCGCCGTAGAAGTTCTTGAAGATGGGATAGGGCTTGCCGCCCAGGCCCACGC
Source organism: Roseateles sp. (assembly GCA_016790285.1). GTDB lineage: Bacteria > Pseudomonadota > Gammaproteobacteria > Burkholderiales > Burkholderiaceae_C > Pelomonas. Next base: position 8,552 of record JAEUPJ010000020.1, on the reverse strand, counting down.
CCCAGCCGAGTTCGCTGTTCACGCCCAGCGTGATCTTGTTGGTGATCTCGAAGTACTGCTGGTATTGCAGGTTGATGCGGGCGTACTTGGCGTCACCGAAGGTGCTGGCCTCGACGTTGACGCGCTGGTACTTGCCCTTCATCGGCGAGAGCACGCTGTCGCGGCTGTCGCGCTGCCAGCCGATGGTCAGCGGCACGGAGTTGCTGCGCTGGCCGAACTGGTTGGCGAACAGGAAGTAGCTGTTGGGCAGGCCCTTGCTCGTCGTGATGGTCGTCTGCTCGTAGCCGATGCCGAAGAAGACCGTGTCGAGCTCGGAGAACGGCACGCCGAAGCGGATCGCGCCGCCCTTGGTGACGTACTGGTACTCCTCGCCCAACGTGTTGATCGGGCGGGTCGTGCGGTAGAAGACGTCGATGGCGCGAGAGACACCGTCCACCGTGAAGTACGGGTCGACCGTGCTCACCTGCAGCTGGCGGCCCGTGCGCGCCGTGGCGACATCGATGCCCAGGTAGTTGCCCGAGCCGAACACGTTGTCCTGGCGGATGGAGCCCGTGAACGACAGCTTGGTCTGGCTCGAGTAGCCCGCACCCACCGTGATGGCGCCGGTCGGGCGCTCGACGACGGTCAGGATCACGTCGACCTGGTCCTGCGCACCCGGCACCTCCTGGGTGTCGATGTTGACTTCCTTGTCCTTGAAGTAGCCCAGGCGTTCGACGCGGTCGCGCGAGGCCTTGATCTTCTGGCCGTCGTACCAGGCGGCTTCGAACTGGCGGAATTCGCGGCGGATGACCTCGTCCCGCGTGCGCGAGTTGCCCGAGATGATGACCTTGCGCACGTAGACGCGGCGCTGCGGCTCGGCCACGAAGGTCACGACGACCTGACCCGTCTCGCGGTTGATGTCCGGGCGGCTGTCGACCCGCGCGAACGCGTAGCCGTAGGTGCCGAACAGGTCGCTGAAGGCACGCGTGGTGGTGGCCACCGCTTCGCCCTGGTAGGCCTGGCCTGGCTTGAGGTAGACGAGGTGCTTGAAGTCTTCCTCGCGGCCGAGGAAGTCGCCTTCGAGCTTGACGCCGGTCACCGTGTAGGGCTGACCCTCGTTGATGGTGATCGCGATGCTGATGCTCTGCTTGTCCGGCGAGATCGTGACCTGCGTGGACGTGACGTTGAACTCGAGGTAGCCGCGGTTCAGGTAATAGCTGCGGATGGTTTCGAGGTCGGCGTTGAGCTTGGCGCGCGAGTAGCGGTCGGTCTTGGTGTACCAGGTGAGCCAGCCGCTGGTCGTCTGCTCCAGCAGGCCGAGCAGCGTGCTCTCGGAGAACACCTTGGTGCCGAGGATGCGGATCTCGGCGATCTTGGCCGGCTCGCCTTCGGTCACGTTGAAGCTCACGTTGACGCGGTTGCGCTCGATCGGGGTGATCGTGGTCGTGACCTCGGCGCCGTAGAGGCTGCGCGTGAGGTACTGGCGCTTGAGTTCCTGCTCGGCGCGGTCGGCCAGCGCCTTGTCGAAGGGCTTGCCTTCGCCGATGCCGACGTCCTTGAGCGACTTGGTCAGCGCCTCGGTATCGAACTCCTTGAGGCCGACGAAGTTGACGTTGGCGATGATGGGGCGCTCGTCGATGATGACGACCACCGCATTGCCGTCGATGCTGATGCGCACGTCCTTGAACAGGCCGGTGGCGAACAGGGCGCGCAGGGCGGCGGCGCCTTTTTCATCGTTGTAGGTGTCGCCGATGCGAAAGGGCAGCGACGCGAACACGGTACCCGGGTCGGTGCGCTGCAGGCCCTCGACGCGGATGTCCTTGAGCACGAAGGGGTCGACCGCCCAGGCAAGTCCCGACTGGAACAACCCCGTGACGGCCATAGCCAGCAAGCCGAGGCGGAAGGGGCGACGCTTCGCTCCCGAACTGAAAGAAAAGGACATGGGGACCGGGGAGTGTCAGTGCCAACCCGCGAACCGGGCGACGTCGTTGGAAAGGGCCAAGGCCATCATCAGCATCAGGACCAGCGCACCAGCGCGCTGCAGTTGCCGTTGCCACCATTCGGAGACGGGGCGGCCACTCAAACCCTCGAAAAGATGATACATGAGGTGCCCGCCGTCGAGCATTGGCAGCGGCAGCAGGTTGAGGACAGCCAGGCTGAGCGAAATCTTGGCGAGGAAGTCGAGGTAGGGCGAGACGCCCGCCTTGGCGGACTGCCCGGCATAGTCGGCGATGGTCAGCGGCCCGCTGAGGTTCTTGACCGAGGCCTCGCCCACCAGCATGCGGCCGAGCAGGCGCACTGTCGTTGCAGCCATGTCCCAGCTCTGCTCCAGGCCGCGCCACAGGCCATCGACGAGACCGTAGCTCACGAAGACGCGCTCGGGGGCCGAGCCCACGCCGATCTCCAGGCGCGCCACGCGTTGGCCGCCTTCTTCGACGAGGCGCGGCGTGGCGCTGAGTTCGATCGTCTGACCGCTGCGTTCGACCCGCCAGGCCATGGCCCGCGGCTCGTCGCCGTCCCGGGCGCGCCGGATCGCGTCGCGCAGGTAGCCGGCGTCGGGCACAGGGCGGCCGTCGATGGCCAGCACACGGTCGCCCGCCTGCAGGCCGGCCCGCGCACCCGCTCCACCCGGCGCCACCTGGCGGATCAGCGGGTCGGACAGCGGCGCCAGGCCAATGTCGTTGAACAGGCTCGCGTCGGGCGCGCGGCCGGTGAGTCGTTCGGTCTCCAGGCGCAGGCTGCGGGCGCCGTGGCCGCCGGCGGCGGTGACCGACAAGTGCAGCGGCTCACCCAGCGCCTGCGCGCGCGCCACGGCCGACTGCAATTCGACCAGCGACGGCACGTCCTGCCATTGCTGCCCATCGGGCGAGACCGCCCTCACCCAGTCGCCAGCCTGCAGGCCTGCGCGTTCGGCCAGCGATCCAGCTGGGGGCGTACCCAGGACCGCCTTCGGAACTTCGCTCCCGAGCCACGCCACGGCGGCGAAAAGGACGACCGCCAGCACCCAGTTCGCAAACGGCCCGGCGGCGACGATGGCAGCGCGCTGGCGCAGCGGTCGCCGGTTGAAGGCCTGATCGCGCTCGTGTGGAGCCACCGGGCCGTCACGCTCGTCCAGCATGCGCACGTAACCGCCCAGGGGCAAGGCGCTCAGCGTGAACTCGGTGCCATCGCGGCCGACCCGGCGCCAGAGGACCCGGCCGAAGCCGATCGAGAAGCGCAGCACCTTCACGCCGCAGGCTCGCGCGACGCGGTAGTGGCCCCATTCATGGACCGCGATCAGCAGGCCCAGGGCAGCGAGGAAGGCAAGGATGGTGGTCACGACAGTTGGCGAGCCAGGGCGCGTGCGTGTTCGCGGGTGCGGGCGTCGAGCTCGAGCAGCGCATCAATGCTGCTGCAGTCGCCCGGCTGAACGTCGGCCAGGCATTGCGAGTTGACGGCATGGATGCGATCGAACCTCAGCCGCCCGTTCAGGAAGGCATCCACCGCGACCTCGTTGGCCGCATTGAGTACCGTCGTGCTGCCTTCCGGCGCGCGCAGGGCCTGCCAGGACAGGTGCAGGCCGGGGAAACGTACCGCGTCGGCTTCCTCGAAGCTGAGGCCGGGCGTGGTGAGCAGGTCCAGCCGGCTGGCGCCCGAGGTGATGCGCTCGGGGAAGGACAGGCCGTAGGCGATGGGCACGCGCATGTCCGGCGTGCCCAGCTGTGCGAGCACCGACTGGTCGCGGCAGACCACCATCGAGTGGATGATGCTCTGCGGGTGGATGACGACACGAATCTGCTCGGGCGTGAGGTTGAACAGCCACCGCGCCTCGATGACCTCCAGCGCCTTGTTCATCATCGTGGCCGAGTCGACAGAGATCTTGCGGCCCATGACCCAGTTGGGGTGGGCGCAGGCCTGGTCGGGCGTGACGTCGGCCAGCGTCTTCGGGTCCCGGGTGCGGAAGGGGCCGCCGGAGGCCGTGAGCACGATGTGGTCGATGCGCTGCGCCCAGGTGCGGCGGTCTTCGGGCAGGCACTGGAAGATGGCGGAATGCTCGCTGTCGATGGGCAGCAGCGTGGCGCCACCTTCGGCGACGGCCTGCATGAAGAGCGCGCCGCCCACCACGATGGCTTCCTTGTTGGCCAGCAGCAGCCGCTTGCCCGCGCGCGCCGCGGCAATGGCGGGCGCCAGGCCGGCGGCGCCGACGATGGCGGCCATCACGGTGTCGACATCCGGGTGCGCGGCGATCTCGGCGAGCTTGTCGGCGCCGTCCAGCACCTGCGTCGCGCTGCCGGCTTCACGCAGGCGTTCGCGCAGGCGGGCAGCGGCCTCGCGGTCCGGCATGACGGCCAAACGCGGCCTCCAGGCCAGGCACTGGGCCAGCAGCTCGTCGACCCGGCTCATCGCACTCAGCGCCACGACCTCGTAGCGCTCCGGGTGGCGGGCAATGACGTCCAGCGTGTTGACGCCGATGGAACCGGTCGACCCGAGGACGCAGACGCGTTGGCGGTTCATAGGCTGATGAGGGCAAGGGCCAACGGGAACACCGGCAGCAGCGCGTCGATGCGGTCGAGCACGCCACCGTGGCCCGGCAGCAGGTTGCTGCTGTCCTTGGCGCCGACGGCCCGCTTGACGAGGGATTCGAACAGGTCGCCCACGACGCTCATGGCGCCCAGGAAGACGACCGCCAGCAACGAGATCAGGCCATGGCGCTGCACCAACAGCGTGAAGAGGCTGGGGGAATCGACAGCCAGCTTCACGTCGATGACCTGCACCCACGTGAAGCCCAGCAGCAGCACGCCAGCCATGCCGCCCCAGACGCCTTCCCAGCTCTTGCCCGGGCTGATGGCAGGCGCGAGCTTGCGCTTGCCGAAGGCGCGGCCGCAGAAGTAGGCGGCGATGTCGGCCACCCAGACAAGGCAGAACACTGAAAGGATGAAATTGATGCCATGCACCTTGGCCTGGACGATGGCCAGCCACGCGCCCCAAAGCAGCAGCGCCCCCAGCGCCAGACGGCCGCCACGCGCGATGCGCGGCCAGCCCTGCGGGCCGGCCCTCAGCGCATAGGCGCCACCCAACACCCACGTCAGGCTCGCCAGGGACCAGACCCAGGCCGGCGGCGCGTTGAGCCCGCCGATCAGCAGCGTCCACACGCAAACCAGCGCCAGCGCGACACCGGCCGCCATGGCGCCCGTGCCGGGCAGGCCGTTCAGGCGCGCCCATTCCCAGCCGGCGGCGCCGATCATGACGACCGTCACCCAGGCGAACGGCCACGGCGAGGTCTGGAACAGGACCGGCAGCAGGATGGCCAGCAGGACGACGGCGGTGATGACACGGGTCTTGAGCATGGCGCGGGAGGGTTGGCTGGGCAGGATCAGGCCGCGATGGCCGTGTCCTTGACACCGCCGAAGCGGCGGTCGCGCTCATGGAAGGCCGCGATGGCAGCGTCCAGCTCGCGTTCGCCGAACTCCGGCCAGAGGCAATCGGAGAAGACGAACTCGGTGTACGCCGCCTGCCAGAGCAGGAAGTTGCTGATGCGCACCTCCCCGCCGGTGCGGATGAAGAGATCGGGGTCGGGTGCGTAGCTCATGGCCATGAACTCCGACAGCCGCGCCTCGGTGAGCTCCTGCGGGCTTACGCCCGCCTCGATGGCCTTGCGGCAGGCCTGCACGATGTCCCAGCGGCCACCGTAATTGAAGGCGACGTTGAGAGTCAGGCGCGTGTTGTGCGCTGTGCTCGTCTCGGCTTCGTTCCAGGCGTTGCGCAGCTTGTCGGACACCGCGTCGCGGTCACCCACGATGCGGATGCGCACACCCATGGCACCCATCTTGGCCAGGTAGCGGCTGACGGCGGCCAGCACCAGGCCCATCAGGCCCGAGACCTCGTCACTGGGTCGCTTCCAGTTCTCGCTGGAGAAGGCGAAGACGGTGAGGTGCTCGATGTCGCGGTCGATGCAGGCCTGGACGATCTTGACGAGGCTGTCCACGCCGGCCTTGTGACCGAAGAAGCGCGGCAGGAAGCGCTTCTTGGCCCAGCGGCCGTTGCCATCCATGACGATGGCGACGTGGCGCGGCGGCGCCGGTCGGTCTTGCGTCACGACGGCGTGCGCGCTCAAACCGCCATGATCTCGGCTTCCTTGGCCGAGATCAGCTTGTCGATCTCGGCGATCACGCGATCGGTGAGCTTCTGGACTTCATCAAGGCTGCGACGCTCGTCGTCCTCGCCGATTTCCTTGTCCTTGAGCAGCTTCTTGGCCTGCTCGTTGGCATCGCGGCGCAGATTGCGCACGGCCACCTTGGCGTCTTCACCGGCATTGCGCACGACCTTGGTCAGCTCGCGGCGACGCTCTTCGGTCAGCGGGGGCATCGGCACGCGGATCAGGTCGCCCTGCGAGGCCGGGTTCAGGCCGAGGTCGCTCTCACGGATGGCCTTTTCGATCTTGGCGCCCATGCCCTTTTCCCAGGGCTGCACGGAAATCGTGCGGGCATCCAACAGCGTGACGTTGGCCACCTGGCTGATGGGCACCATGGAGCCGTAGTAGTCGACGCTCACCTGGTCAAGGATGCCCGGGTGGGCGCGGCCCGTGCGGATTTTCTGCAGTTCGCCCTTCAGCGCATCGATGGACTTGGCCATCTTGGCTTCGGCGGTCTTCTTGATGTCAGCAGTGCTCATGATCTGTCGTCTCTCGTACCTTGTTGACTTTGCGGGACTGACCGCCCGAGCGAAGCGAGTAGCTCTGTCCCCAAAACTGGCTTACACGTGCACCAGCGTGCCTTCGTCCTCGCCCTGCACGACGCGCTTGAGCGCACCGGGCTTGAAGATGCTGAAGACCTTGATCGGCAGCTTCTGGTCGCGGCACAGCGCGAACGCGGCGCCATCCATCACCTGCAGGTTGCGCGTGATCGCCTCATCGAAGGTGATGCGCGAGTAGCGCTTCGCGTCGGGGTCCTTCTTGGGGTCGGCCGTGTAGACGCCGTCGACCTTGGTGGCCTTCAGCACGATCTCGGCGCCGATCTCCGCACCACGCAGGGCGGCGGCGGTGTCGGTCGTGAAGAAGGGGTTGCCCGTGCCGGCCGCGAAGACGACGACCTTGCCCTCTTCGAGGTACTGCAGCGCCTTGGGTCGCACATAGGGCTCGACGACCTGCTCGATAGCGATGGCCGACATCACCCGGGCCGTCATGCCTTCCTGGCGCATGGTGTCGGCCAGGGCGAGGGAGTTCATGACCGTGGCCAGCATGCCCATGTAGTCGGCCGTGGCACGGTCCATGCCGACCGAGCCGCCCGCGACGCCGCGGAAGATGTTGCCGCCGCCGATGACGACGGCCACCTCCACGCCCATCTGCGTCACTTCACGGACCTCCTGCACCATGCGCACGATGGTGGCGCGGTTGATGCCGTAGGCGTCGTCGCCCATGAGGGCTTCACCGGAGAGTTTGAGCAGGATGCGCTTGTACGCGGGCATGGTGTCCTCGGGGTTTTAAGGCCTGTCGGGGCCGGAAGTTTAAAGGGCGCCAACTTGGCGCCCCTTCATTTCGTTCGATTTCGCAAGCGTCTTTACTGACCCTTTGCAGCCGCCACCTGGGCAGCCACTTCGGCCGCGAAGTCGTCGACCTTCTTCTCGATGCCTTCGCCCACGACGTAGAGCGTGAAGCCCTTGACCGTGGTGTTGACCGACTTCAGGTAGGCGCCCACGGTCTGCTTGCCGTCGGCGGCCTTCACGAAGACCTGGTCAAGCAGCGACACTTCCTTGAGGAACTTCTGCACCGAGCCTTCGACACGCTTGGCCACGATGTCGGCCGACTGCGGAGCCTTGCCGGCGGCCACGGCGGCCGCGCCATCCTCGGCAGCCTTCTCGGCGGCAATGCGACGCTCCTTCTCGACCAGGTCGGCGGGCACGTCGGCCGACGACAGCGCTGCCGGCTTCATGGCGGCCACGTGCATGGCCACGTCCTTGGCGGCAACGGCGTCACCGTCGAACTCGACCACCACGCCGATGCGCGTGCCGTGCAGGTAGTGAGCCAGCGCGCCGCCGCCGGCGTAGCGCTTGAAGCGACGGATCGACATGTTCTCGCCGATCTTGCCGATCAGGCCTTTGCGCACGTCCTCGACCGTGGGGCCGAAGCCGTCCTGCGCGAGCGGCAGCGCCGACAAGGCCGCCACGTCGGCCGGGTTGCTGGTGGCGACCAGGTCGGCGCAGGAACGCGCAAACGCCAGGAACGAGTCGTTCTTGGAGACGAAGTCGGTTTCGCAGTTGATCTCGACCAGCGCGCCGGTCGCGCCATTCACGCTGGCGGTGACCACGCCTTCGGCGGTGATGCGGGCAGCGGCCTTGCCGGCCTTGTTGCCCAGTTTGACGCGCAGGATCTCCTCGGCGCTGGCCATGTCGCCGTCTGCCTCGGTCAGGGCCTTCTTGCACTCCATCATCGGGGCGTCGGTCTTGGCGCGCAGTTCGGCAACCATGCTGGTGGTGATAGCAGCCATGTGTGTACTCTCCATTGAAGGGCGACCTGAGCTCGCAGGCCTGCCCGGTGTTGTCCAGGTGTCAGGGGGTGTGAAAAAGGGGCCTCAAAAGCCCCTCGTTCACCAAGCGCG